>CAVXVD010000119.1:0-3632 GCA_963765015.1 uncultured Acidobacteriota bacterium | reverse complement strand
GCATCGACATGACCGAAGTCGAAAGTGTCGGGCAAAACTCCGACGACTGTGACGGGCGTGCCGTTCAGTTCGACCGACTTACCCACAATGCCGGCATCGGAATTGAACTGGCGGCGCCAGTAGGCGTTGGCGAGAAGAGCCACCGGATGCGGGCCGCCGCGTGCTTCTTCTGGGCTGAACAGACGGCCCATAGCCGGCTGCACGCCGAGAACCCGGAAGAAGTTGCCAATGACGTCGATACTGGTCGCCGGTTCGGGTTCACCGCGTCCCGTGAGCCGGAGATTGTCGGGAGTGCTGAAAGCGAAGTATCCGGTCACATCCTGATATACACGGCTCTGCGCACGGAATTCTTCGTACCCATCCGAAGAGTAGGTCGCGCACGATTGACCGCAGTCATTCGGCGGCGGGGCGATCCATACCAGCTCGCGGGAGTCGGGGAAGGGAAGAGGTCGCAGCAGCAACGTGTTGACTACGCTGAAGACCGCGGTGTTCGCTCCGATGGCCAGAGCCAGAATGAGGATGGAGACTGCGGCAAATCCCGGGTCCCGGCGGAGCGTGCGAAACGTATAGCGGACGTCTTGTAAGGTGTCGGTCCAGTAGTCGTTAAGGCGTTTCCGGCGTTCCATGCTTGCTCCTATATGCATGCCGATCTGTTGGACCGTGCGCAGGTCGCCGAACTGGCGCTCAGCTTCTTCGCGGGCGTCTTCCGGACGCCACCCGTGAGCAACGAGATCGTCAATTTTAGCTTCGAGATGAAAACGGAGTTCGTCCTTCACATCGGCGGCGGGATCCGGACCAAACAACCGGGAGTAGCGCCGCCACAGAGGAGTCGGTGTCATGTAATGTTCTCTGGCAACGGAGGTTGTGTCGCCCCAAGTACTTTCGCTACAGCCGCGGCATACGCCTCCCAGGTCTTTACCTCCTGACGAAGTTGGCGGCGGCCCTCGGACGTGAGGCGGTAGAACTTTGCTTTGCGATTGTTCTCGGAGAGTCCCCACTCGGCGTCGAGTAGTCCCTTGTTTTCCAATCGCCATAGGGCGGGATAGAGGGTGCCCTCTTCGACGAGCAGGGCGTCGTCGCTCTGGCGGCGGATGAGATTGGTGATCGCGTACCCGTGAAGCGGGCCCCAGACCAATGCCTTAAGGATGAGAACATCCAGCGTACCGCGAAGAAATTCGAGTTTGGCCTGATCCATCTGCACCCCTGGGATTTCAAGGGAAGATTCTCATAGATCCCCTATGTACACAAGGGGAGCATCGTCTATTTGACGAACGAGAAGTTCTTCGGTTATCGGAGCGGCCACAGAACCCGTCCTCCCTGGGATACAGGAGGCGAATCTGACTCATCCGCGACCCACGAGAGCCTGCTGGTAAGCGACGGATATCTGTTAGAATTACAAGCTCTCCGTGCATTGGGTCGGACGCGCCGAGGCCGCTTCTAGTTGGACTTCTCGGCTCGAGAGTTTTGTTGCCAGACCCGCTGTTTTGTTCGTTTTCTTCGCGTTCGTTTGACCGCCTTCTTAGATTATTTTGCGTGACTTTGATGTTCGATATCGCTGTTCGCGCAAATTGCAACCCGCACCTTCAGAGCCGCGCACATGATCGGCAAATCACTTCGCTCCTATCGCATTGAAGCCAAGCTCGGAGCCGGAGGCATGGGCGTTGTCTACAAGGCGGTGGACTCGCGTCTTGGCCGAACCGCAGCGATCAAGATTCTCTCCACCACTGCTCTGAATGCGGATCGCGAGCGTCGCTTCGTCCAGGAAGCAAAGGCAGCTTCGTCCCTGAACCATCCGAATATCGTCACGATCTATGACATTGATACCCAGGAGATCGACGGGAAGCCGGTTCAGTACATCGCCATGGAGTACGTGGCGGGCGAGACGCTGGATCAGCTGATCGGGAAAAAAGGCCTCAAAGTCCGCGACGCGTTGAAATATGCGGCCCAGATGGCGGATGCGCTGTCGGCGGCTCATGCCGCCGGAATCGTACATCGCGATTTGAAGCCCGCGAACGTAATCGTGACCCAGCAGGGACTAGTCAAAATCCTCGATTTTGGCTTGGCGAAGCTGAATGAACCGACGGAAGCAGATGCCTATGCCGAGACTTTGCATGGCGAGGGATCTCCGATCACCGAAGACGGTACGATTCTTGGCACGGTCGCCTACATGTCGCCCGAGCAGGCCGAGGGCAAGAGAGTTGACACGCGGTCGGACGTGTTTTCCTTCGGATCGGTCCTCTACGAGATGGTGACCGGCCAGCGCGCTTTCGCGGGCGGTTCGAAGCTATCATCGCTTTCAGCGGTGCTTTACAAAGACCCTCAACTGCCATCCCTGGCTGCTCCGGAAATTCCCGCGGAACTCGATCGGATCATTGTCCGATGTCTCAAGAAAGAGCCAGAGCGCCGCTGGCAAACCATGGCTGACGTGAAGGTGGCGCTCGAGGAGTTGCGCGACGAGATGGACTTGAGCAAGTCCGGCTTTGTCGCCCCGGCCGCTGCCGCCGTTCGCCGCCTGCCCCCCGCGAATCGCTGGGTGATTGCGAGATTGCTGATTGGAATCGTGCTCGGCGCAGGCCTTGGACTTGTGTCGGGCATCTCGTATGAGCAGAAATTCTTCCGGCCGGAGCCGCCGTCGTTTCAGCGACTGACGTTTCGTCGCGGCGATGTCAGTTCGGCGAAATTCGCTCCCGGCGGCAACATCGTTTACAGCGCTGAGTGGGACGGAGCTCCTTCCACGTTATTCTCCGCACAACCGGGGAATCGCGAGGCACGGGCATTGGAACTTCCCAGCGCCCGAGTGCTCGCCATCTCGCCACGGGGAGAGATGGCCATTGTTCTGGGCAGCGAGGACGTGGGTACACTGGCGCGTGTGCCCTTTGCCGGTGGCGCTCCGCGAGAGATATTGGAAGGCGTGAGTGGCGCGGACTGGGGCCCGGACGGCGAATCGCTGGCGGTCGTGCGCTCTGCGGGAGGACGCTTCCGGTTGGAATATCCGGTAGGAACCGTCCTTTACGAGACCGAAAATCGCCCACCGATGATGCCGCGTGTTTCGGCAGACGGCAAGCTGGTTGCGTTCTTTGATTACGACGTCGAGGTTGGCGATTATGCCCTGTGTCTGGTGGGCTCGAATCATCCTCGGCAGGTTCTTTCCAGAGGATGGCGTGCGATCGGGGCGCTGAACTGGTCACCGAACAACCAGGAAGTGTGGTTCTCCGGAGGGCAGCCCGGCGTGGATCCGGCGCTTTATGCCGTCACTCTGAAGGGCGCGCAGCGGTTAGTTTCTCAGACCGGCGGAATGATCGTGATGCAGGACGTCGCCCGCGATGGCCGTGTTTTATTGAGTACGGTCAATTCACGACTCGGGATCCTCTACTTGCCTCCGAACGGAGCTCCAGAGCGCGATTTAGGCTGGCTGGACTCGTCCTTATTGTACGAACTCTCGAATGACGGGCAGTCGGCGCTGTTCGCCGAGCTATCTAATGGCCAGGGACGCAATTCCGCCATTTACCTCCGGAAGACAGACGGTTCCCCGGCAATATTGCTGGGATACGGACATCGGCCTTCACTTTCTCCCGACGGGAAATGGGTAGCTTGCATTCACCGGGATGGAGAACGCTCCGGCCTGATGTTGC
>CAVXVD010000118.1:0-10061 GCA_963765015.1 uncultured Acidobacteriota bacterium | reverse complement strand
CAACCAATCGCTGAACCATCCCGTACCCGTGCCGCGCCGATAAACACAAACAACGACGAAGCCGGAACCGTGTACTCTCCCTGCGCTCCCCTGATCTTCAGCTCTTCAAGCCGTTCCTCGCCAACTGCCTCGACTACCTGCGTGTGCGGCTCAACCACAATATTGGATGTTTTCTCGATCTCATCGATTAAGTATTTCGACATCGTGGCAGAAAGACCATCCCCCCGCACCACCATAGTCACCTTGCAGGCAAACTTGCCAAAGTGCAGCGCCGCCTGGCCCTGGAGAGTTCGCGCCCCCTACCACAAAGACCTCTTCATCCTTGCAGGCCACAGCCTCAACTAGCGCGGCCCCATAGTAGATGCCGCGCCCGGCCAACCGTTCGGCGCCCGGAATCTCCAACTTGCGATACTGCATGCCGGAGCCAGCATCACCACGTGGCTCGACACTTCCCGCCCGTCCGCAAGCTGCACAAACCGGTACTGCCCATCAATGCGCAGGCCAGTTGCCCGTTGGGTCGCTAACCCCGCCCGAACTGCGTTGCCTGCGTGTGCGCTCGACGGCCACGTCCGCCCCCGTCACTCCGGAGGGAAACCCGAGGTAATTCTCAATCCTCGAAGAACTCCCCGCCTGCCCCCCTGGCGCATCCGGCTCAATCACCAGCGTGCGTAGGCCTTCGCTGGCTCCATAAACGGCAGCCGCCAATCCTGCCGGACCGGCCCCCACCACCACCATGTCATAAAACTCCTGCTCGGCCTGCACCCGCAGGCCATAGTCCAGCCGCGAAGCGGCGCCATTCATTAGCCCAGCGCGCAAGCGCTTGGATCGCTCGGCAAGTTGGAACCGAGTCGCGCAGGACGGCCCCGGTAATTATCCCTCCAGAAATAAAGTAGTCCCCCAAGTTGTTGATGGCGCATGAACTCCACCGTAAACTAATGGCTGTATGCCTATAACTCCTGATCAGGTAGACGCATGGCGCAATCAACCTAGCGAAACGGAGAACCTTGAATTTAAAGAGGCGAAGAATCAGTTTGATACTGATAAGTTATTCAGCTATTGCGTCGCTCTTTCTAATGAAGGCGGCGGCTTCCTCTTATTCGGCATAGAGAACACTCCTCCCCGCAGGGTTGTCGGTTCAGCCGCATTTCCGGATACGGGAAAAATATCTGAGCGCATATTTAGGACGTTGGGGTTTCGAGTTGACGTTGAAGAAGTCCAGCACCCGTCGGGTCGAGTGCTGGTGTTCGCGGTACCTCCGCGTCCGATAGGAACCCCATGCCATCTGGAGGGAAAATATTTCATGCGGTCCGGGGAATCCCTGGTGTGTATGACTCCAGATCGGTTACGGAAAATTTTCGAGGAGGGCAAGCCGGACTGGCTGGAAGAATCTTCCAAAGATGACTTATCAATTGAAGAAGCCATCCGACTGCTCGATGCAGACAAATTTTTCCGACTCTTGGATTTGCCATACCCAGTGGATCAATACGGTGTAATCGAGCGACTGGCAGCGGAGAGATTGATTTGTAAAAACGGTGATCGAATTTCAATCAAGCGGATAGGGGCATTGTTGTTGGCGAGGAAAATGGATGATTTTCCAGAACTATCGCGCAAGGTACCAAGAGTTATTGTCTACGGTGGAAAAAGCAAATTAACCACAAAATTAGATCAACCGGGGAGCAAGGGCTATGCTGTTGGCTTTTCAGGATTAGTCGATTACATCATGAGCCAGCTTCCTCAGAACGAAGTTATCAAAAATGCTATCCGTGTAGAGAGCAGACTCGTGCCGGACGTTGTCATTCGAGAATTAGTTGCAAATGCACTGATCCATCAGGATTTTTCGATGTCCGGAACATCTGTGATCATCGAAATTTATAGCAACCGAATCGACATTTCGAATCCGGGAAAACCTATTATTCCAGAAAGCCGCTTCATCGATATGTTCCAATCGCGCAATGAGCGCCTCGCACAGATGATGCGGCATCTTCGAATTTGTGAGGAAAAAGGTAGTGGCATAAAGAAGGTGTGCCACTTCGCTGAAGTCTATCAACTGCCAGCGCCTAGTTTTACGACCGACCAACTCAAAACGCAGGTTACGATTTTTGGCCCGATGAAGATTCAAGCAATGGATCGCGCCGACCGCGTTAGAGCCTGCTACCAGCATTGCGCTCTGAAATATGTAATGTCCGAGCGCATGACAAATCAGTCGTTGCGCTCCCGTTTCGGATTACCCGAATCAAAGAGCACCATCACTTCCCAAGCAATAGCCAATACAGTGGAAGAAAAGCTCATACGACTGGATGAAAAGGTCGGAACTTCAAGAAAATACGCCCGTTACGTCCCTTTTTGGGCGTGAAATTTTATTTAATCCTGTGATCTTGATAGCACACCTAAAATAATCTAAGCAACTGATAATAAATGAGTTGCTTATTTAAGCGTGTTTCCTAAAACTAGGCGTGTAGAAAGAGGCATGACGCGAAATGTGAAGCGTTAGACACGTGCGTTTACACGTTCTGATCTTGTTCCTCTGGTTCGGGAGGCTTCCACAAAGCCTCACCAGAAACCTGAGCCAAAATCGCGTGAAAACAGATTCCCCAGTACTAGCAACCAAAATCCTTCGATAGTTTGAGTTTGAGGGTGGGCATTTCCCTTCACCTAAATTCCCTGCGCATGCTGAGTTCGGTAGTGTCGATAGAGTTTCTGGTCGAGTCCAGTGTGGTCAAGGGATAATTGCCCGGCACCCTCACCCCGCGTTACCAAAGTCCCATCCCTTCCTGTCCTTTTCAATCGCGCTCACATCCCGCACCATATAAGAGGATTAGAAATATCTGATCTCCCCCAGATCGAGACCAATTGTGAAAAACCTTTCTCTGGCCTTCTTGTTCTGTGCCCTTGCGACCTTCGCGTGCGCGCAATCGCCGACAGCTCCCTCATCGACGACTACGACGTCGACTGTGACTACCACGACGGTCGCCACGACCTCGTCCAGCGCCGTTGCTCCATCACCGGCACCAGCGCCTACGGTCTCGCGCACCATCAAAGCCATGCACTACCGCCTGCAAGGTGGACAGACCAAAGTCGACTTCCACGGCGGCGACCTGATGCAGCGTGCCACCGGAGAGGCCAAGATCGAAGGCAAGAAGGTTAATTTTGAAATCGACGCCAAGTTCCAGGGCTTCGAAGATGCCACCAAATTCGGCCTCGAATACCTGACTTACGTTCTATGGGCGGTCACGCCTCAGGGACGCCCCGTCAATCTCGGAGAAGTTTCGCTCGATCACCACGGCAACGCGCAAGTGAAGGCCTTCACCGACCTGCAAACCTTCGGCCTGATCGTCACCGCCGAACCATATTTCGCGGTGACCCAGCCCGGCAACATGGTGGTCGCCGAAAGCTCTTCGCTCAGCGGCGCGGCCACCGAAAACATCGACGCCAAATACGAACTCGTCACCCGCGGCACCTACTCCGCCACCAACTCTCATATTCAGGACGCAATCTTCGGCATCGACACCAAGACTCCGCTCGAGCTGTTTGAAGCGCGCAACTCCGTCCGCATCGCCCACATCGCGCTGGCCGACAAGTACGCGGCTTCGATTCTTTCCAAAGCTGGACAGCAGTTGCTGCACGCCGAAGAGCTGTATCGCCAGAAACAGAACAAGGCCAGCGTGGAAGCCGCCGCCAAAGAAGCCACCGAGACCGCCGAAGAAGCTCGCGTGATGGCGGTCAAGCAGAAGGCAGAAGAAGAAGCGCAAGCAGCCGCAGCCGCGCGTGAAGCCAAGGCCCGTGCCGATGCCGCCGCCGAAGCGCAACGTCGCGCCGACGCAGAAGCCGCCCGCGCCCAAGCGGAGCAGGCTCGCCTCCAGGCAGAACAGGCTCGTGCTGAGGCCCAGAAGGCGCAAGCGGAAGCCGAGCGCATGAAGCAGGAAGCTCTGGCCGCAGCGCAGGAAGCGTCCCGTCAGAAAGAAGAAGCCGAAAAAGCCAAGGCCGAAGCCGTGGCCCAGCAACAAGCGTTGGCCGCAGAGACGGTCCAGGCCCGCGCCGATGCCGCTAAGTCGGAAAATCTTCGGCTGCAGGCCGAACATGAGAAGCAGGACCTCCGCGAGCGTCTGCTGCAGCAGCTCAATTCCATTCTCGCCACCCGCGACTCCGCCCGTGGACTCGTCGCCAATATGTCTGACGTCCTGTTCCGCAGCGGCAGCTTCGAGCTCGCTCCTGGAGCCCGTGAGCGCCTGGCGAAGGTTTCCGGCATCATCCTCGCCTATCCCAGCCTGCACGTTTCCGTCGAGGGACACACCGATAGCATCGGCAGCGACGACTACAACCAGAATCTCTCGGAGCAGCGCGCCCAGGCGGTCCGCGATTATTTCGTGCAGCAGGGAATTTCCTCCAGCACGATTGAATTCCACGGATTCGGCAAGACCTCGCCCATCGCCTCGAACGACACGCCCGACGGTCGCCAGCAAAATCGCCGCGTCGAACTGGTCCTCTCCGGCGACGCCATCGGCAGCACGTTCGATCCGACCCCCGCAGGCCCGGCGACGTCAGCCTCAGCCGCCCCGCGCCAATAGGTTCATCGCAGGGACGGAAAGATTGTGTGGGGACGGACGCGTTCGTCGTCCGGCGAGCATGTGAGTTAAATGTGGGGACAGCCGCCCTCGGATGTCGGCTGGACGAAGTCCGGCAGCAGCGCCACCTGTCCAAGTCGCATCTTCCGGTCCTTCCAGCGAGCCAAGAGCATCAAAAGCCCGGAGGCTGCCCATGCCACAAGATTCCAACCACTCCCTACGCCAACATCTCCTCGAGCTCCTGGCCGGAGGCCAGGCCCACGCCAAATTCGAAGACGCGATCAAAGGCCTGCCGCTCCAACTCCGCGGCGCCAAGCCCGCGAACTTTCCCCACTCCCCCTGGATGCTCCTCGAACACCTCCGCATCGCACAACACGACATCCTCGAATTCAGCCGCAACAGAAACCACAACTCCCCGAAGTGGCCCGAGGGCTACTGGCCGAAGAATGAGGGCCCACCGAACGCCGACGCGTGGACGAAGAGCATCAACCAATACAAAGCTGATATGAAGGCGATGCAGGCCTTGGTGAAGAATCCGAAGACTGATCTGTTCGCGAAAATTCCCTGGGGCGAAGGCCAGACCATCCTCCGCGAAGCCCTGCTGCTGGCAGACCACAATGCCTACCACATCGCGCAACTCATTGACGTCCGCCGCCTAGTCGGAGCATGGGAATAAGAAAATGTGGGGGGACAGCCGCCCCCGATGGTCCGCCGGACAAAGTCCGGCAGCAGCGTCCTTAAGTGAGCCGAGGAGAAGGACCCCGAGACTATACGCCGTCCCTCACTCGCAACCGTTCAGAGTCGGCTAGCACTGAGAACCCAATAAAGAGCGGCGCCTCGATGCACGCGCTCGCCAGCAATCCGATCAGGTTTAAAACCCAGACGTACCACCAGCTATACGTCAAGCCTGCCGGCATCAGTAAAGGCAAGCCGTGGACCACCGCATACCAAACGATGAAACTTCCTGCCACCGATTCCACAACCAGAAGGAGCAAGGCTCCCTCGTATCCGCTGCTCCGTTCAAGACTCTTCTTGAGCGCCGCAGTAATCTTGGTGTCGCCCTTCACGACGAGAGGAATTGCCGCCCCCAGCCAGCCAACGATGCTCGCAATCACAACATAGCCGGCGATTGAGAAAACATAGCTATGCGGGAAAAAATGCTCTGCACCAACTATCTTGATTACGGCAAACTCCACGAAACCCAAGCCAACCAGTCCCAGAAGGAATAAGCAAAAGGTGAGAATCGCGATTGCTACGATCCCGCCCAGGTGTTCGCGGGCACGTTGATAGGCGTCGCGGCTCCAGTTCTCAGCTACGTCCACGGCATCCAGTTCATTGACTGCAGTCGCGACAGCCGCCAAGGCAAAAGCCCCGAAAGTCCAGCTGAGAAAAAAGCCTCCAAACCGGATCGCGCTCATATCAAGAACATCCAGGGCATGAGAGGCGGATTGCCCTCGCGGAATCGCCCTGGAGATCGCCCTTATCTTACGATCAGCCAGCACCAGGACGATCCCAGCCAATACCGAAGTGGGTGCCATAATGCCGAACCAGCGGCGAAATTGATCGTGGTAGATACTGTGGACGGTCGTGAGCAATAACCCGGGCTGCGCAGGTCGATCCACTTCAGACTGCGACTCTTGAGAGTAGTTCGTTTCCACGGCTCCCCCGATCAGGCCGCTTCCGGAACACGACTTTTACTCCCTCCCGCCACCGCTCGTCAATCCCCACAAACGCCCACTCAATCTCCGGCGAAATGTAGCGCAGAAGAATGTCCGTCGCCGGATGCACGCGCAACGCCGGCGCCACCAGGAACAACAGCGGCGCTTCCGCCGACAACTCCCGCCCGCCAAAATATCCAAACTTCAAGAACTCTCCCCGCCCGTGATGCCACTGCACCCGCGCCCAGTAATCCAACCCCTGCAGCGGCAAATGAATGTCCTCATCCGCCTTCAACTCCACCACCGCGAGGCGCCCCTCGCGGGTCAGCGTCAGCACGTCGATCATCGCCCGGTCCGCTGCCGAGAACGCCGGCACCTGCGAATAAACCGACTCCGTCTCCAACCGCTCATCGATCCCGCTCACGTCCGCCCGTACCAGCGACTCCAGCCACCGCTCCGGATGCAGCCGGAAGAGCCGGTCCTGCCGCGGCCCATACGGATGCCGCGCCTCGCGCAACGCCGTCAGCAGTTGCACAAAAAACGCCCAGTTGCGATCCTCCAGCACGCGCTCCTCCGCGCCCACTCCAAATACAATTTCCTCCCGGCTGCGGAATGTCACCGCCTCCGCTCCCATCCGCGCCCGGGCAAACTCCAGCCCGCGCCAGCGAAAGGCAACCTCCGCCGCCGAAAGCACCGCGACTTCACAATTCGGCAAAATCGTCTGGATCCGCGCGATCGACTCCGCAAACCTCGCCAGCGCCTGCGTTTCGTTCGTCGCATGCACCAGGCGCGTCGCCACGTTCCCGCGATCCGTGCAATCCACTTCGGTCGCCGCGCCGTGTCGCTCATCAAACTCAAACAGCCGCCACTTCGCCGCCGCCCGATTCAAATTCGCCATCCGCTCACGCACCAGTGCAGAACTCCCCGCTGGCACAAAGAGAATCAATCCCTCGACCAAATAAGCCCGAGAGTGCGGGTGCCCCAGGTCTCGCTGCTTTTGCGAGACCGGGGAATTTCTGCACACATCCAACCACAAAATCCCAAACGTCAAACTTGCGTCGATCGACGCCTGCGTCTCGGTGGCATTCACTCCCAGCACCGCAAACGCACTCTGTCCCGCACGCAGCAACCCTCGCGCATAAATCGGACCAAAGGATTTCTCCAGGTCCACTCCCGAAGTCAGCGTTGCGATGGCGAACCCGGGAAAGTGTCGCTCGATTGCCCGCCGCAACTTCGGCTCATACGCCGCCCGCGCCGCCTTCTTCGCCGTGGGGGACCGCCGGTCCCGCTCGCGGCAAATCTCCAGCTTCGTCGGACGCGCCTGCCCCAGCCGCTGCACGGCCAGCCGCAGCGTCCCGTTCTTGACCTCAGCCTCCAGCACCCGCCGCACTGTATTCCGCTCCGCCGACCACAAATGCAGCAGGCACTTGTCATGCTCCCCCGAGATCGAATACTTAGCCTGCCCCAGATCAAACGCCACCGCCCCATCCTCAAACACTACCGCGCCCGAAGCCTCAGCCAGATAGTCCGTAACGATTCGGCCCAACAGTTCGGGATTCATCCCCACATTGGTTCACAGGCGACGAGCCAAAGTCTGTGACGAGTGACCATTTCTCCTGTGGAAGAAAATGAAAACTTTGAGGAAATCTCTAAACAGCCCTTGTAGGGACGGACGCATTCGTCCGTCCCGCGAGCGCAGCGAGCGTGTAATTCGAATGTGGGGACAGCCGTCCACGGCTGTCCCGTCGAGCGCAGCTTGATTCCGCACCTTCCCTCATTACCAATGTTTCAGCAAGCGACGCTCCGGCTCGTCTCGATTCCCGTCTCGCTGTGGGATAATGAGGGTATAGGGGAATGCCGCGAGTCCCCATCCCACTCGCCGGCATCTAAACAACGTGGAAAATATTAAAGATAAATCCCGCTTTTTCTTCGACCATTACGGCCTCACCGAACACGATCTCGAGCGGTATCTCTCCGCCGCGCTTTCGGCCGGCGGCGATTATGCCGACCTGTATTTCGAATATCTTTCCTCGACCTCGCTGATGGTGGACGAATCGATGGTCAAGTCCGCGAGCCAGGGCATTTCCGCCGGATGCGGCGTTCGCGTCGTCTCCGGCGAGCGTACCGGATATGCCTATACCGACGACCTTTCCTCCGACCGCATCCTGCACGCCGCCCGCACCGCGGCCCTGATTGCCAGCGCTCCCGCGAAATCCACGGTCGCCGGATTTCAGAAATCCGCCGCGCGCAGCCTTTATCCCGTGACCCTGCCGTCGGTCGACGCCGAAATCAGCGCGAAGGTTGAGCTCGTGATGCGCGCCGACAAAGCCGCGCGCGCCTTCGACCCGCGCATTCAGGAAGTTCGCGCCAGCTACGCCGACGAGCTCCGAAACATTCTGGTCGTCGCCTCCGACGGAACTTTCGCCGAAGATTCCCAGCCCCTCGCGCGCATGAACGTGAGTTGCATCGCGAAGACCGAAGGCAACTCTGCTCGCGGCACCTCCGGTGGCGGAGGCCGGGTCGCCCTCGACTTTTTCTTCAGCGACAAGAATCCCGAATACTTCGCCAAGGAATCGGCGCGCCAGGCGATCCTGCAACTCGACGCCCGCGAAGCTCCCGCCGGAGACATGGAAGTGGTCCTCGGCCCGGGATGGCCCGGCGTCCTGCTGCACGAAGCCGTCGGACACGGCCTCGAAGCCGACTTCAACCGCAAGAAAACCTCGGCCTTCGCCGGACTGATCGGCAAGCGCGTCGCCAGCGAAAAATGCACCGTCGTTGACAACGGCACGATGCCCTGGCGCCGAGGATCGCTCAACGTCGACGATGAAGGCAACTCCACCCAGGAGACCGTGCTGATCGAGAACGGAATCCTGAAGGGCTATTTGAGCGACAAACTTTCCGCCCGCCTCATGGGCATGGCCAACACCGGCAACGGTCGCCGCGAAAGCTACGAACACATCCCCATGCCGCGCATGACAAATACGTACATGCTCGCCGGGCAAGACAATCCGGAAGACATTATTCGCAGCGTGAAACACGGCGTCTACGCCGTCAATTTCGGCGGAGGCCAGGTCGACATCACGAATGGTAAGTTCGTCTTCTCGGCGAGCGAAGCCTACATGATCGAAAACGGCCAGATCACCGCGCCCATCAAAGGCGCGACGCTGATTGGCAACGGCCCCGATGTTCTGACCAGAGTCAGCATGGTTGGCAACGATTTGAAATTAGACGAAGGCGTCGGCACCTGCGGCAAAGACGGTCAGGCCGTTCCCGTGGGCGTGGGCATTCCAACATTAAAGATCGACCGCCTGACCGTCGGCGGCACCGCGAGGAAGGATCCCGGCGGCTTCATGCAGTAGTTTGTTTCATGTGCATGCAATAGTTTTTGTTTTATGTGGGGACAGCCGCCCTCGGCTGTCCAGCCGGGCAAAGCCCGGCGGTAGACTCAGCCACCTATGGGAGCCAACCACGCATTTCGTATCGGCCTTGTAGTCATCTGGTCTGCATGGTTGGCATATACGCTTGTGATGAGAGCCATCAAGCCACCGGCGGATCGGAAAGGGTCGTTTTGGAGCGATAGTGAAAGTGGAGCCGTAAATAAGAATTGGGCAGTTCGAGTCTTAATGGTTTTCAGCGCAATTTTGATTCTTGCGATCGGGCTCTCATTCGTGTTTGACAAGTGAGGTTGCGGGCAAGACGTTGTTGATTTTGTCATCCTGAGCCGCTGCCTTTGCGGCGAAGGACCCATGCACCAGCTTCCCTTCGTGCCCTTAGTGGTGAAAGATCTATGCCAACAGAACTAGAAACGCAGCAAGTCAAAACTGACCTGAAAGAAATCGCG
>CAVXVD010000117.1:0-3561 GCA_963765015.1 uncultured Acidobacteriota bacterium | reverse complement strand
CCATCGGACGTTTCCTCGCCGCGACCCGCGACGTCGAGGTGATCTGGCTGTCCGACGCAATCGATCTCGGTCGCGGCGGGGATTTCATCGAGGCTTCTTGCGCCGATGCTCGACACGCGGGCAATCACGATCGTCTCAGGCGGCATCGCGGGCCCGCGGGCGCTCACCGCCGCCGACAATGCCGCCGGCGCGCTGAGCGTGAAAGTGCTGCGCGCCGCCACCGGCGCCGCCGAGACCGGAACGTTGCGGGCGCTCGATCTCAAGGGCCTGGCGCTCGGTGAGGCGACATTTGCTTTCAAGCCGGAGGACCGTGAAGCCGAAGCGCAATTTGATCTCCCCGGTCGAATTCGTAACGACATCGCCCGCATAGAGATCAGCGGAGAACGCTCGGCCGGTGCGGTGCAACTCCTCGACAAACGCTGGCGGCGCCGCACCGTTGGCATCGTGTCGGGGCCACGGCGGACACCTCGCAGCCGCTATTGTCCTTGAGCTACTATATCGGTCGGGCGCTCGGGCCATTCGCCGACGTAAGGCTTGCCCAAGGCAAGTCGCCGGCCGAAGCTGTGACGCATTTCCTTGACCAGCACTTGCCGATGCTGATCCTCGCCGATGTCGGCAATGTTGCAGGGCAAGCGCATGACCGCCTCGCGCGCTGGATCGAGGACGGCGGCGTGCTGGTCCGTTTTGCCGGCCCACGCCTGGCCGCGTCCGATGACGATCTGGTTCCAGTCCGGCTAAATCCATCTGCATCGTAGTTACCCCTCCCCCGCCCCCCTTTTTGAGGTAAAGCCCTGATTCCGGGCGAGTTAGTGTTTATGGGTTTCCCGTAAACAATTGAAAACAAGTGGGTTAGTGGATAAAGTGGTCAAAATAGAGATTTTTAGCGGGCTTTCTTGCTCGTTTGCACCGCTTTGGCTGCAATTTCGTCTTGAGATCCGGTTTCCCGCCCTTCAATGCAGGCGACCAGGACCGTGAAAACTCGCGCCGCCCTCTATCCATCCGCCGCGTTCATCTCGCCATCCGAATAAAAGTGTAGCAACTACGGGGAAATAAATTGGTGGTGCCGAAATCGATGCCGATGGTGGCGGTCATGGGGGATGGTCTGTCTAGGATAACCCGGGTTGGGGTGTCGCCCCCGAGAAGACCGGGGCTTCCCACGCAAGGATCCTACGAACCGCTCGGTGTAGGTGCAATCGAATCGGAGACTAATGATCTGAATGTGCTCTCGAGTTCGTTCCAACCTTCTGCTCTGCGGTATTTACACTCCTTGAGCAGTCTGCGCTTCAGGCCGAGGGGGTCGGTTGCGAGTCCGCATTCGGCGTAGAGGTCCCTGAAAAAGCGCTTGCCGTTGCAGTTGGTTTGCCACGTTCTTAGCCAGACGGGCTCTCGCTCAACAAGGAGTTTTTCACATTTTCCGACAAACTCTTCCTTCCATTTGCCGTCACCGCGGGTTAATTGCGCGCGCATCTGTTCGAGCCGCTTCAGCAGGACTTCGGCTATCGCTTGTAAGTGGTCAGCACTCGCAACATCTCTTGCAATGTTCTTGTCCCATGGTGGTGCGTAGTCGTGTGCGAGGTAAATCTCCGTTGCAGTCTGATATTGAAGTTGCCTGTGAATTAATCGCTTGAAGAGCTGCTCAGCGTCCCCTAAGTTGGTGGGAAAACTCTTGCTTCTTTCGTTGCTGATCACATCGAAGAGAATCTCCGGTTCGAGCAGGTAATTTTCTATGCAATACCTGTCCCACTGCTTTACCCGCACCTTCTGTGTGTCTGTGAGATTCGTGCGTTTGCGATCGTGGTCGAAGAGGAAGTAGGAAATGTTTTCCTTTTGGCCCTCCAGTTCTGCTTTCTGCAGTCTCTTTATTTGCTTTTCGACCTCTCCGCGGCCTGATAGGTCCTTGAACTTAATGCGGGCCAGACTCTCCGGGAACGCTTCCTCCATAAGTTCAACGTCGTCCTCGCCCTCCACGAACACGGTACCCTCGTAAAGCATCTCTTCGACCTCTGACGTCCCAAGGAACCTGAGTGCTCGGGCGACCTCCGGTTGGTCCCTCTTCCTGATCTTCGAGACGACCGGACCGCGGCGTAGGTGGTAGACGCTACAGTCGTCGCTCCGCATTGCGGTCCCGAGAATCTCCGACGAGTGCGAGCAGATAATCGCTTGTAGGTCCTTGGGGAGCAGGTACTCGTCAACCAGAAAATTGAGCAGGAGTTTAGCGACAGCCGGGTTGAGGTGGAGTTCTGGTTCGTCTAGGAGAATGATTCCACCGTTTTCGACAGATCGCGCTATGACAAGGAGCGTCAAAATTAGCCCCTTTTCGCCGCTGCTCATCGCATCTATGTCGAAGAGCTCTCCCGTTTCTTTGTCTTTTACGAGAATGGAGGCCTGGCCATACTGGTTGACTCCAAAGCCCGCCATTTCACGGTGTCTCAGCAGCTTTGCGAAGATCTTCGAAAACTGCTCGTTAAGTTGGGCTTTTCCTTCCTCCGTTTCGGTTATCCACGTGAAAATTGTATTTTTCAGGCGCTGATATTTTATCGTTGGGCTGGAATTGTGTGACTCGAGTTGCTGGGCCGCATCAGGAGCGCCAAGCTGGATACCGACCTCTCCATGAGGAAGGGCGCGATCTGCAGGAAAATAAGTGAATCGCGTACGAGAGGGGTTGAGGTTGTTCTCGAGAGCGGCCAGCAGAGTTTGCGGGAAGATGTCCACGCCTCTTATGCCTTTACCCGGATCAACTATTAGCACAAGTTCGCATTGTGGCTTCCGTTTCAACTTTCCGATATAGTCGGTGACCTGTGGCCGCAACGAACTGACGATTTGGCGGCCAGCTGGAGATGAGAGAAACTGAACAAGGGCGAAGGGGCCCGAGTCCATCGCTATACCAGCCTGCGCCGCCGCAATCCGGCTACATATGTCATCGGCGAGAATGTTCAGGGATGAAAGTTCGACTTCCGTCAGCTCGAACGTGCACCTGACCTCGATGGGCTTAGCGGGGTCTTTCCCGATAGCTGCGAAGTTGAACATCTGCGGCAGCTGCGCCGAAGTAGCCGAAAGTTGAATCATCACCTGTCTGGCTTCCTGTGCAGTCCTAGGCGCGAGAACAGCTTTCGCTAGTCGGATCGCCTCAAGAACCGTAGTCTTTCCAACCGCATTGGGTCCGACAATAAGGTTCGCGCCCTTTGCGAACTCCATCGACAGTTCGGTCAGCGACCGAAAGTTCCTTACGTAAAGATGTCTGAGATACATTTGCGCTCAGGCCTCAAAGATAAGAAAAAGGGTCCTACGGCATTGTGCCGTGGGACCCCCGTCCTGACGCGTCCTTTGTACACGTAGGAGCGGGGGAATGCAAAGGGCACGAGGGTGCCATATGTTTCTGCCGTCCCTGCGGGACTGATTCCAAGTTATAGGTCGGCTACCAGGACTTGCGTCCCTTCGACTTCGCTCAGGGCGAGCTCTGGGCTATCTTATGACGTCCCTGCGGGACGGTTCGTTGATAGCGGCGGGGATGGATCGTTAATGGCGAGCTTAGATGGGTTTGCCGCGGAAGAAGTAGACCAG
>CAVXVD010000116.1:0-4942 GCA_963765015.1 uncultured Acidobacteriota bacterium | reverse complement strand
CAGATGGCGAAAGCTAAGCTTATTTTTTCGGAACCTAAAGCTGGAAGATGAATGAAAAAGCTCATTGTGTTCGATCTGGACGGAACCCTGGCGCCAAGTAAGTCGTCCCTCGCGCCAAAGACAGCGGCGCTGCTGCATGATCTCTTGGGCATCGTTAAAGTAGCGGTCATCTCCGGCGGCGCGTGGACCCAGTTTGAAAAGCAGCTTCTCACCGATCTTCCCAAAGGAAGTCTCCTCGCGAACTTGTCCCTGCTTCCAACGTGTGGAACAAAATTCTTCCAATACAAAGGGAAGTGGACTGAACTTTATTCAGAAGATCTGAGAGCGGACCAAAGAAAGAAGATCATCGACGCTCTGAATAAAGCAGCTGGCGAGTCGGGCTTTCACGCAGAGAAGGTCTGGGGAAAGGTGATTGAGGACCGGGGAAGCCAGATCACATTCTCCGCATTGGGTCAACAAGCTCCACTAGCCGAGAAGGAAAAATGGGATCCCGATTTCGCCAAACGCAAGAAGATCACTGCGATCCTGAAAAACCTTATCCCGGAGTTCTCCGTTCGCATGGGCGGCGCAACTTCAATCGACGTAACCAAGCCCGGTATCGACAAAGCCTACGGCATAGGAAAGCTGAAGGACACTCTGCACCTCTCTTTGAAAGATATGGTTTACATCGGAGATGCCTTGTTCCCAGGCGGGAACGATTATCCGGCAGAACAGGTGGGTGTGGTGTCGATTCCCGTGAAAGGGCCAGACGACACCAATCTGGTCATTAAGACCATCCTCGCTTGCCTGGGCTGATAAGTAAACGTGCGTTCGCAGGGAGATTCGATGAGTGGGTTCAAGCTGCAACGCATCGGAATGCTGATGGAGCCGGAGCCGGGCAATCCCAATGAAGTGGAAGGCGTCCTGAATCCGGCTGCCGCTCGCGGCCCCGACGGGGCGCTGTACCTTTTTCCGCGGCTCGTCGCGAAGGGAAATTACTCGCGCATCGGCATAGCGCGAGTGAAATTCAATGAAGCCGGCGATCCGGCTGGCGTCGAGCGGCTTGGCATCGCGTTGGAGCCGGAAGCCGACTATGAGCGCCGCCCTGATGGAAGCGGAGGCTGTGAGGATCCCCGCGTGACCTATGTGGAACCGCTCCACCGCTATGTCATGTCCTACACGGCATTTTCGTCGGAGGGGCCGAGGATCGCCCTTGCCTTGTCGGAGGACCTATTCCACTGGACACGTCTCGGGCTTGCGACCTACGCTCATTGGCACGGCATCGATTTGGGCACGATTGACGACAAGGACGCGAGCCTTTTCCCTGTCGCGATCCCTGATTCGTCCGGGCATCGGGAATTGGGCATGCTCCACCGTCCGCTCTTCCCCGGGACTCGCCCGGAGGAGACATCATGCCAAGGTGAGGGCCGTGAGGTGGATCTCGATCACGAGAGTATCTGGATTTCCTACTGCCCGCCGGCCTTGAAGAGTCAAGAGCCGGATCGCCTGGGCCGTTTCACATCTCATCACCGGTTGGCAACTCCGGTCTCGCCCTGGGAGCGCCTCAAGATTGGCGCCGGAACTCCGCCCATTCTTACCCGGCACGGATGGTTGATCATCTACCACGGTGTGAGCGAAGTGTCGGCTGTCAGCGGCAATGGACATCACCTGTGCTACTCGGCCGGCGTGATGTTGCTCTCAAAGGAGCATCCGCGAGTGATCCGTTATCGCTCGCCCAATCCCGTATTGACGCCGACGCTCCCGCAGGAACGGGACGGGACCGTCGCCAATGTCGTTTTTCCCACCGGCATTGATCGGCGGGACGATCTTGGCACTCCAGATCGATTCGACGTGTATTACGGGATGGCCGACTACCGGATTGGTGTGGCACGCCTTGACTTGCCGGACCTCCTGCCCGCAGAGGGAGATGCCGACTCACCGGCAGCAATGGTGTAGATTCCAGGACTCTCATTACCCCAAAGTGTCGTTCCGAATGGCGACCAATGGTCGTGAAATCATTTGGTCGGCAAGCGCTCAAAACTGTGACGTAGATTGTGACGTACAGGCTCAATCAGGCTCTGCTAAATCCAACAAAATCTGCGGTGGCGCATTTTCCTTCCGTGCGGGCGGCTTGTACTTGTAGGCGTTTGTTTTCAGTGGGTTGGCGGCACTTCACGTCGGTTTCCGGAAAAACTCATAATCCCTTGGTTTGGGGTTCAAATCCCTCCGGGCCCGCCATTGCATGGAGCAGCGGCTCGCTTTTCGCTCGCACCGGCTGTACACCGTTGAATTTTGCGAATTCAGGGCGTGTTTTCTGTAATTGCTGCTATTGACTTGATTGGAACCGTGCCTTGACAGGGCTTGTGCCCGGTGGAATGCTCGACGCATGGCACAGTGCAATTGCGGTTGGCAGCTAAAAGGGCTGGACAAGCTGTGTCCTCGCTGTGCCGCGCTGCAGACGCTTGGCCTTGAGCACCGTGCTTCACGGAATGAGATTCATGATGCGTATCGCGTCCTGGTCAAGGTGTGGCACCCCGATCGCTTTTCCAACGACGTAAAACTTCGCGGTAAGGCGGAAGAGAAGCTGAAAGAGGTCAATGCGGCTTTTCAGCACCTGAATTCATCGGCGTATGGGCCTTCGGCGCGTGCAGCGTCTGCCACAAAAAAGCCTGATTCGAAAACCGAAACGCAGAAGCCTTATTGGACTTCCAAGACTTCAACGCGAAGCTACCGGTGGTACGCAACATCTGCGAGACAGGCTCCTCGATCGAACGCATCGGCACAAGAACCTCCTCGGAAGGATGATTCTGCGCCGGAGTTTCCCAATGCCGCTCGTCCTCAGTCGAATGGCAATGCCCGAACGCAGTCTCCAATTTCGAAAGCGCAGCGCCCCGTCCATGCGGGATTTTGCGCCTGAATTCATCGGCGGATACGACCCCGGCAGGGGCAGCGTCTGCCACAAAAAATTCTGAAGCGAAGGCCGAAGCGCAGAAGCCTTATGAGACCTCTGAGACTTCGACGCGCACCACTCAATCGTCTTCAGCATCGGCAAGAGAGGCGTGCTCGACCGAGCGCGTGGGCACAAGAGCCTCCTCGGATGGTCGCCTCAGAGTTGGGCTTTCTCAATGCGGCTCGTCCCCGGCCGAATGGCGACGGACAACCGCACTCGCTAGCTTCAGAGGCGAATCGCCCCATCAATATTGGAGCGCCAAGTGCCTTGATGGGAGCACCAAGTGCCTTGATGGGAGCGCCAAGTGCCTTGTTTTCGCTGCGCAGGATTCCTCATTTTTTGGTTCTGGCCCTTTTGCTGGTCTTCGGCGTGCGGGTCGGCGCGGGCCGAGAATTCTCGACAGCCCAAGACTGGATCATGAATCGATATTATGAAGCTGAAGCGAGGGAAAATGCCCTTCGTCAAGAACAATCCAGCGCCGGCTACAGCAACAAACTCTGTCATTGCGCCATCCGCTTCTCCATCATCGCTGAGCAAATATTTTCATTTCCCCCAAAAGCGTTCACACACCGCTGTCTCGGAACCGATGCGGTCGAATGACGAAGGGCAATGCTCGCCCTCGAATCCGTTGAAATTCGATGGCGCGCGGCCGTGTGGCATCAGAACCGCGACGACGCGAGTCCACTACTGAGCTGGCTAGGAAGAAGTTCCAAGGGAATCAACGGGGCTCTGGCCGAACCGCCGGAAAAGCTGCGCGCGATTTCGCCGTGCGCCTACGTGAGCGCCAGGTTTAGATTGTCGATGGCTTCGTCGATCTCCGCCGTGTTCTTGTAGCCCACGGTGACGCAATCCACGCCCGCGGTCCCGAATGCGAAGCGCATCGACTGCTGGCGGTCTGCGCGGGTGAAAGCGCCTCGCCAATCAGCTTCATGCTGATCACGCCCATCCCTTCCCGCTTCACCTGCTGTACGTGCTTCACCACTTCGCCCACGTTGCCCAGCTCATCCGTGTCCGGACCTCCGTGTCCATGCGCGTTCCGTTGTGATTGACGCGGATCATGGCCACATCCAGCCACTTGTTGCCAGGAACCTGCCGCAGCGCGGGCAGTCCGTGCACCGATGCGCCGTGGCGTCACGATCGTCTTCTCTGCTCTGCGGCCGAGAATCGCGTCCTGCCAGCGCTCCGTGTCCTGCGGCCAGGTTGCGCGTGTGCTGCCAGTGCAGCAGCATGATGTCGAAGTAATCGGTGTCGCTGTTCCGCCGCAGCTCTTCGAACTTCTCATGCGGATCGACGCCGTGAAACGTGCTCACCTTGTTCATCATCCGGTAGCTCTCGCGCGGCAACCCTTTCAGCGCAATGCCCAGCATCCGCTGCGTCTCGCCGTACGACTCCGAGGTCTCGAAGAAGCGGATCCCGCGGTCGTAGGCGTAGCGCACCAGCCGCGTGAACTCCTGCTGCCCAAGCTCGCTGCTGCACCTGCCGCTCATGGTGCCGCATGCCGAACGCCAGCCGCGTCACCTTCACGCCCGACTTTCCCAGCGTCACCCAGTCGGTGGCTGAGGCGCGCTCGGCGAAAAGCGGCGCACCATGCAAGACCCGCAATCGCGCCTGCGGCTGCGCCGGCCTTCAAGAAATGTCGTCTGGAAATATGCGGCATGGGTGACCTCCGCCTCCTGGCCAAAGGGGTTGGCCGATTGCCCGAATGGTAGCACAACCGTCAGAATTTCGGCGTGAATTTGCGCTTTGCGCGCGGGCGGCCGCGCGCAAGGCTTTTTTATTCCGCGTCTTCCGCCACGGCGGGAGTTTTGGTGCGCATGCTGGTGATGGTGACGACGCTGGCCAGGACAAACATCCCGCCCAGCACCGTGCGCGCGCCCAGCGGTTCGCCGCCCAGAAAATAGCCGATGATTACAGCCACGACCGGATTGACGTACGCATAGGTTCCCAACTTTGGTCGGCGATTCACGATGCAGCAGCCACACGTAGGCTGTGAATCCGGCGATGGAGCCGGCA
>CAVXVD010000115.1:0-110129 GCA_963765015.1 uncultured Acidobacteriota bacterium | reverse complement strand
GTTGTAGGCACGGCGCAGTAATTCGGGTTCGCGGAGAGGCATAGAAGGCTCTCCGCGATTTTTTCGGAACTGTTAGACCGACTTCTCCGCAACTCGTTGCATCTGGTTCTCGATTGCGCTAGCCTTATCTTGCTCTCGCGGTTCTTCCACCTCTTTTTCCGGCTCCGCCGCCAAACCGTCTCATTGCTGCAATGTCTGTGCAACCCAGCGCGGTCGTCCGTAAGGTCACACCATATATGGTGTTATATTGCTTGACCCCGCCCCAATTTCACCGTTACAGTAGCTTAACTTTGTGCCCGCCCTGTCCAGCCTGGGGTGAGAACAGCGACCGTACGGACTGCGCATGCAACGAATTGGGCTGCACGGGAATCCGTGTGGTAAACAGGCGCTGAGCGTTCGAAAATCCCGAATCTCGCCAACGCAGCGAGATATGGGGCACCCGATCCACTGGCAACTGGCCGCTGACAACCGGCCACTGGTTCTAAGGAGTTCACGTTGCTCAAACTGAAGAGGCTTCAGATTCTCGGCTTCAAATCGTTTTGTGACCGCACCGAGCTCAAGTTCCACGGAGACGGTGTAGCGGCCATTATCGGCCCGAACGGGTGCGGCAAGTCGAACATCTCCGACGCCATTTCGTGGGTGCTGGGCGAGCAGTCGGCCAAGACATTGCGCGGCTCCCGTATGGAAGACGTGATTTTCGCCGGGACCCGTGACCGCAAGCCGACCGGCATGGCCGAAGTGTCACTGACCCTGATCGATCCTGAGGCCTACGACGGTGCGGAAGCGAGCGCGCCGACGGAAGTCGATATCCAAGATGAGCTGCCTGAGACCAATGTTGCAGATAACTGGGACGAAGCCACCATCCGGGCTCGCGCCGCAGCGGAGACGGAAAGCGCGGTCGAAGATGCGCAGCCTGGCAAAATGGAAGAGGTAGAAGTTCCGCGCTCGAAGATCAATACGATCGCGGTGGCATTTCCCGAGGACGAGCCCATCTTTGCGTTGCCAGCCCATAATGTGGTCGCTCCGCTGGATGCCGCGTCTGTAGGCACGGCAGCTCCGCAAGTGGTTCTGAAGATCCGCCGCCGAAAGTTCAACCAGCAGCATTTCCGGCACGGCGAGATTGTAGTCACCCGGCGGCTGTTTCGATCCGGGGACAGCGAATACCTGCTTAACGGCAAACTCTGCCGCCTGCGCGATATTCAGGAACTGTTCATGGGTACTGGGCTTGGACCTGAGTCCTACGCGCTGATTGAACAAGGGCGCATCGGCCAGATCCTCAGCAGCCGTCCGACGGATCGTCGCGCGATTCTGGAAGAAGCGGCCGGCATCACGAAATTCAAGACCAAGAAACGCTTGGCGGAAGCACGCCTGGAAGATGCCAAGCTCAATCTGGCACGGGTGAATGACATCTTTGAGGAAGTTACGCGTCAGATGAATTCCCTGAAACGGCAGGCTTCAAAGGCGGAGCGCTATGCCCGTCTGCGCGAGGAAATGCGTGCCAAGCTGCGCCTGGTACTAGCCAGCAAGTTCGCGGCAATCGAGCAGGAAAGCGCCGAACTCGACTCGCAGCTGAACGTCCTGGCCGAGGAGATGCAGCATCGCACCGAAGAGGTGCAGATGCTCGAAGCGGAGCATGCCGAGCGCACGCAGCGTGGATATTCGATCGAGGCGGAACTGCGTGAAAACCGCGACCGCATCAGCCAGATCGCTCTGGAGATTGACCGCGCGCATGCCCGCCGGCGGCACAATGAAGAGCGCTGTGCCGAACTGCTGGTACGTTCGGCCTCCGCGGAAGCTGAGCTGGGACAGGCTCGCCATCGCCAAAGCGCGCTGGAAGCGGAGCGCGACGCAAACCGGCAGATCCTGGAAGCAGCAGTCGCCGACCTGGCAGCGGCCCAGAGCGACCTTATGCTCTGTCAGCAAGACGCCACTGCCGCCGCTGCAAGTCTCGCGGAGATTGAGCGCCAGCAGGAGGAATCGCGGGTCGCGATCTTCGATACCGTTTCCTCTGCCTCCCGCCTTCGCAATCAACTGGCACAAGCGGAAGAGCGGATGGCCGGTGCGGATCGAGATGCCCGCCGGCTCGAGGCCGAAATCGCCAACGCCACACTGCAAGTGGAAGCGTTCGGAGGACAGCGCGGGCAACAGGCTTTGGAATTTGAGACAGTCACGCAGCGCGTCAGCGGCATCACGGAAGAGATCAGTCAGTTGCGACGAACGATCGAATCCAAGAAGCTTGAAGAGACGCGGTCGAAGACGAATCTCGACGTTCTTCGCGCCGAATTCGCAACGGCACTGGGCAAGAAAGGCTCCCTCGAAGCGGTGATCGCCGAGCACGGATATTCGACCGAATCCGTACGTCGCCTCTTCCAGTCTGGTGTGATGCAGAGTGGCTTGGCGCCGGTTGGAGTGCTGGCCGATTTCCTGGAAGTAGAACCCCGCTACGAGCGAGTGGTAGAAGACTTCCTGCGAGATGAATTGAATTATGTGGTGGTGAAGTCCTGGGACGCTGCTGATGAAGGGCTGCGCATGTTGCGCACAGGTGTGGATGGCCGGGCGACATTCCTGGTGCATCCGGAGGACGCTCAGGCCAAGTTTTCGTTCGTCCTTGATGAAGCGGCGCACTGTGCACCGCCAGCAGCCCAGATCGTGCCGCTCAAGAACACCATTCGGGTGCTCGATGGCTTCGGCAAATCGCTGGAAGTGATTCTGCCCAAGCTGCGGGATGGCTACATTGTTCCGGAAGCTGGCGTCGCACGCGGGCTGGCATTGGAAAATCCCGATGCATTCTTCCTCTCGCAGGCCGGGGAATGCTTCCACAACGTGACCGTCACCGGAGGCAAACAGCGGTCCGAGGGTCCGCTGTCGATGAAGCGCGAACTGCGCGAGGTGATGCGGCAGATGGAAGATCTGGAACGCGCGTTGCGGGAAGAAGAGATGCGCGTGCTCACTCTAGGCCGCGAAATCAAGGACCTCTCTTCCCTGCTCGAGCGTCTCGATGGTGAAAAGCGTGAAGCCGAGCATCAGGCCATGACGTCCGGCCATATGTTGCGGCAATTGGATTCGGAGATGGCCCGCATCGGCGAAAGGCTGAACATCTCGCAAATGGAGCTGCGCCGTTTGGCGGCGGAGCGTGCCGATCAGGAGGCAATCGTCTGCGCCCGTCAATCCGAAATCGCAGCGTTAGAGAAGCAGCGGGTCCAGATCGAACAGCAGATTGCGGCGGCACAAGAATCACTGGCAGCCTTGCGACAGCGCCGGGAGGAGTCGGCGCAGACTGCTTCGCAACACGCTGCCCGGGTCGCTACGCTGGAAGAGCGCCACCGCTCGGCAGCGGCTGTTCTGCAACGGATCGAATCCCTGTTCGCGGAGATGGGGGAGCGCGTACATGCCCTGGCTTCGCAAATCGAATCCGCGGCAGCGGAGAAACTGCAGCGCGAGAGCGAGAACGAGCAACTGGCGCAGCATGCCGTCGACCTTGAAGCAGAGCGCAATGCCGCCCAAACGCGCGAGGGCCTGCTGCAGTTTGAAACCGAGCAACTCCGCGCCCGCCTTACCGAAATCGACGAACTGTTGAAGAACAGCCGCATGCTGCTCGATCAGGCCCGTGACCGGCGGGGAGAGCTATCCGCTGCCGCGGCGAAGCTGCAATCCGACGCGCAATACATGTCCGAAACCTGCATCAACGAACTCGGGGTCGAACGGGCAGCCCTCATGGCTGACACCACGGTCGAGATTGCAAGCGGCGAACAGCTTGCTGCCGAGGACCAACTCTACCGCGAGATGCGCGCCAAACTGGAGGGTATGGGGCCAGTGAATATGATGGCCCTGGAAGAGTACACGGAAACCGCGGAACGCCACTCGTTCCTGGATACCCAGCGCAAGGATCTTATCTCTTCGATCGAAAACACGACGGCTACCATCAAGGAGATCGATCAGATTTCGCGGCAGAAGTTCGAGGAGGCTTTCGCGAAAATCAACGAAAACTTCCAGGCGACCTTCAAGAAATTGTTTGGCGGCGGCCACGCTTTTATGAAGTTGACCGATGAGGAAAACAGCTCGGAGAGCGGCATCGATGTAGTGGCATCCCCTCCGGGCAAGCGCCTGCAGAGCGTACTGCTGCTTTCGGGCGGCGAAAAAGCACTGACCGCGCTCGCCTTGCTGGTGGGCATCTTCCAGTACGCTCCAAGCCCGTTCTGCATCCTCGATGAGGTTGACGCCCCGCTCGACGAGGCCAACGTTGGCCGTTTCACGGAACTGGTCCGCGAGATGAGCGTGCAGACTCAATTTGTACTCATCACTCACAGCAAGAAGACGATGAGCATCGCTCCGGTCTTGTACGGTGTGACTATGCAGGAGCCGGGTGTCTCGAAACTGGTATCGGTACGTTTCGGGGCTCCAGCGTAGGGAAGTCTCCGCAACATATCCGCGCTGATTGATGAGCTTTGCCCGCCCGAAAACCGGGGCAGGTGTCGGCCCCGGGCGTCGTGATTCTGCCCGATTATCCACTTCCATCCTCAGCTTTTCCACAACGGCTGTCGGTTGAAACGCCTACCTGGCTTCGACTCCCGCCCATCCGCTTTGCTGTCAACACTATTCCTGTGAATAGTTTTCAGACTCGGTGGAGCGACGTGATCAGAATCGTTGACAATTTTTTCTGACCAGCTAGAATACGCCTCGCCTCTTACCTGTAAAATTTCAACATGAGCTCCGATCTCTTAGACCCCGTCCTCTTACGAACTGACTTTCCCGATCTCAGCCTTCACGCCAGCGGTAAGGTTCGCGATGTGTACAGCATTGGCGACCAGCAACTGCTGTTCGTTGCCACCGACCGTATTTCGGCCTTTGACTACATTCTGGCCACCGGCATTCCCCACAAGGGCCAGGTGCTGAGCCAGATTTCACTGTTCTGGTTTGAATACCTATCAGACATCGTCCCGAATCATCTGATCACGGCCGATGTCGATCAGTATCCAACCGAAATTCGCAAGTATGCCGACCAGTTGCGTGGGCGCTCGATGCTGGTCCGGCGGGCTGAGATGTTCCCGGTGGAATGCGTCGTTCGCGGATATATCTCGGGGTCTGCGTGGAAGGAATACAAAGCAACCGGTAAGGTCTCCGGCATCAGCCTGCCGGCGGGTCTGAAGGAATCGGAGGCCTTCCCGGAGCCGATCTTTACGCCTTCTACTAAGGCGACAACCGGCCATGACGAGAATATTTCGTTCGACCAGATGTGCGAGATTGTCGGCGTCGAGACGGCGAGCCATCTGCGCGATCTGACGCTGCGCGTGTATAAGAAAGCGGCGGCTTATGCGCGTCAGCGCGGCATTATCATCGCCGACACCAAGTTTGAGTTTGGACGCACCGCCCAGGGCATCACCCTAGCGGACGAGGTACTCACTCCGGATTCTTCCCGCTTCTGGCCCGCTGACAAGTACGCACCGGGCCGGGCACAGGATTCGTATGACAAGCAGTATGTACGGGATTACCTCGAGCAAATTCACTGGAACAAGCAGCCACCTGCTCCGGCACTTCCGGCGGAAGTGGCTCGCCACACCAGCGAAAAGTATCTTGAGGCGTACCTGCAGCTCACAGGGCACAAGCTGGATGTTTAATCCGGCGTCTGGCAAAGTGTCCACCCGCGAGCAGATCTTATGACCATCGCGGACTGGATCATTTGTGCCGTGGTGTTGGTGAACGTGATCACCGCCGCGATGCAGGGTTTTTTTTCCGAGGCTCTGACGATGGCGGGGTTGGTGGTTGGGTACATCGTGGCAGCATGGCAGTATCGCAGCCTCGCTGATTGGTTTGAGAGATTCTTGAAGAACGCGTGGTTAGCTGAGATTCTGGGCTTTCTCGTCATCTTTTTTGCCATCGTGCTTCTGTTCGGCATAGCCGCCAGGATTGCTCGCTGGATCATGAAAGAAGCCGGACTCAGTGGTTTTGACCGTTTCCTCGGCGCAGTCTTAGGACTGCTGAAGGGCGGGCTGATGGTGGCGGTGATCCTGATGGGTATGACGGCATTTCAACCAACCTCGAAGCTGTTGCAGAATTCACAACTGGCGCCCTACTTCCTTGTTGTAGGCCGGGCGGCCATTTGGCTGGCTCCGACGGAGTTGCGTGCCCGTTTCTACCAGGGTCTCGACCTGATTCATCAGGCTCCCCAGAAGTTGAACAGTTCGCCTGCCAATCCGCCGAAACAGGCCGCGGTGCAGTAAAAATTCCAGGGAAAGAAAGAGACGCATCGTGAAAGATCAATTGGAAGCACTCGTCCTGCAAATGTATCGCAGTAATATTCTTTATTCAGAAGGCGTCCGGGAATTTAAGAAACGATTCATTCTGACCGTCCTGCAGGAGAATAAAGGAAACCAATGTCGGGCAGCCCGCGAGTTGGGTATGCACCGCAACACCTTGAGCCGCACTATCAGCGAACTCAAGATCGACGTCCGCCAGCTCCGCGACGGAGGGAAGCGGCCACCGCGCAGTGCGCGCCCGATGGGGATAGAGAAGAAGATCGTCCGCTGAAAATTGTCCGGAGCGCGACGGAGGGTTCGGCCATCCAACTCAGAGTCGGCTGGTACCCAAAAACTAAGGCAGCCCCTGCGGGCTGCCTTTTGATTTGTTGGCTGTTACTCGGTTATTGAGCAGCAGGTTTCTTGTGTGCGGTTGCTGCCGGCTTATGCGCCGGGGTCGCCGGCTTGGCCCTGAGCAATTGCCCCTTCTCCATAACCATCATGAAGGGATTCGGTGTATACGACGCTGGCTCACCCTGGAAGTCGAAGCTGGCTCCATCTTTCGGAATCATCTTCGCTGGAATTTTCTCTTCGAACTTCAGCGTGATGTCCGCCTTCTTGGCGTCGATGTCGTCGGAACTACCGGCGATCATGAAGGTATCAGACTCGGTACTGATGACGGTCCCGTTCATCTGCACGGGTTTGCCTTTGATGGCATTCCAAACGGTGTCCTGATCGGCCTGATTGCCATTGGCGAGCACAAACTCCCAGGTGGCAAAGTCCATCTTTTCGGGGGCAGTTTTCGTCACCATGTCGTGGGCCTGATCGGCGGGCGTTGGCGGAGGCGGGATAGGCACCTGCGGTCCGTTCGCTTTGGCCGCATTGATTACAGTGTCCCAACCGTCATCTCCCTGATGGTACTTTACGTATTGCGAACGAGCATACTTCTCGATTCCCGGCGCGCTGGCAGCAGGAGCCACGGCGGCGGCCCGCGCGGCAAACCAGATTCCGTTCTGATAATCCGGGGGAGTCTGCTGCAAATACGACAGAGCCAACGGGTACAGCAGGCCAAGGTCCTTTTGTGAGTCAGGCGGATTGGCATCGACGGCAGCCTTCAGGAACTGGGCAGCCTTCGGATAATTCTTTTCTTGCAGGGCGCCCCAGCCGACCGCAGCGCTGAAGTTTCCGGTCATCTGGGCTTTCATCTTGACGAAGTTCTCTTCGCTGGTTCCCTCCGGCTTGTTGAACTTGGGCAGGCAGTCAAGACCGGCCTGTCCGTATTTCTCGCCGTCGGCCGATTCTTGCTGGCCATTGGCGTCGCCACCCTGCGCCATGGCGCGATCAACGTAGGACAGGAGCGTGAGTGCGGGCACCTGGCAGGGATCCGCAACGACGAGCTTGGCGGCGGTCTCCATCGCCTTTTTCACGTTATTGGCTTGCTGGTAAGTCTGCATCAAGATCTCGAGCGCCTGGTTCTTCATCACGCTGTTGGGATACTGCGTAACGAAAGCCTCGAGTCCGCTGATCTTCGCAGTCGGATCTTTCTGCTGCACGGCTGCCACGTAGGCGTTGTACTCCGCAGGATCTTTAATCACCGGAGCCGGAGCCGGAGCCGCAGCCGGCTGGGAAGCCTGGGGCGCGGCGGCTGGCGCGGCCGTTTGACCCTGGGCCGGTGGCGTGGCCGGTTGCCCCTGAGCAGGTTGCGCAGTATTCTGTCCCACCGCGACCACCGCAACCCCAAGCACAACCGTAAGCAGAATCTTTTTCATCAGTATGGCTCCTTGAAATCTCGGGAAATAGCTTTTTTGGGAATCTTGTTCTTTTACATCTAAGCAGCGACTGCATTCCGTGGACCGCATTGCGTTCGGACCTGCTTTGGAATGCCGGGCTTCCTGGCAGGGCCCCCGGGAGAACAAGGGGTAACCCGGTTGGAACGAAATGGCAGCGGACCCTTTTTCCCGGTTGGCGGGATTATAAGTACCTCTTGTGCCGAAGGCAAGCGACTTCCCATTCACGCTCCCCTTTATTGTTAAGATGCACAGAGCGGAGTGAGTGGATGTTCTCATTTCGCGGAGCTTTGCAATCCGAGTCCCAGGAGATGCTTCCTATATGGACACCAGACCGCCTCTAAACGGACAGGTCGCAGTGATTACAGGAGCGGGCCGCGGGATCGGCGCTGCCATTGCCCGCCAGTTGGCGGCCTTGGGCGCGACCGCCGTGCTCTGCGGACGAACACAATCTGCACTCGACGAAACCGCCCAGAGCATCCTGAAACTGGGCGGCAAAACCGAGGTCATTCCTTGCGATGTTACCGTTTTGCATCAACTGGAGTACGCCTCTGCACGTGTGGACAGCACGTTTCACCGCCTCGACATCCTAGTGAATAACGCGGGAGTGGGAGGGTTTACGGACCCGTTGCACAGTCTCATGCCGGAGGATTGGGAGCGCATCCTGAACACGAACCTCCGCGGCGTCTACTACGCCATTCGAGCATTCGCACCGCTGATGATTCCAGCCTATTCCGGGCACATCATCAACATCTCTTCGCTGGCGGGAAAGAACGCGCTCCCTAATGGCGCCGCTTACGCTGCTTCCAAGTGGGGCCTGAACGGATTGACTTATTCGGTTGCGGAGGAGTTGCGGCCGCACAACATTCGCGTGTCGGTAATCTGTCCCGGGTCGGTCGACACCGAACTGAGTCCGCACGCGGGCAAGGATCCGAACAAGATGCTGCAGCCCGACGATGTAGCGCACGCAGTCGCCATGTTGGTGACGCAGGCGCCACAGTCGTTTATGAGTGAGATTCTTCTGAGGCCGACGCAGAAACCGTAGGACCCGACCTCAGACCTTGGACTCCAGACATCGGCAAGATCTGCGTACCTCCACCGCCCGGTCCGAGGTCTGAAGTCCGTCCTTTATTTCTTTATTTCTTGAACAAATTCTCGAAGGCGGCCCGGGCATCGTTCGGCCGCAGCGTCGCCGGAGTCGATGTCTCTTTCTCGCGGGTCACGCGAATCTCAAACAGCTCGCAGTTATTTCGCGCATCTTTCTTTGGGATGCGCTCTTTGATTGGCTGCATGCACTCGAAGCGGCTGCCGGGATCAAAATAGGTGCACTGCTTGCAGGAATGCAACTCGAATCCGCACTTCGGACACTTCCCGTCGCTCGGGATTCCCTGCAGTATGGTACCGCACTGAGTGCAGCGCGTGACGGCGCGCGTGCCCGGTAGATTGACGGGTCTGGGACCGAAAGTGTTGTCCTTTTTTGGTGGAGCAGGCCCTGACTTCTCGCCCGACCCTTTGCGCGATTCCTGATCGCGGTCCTGATAACCATGCTGACGGTATTTCGCTGCCACAAAACGCCTCCCCGGGCACGCGGCCCGTATTGTCTCCCCAGCGAACGCCGGACGGCAAGTGTCAAACTGCGCTTCGAATCCAGCGCGAGGGCTCGCTATCGTCGCGACAGCCGAACGGCCCCGCGCGGCTACATCACTCCGGCCCGCACTCTCGTTACAATAGTCGAATGATTCACGAAATACTGGCGGTTGGTCCGCTGCAGTGCAACTGTTCCATTATCGGCGACGCAGCCACGTCCGAGGCAATAGTCATCGACCCGGGCGATGACATCGAAGACGTGCTTGCCATCGTCAGCAAGCATCATCTTCAAGTCAAGCAGATCGTGGTTACGCATGCCCACATTGACCACGTGGGCGGAGCGATGAAACTCCGCGCTGCAACTGGAGCCCCCATTCTGCTCAACCAGAATGACTACGCTTTGCTGAAAATGCTCGACGTGCAGGCCCAGTGGTGCGGCATGGCTGCGCCGGGCAAAGTCGAAATCGATCGCAGCGTCAGCACGGGAGAAACGGTGGCCGCGGGACCGCATACAGCCCAGATCCTGCACACGCCGGGCCATACGGAAGGCAGCATCTGCCTCTACTTCCCTGCCGAAAAGAAACTGATCGCTGGCGACACACTGTTCGCCGGCTCGATCGGACGCACGGATCTACCCGGCGGATCAATGCAGAAAATCCTGCGCTCGCTGCATGACACCGTTATGGCATTGCCGGATGAGACGGTGGTGATTCCCGGGCACGGCGAGTTGACGACCATTGGCGAGGAGCGGCAGAGTAATCCGTTCCTGGTAAAACGATAGCAGCTGCCGAAGTGGCCCAAAATGAAACTTCCCGCATTCGACTGTGACAAGCGGCACCTTATCCACCGGGCCTAGTCTGTTATAGTGAACCCCTGCGAAGGAGCACCGCCATGGCTGGAAAGAGTCTGAACCGCGTTCAACTGATCGGCAATTTAGGGAAGGATCCCGAAATTAAATACACGCCGCAAGGCACACCCGTAGCCAAGTTGACCATCGCCACCAACGAGCGCTTTAAGGATAAAGCGGGTGAGTGGCAGGACCGCACCGAGTGGCACAACGTAGTGCTCTGGCAACGATTGGCCGAAATTGCCGGAGAATATCTGAAAAAGGGCGGAAAGGTTTACATTGAGGGCCGCCTGCAGACCCGTTCCTGGGATGACAAAACCTCGGGCCAGAAGAAATACATGACCGAGGTCGTCGCCAGTGATTTGATCCTTCTCGGAGGTCGTGGGGAAGGCGGCGGTGGCGGGGACTTCTCCGGAAGCTCCCGCAGCGCATCCGCTGGCGGTGGACACAATAACTTCGATCAGCGAACGCCCGAGGCGGAACCGGCAGGAGCCGGTCCGATCACGGACGAAGATATTCCCTTCTAGTAGGCAGCGGTCAGGTTTGTTGGTGGCCGCCTGCTAACGCGGCATCCTCCGCGGCGTAATCGACTTGCGCGAGAAACTCGAACGCGGGTGAGTGTTCGCGCTGCCAGCGCACGGTTCGCCCGATCGCCTCATCGATCGCCACCGGCTCTTCGTACCCCAATTCACGGCGAATCCGCGCGGAACTCGCCGTCCAATGCTGGGCGGCGTTGCCCGGCTTCATCAAGTGGGGAGGCGTGCGTTCTGCGGGCAGAAGAACGAATTCACCACTCCAATGCATCTCGAACCCGATCTTTTTCGCCCATTCCAGTTCACTGAATGCCGGTTCCTCACACACGTTGTAAATTCGCCCGGCAGCTCGATTATCCGTGGCTGCCAGCACAATGGCGGCGGCCACATTCTCCACATAACCTCGTGGTGAACGCCAGGTAGCGATCGCCTGAGGAAAAATGATGTGGCGACGCCCGTCAACGATGCGCTTCACGATGGGATAAAACCGATGCAGGGGATCTCCGGGCCCGTAGACCATAGGCAAGCGCAGAACCGTGCCAGGCAATTGGCTGTCGTTGATCACGATTCGCTCCGCCGGGACCTTGTCGTAGTCGTCCGTAACCCAGGGGAAAACCTTGCGGAGCACCTGTAAAACTTCTGGTGGATAAGGATGGAGGCTGCGGCGAAGCTCCGACTCTTCTGTAAGAGGGACTTCCATCAACGGGCCCTCTTCCCTGCCCTGGAAAACGCTGACCGCGCGGTATACATCCATACTGCTCAACATAACCACCCGCTGCGCCACGCCGTGGAAGATGTTCATCAACTCTTCCGCCTGGGTTCCCGAACTGACGACGAAATCAATGACCACCTCGGGCGCAAAGCGTTTTAGATCTTCAGCGCTTGCGCTAAGCTGCTGGTGGTCGCCTCGAATCTGGTCGACATCTGAGGGCGCGGGCGTCGTGCCGCGGTGGAAGACCGCGAGGGTATGCCCTTGCTTCTGCAGTGCATCAGAAACGCACCGGCCGATAAAACCGTTCCCGCCAATGAGAAGGATGCGCATAAGGCAGCTGAGGGCATCACCGAGGACGCGCCTAGAGGGGGTATTCGACTGCAGAAAGAAAGATTTGTTGAACCGATTGGTGATTAGTTAGTCGCCGTCGCCCGTGTCAACCGTGATCAATTCCAGACTCTGAAGCAACGGGCTCGATTCGGCAACGAACTCGACGTGTCCGCACCGCGGGCACGACAGAATAGCGTGGCCGGAATTGCCAGGCGCGAGGCTGGCCTTCATCAGTTGATATCTCTGCAGCCTCTGTTCGCAGCGCAGGCAACAGACGATTTTGCTGTAAGGATCGGTGGAGATCCCGCTCGGGGTCTCGAAGGCTGGTTTCATTGCATTCCTCTGGAACAGGAACTCTGGAGCAGCCCAATCGGGCTCGCGTTCCAGTTTAGTGGGACGAGTGTAACACGCGTGAAGTGTGCTCCTCACGCGGTCCCGCGCAGCCAGAACCTGTTCTCTAAACCATCAAAGGCACTTTCTTATCGAAAAGAAGCCGGGGAACCACAGCTGGACCTAGGCGACGCTGTCATTGAGGCCGAGGGCCGGGGAAGGGTTCTTCTTGCTGACCATTGTTGGCGGTGCCTTCTCAAGTTCCTTGGAACAGATCAGCCTTAGGACAGGCGTCGTCATGAATGTCGTAAAGAGGGCCATGACTACCATCATGGAAAAGAGCGCTGGAGAGATGACTCCAATGTCCAATCCGATGTTGAGAATAACCAGTTCCATCAAGCCGCGGGTATTCATCAAGGTGCCGAGGCCAGCCGCTTTCCGCAGCGGCATTCCGCTGAGCCAGGAAGCGAGCGTAGAGCCGCCCAGTTTGCCCGCCGTTGCGACCAGGATGATAAGGCCACAGTACATCCACATCTCCGAACCCTTGACCAGTGCGATGTTCGTTCGCAGACCTGTAAATGCAAAGAACAGTGGCAGCAAGAGGGTGACGGTGATGGTCTCAAAGCGATCGAGAACATAGCGCACGAATTGAAGGTCTTTCGGCATGATCGCGCCCATCAGAAAAGCTCCGAAAAGCAGGTGAATGCCGAGGAATTCCGTGAATAGCGATGACACGAGAACCAGCAAAACCATGAGAGCCATCAGGTTCTCGGTAAGCGCACCGGTGGTGCGGTAGACCTTCTCAAACCCGCGCAGAAGACGTCGGACACCGTGAACCATGACTAATCCGAAGGCGATAATGCCGCCCACGGTCACCCAGATCGAGGTAGCGGAATGCGCCGAACGGATGAGCACAACAATGTAAGCGAGGATGCACCACCCAGTGACATCGTCGACTGCGGCACAGGCGATCGCAACCGTACCGAGACGACTTCCTAACATATCCCGCTCGGCGAGAATGCGCGCGAGCACAGGAAAAGCGGTGATGCTCATGGCCGCCCCCATGAACAGGGCAAAACTGGAAAACGAGACGCTGTCGTCGGAGAGCCTTGGATACAGGTAGAGCGACAAAAGGGCGGCGAGGACGAACGGAGCCGTGATGCTGACGTGACTGGTCAGGACCGCTGCGTGTCCTTCCTTCTTGAGCTCGTTGGGATTAATCCCGAGGCCCACGAGGAACATGAAGACGACGACTCCGACCTGGCTTAGGGCATTGAGGAATCCGAGGCTGGAAGCGGGAAAAAGATACGCAGAAAAATGTGGCGCAATCCAACCCAGAAGAGATGGACCCAGCATAATGCCGGCGAACATTTCACCGACGACGCGAGGCTGGTGAATACGGCGAAAAAGTTCCCCGGTCACCCGACAGACGGCAAGAACCACTGCAATCTGCAGGATCAGAGTAAAAAGATCCGGCATCAGCGAATGCCTCCGCTCCTGGTTCTGGGCAACCTCTCCGCCTGAAACGCTACCGGAGAACACGACGAACAGCCATTCAGCGACAGTGTTCCCGTTATGGACCGAAGATCGGTTTTTGGACCGACCGTGGCCGCGAACGTCATTGGCTGATTGGCTCCACAGCCGGCACCGCTCGAACCTTGTTCCTTTAGAACGAGCTGTGCGTTGAGGCTCTTGCCCTCGATTGCTCCTAAAGCACTGGTCTTGGCCGAGTTATTGAAAGTCAGCACGAGGCTTCTGCCCGACTGCGAGATCGTCAGAGTGGAGTTCGCCAGAGACGAGATGGCCTGACTGCACGGTTCAGTACTCAGTGTGTTCCCATTCGATTGCACCTTCCAAACACCATCGATAGAAATTGGGGCCGTCAGAGTGCGACCCACTTTGAGAACTCCGGCGAGACCAAGCAGAGGGACTCCAACCAGAAGAATGTAGGCAATTATGAAATTGCGGTTCGTGTTCGACAAGTTTCCCCCTACCACTGGCCGGAGACATTCAGCCTGCAATCAACCAGCGCTTGAGTAGTTCCCTGCAATCTACTTGCAACCCGTCGATAAATCCTTGGGTCATGGCCGCTAGCCATACTGAAACTGGACTTGTTTCCAGGTTGATTCGTTCCAACGCCATGGCCTAACGAGACCTGCCCAAATCCGGCAGACGCGTTTAATTTCAAGACAGGCGCACAAGGCGGTGAGACCTGACGTCATGCCACAACGTCGCTAACAATTTGTTCGGAGGGCCCTTCCCCAATGTTTTTCCGTCGTAGTGTGTTTGTATACGGGACATTTTTCATACTTGCTTCCATTCACTCCTCAGCCTGGGCGCAGGCCAATGTAAACGAAAATCAGGAAACAGCGACCCTCTATGTGGACGGCACGAAGGGTTCCGACAGTAATCCGGGAACGCAATTGCAACCTCTGGCAACCATCGGCAAGGCCGCCAGCCTGGCGCTCAGCAATAATCAGCAGAGCGTTGGAACCCGCGTCATCATCAATCCTGGAACTTATCGGGAAGCAGTCGCAATTAATAAGGGCTACAAGAATACCAATTCCCCAATCACCTTCCAGGCCGCGACGACCGGCAAAGTCATTGTGTCGGGAGCAGATGTCTGGACGGATTGGGCAGAAAGCAGCAATCTCTACACCCATGCATGGCCCTATCAGTGGGGTACCTGCCCTTTAGAACCGTCGCCGGCACCGCTGCAACAGGAAATCCTGCTGCGACAAGAACAGATCTTCATAAATGGCACTCCGCTGACCCAGATGCTGTCGAAGAGCTCGATGCAGCCAGGGACATTCTTTGCCGACGAATCGAACTCGACCGTCTACGTCTGGCCGCCCTCCGGCACAAACATGTCGACTGCGACGGTGGAAGTAGCGACGCGGCCGTCCCTGTTTTCGGATCAGAGTCAGTCGGACGTAGTGCTGCGGGGTCTCACATTTCAATACGCGAATTCTTGTCGCGGCACCGCGGCGGTCACCTTCTCGGGATCCGCGACGAACGTTCTGGTGGATACCGACACCTTCGACCGCAATAACGCCGTCGCTCTGTCGTTCATGGGCACTGAGAATTTCACTGTACAAACGAGCACCGCGAACCACAACGGGCAAAAAGGATTCGCGACGCACCAGGTTAAATACGGCTCGTGGCAATCGGATACGGCGAACTACAACAACTGGCGAGGGGCCCAAGCCGCTCTCTACACTTATGACGCCGGCAGTGTGCGCTTGTTTCTGGATCACGACAGCACATTCAACAACCTGGTCACGCTGTTCAACCAGACGCAGGGTGTTCACTTCGACACGGACAACGAGAACGCCACCCTCACTTCGCAGATTTCGGCGAACAACCTTTATGGCATGTTGCTGGAAAAAAGCCAGGGACCGTTCACGATATCGAACAGTTATTTCTGCGGAAATAACGTGATGAACCAGAGCGATGCCGGGGGCATCAGCCTTCGCAATTCCACCGATGTGACGCTGACGGGTAACCAGTTTTACGGAAATCTGGTCAATCAGTTTACGCTGAACGGAATCGCTGGCGGCATCGAGGTCACGAACTGGGAAACCGGCCAGAGCTACAACCTGCTCAACGAGCGCATCACGCTTTCCAAGAACACGATCGCCACGGCCTCCAACACGGCTCACACGTTCTATGACAGTTATCTGGGCGGAAGCGCGTGGACGGATTTTGTGACGACCCTGAGTTCCGACAACAATACCTGGTCGGCCGGAACGGACGGCGATCCGTTTATGGTCCCATCGCCAAAGACCGGATCCGTCACCAGTTTCACCGGCTGGCAGGCGCTGACGCTCCAAGACCTGCACTCGACCATGGCGACCTCTGCCGCCGAACCGATGCAGTGCAAGGTTCAGCCGGATGCCCCTGATTTCTGGCTGATTACGAGCAACCTGACGCCAGTGATGGCGTCCGCTTCCAGTCAGGCCTCGTTCAGTTTGAGCACCGCGTCCGTGGGAGGCTTGACGGGAACGGTGAACCTGACCATCGACGGGTTGTCTGCCATCCCTGGTGCGACAGCAAGCTTCAGTCCGGCTTCGATCACCACGTCGGGCGCCGCAGTGCTCACCGTGACCACGAAGAGCAACACGACCCCCGGAACTTATCCAGTGACTGCGATCGCGAACAGCGGAAATCTGACCCGCACGGTCACTGTTTCGCTAGTGGTGCCAAAGACGTCCGTGAGGCTGTCCTCGACCAGTCTGACGTTTGCAGGGCAGACGGTTGGAACGACCAGCGCTCCACAAAAGATCACGGTAACGAACACCGGTAGCACCGCACTGACGATCGCAAACATCGCGGTGGGTAAGAACTTCGGCGAGACCAATACCTGCGGCACCAAGGTGAGTGCAGGCGCGAGCTGCACAGTTAGCGTAACCTTCTCCCCGGCCTACATAGGGACGCCGACGAGCAGCCTGAGCATTTCTGATGGAGATCCAACCAGCCCACAGACCGTCAGCCTGAGCGGAACCGGGCTTGAGAAATAGCACATCAAAACGGGGGCCTTGCCTGGCCTAACTGGCGGGCTCTTCGCGCTTGTTCGATCTCCTGCCCACCCGATTTGCTGTGCTAGAATCGGCCGGTCCCCCGCATTTTATTCGGAGATTCTTCGCATGCGTCATAAGCTATTTGTGTGTCTTTCCCTGTGCGCGTTGGGATGGGCACAAAGCACGCCCACTGTGCCAGCACCGTCGTCATCGGTCGCCGACAATGCGCCCGTGATTACCATCAAGGGACTGTGCGGGGGAACGGCAACCGGTCTGGCAGCCGATACGACGAACAACCCATGCCAGACCGTCATCACGCGCGAAACTTTCGAAAAACTTGCCGGGGCGATTCAGGTCAACATGACTCCCGAATCCAAGCGTCAATTGGCTGAGAAATTGCCGCTACTGCTGGTCATGACACATCAAGCCGAACAACTCGGGCTCGATCGGCAGGAGAGTTTCCAGAAAATGATTGCCTATGCGCGGGTACAGATTCTCGCGCAAGAACTAAACCGCGAACTGCAAGAGAAGGCCGCCCAAGTTTCCGCGCGAGAGATTGAAGATTACTACCACAAGTACTCCGACGCCTTTGAACGAGCAACCCTGGAGCGCATCCTCATTCCGAATTTCAAAGAACTCGACGCTCCAGACAGCCCGCTGAAAACGGAGGAGGCTGCGCGCTCGAAACAACAGAGCAAAGACGAGATGACAAAGGAAGCGGTGCGTCTACAGGAACGCGCCGTAGCAGGCGAGGGCTTTCCGAAACTGCAGCAGGACGCTTACGACGCAGCCGGAGTGAAGAGTCCTCCCCGTCCCACAAAACTCCCCAACACACGGCGGGCTAGTCTTCCAGCCGGGCACCTTTCTGTCTTTGATTTGAAACCGGGCGAAGTGTCCGCAGTGATCAGCGATGCCACCGGGCACTATATTTACAAACTGGACTCCAAAGAAATGGAACCGCTTGGACAAGCCCGCGAAGAGATTCATGCCATTCTGCAAAAGCAGCGCGAAAAGGAGATGATGAAAGATCTGCAGGCGTCGACGACCACGGAGTTGAATCCCTCGTACTTCCAGCCGAATGCCCAAAGGCCGTCAACGGATCCAGCCACCCTTGCAAAACCGAATTCCGATCCGAACTAGCACCCAAACTTAAAAGGGAGCGGCGGCGGCGTTGCCGCCGCTCCGTTTCTTAGGGCAACAGTCCATAGACATCGAGATTCGTCTCGGTGCCGACATACACACGGCCATTAGCCACGATGGGCGACGACTTGGCTGTGCGCCCGTCGGTAGCGTCTCTCGCCGGAACCTGGTTTGTGCCGTAGATCTGGGTGGCAAGGTTGTTGTAGTTGTAGGCGTGCAGAACGCTCAGATCCCACTGCAAGGCCCATATCAACGGAGTGTTATTTCCATTGGAAGAAATGACCGGCGTCGGAGCACGCATCTGCTGCGTTCCCTGGAACACAGGTGTGCTGCTCAGCACTCCGTTCGTCAACTGGAAGGCCTTCAGCACATCCTTAAGCCCGAACATGTAAACGTAGCCATTCCAATAACCAGGTTCGTTCCAAATGCCATTCACCGGCTGCCCGGGAACCGAACCGCGAATCTGTCCTGTGATCGACTGCGGAATCTGAGCGTTGCTGCTGGCGTTATATCCGCCCATGGAATCGCGATTGACCACGTAGATGGTTCCTTCCTTGCCGCCGCCGATGGCGAGGTGAGGAAAGGCTCCTGTCTGATCAGGCAGAATGGTCCAACCGGCCGAACTCAAATCCCAATCGTAGGTGTTGAGTTTCGACTGATCGTAGGGAGTGAAATAGTCCGCAAGAGACAGGGCTCCGGTCACCGGATTCTGCGTCAGCTTGATGACAGATTCGCCGTAATCTTGTCCACCACTGTCAGCGTCGAAGGTACCGTTTCCGGTGCTGAAGTAAATATTGCCCTCGGTATCGGCGGAAAGACCAGCTCCATCTTGCCAGACGCCTCCCTGCTCTCCGTTGGGAGTCGTCACGAAGACCCCCGTTTGCTGCAGAGTTCCGGTGGCAGCGCTGTAGGCCAGTACCCAACCGTGATAAGGCCCGTCATCACCCAGAGAAGCGGAGCCGATATAGACGGTGTTGTTTGCAAACAGCAAGGCGGGACGAACCATCTGCCAGAACGGATCGAAGGTGAGCACTCCGCCGACACTTCCGTCTCCGGTGCCGGGAGCGGTGGCCTGAATCTCAATCGGTCCACCAAATTTCTCCTCACCGGTCGTCACATCAAGCGCATGCAGGCGGTGCACGTAGCTGGTCACACCATTAGAAACTTCCTGGGTGCGAGCCTCCACATACAGAGTTTTCGTCGCGGGATCGATTACGGGGGTCGCGGTGATGCCAAACTCCGGCTGCGTGCAATAGTTGCAAAAAGAGATGAATGCACTGCTTGGGATGGTAGTGACGCCGGCGGCAGGATTGATAAAGCTGGTTTGCCAGATGGGTGTCGTTTGCAAGCCATCGGCGTCGAACGCAAAAACGCTGTCGTGCTCGGTCGCCACGAAGACGAGGTTATGATAGCCCTGTTTGGGGATCAAAACATTTGCCACATAGAGCGGCTGGTTTCGCACGTAACCGTCGATGGGATATGTGAACAGTTTGCCGAAGGTAGTGTGATTTACGCTGGACGGAGTCAATGCGATCTCAGAAGGGTTCAGCCCAGTCCTCTGATTATTGTTCTGATAAGTAAACACCCCGGCGTAATTGCTGACGTACGCCTTCGCGCTTCCCTCCACCGACGTACCGGTCACGGTTGCCGAAACGGTGTGCGTCCCGACTTTCGCCGGTGGCGTATAGAGTCCAGTGGCGGTAATAGTCCCAGTGGTGGCATTACCACCCGCTACGCCGTCCACGGCCCACTGAACACCATTTGTGCTGCCGCTCACCGTGGCGGTGAACTGAACTGTTCCCCGAAACGTCACTGGAATGCGGAGAGGATGAACCGCAACGGTAACCTGAGCGCTGAGCAAAGCTGCGGTGCCCAGGATAAAGGCCAGAAATATAATTGAATACTTCCTCATAATCCAATCTCCTTAAGCGCACTTCCGGGCATAAATCAAGCTTGATAATGCAAAGGGCTCGCTGCTGGATTCTGTAAGACAACCGCGAGCTACGCATCCGTGGGGGTTCAGACGACGGGGAAGCGAACTAACTGGACGCGAGTTTATCTCTGTGGGTTTAGTTTTTTCAAATGAAAACTGATCTCGCCGAGAGAATGTTTTCTTAGTATGAAAGAACTTGCAACCACCGGTTGCGGGTTGCAATTTCCTTCCTAAGCTAGGGCTTGCACTGTGGACGTTTCGACAACCAAAACTCGTCTTTCTACTGCCCCGTGCCCTGCACCATGATGCTCTGGGGACTAGCCGGCGCACTGTCAGCGATCGAAACCGTTGCAGTCCGCAATCCTGTTGCGGTTGGAGTGAATGTAACGCTTACCCCGCAAACTCCACCAGCGGCCAGAGACTCCCCACAGGTGTTCGTCGCTGCGAAGTCTCCGGGATCTGCGCCAGTCAGCGAGATTCCTGTCATCGTCAGTGCCGCCGACCCATTGTTCTTTATTTGGACATGTAGAGCGGGGCTGGTGGTACCTATCGTACGAATCCTGAAATTCAATGACGTTTTCGACAGCGAGATGGGAACATTCAGAAATGTGGTGACATAGTTCTTCAGATTGATTGGAGGAATCGGCCGACCGCCGATGGTCACTACTAAGTCCGGCTTGCCGTCGCTATTAAGATCAGCAGCGCGAATCGAAGTGGGCTGCAGACCGCTTGGCATGGTGGGACCGGCGACGAACGTGCCATCTCCGTTTCCCAAAAGGACACTGATGACTGATTGACCGTAAGCGTTGACCGCCAAGTCCAGGTAACCATCCCCGTTGAAATCCGTTACGGCAATCGATCGGGGTGCCGTACCAACTGCGTAAGGGATTGGACTCTGAAAGGTTCCGTTGCCGTTACCCAACAAGATGCTGACAGTCGAAGCGTTTCCATCAACGGAGACGATATCCAGATTTCCGTCGCGGTTGAAATCCGCAAGTGCCAAGTCTCGGATTCCGGAGCCCGCGATATAGGTGACGGCGTTTTGAAACGTGCCGTCCCCATTGCCGAGAAGCACGCTCACGTTGCCGGAGACGTCATTTCCGGTCACGAGGTCGACGAAGCCGTCGCCATTGACGTCTCCGGCCACAACGGACTTCGGATTCGTGGCAAAGACTGGAAAATTCTGCGCCGTTTTGAAGGTGCCGTCTCCGTTGCCTAGAAAAACGCTGACATTGTTCCCCACTACGTTCGCCGTTGCAAAATCCGGGATTCCATCTCCATTAAAATCGGCCACTACGGGCTCACGAGGCGAATTCCCTGCAACGTAAGAGACGGGTGGCTGGAATGTTCCGTCCCCGTTGCCAATGAATACCAGCACCGAATACGTGCCGTGATTGCAGACGATGAGATCCAGGTTGTGGTCTCCATTAAGGTCTGCCGCAACAATCCCCGTAGGATTGGCGCCTGCTGACATGTTCACTGCCGGCTGAAAAGTACCCTCGCCATTTCCAAAGAGGAGGCTCACCGAATTGTCAGCGTAGTTCGCAACAGCTACATCCGGAATGCCATCGTGATTGAAATCCCCAATGGCGCTCGAATACGGTTCCATTCCTACTGTTGAGTTTTGAGAGACGACGAAGCTCACCGGCGGGGGTGCCGTTGCCGGCGCGAAAATCATTGCGAGCAGCCCAAAGGCTGCAGCCATCCAAAGAGTGCGCATCTGATTTTATACCTGATTTTGTTCTTGGCGCTCGAGATCGATGGGACTACGTGCTTATCGCTGTCACTGGAGACTGCTTGGTTCGTGAGGCCATAGCGAACTCGTAGGCTTCTTCGAGCATTAGAATATTTTTCTCAGCCGTATACTTCTGCTCAAATTCTTGGCGCGCGCGGCCTCCCATGTCCTCGACCTCCGCGGGGTTTGTCCAGGCCCACTGGACCTTCTGCCGCAGATCTGAAACATCACCGGCAGTGAAGTGCAGGCCGGTGACGCGGTCGGCAATGATTTCTTGCATCGCTCCCAGTCGCGAGCCCACAACGGGAATCCCGCAGGCAAAGGCTTCGGCGATAGTGACCGGAAATCCCTCATACCATTCGCTAGGAAAGACCAGGAAGCGCGCGTTCTTCATCGTGGCCAGGGTCTCCGCCCGCGGCAGACGGCCGCGGTAGGTTACCGAAGGCAACGCACCAGAATTCAGTGCGGTTTCAAGCTCGTCGCGGCACGGGCCGTCGCCGACGATTTGAAGCGGAACGCCAGGCAGCTTTCTCCAGGCCTCGATGATGGCTTCGACGCCTTTAGATTTCACCAGGCGCCCCACAAAAAGCGCGTATTCTCCACGGCTGCTTCCCGGTCCAGGATCGGGCAACACAAAATTCGGCTTCACCTGTATACGGTCCGCCGGAAGACCACCGGCAATCAGTTTGAGGCGTGAAAAGTCGGTAAGAGCGATGTAGCAGTCCACCATGCTGGACCAGGTATGCGCACGGCGATGAACGTCAACCATCAATGTGAGAACGGCTGTCCCTAACTTCGATCCCTGATAGCAGCCGTGGCGGATGCCGCGCAACACACTGTAGTCCAAACATTCTTCGCACACCTTCCCATCACGGTATAACTCTGCTCCCGCACACAGCAGCCGGTAATTGTGCACAGTCTGCACAACTGGCACGCCTTCCCGGCGGCAGGCATAGTAGATCGACGGCGAAATACGCGGAAAGAAATTGTGAATGTGAACAACATCCGGCCGCAACTTCTGGAGTAAGGCGCGAAACTCTCGATGCCAGCGCCGCGACCAGACGCAATCAACCGCCATGCCGATTTTCTTGGACACGCTGTCGGGATAAGAGTTTTGCTCTTCGACCTGCTCGACTTGATGCCCGCGTTCGCGCAGGAGACGCGCCTCCGACTCGAACACTTGGTCTTCGCCCCCCGCCATCAGGTAGCGATTATGGACCGCGATAATATTGAGAGGGCGCAAGGGGAAGAGATCGCTTCGGAGTCCAGCTTAAACTGCGACCTCTTCTGCTTCAACTGGAATGGCTACTTTCATTTTCAATCGCTGCCCCAACATTCCAAAAGCTACGGCTACATACAGCACATTGGCCAATACCATGCTCCAAATTACACCAGTCAGGCCAAAGTAACGCGTCGCCGGAATACCGACCACGATGGCTACGACGCTAGCCGCGGCGTTCGCGAAAAACAGCGAGCGGGGATACTCCATGGCACGCAGAACGATTGCCGGGCCGAGGGCAGCGCTCCAGATCACGGTCTCTGCGGCAAATAAAGGCAACAGCGAGCTTGCGTCGATATACTTGCCAGCATAGAGCAACCTGAATAGCGGGCCGCGAAGAGGAATTAAAACCATCCAGTATCCGATCGCACCCACGACGAACAATGCTGTCAGCTTCCTTGTCAGGACATTCAAAGCCTCTCGTCCTTCTTCCGCGTGTACGCGCGCGGCGAAAGGGAGGAAGAGCATTGAGAGGGCAGCATAGGTCTGCAGGACGGGACCTCCAAGGTTCATCAAGGCCCGTAACTCCGCCGTCACCGCCAGGCCGGACATCTTGCTGACCAGCGGGATATACACATAGGTTGGGATCCAACCTACGATGCAAGTTCCGAGCGCCCACTTGCCGTAGTGCCAGTGCTTCTTGAAGGTTTCATTTAGGTGCATGTGGGCAGTCGCGGGCTCGAGCTTCGTGTTCAACTGGAGGACCATGATGATGCCGCCCACCAGAGCTGCGAAACCCATAACCAGGAACGCGCTGAAAGCCGAGAGCCATCCCATTTTGTAGACGAGAAAGGATCCGCTCACAACCAGCAGACAATAAAACGACGAACCAAACGCAGCGGGCCCTGGAGATAACTTGAGGTAGAAGCTGCGGCGACCGAGGGCATGAATCAGAATGAACGGCGTGGCCGCAGTGACACCGGCGAACGCCATGGCCATTGCTGGGGAATGCCACCAGAGCTTCGCTGCGATTGCCGTTCCACCCAGCACTGCGCAAATCACCGCAGAAACTCCCCAGTGCAGCCAGAAATTGGACTGCAGATAGCCACGCAGATTCTTGCTGTAGGTAGTGCCGGAGAATACCGAAAGCGGCTCGAGCAACATCGCCTGATAGAGAAACGTGACTAAAATAAAAATGCTGAATGCCAGGGCATATGCACCGTATTGCTCAGGGGCCATCCATCGAGCCAGGAGAATACCCAGCAGAAAGTTCGATCCCGAATACAGCCCATAATCCAAAAGAGCAAGACCACCCTTCGTACACCAGGGCAGAAACTTTTCCGTGATGAATCGCCGGTTCAGCCGCGGCAGACGTCTTGACTGCAAGCTATTTTCCTCGCTCTCTTGAACTTCGCTTAGCCGGCTCATTGAAAACCGCCGCCTCTTAGCGCTCGAAAATCCCGCACTGAATGGCCTCTCAGCTGCCCACAAAGTTGACGCACCCAGTGCGAAACATTGCGGAAATGCGGGGTATCACCGCGGATTGGCCGCATGAAGTAGTATGAGTGCAAAGGCTACACGGGGGAATCGGTCTTCCTTACGACAGGCCATAGCACTTCGGTGCCATTCATCTCTGTCGAGGAAGAGTCTAAAGTCCTCGGTACTGGGGCCGTCTTTCCGTGTGGGTCACGGCAGTCCCCCGAACTGCTGTAGAGACGGCCGATCCTGACCGTTCGCTTTCAATAGCCGCTTCACAACAATTGCGTTCAATATCCAGGTTCCACTACTACACCCATGATGATGCAAGCTGCCCTGCCGCAACGTAACCCTACGATCCGAGTGTTGGCCGCGGATCGAACGCCCATGGACAGTCAACTGTTGGCGGACGCCCTATCTAAAAGTCCAGAAATCCAGGTTTGCGGCGCCTACAGTTCTTCCAAAGGGGCGCTCGCCGCAGTCGAGAAAGATCGTCCTGAAGTCGTGGTGCTCAGTTCTAAGCTTGAAGATATCGAACTCAAAGGCTTTGAAGTAGCCCGCACGCTGAGAATGACGCACTCCGTGGTGCGGATCATCATGTTGCTTGACGCATCCGAGCCGGCCAAGGTTGTGGAAGCATTCCGCTCGGGAGCCAAGGGCGTCTTCTGCCGGAATCAATCTCTCCAGTCGCTGGTCAAGTGCATTCAGAGCGTGCATCTCGGGCAAGTTTGGGCGAACAGCAGTGAGCTTTCCTATCTGTTGGAGGCTTTGAACCAGACGCCGGCATGGAACATGGCATCGCAATCCTTTGCTGCCCTTTCCAAACGGGAGCGAGATGTGGTGCGAGCTGTGGCCGAAGGACGGACCAACCGTGAGATCGGCAAGCACCTTGGCCTGACGGAACATACAGTAAAAAACTACCTGTTCCGGATCTTCGACAAACTTGGCGTTTCGACCCGAGTAGAATTGGTCGTCTATGCACTCGCTTGCGGGCATTCGGAGGCCGTGGCGAGTCCGCCTTCTAAAAAATCGGGACAGCGGGCGATTCTGCTTTCGGTACGTGACGAAAGTACATCCGAGAGGTTTCGCTCCCGCTAGTGCTATCGCCATCTCGACTCCTGCAATCCCTCCATGTACCTTTCCTTATCTAAACGTGGATTCCGGCGGAACTTTCGCTGGAATCGTGGGTTACATTGGAAATGGCTCGGGGCTGACGCTACAGAACCCTCCGAAAGACCCCTAAGGGCGAGGACTCCAGAACATGGATAATCGGCTTGGTTTTAGCATTCGTTCGGGGAGCGTTGCTACCCTGATCGGTTTGACCGCGCTTCTTGCCTGTATGTCGGGCTGCGGCGGTGGATCATCGACAAATGTGATCACAGCTGCGGTCGCGACCGTAACGGTCGCCCCGCTATCTGCGACCATCAAGACTAGCGGGACCCAACAGTTCAGCGCCACCGCGAAAGATGCGAACGGGAATGTCCTCCCCGGGCTCACCTTTACCTGGACGTCCGATACCACGTCTGTCGCAACAATCGACGGAAGTGGACTCGCTACCGGGGTAGGAGCAGGTACGGCCAACATTACAGCCTCCACCGCGGGCGTCACCAGCGGCGCCTCAGTCCTGACGGTGACCGGGACAACGTCCGGTAATGCCATTCCTGCATCGTTCTATGGCTTCACCGTCAATCGATCGTGCTCGATCGCAAATACAGAACCAGCCGGCAACTCCTGTGGCAATCCTGAGTCTCACAGTTTTCCGGGCCTTCCCTTCACTTGGTCCAGGTCGTTGGGAACAGGCAAACTGAAGTGGAGCGACTTGGTTCGATGTGACCCCACCGGCAGCGTTTGCCCAATCCCGGGAAACGGCTGCGGTAAGAACGGCGAAGGCTGTACCAGCAGCCAACTCGTCGCCGGTTGCGCCCCAAGTTCATTCAATCCGGATGATCCCAACAATTGTGCGTACTTCTGGCAGAATTTTGATTGGTGGACCCAGCAATACAATTCCCATTCCGTCGACTGGATGTACGACGCGTACTACACACCCGACTACCTCAGTGTCCGCGGGTCGCGCTGCACGGGGAGTGGTACTGCCGACTTTGGACCGGACGCGACCTGCGTTGGGCCCGCCGACTCCTGCCTGGGAGACGAGGATGGCGGATGCGATCCTCCCTTCGATATCGATGCCACACTCGGAAGCGGCAAGGCCGATGGGACAGACCAGAATTACATCTGGTTCGTGAAAGCTTTCGTGGCTCACCTGCAGGCGAATGGCGCGCACATTAAATACTGGGAAGTCTGGAACGAACCTAATATCTGCGGCGAGTGGAACCACAAGGATGAGGCCAGCGAGGATTGCCCATCCCTAGGTTTTGCACCGAGCACTGGAACCGCGACCCAGCTAATTCGTCTGGCTGAGGACGCTCGCTCGATTCTCCCGTCCAGCGTCAGCATTACGACACCTCCGGTCACCGATTCTTCAGCAATCACCGACTACCTCTACACAATTCTGTCTGAGGGCGGGAAGTACTTCGACATCGTAGGGTTCCACGGCTATTTCAATACTCACACCGGCTGCCCCAGCAGTTGTCCGACACCGGAAGCGTGGGTGACGGAATGGAATGCATTGAGCGGTGTCAACTCAACGAAAAAACCCACCATGAATACCGAGTTCAGCTGGGGTGCTAACAGTAACGTCACCGAACCCGACATGCGTGCTGCTTTCGCTGCCCGGATCTACCTGCTGCAGGAATCCGAATACCCCGCGCTTTCGCGGGTTGCCTGGTACGGAGAGGACTTCCCGATCGATCTCACACCGAATCCCAATAACAACAATCTTCCTTCGGGCGGCACGGGCGAGTTTTGGGCCGACGGCAACAGCAATGTTGCCGATGGTTGTTCGACTGCGGATGCGGTTCAAGGCGGTTACGACTGCCCGGCCGGACTAGCCATGCAACAGGTCTCTACGTGGACGCTCGGGGGCACGTTCCAAGGGCCCTGCTCCTGCTCTGCAACCCCTGGGGGCAGTTGCTCGTCCTCCCCTCCCACTGGAATCTTCCAGTGCAGGATCACCGAATCCAGCGGACATGCCGGCTTGTTCGTCTGGGACAATACCCAAACAACCTTCCCTTGCAATAACGCCCCGTGCGGCAACACTACCTTTTCGATCCCATCAGGCTTCACAGCGGATTGGCAAGACTTGGATGGCAACAAGACTTCACTAGGGGGAGCCACCACGGTGACCATCGGCGCCAAGCCGATTCTCATTGAGAACTAGTCAGTTCGAGCCTATTGAACTACCGCACCGCGCTGAGTTGAATCGCACGCAGCGGAGAGCCACAAAGCGTGCTTAAATAGCTCCGCAATGTACTGCTTGCAAACTCTTTCACACTGTTTTCGAAGTTGGCCCCCGTGTAAACTACTGCCCGAGATGTAGGATCAAACTAGGGGGTTCCACTCAAGTGTTGCAAGCAAGGGGTTATCTACTTCTGCTCTTGACTCTGCTGACTTCCATGTGTGCAGCTGCGGTTAACTCGGTTGCCGTGCAACCTACGTCCATTAATTACGGATCGCAGTACCTCAATAAAGAGTATCCCGCTACGACTATTAGCATGAAGAACACGGGATCAGGCAACATTTCCCTAACTTCATACACAATTTCCGGCCCATTTCGCTGGCGAGCTGGACTCGCACCTCAAAGATTCAATCCCGGAGCCACCATCACTCTGTCGATCCAGTTCTGGCCAACCACACCTGGCCCGGCAACCGGAAACATAGTGTTGAACTTCAATAACAGTGTCGCTAGCGTTACCATACCGCTTTCTGGCGCTGCCCAAGCAACCTCCGCAGCTATCTCCTATAACACTAAGGAGCTGGTGTTCTCGAGCCAACCGATAGGCTCATCAACCAGCCAGAATCTTATACTTACCAACACCGGGCATAATACGGTCACGGTGGACCTTCCACTCATAACTCCGGGTATATTCTCGGTAACAAGCCCGGCATTTCCACTTAATCTATCTGCGGGTCGTTCCACAACTGTTGTTGTTACTTACTCTCCTGTACAGCCCGGCATTCAACTCGGCACCATAAGTTTTACCTTTAATAGTCTTCCGTTTTCCGGAGTCGGCCTTAATGGAACCGCGACTGCGAGCGCGGCACTCACCGTGACGACAACGTCTCCCATCCTCGGCTCTGCCACCCAGGGAGCCAACTACAGCTATGCATTGACGGCTGCAGGCGGGACACCTCCCTATTCCTGGCATGTGGTGAGCGGCAGCCTGCCACAAGGCCTGACTCTTTCCGCACAAGGACTCATCGCGGGAACAGTGGCTAAGACCGCGAGCAGCTCTGCTTTCATTGCGCAAGTGACAGATGCCAATTCGGCCACCGCGTCTGCGTCCATCGGATTAAACGTCGAGTCGACCAGCCCCGCGCATTGCAGCGATATCTCTTGGAATATTACCGGAACTTTGAATCCGGAAATTCCGATGGACACGCTCGGCACCGGGACCTATCTGGGCTATGAAGGTGGACTCTATCCCGGCGGGTCGGACACGATGCCTTCTGCGCATCAGCAATTCGGAATCAATCTGGCACAAGGAATTCAACCGCTCGATGCGAATGGGAAACCGAGCTCAACGGGTAAGTATGTTCTGCTGTCGCTCGGAACTTCAGACGCCAACTATGAGTTCGAACGTTTCATCGAATACGCCAGCGGCGAGTCAACAATCAATTCAAACTTGGTGATTGTTGAGGGCGCGATGGGCAACGAAGCCCTCGATACTTTGCTTTCGGTGGACGGCTACATCTTCTGGAACAACATTTATAACTGGTCATTCCCAGAAGCCGGGGTCACTCCTCAGCAGGTCGTCGCAATCTGGTTGGAACCCGAAGATTCGCATCCACCGGGCCCTTTTCCACAAGATATGGAGCAAATCCACAGCGAACTCCGCACTCTGATTCCTAATCTGCTCGTCCGCTTTCCTAACTTGGAGTTGCTCTATCTATCCAGCCGTGCCTATGGGGGATATGCGAACCCCCCCAAGACCGTGAATGAACCCTATTCGTACGATCAGGGATATGCGTTGCAGGCTGTGATCGCCGACCAGATCAATGGCGACCCTGCCCTGAATTTCGATCCGAGCGTTGGTCCTGTCGTCGCGCCGTGGATAGCATGGGAGAACTATAAATGGGGGAACGGCATGACCGCACATAACGGACTGGTCTGGGCCTGTCCGGATTTCCGCTCTGATGGATACCACGTAAGTGGGCCAGGGGAAGACAAGGTTTCTGGCCTGCTCATCAACTTCCTGAAGTCTGACCCGACTGCCGCACCGTGGTTTTACGTATCCGGATCACAAGCCAAGCACTGAGTTGGCGAGGTTAAGAGGACGCGGTTCGGCTGACCGATCAACAGAGTGGCAGGTTCACATCAGTCGAGCCAGGCCGACATCCCACTTTCCCCTAGAGCGAACGCAGGAAGTTCACTAGATCCTGTTGGTTCTGAGTTGATAGCGCGTTAAACGCTCCGATGACGCCATTCGCTTCTGACGCACCGTACTGGCCGTTCCCCGCACAATTGTGGTCCTGTATCGCCTGAACAATGTCGGTAGTTCGTCCGTCATGCATGAAGAAGACCCGCTGTCCCACACCCCAAAGAGGAGCCGTACGAAATTCATCTCCCATTACGTTGCCTTGCACAATATTGTCCGCAAGGCATGGCCCCATGTGATGAACCAACATGTCGGAGAACAGGTTAAAGGTAACTTGGTTCAGTGCCGGAATGGCTGCAGGAGGAGTCTTGAATGATGTGGTGTGGCAAAGCACACAACCAATATTGTTGAACTGTGCCTGGCCGTTGATCTGCGAAGCTCCCTGCGAGGCAGGCGTCGGGGGTGCGAGAAACCGCATGAAGTTGGCGAGATCTTCAGGGTCGCCGTCGAAATTATGAGCCTCAAAATGAATGAAGTTCGTGTGATCTTCGGTCAACGCGTTAAAATCGCAACCCGGAGTCTGATTGAGTTGATTCGGAGATAGTTCGTTTGTAATCCCCTCTTCGATGTTATAGGCCTCTCCGGAGAAGAGAATAAGGGATCTACCCTGAGCCTTCCATCCAAAACGCGATATGGATCCATCCACAGCAATACTGGGATGACCGCTGATGCCTAGAGCTTGCTTGGCACTCGTATTCGCGTTCATGTTCGCCAGAATGTCCGAGTTCTGAACGATCTCCATCAATCCCTCACCGAATACCGGGGTCGTCTGACGGAAGATCAGATTATTGGCAGTCTGTTCGGAGGCGAAGTCTGGCTGCGTCGCGTTACATCCAACCGCGTCACTGCGCCCCGTAATCACGAACAACTGCTGAACATGCCCATCCGGAGTAATCCCGTCGGACAGGAATGGAGAGCGCGCATTCACGACAGGACCATTGGTCGTGATGAACGAAGGCATCGAATTCTGCGCCCCGTTCATTTGATATTGGCCGAACAGTGGGTTTTTCTTAGGGCTCGATCCACCACCCGCGGGTTGCACATGACAGACCGCACAACCTACCGCATCGTAACCCGGTCCGAGTCCAACCGGAGTCGTCGCCTGATTGTTGATCTCCGTGAATACGTGGCGGTACCCTACAAACTGGGTGATCTGATCGTTCGTCATGCCGGCAATCAAGCCGCCGGCGCCCGCAGCACCAGATCTGACACCGGGGTCAACAGGCCCAGACGAAGCGCCCAATAGAACGATCGAGCCACAGAATAGGGCTAACACTACGACAGGCAGATACTGTAGAGCTATTCGCGGCTTCGATTTATCCTGTCGAACCTCTAGGCTATTTATATCTTGTCGCAGGTCATTTTGCTTGCATTGATTCATCTCGCGCGATTGCTCCTTGCAAGTCTGAATTGACTGCTGTTCGACATCCGAGGGATCCGCGGCCGACCGACTACTTTCCTACGAGCGTCGAGCGGAGAAACCAGGGCGCGGTAGTAGCATTGGTCTTGAAGAAGTTCAAAAACTGAGCCGCAACCTTTGGAGCACCATAAAGAGCCGAGGGGTGTCTCCCATCCGACCGCAGGTCCTGGCAGTTGTACGTGAGGCCGTCACTTCGTGCGATCAACCCGTTTGCCCATGTATAGGCGCCATAACCGAGCCATGGCGCCATAACGGGACCGTTTGCCGGATTGTAGTTCAAAGAAGCAACTCCATTGATCTGATCAAGAACGGCACCCTGAATCGCAAACCCCTGTTCGTACGCGTAGGGTTCGGGTGAAGACAGATCGAACGTTCCGGAATAGCCAGCGTAAAACCGCGGCATGTAATACATCAGCTTTACGTTGGGAAACTGCTTCAAGACATTTTGAGCAACCGTCTCGAATTCGCCCTGCAATTGCACCATATCCCCCGGATATGTTCCGGTGGGAAACACATCAATATCCTCGAACGCCACGACTACGACCTGTTGTGGCGTTACGCCGGCGTTGGGCACAATATTATTTAGCAGAGTGTCCCAAAATGGAGATGCTAAATCCGCAAAGTCAGTCGCGTTTGCAGTGGGCTCGCCACCATTTACAACGACAAGCTGGCTGTTGGTCGACGAATCAGCCATCGCCATTGGCGTAAAGCTCTGCATTTCATACAGGAGAGTCGAAATTCCGAACGCCACCAGCGCGTATTTACCGCTTGAGCTCGGATTGCCATTTGCATCCAACGGTTGGATCGACTTTGCAAATGCGATGCCGTCGCTGGTGTGCTGGGCAGGAGGGTAATTATGTCCCTCTCCATACAGGCCGCCAACCGTGCCAAAGTAGTTGCCTGTCCCTAGATCGCTGATGGGGACAATAGGACTCGACGTCCCGGCGATGTCCCAGCTGATGTCATTGCATGCGGCTCCTGTCGCGGCGAGCACTGGCAGCGACAACACCGCGCTCGTGACGTGGGAAAGCGTGTCTACGGCCTTGACCGTAAAGACGTAGCTCGTCAAAGGCACTGTGGATCCGATTGTGCCACTGATTAGTCCGGTACTCGATAAGGCAAGGCCCGAAGGCAACGTGGACCCCGACGCCAGGCTCCAGGAAACACTACCGTCTGCCGAAGCCGCGGTAAGTTGAGCGAGGTAAGCAGCTCCGGCGGTCCCTAACGGCAACGTAGGAAACGTTGTACTCGCAAAACCGGTGGCAGCCGTAGTCTTCCCTTTCAGGCTTATCCCGGTCGGCGGAAGTACATCGTACGTGATGAACAATTCCCCGGTTATATTTCCCAAATTGCTGCCGAAGTAGCTGACTGAGATATCCGTCGAACCGCCAGGGGCCAGGACAATATTCTCGACTGGGGGAACCATGAAAGGTGGTTGAGCAGTGGCGCTGAGTAGTGTGAGGGTGCTTGTGCCGGTGTTAGCGATCTGGACGATGTGTGCTCGACTCTGGCCACCGAGGGGTTGAGCAAAGCTCAATGTCGTAACACTCGGCGTCGCTACCGCTGTCGTAACGATTCCGATTCCCTTTAAAGTAATGAGGACCGGCTGGCCATCAATCACAAACGTTGCAGTTCCGATATAACTTTGCGCGGTAGTGGGTACAAAGAGAAACGAATACGAGATGCTTGCCCCCTGCTGTCCTACGACCTGCGGAAAGATGCCGTTGGCAAATGCGAAACCCGAACCCGCGAGCGTCATGCTCTGGATAGTGACTGGCGTAGTGGTAGTGGCAGTAATCGAAAAACCCTCTACCTTTGACAATCCGGCCGCGACGGTGCCGAACTGCAGTGTCGTCCGTCCAATCGTATAATTCGAAGCTTCAGCCCGAGAGACAACCAGCAGCATAAATAAACACGCTGAAGCTATCGCCGCAAACTGATATCTAGTGCAACTTACCGCATTTACCCCCATAGAGCCTGTCTTTCTTAAACCTTAGAGGTTGCGCAGAAAGAAAATTAGATCTTGCTGATTTTGCTTTGAGAGTGCGTTGAAGGAATTAATCACAGAGTTCGCTTCCGACGGACCATAGACGCCACTCGCTGAACAGAAGTGATCTTCGATCGCCGTTACGATATTCGTTGTCCTTCCATCGTGAAGGAAGAAGACGCGCTGGCCTGCTCCCCACAACGGCGCCGTGCGAAACTCGTCGCCCTGTGCAGTGCCCTGCACGATGTTATCGGAGAGGCACGAGCCCATGTGGTGTACGAGCAGGTCGGAAAACAGATTTACTGTAACGTTGCTCTTCAGGATGGCCGACGACGGTGTATTGAACGATTGGGTATGGCAGAGATTGCACCCGACTGCATCGAACTGTGTTTGCCCGTTCGTCGTTCCCAACGGAACTGCCGGTTTCGGTTGGTCCAAATACCGAACGAACAGCGCAGACCGTTGTGCGTCGCCGGTAAACTGGTCCCGCGTCGGATTCTTTGCGATCATCCCAACCGTAAAATTCGGAGAGTCTTCCGGCACGGTATTGATTACACAGCCCGGCGTTTCATTCTGCTCGTTGGTAAAGAACTCGTTCGTCACCCCTTTTTCAACTTGCTGTTCCAATGCCACCATTTCTTTTAGCGACTTGATCTGTGCCTTCCAACCGAACCTCGCAATGCTGTGATCGTTCATGATGTAGTTCGGGTGACCTGAAATTCCGAATTGCTGCTTGAGGGACAGGTTCGCATTCATGTTCGCCAGAATATCGGAGTCCAGAATGATGTCGATCATCCCGTCGCCGAACAGCGGAATCGGCTGTCGCAGTGCGAGGTTATTCTGGGCCGCGGCGGTAGCAAAGTTTGGCTGGGCGAGCGTGCAAGATTGCGCGTCGCTACGCCCGGTGATGGTAAAGAGTTGATGAACCTGTCCGTCAAGCGTCTTCAGGTCGGACTGCAGGGGAAATCGAGGAACCAGAATAGGGCCAGTCGGGGACATGAAGGCCGGCATCGTGTTACTCGCGCCGTTCAACTGGTAGACCGAATACAGCGGATTAGCAGTAGGGCTGGAACCGCCATTTGCAGGCTGGGCATGACAACTCGCGCAGCTATTCGAATTAAATACCGGCCCGAGACCTCCGCCAGGCGTTCCTGGAGTATTCGGAACGACGACTACGCGATTGAACGCTGCCGTGAAGTCGGGAAGCATCTGCGTCTGGGCTGTGGGTAGAGCTGCAATGAACTTCCCTGCGTCAATGGGAGGCGGTCGAACCCCTGGGTCCGTCGCGGTCTGAGCCTGCAACACCATTCCAACGGTCGAGACCAACAGCAAAGCGTGAGCTAAGCGCGAAGTATTGTACATTTTCGGTTGTTCCTCAGCGAGGTCTTGTGGCCACAGCGAAAAAGCGTTACTGTAACTCGCGTTTGCGAATAACGAGTTCCTCGATGGTATTGAGAGTCCGCAACGTTTCGGGATTTATTTCCTGATCGTCGATTCGAACTCCCAGTTGATCTTCCAGGAATGCGACGAGCCGGAAGATGTCGAGCGAGTCGATAATTCCGGTCTCCATGAGCAAGTCGCTGTCGGAGAACGAAGCAATCCCTTTCGGTTGCGCGAGGCTCTCAAGAATGAATCCTCGAAGCTCCTCTTTCAGTTGCAAGATCGATACAGAAGAACTGTGGGTCACGGACATGGCGGCTGGTTCTCCTCAACAAAATAGGTTCGGCCTGACAGAACAAACGGACAACGGCGCAGAAGTACAGCGGGAACTATTGTCCCGTGCCGGTCAACTTGGTGGTAAACGGGCTTAGGAAATCGGCCGCGGTGTTTCTGATACTTCCTGACTGAGTACCGGTAGCAGTCGGAGTAAAAGTGACCGTAAAAGTACAGCTCGAGTTCCCCAAGATGCTCGATCCGCAGGTATTTGTCTCCTTGAACGGCCCGCTAATCGCTCCTTTGCCAAAATTCACCGCCGTCGATGTCACATTCTTGATAGTGAAGGTCAGAGGCTGACTAGTCGTACCCACAGCCTGCGCCGGGAAGGTGAGCTGGGTTGGAGTAAACAATAATGCAGACGACGTTCCACTCAGGGCGACCGCTTCGGGGCTGCCCGGCCCGTCGTTGGTAACATAGATTGCCCCATAATTACTTCCCGAGACGAGCGGACTAAAGCTCGTTGACACCGTGCATGATGCACCACCCACGAGAGGGCCGGTGCAGGTATTCGTCTGGCTGTAAGGTCCGGTCGCCTGCACCTGAGAGATGTTGATCGTCCCAGTTCCGAGGTTCTTCAGCGTTATAACTTTTGGCGCCGAAGTAGAGCCAACCGGTGTTCCTGTAAACGATACCTTGCTTAAAGATAGCGAGAGTTCGCTACCTTGCCCCGTCAGATTGACAACCTGCGGACTACTCGGGTCGCTGTCACTGATCACTAAAGTCCCGGTGCGCGTTCCGGAGGCCGTAGGGGTAAATGTAACGTTGATGCTGCAGTTGGAAAGGATCGCAACTTTCCCCCCGCACAGGCTCGCCGCCTTGAAGTCTCCAGTTGTCGTCACCGAGTTCATTGTGATTGTCTGCGTGGACGAGGGGTTTGTGAATTGGACTGCGTACACTTCACTCGGTGTATTCACAGTCTGATATCCCACATTCACCGTCGAGGTCGGCGCCAGCGAACAATTCCGCGGAGTCAGGATGAGTGGTGGTAGCGGAGTCTGGGTGAAGTCAAAACTGTCCAAGGTATCATTTGCGGTTCGATCACGATCGCCCATGGCTGCCAGACCGAAGCGTTCTTCGATGAATTTCAGGACAGACGCAAATTCATACTGTGTGTGGGATATATATCCACTTTTGACGTAGGGGGAAATGATGAGCAGCGGTACCCTCGGCCCCAAGGGGAATTGATCTCGTGCAGGGGGGACGACGTGATCGTAGAAGCCCCCGAAGTCGTCCCATGTGACGAAGATTGCGGTCGAGTTCCACAGAGTCGGATTCGACATGATGGCGTTGATCTGCTGCACGGTCCAATCCTCGCCTGGACAAAAGTCCTGAGGAGGATGTTCGCTCTGAATGCGGCCGGGAGATAGCCAACTGACGGCGGGAAGGTTTCCGGACGTCACATCACTTTCGAACGTCTCGTAATCAGCGATGTTGGTCGTCCACAGGGTTGTGTTACGAAACTGAGTGAAGGAATTGAGGGTCGAATAACTATACCCGTTGACTCCCTTCGGGGGCGCATAATACTTCCAACTTATTCCCGCTGCCTGCAATTCATCCGCCAGCGTCTTAGTGCTGAAGCAGGGGTAAACCTGATTGACAACACCTGATAGGTTCTCCTGCGCTACCGTTACTGTAGTAGGCGCATCACAACCCCAGTCGCCCTTCGACGTAGTATTTGGAGTGGTGAAGGTGCCATTCGAATTGTTCGCAACGGCGTAAAGATGGTTGGGAAACGTTCCGCTCGGCAAAGATGAGAACATCATGTCGCTAAGCACAAAGTTTTGAGCATAAGCCCAATAGTTTGGGATATCGGATTGTTGAAGCTGCGACATGGGAAGTATCTGTCCTTGTACGTTGCCCAGGTCAAGCAGGTCATAGCCGTCCATTTTTCCGCCGTCGATCGCAGCGCGCGCGTCAAAGATCTGGTGGCCCGGATCGCTCAGAGTCGCGCCGGTCTGGTGGCTTAGTGGCACAACGGTACCATTTGAGATTGGGCCGCTCGTTGCCCCAAATGCCCCCGGATAGGCACCGAAGTAGTTGTCAAAACTCCGGTTCTCTTTGATGAGAAACACAATGTGTTGAATCTGATTCATGCCTGCAGGTAGATTTGATTGGCTTACGCCAGCAGCCTTATCATCCGCCGCAAATACCGGCACACTGTTCGAGCAGATCATAAGCCCGATACATAGCCAGCAGATTGCTTGCGACCCCAAGCGTGGAAATTTGGCGGACCGTAACATCATGCGCTTCATATCATCTCCTCACAGCAGTTGATAGTTTCTAACGAAGGGAAAGGCAGACGATGGCCGACAGGTTTCCAACATGTCCGCGAGTCTGCCGTTCTTGTTGCCGAGCTATTGAGAGTTCACGACTTGCGATAGGACCGGTGACGTGCTGGTCGCGTAGGTCGCTGTGCCTGTATAGATTGCAGTGATGGAATGAGCACCAACAGTCAGTGTCGACGTGGCCACACTAGCAATTCCTGAGGCATTCAATGTTGCACTGGCCAGGTTCGCGTTGCCATTCTTGAAGTTCACCGTGCCCGTCGGAGTACCACCATCTTGCGTGCTTACCGTCGCTGTAAAGGTCACCGATTGGCCCGATACTGATGGATTGAGCGAGGACGTCACAACAGTTGAAGTCGCTTCCTTTACACCCTGGGACAACGAAGCGTTGCTTGTGCCACAGTTATTGTCTCCGGAATAAACAGCGGTAATCGTTGCCCACCCTAGCGGAAGCGTCGATGTAGTGTACATTGCAGTGGCCCCCGACCCGAGCGTAACAGTCGCGAGGACAGCACCCAAACGCTTGAATGTGACCGAACCTGTCGGGCCTGCACTTGCCGAACAGCTCACTTTAGACGTGAAGGTAACGCTCTGCCCAAGAACCGACGGATTCAATGATGAACTCACAGTCGTCGTCGTGGGAGTGACGCCATTCCCACCGAGACCTACAGACAGTGACTTGGTGCTTGCATTGTTGGTTACATAAAGGTTTGCGCTGCGGCTTCCTACAGCTGAGGGCGTCAAGAACACTTGGATGACCGAATCTGCTTTGGGGGCAATCGTAATCGGCAGACTGGATGACGTGAAGGTGAAATCACCGTTGTTGGAGCCACTTGTGCCGATGTTGTAGAGAACCAGGCTTCCGGTCCCATTATTCGTAACTGTTATGTTCTTCGCCGCACTCTTGTTATGAAGGACGACATTTCCGAAATTTACTGAAGAAGGTTTAATCGATGCAGAGGGAGTGCCAATTGTCATGCCCACGGTCGACCAGTTATTGCTCGCATTGCCGGCTCCGCTGATCCAGTTCGCAGTGGCAGTGTCCAGCACAGTACCGGTCGCGGTGCTCCCCACCTGCGCTGCAATTGTAATCGTGTCCGTTTCAGCACTTGCCATCGAACTGAATGTCACAGTGACGTCGTTACCTGCGTTCTGACATACGCCTTTCGGACTGCTGGAGCAACTGTTGAAGCTCAGCGAGGGATCTAGATTGTCTGTCACCATTACCGAGTTGATCGATTGGGCGGTGTTGTTGGTGACGACAATGCTGTACGTCGTGGTTGCTCCAACCGAACCCACGGTGGGAGATACCGTAACTTTTACCGAAATCCCTGGCGTAGTACCTTCAACCAAAATCGGCTTCGCCCCGACTGGAACCGTGTTATCAGTGATGGTCGTCAGATCACCCTTCAGATCAAGATATTGCGTGTAGTTGGTAGGCACAGCAACATCGACTGTAGGGCAGACGCCGTTCGAACAAATGAGTGCAGAATTAACATCCCAGATAGCTTCGGCGACGTACGAACCTGAGCGGGTGAGCTGGCAAAACCACTGGGTGTTGAAGTTGGAACACGGCTCGGTCGGACTTGCTCCCTCCAGCCACGCATAGAGCTGTTGATAGGCGACACCTGCACTGGTAATCGTGTCGGTCGTCGTGTCGTAGAAATGTCCATTTTGCGAGTTATTCCACGAGTACCAGTACAGCCGGTTCACATTGCTGCTGACATGCATGAAATAATAGCGTCCAGTAAATGCGGCTTGCTGGTCGGGGTCGGATACACTCTCTACGCCGAGGTAGTCGCCCCAACTTCCTTCCGTATCAAAGATGGGTTTGTCCGACAATCCTGCAGCCTGTATTACCAAGTTAAGATTGCTCACTTGTCCTGCCTCATTTTCGGGAATGGGACAATCATTCGGGCAGGTACCGGTCTGAAGGTATCCGTGGTAGGCAACTACGTCGACATACTGGCTTCCGCCAGCTGCCAGATAAACTGGAAATTGCTGAGTGATGCCCTCGCCCACATAAGGGGGACTCGTAATCAAGGCGTCGGGATCGGAGTCTTTCACGAGGTTATACGTATCCTTCGCTATCCTCAACAACTGGGCGTTAGTTCCGCGCCACGAGTGAGAAACGTTGGGTTCGTCCCAGACTTCCCAATATTTCACAACTCCCGGGCCGACGTGAGTTGTGATCGCAGTGACGAAATCGCGAAAATGCAGATTCGTGCCATCGCCTAAGCCACTGCCGGGCACCGCGTCGATATCGTTCGGTGGGTCGCAACTGCCAGGAGGAAAAGCGGTGCCTCGGGAGCAATTGGTATCGGTAGGGTTCGAAGAGGCCCACTGTGGAGTCGCGTACACCGTGTACAAAATGTCCTGGCCGCTGGTCTGCGCCTCTGCAACTGCCGCATCTAAGTTGCTCCAGGAATAGCAGGGATTGGTGGGATCACTTCCGCCGTCGCAAGTTTCGATGTCTGACCACTTGAGCTGAAGGCCCAACGTACGCCAGGCGCCGAACGGCACGCCCACCGTCGTGGGCCACGGCGCGACCGGCACATTATTGATCCCCATGCCAAAGAACTGCGGAGCAATGGGATTATTCGTCTGCCCCTGGGCCGATCCCAAGAGGGCCAACAGAACGACAAGAGTGGAATAGGTAGCGACGGAATAAGTCAGACTTAGCCGACGGTTGCTCATACTGCACATGTGGATTCACTCCAGCAAACGGCGTTCCAATGGGGTCGTCACCAGGGGAGAACAGACAAAGAACGGCGGAGAAGGGTGCGGATTTGACGTTATTGATAGTGAGGTTGAGAAAAACGATTGATCGTTCCCGGGTGCTTCGCGGATAGCATCATGAATCACTCCGGCCCTTTGCCACACGGGAAGAACCTGAGGTCCGGGCCTTCCCGCAGGCCCATTATTTAGTGCGCTTCCGCACCACCAACTCTTCAATTGTGTTCACACTTTTCAGTGTTTCAATATTGATTTCTTGATCGTCAACGTGCACTCCGAGCTGTTCCTCGAGAAATGAAACCAGGCGAAAAATGCCGAGGGAGTCAATAATTCCAGACTCCATGAGATGGTCGTCATCGCTGAACTCGGAAATTCCCTTTGGTTGCGCCATGCTCTCTAAAATGAATTCGCGGATCTGTTCTCTCAGAGCTGTTTGCGGAGCGGGGGCAGAATTCGTCATCGACATTGCGAGTTTGTTCCTCCTGAGAAGTTTTTGGTACGGGATTAACAGGGGTTACCGAACCGACAGATCTTCAGGCCCTTGGTTACTTCAACGCCAATTGCGCGCTGTCTTGCGCGAGTTGCACTCGATCAATCTTTCCGGTTGAAGTCTTGGGAAGTTCTGGACGGAAATCGATCGCTTCCGGGATCATATATTTAGGAATCTTTGACGCGCAGTATTGCTGGAGTTCGGCTGGCACGACGGTGACACCATCGTGAAAAGCAACAACGGCGCGGATACGAGATCCAACGACATCGTCGGGAACGGCAACTGCCACGGCCTCCTTCACCGATGGATGGCTCAGCAGCGCGCTTTCGATCTCTCCGAGCTCGATTCTGTATCCACGGCTCTTGATCATGCTGTCACGCCGTCCCAGGAAATAATAGTTCCCGTCCTCGGCCAACTGTACTAAGTCGCCAGTGCGATACATCTTTTCTTCGAAGTTCTGCTGAAAAGTATTGGGGACAACCATCTTCCTCGTTTTTTCGACATCGGCCCAGTATCCGTAAGTCACCGCAGGGCCGCGAACGTACAGTTCACCGGTGCCGCCGACTTCGGTGACAACCTCATTTTGATCGTTCACCGCAAACACTTCCGTGTTTTCACAAGCGATACCGATCGGCAGCTTCTCCATTGATGGCAAGCGGTCATGCTCCACTTTGTAATAGGTACAGACATTGGTTTCGGTAGGACCGTACAAGTTATAAAGGTCGACTCCTGAAAGGCGATCTACGAGTTGTCGCAAATACTTCATCGGGAAAACTTCACCAGCAAACAGAATGATCCGCAAACGCTTCAGTTTCTCGGCATTTAGGTCCGCGTGCAGCAGGAGGAGAATCAATGCTGAGGGCACTGAATACCAGATCGTTATGCCGTGGGCTCCGATGAACTCTGCCAAGCGTGACGGAAACAACGCCAGATCCTCGGTAACCATATATAGGCTGGCGCCCGCCTCCAGCGTGTTGTAAACGTCAAACACTGACAGATCAAAGTGCAACGGGGCATGATTCGACAGGCGGTCTTCGCTAGTGACTTGGAATTTATCTGCGCACCATTCGACGAATGTCAGAGCATTCTGATGCGTCAGCATGACGCCTTTCGGACGTCCCGTCGACCCCGAGGTGTAGAGGATATAAGCGAGATCGGTCTCGGTCAGGGTAACCTGCGGCGCGTGCGAGCTGGGGTAGTCACTCAGCAGAGACCACGGAATCACTCCTCCGCCATTCGCGGAATGAGGAGAATCATCGACCAGCACAGTAAATGCCAGAGCGGAGAGCGCGGCTTGGTCGAGTCCCTTTCGCTTATCCGAACGCGTAATGAGAACCCGGATTTCGCAATTACCGATGATGTAGCCAACCCGGTCTGCTGGGGCTTGCGGATCGAGAGGAACGTAGACGCCTCCGGCCTTCAGCACGCCGAGCATCGCAATCACTGATTCCACGCACTTCGGAAAATAAATGCCGATCCGGTCGCCCTTGCGCACTCCGCGCTGCTGCAGCAAATGCGCGAGTTGATTCGAGCGCTCCTCCAATTCCCGATAAGTCACGCTCCGCTCGCGTGCCCAAACTGCCAGCTTTTCCGGAAAGCGAGCGGCGCTCTTTTGCAGAAGTTGTTGCAGGATGTATGCCATTGGCCTATTTTCTCTTTAGTTGTGGAATGGGATGGGGAGGAATCAGAGACCTTGGAACCCGGCTATGATTACTTTTTGAATTTCCGACGTTCCTGAATAGATCTTCCCCGAGACCGCGTCGCGCACATCGCGCTCCATTTCGTAGTCGGTCATGTACCCGTAGCCGCCATGAATCTGGACTGCGTCGAGGCACGTCTGCACTGTAGCCTCGCTGACGTACAGCTTGGCCATCGATGCCTCTTTCAGAGCGTGCCGCCCCTGGCTCTTCAACCACGCAGCCTTGTACAAAAGCAGACGGCCCGTCTCCAGGCGAACTTCCATGTCGGCCACTTTGTTGGCGATCGCCGAATACTTCCCGATCGGGTTTCCGAACTGACGACGCTCATGACCATACTTGACGCAGATTTCAATCAAACGCTGCATCATGCCCAAATGGCTCGCCATGATGCAAGTGCGTTCCCACTCCATCGAGTGGTTGAAGATTGCCTGGCCACCGCCTTCGACACCGAGGATATTCTCCGCGGGGATTTCACAATCGGCCAAAGCCACTTCCGACATCGGGGAAGTGCGCAATCCCATCTTGTGAAGCTTCTTCCCAAGGGTCAGGCCCGGAGTTCCCTTCTCGACGAGGAAGCCCGTGACGCCGTTCGCGCCTTTGGATGGATCGATGTTGGCGAACACAACGAACAGGTCGCCATGGATTGTGTTGGTGATGAAAGTCTTCGTACCATTGAGCACGTAGCGATCGCCCTTGCGCTCGGCCCGAGTCTTCAAGCTATACGCATCGGAGCCAGACCCCGGCTCGGTCATGCAGTGCAAGCCAATCCACTCGCCATTGATCAGCTTCGGGAGATATCGTTTCTTCTGCTCCTCCGTTCCAAATACCATCAGCGGAATCACGCTGGTCCACATGTGGGCATTCAGCGAAAACAGGAAGCCGTTGTCCTTGCATCCATAGCCCAAGGCCTCCAGGGCGCAAACCGTCGTCAGCGTGTCGGCACCTCCGCCCCCGTATTCCTGAGGAGCGGGCAATCCCTGAATCCCGAAGTCCGCGCACTTCTGCCAGAAATCGCGAGGAAATTCTTCTTCCCGATCCCTCCGTTCGAGGTCATCGTTCAATTCCTGTTTGGCAAACCGGATTACTTCCTTGCGAAACGCTGCCTGTTCTTCGGTCCACGAAAAGTCCAAGGTCTATGCTCTCCCAGTTGCTCGTTTTAGGCGCGTGTCTGCTCTTCGATCTTCTTCTTAAGTGACTCCGGGCTGGCCACCACTAACGGCGAGTTCGCCTTCCCGTTCTTCGATCCAGCCGCAACAGATCCATTCGGTCCGGCTGGCTTCGGCTCAGCTAGTCCACTGTTCCATCCAAATCGCTTCGGCTTGCCACCTGGTATCTTGATCCGCGCGGGCACGCCCATGATTGTGATGTTGTCAGGAACGTCGGTGATTACCAGGCTGTTGGCGGCGACAACAACGTTGCTGCCAATTTTGACCGGACCCACAATTTTACAGCCCGCTCCGAAGTACACGTTGTCCCCAACGCCTCTGCAGCCAGCATTGATGAGAGTACCCATGCTTAACGTACAGTTTTCGCCGATCTTCGTTGGCGCGACGAAAATCTGACACGGCGTATGAACAACAAGACCGGGACCGATATCCGCGTCGGGAGAGATAAATACCCCCATGACGATCTGATTAAACCGCTGCCAGATCAGGGCCGCAATCATAAGTAAATGCCGCACCACTGGCACTCGCAGGCTCATGACCCAACGCGAATACCGATAGCACAACACTACCGGCGTTTCCACCCGCAAAAGAATCCGCAGGAAGCCCTTTTCTAAAGTGCGGTCCCCGGCAGCCGCCGCGAAATCCACACGTAGCGTCTCAAACATAAGGATTGGTCTCGTTTCCCCAAATCGCGTCAGCCGACGCGAACATCCTGCAGGACTAGAAAGCCGGCCGGAAAGCATCCGACGTCAAATCGCCCAACAGCTTGTGCCAGGGATGCTTTTCGCTTTGCTCCACTTTACTGACCATCGCCTTCATCTTGGTCAGCACTTCCGGCTGCTCCTCATCGTAAACGTCACCCTGTAGGAGCTTCAGCACATCAAGACGGTAATTCTTGTCCTCGATGAAGTAGGTGAACAGCACGTTCAGCCGGTAATACACCGTGATGAAGTCGTACCAGTTCTTCGTTCCACGACGAAGTTTGTTTTCGTACTCCGAGAAGGATGCGCGAGAGAAATCGTTCTTTTCCAAAGCCCCAAGGATGTCTTTGTGAGCAAAGCGTGAGCTATTGAGCGCGATACTGACCCCGGTCGAAAAGATCGGGTCGACAAAACGTCCTGCGTCGCCCACCATGATCCAGCGATCGCCGCAGATTTGCTTCATCGCATAACTGTAGTCGCCTTCGTCTTTAAACGGGCGAATGCGATCCGCCTTCCGCAGCGTCTCTTCGATCAGAGGACGGCTTCCCACCGAATCCCAAAAGAATTTTTCCCGATCGACTTTCGACTTGGCGAAGTTTTTCTTCTGCGTGACGACTCCAAGGCTGGTTACGGAATCTGAAATCGGGATCTGCCAGATCCAGGTGTTGGAGATCGGCAAGAAATGAATGTAGATATAGTCCAGATTCGTATCGCGCTTGGCGAACGCCTTTCGATCGTAGCCGTCAAACCAGGAGTGGATGGCGTATTGATCGAAGACCGTGTCGGCAACTTTTAACTTTAACTGGTTTCCCAGAAATGTCTGGCGGCCGCTGGCATCCACCACCATTTTGCAGCTGATCGACATCTCCTTCCGCCCCATATTGAAGTGAACCGTGGGATGCGTAGCCTCAAAATCCACCCCAATCACCTTGATGCCGTCGTACACGCTGGCGCCGAGGTGCTGCGCGTGCTGCAGCAACATCAGGTCAAACTTGCCCCGGTCGACGTGGTAGGTATAGTTTCGGTCGACGCCAGGCTGCTGGCGCTCTTCGAAACGAATGTCGACGTTGTATTCCGGCGAGAGACCCTCGAGGTCGTGGACGTAGGGCGTGGCTTTATCGTTGGTTGTCCACACAGCGCCGAACTTGTGGGGAAACTTGGCTTCCTCCATCTGATCAAGGAAATCCAGATCCTTGAAGACGCGGGTGGAAGACGGAACCAAGGACTCGCCCACGTGCGGACGGGGAAACAGCTCTCGTTCGAAGACGACGCACTTGACGCCCGCCTTGGCGAGATAGGCGGCCATGCTCGATCCGGCGGGTCCTCCGCCGATAATCGCTACATCAAAATCGGGTTCCATTTGACTGACGTTCACGCTGATCTCCTGAAATTCATAGGTGCGGTCCTGACGTCTAATCCGGATGGAGCAAACGTCAGGATGCCGGCGATGGCGGATCTCGTCGATTTATGCCGAGGCTTCGAGGAATGCGTTGGCGGTGAGGTTCCCAAGATACTTATGCAGGGCGTGCTGTGGATTTTTTTCCACTTCGCGAACGATGCTCTTCATGCGACTCAGCACTGGCGGCTCGGCATCGTCATAAACATCGCCTTGCAGAAGTTTCAAGACATCCAAGCGGTACCGCGGATCCGCCACGAAGGCCGTGAACAATACGTTCAGCCGGTAATATACAGTAATGAAGTTGTACCAGTTGCGGGTACCCAGCTTCAGCGTCTTTTCATATTCTCCGAACGACTCGCGGCTGCAGTTCCCAGTCTCGAGCGCCTTCAGGATGTCCTTGTGCGCAAAGCGCGAACTATTGAGCGCGATGCTCACTCCCGTCGAGAAAATGGGGTCCACAAAACGTCCCGCATCCCCAACCAGCAAAACGCGGTCCGCGGTAAGCTGCTTCATCGCGTAACTGTAGTCACCCTCTTCTTTGAAGGGACGAACCTGCTGCGAACCTTGTGCCTTGAGACCTTCGTAGAGTTCAGGACGGCTCTTGATGCATTCCCAGAAGAACTGTTCGCGATCTTCCTTACTCCTCGCGAAGTTCTGTTTCTGAGTTACAACGCCGATGCTTGTAACGGTTTCAGAGATAGGAATTTGCCAAACCCAGGTATTGGTAATGGGAAGGAAGTGGATGAAGATGAAGTCAGCCATGGTCTGGCCCTTCTTCGCCATGCAGCTGCGGTCATATCCATCGAACCAGGTGTGAATCGCATACTGATTGAACACCGGATCCTGGATGCGCCACTTCATCTGGTTGCCAACCAGCGTCTTTCGTCCGCTGGCATCGACCACAATGCGGCAGGTGGTGCTGAACTTCTTCTTGCCAATCGAATACTGCACAGCCGCATGATTGGGATCGCTGAAGTCCACCCCGCTCACTGCGACTCCTTCATACACCTGGGCTCCGAGTTGGTTGGCATGGTGAAGCAGCATCAGGTCAAACTTGCCGCGGTCCACATGGTAGGTGTAATTCCGGTCGACGCCAGGCTGTTGGCGCTCTTCAAAACGGATGTCCACATGGCAGTCGGCTGAGAGCCCGCCGAATTCCATGTCATAGACATCCGCGTTTGAGGCCGCAGTCCACGCCGCCCCGAATTTGTGCGGAAACCTTGCTTCTTCCATCTTAGGAAGAAGGTCCAGATCTTTGAAGACTCGGGTCGAGGATGGGACCAACGACTCACCCACATGCGGCCGGGGAAACAGCTCGCGCTCAAAAACGACGCAGTTTACCCCTGCCTTAGCCAGATAAGACGCCATGCTTGAACCCGCGGGACCGCCGCCAATAATGCCTACCTCAAAATCAGGTTGACGTAGTGTCATTTCTCTCGATCGCCTCTTTGCTTTCCAAAGTTGAATAACCGCATCACGTGTTCCTATTGTTTTAACTTATGAACTACTGTTTCTGACTCATGGCCCAGGCCGTCCGGTTGCGGCAGGATGGGCTTGTTCAAACAGAACCGGTATGTTCCCAATTGAAACCGTTCGCACAGTCCGAAGAACTGAACTGTGCTCGCTCGTGACCGAGCGATACAGGTCGAAGCCGCTCGCGTCGTATGTGGAAAGCTTCTGGTACTCGTCGTCCCAGACGACCCGACCGCGATAACCGGGAGCGACGACGTCGCACGCCCAGATATCATCCTTGGATTGACAGTTATTCACCGAGCGACCGACGAGCCAATTGCGTACTTGCTTCAGCGCATACGCCGCGGGCAAAGAATGACCATTCGCCGACAGAGTTCCCGTGGGCACGTCCCAGCCGTACCAATACAAACGCGCGATGCCCTCGGAAGCAGCCAGCAAGTAGAACCGAGCCAGGAAAGCACTGGCATCGTCATCGCGACTCCAATGGGTGTCACCACTCTGGCCCCAGCTGCCTTCGGTAATCCAGAGCGGCTTTCCGGAAACGTCAGGATGCCGGGCCAGCTCACCCTTAATCCTCCGGATACTGGTCAGCACATCTTCCGGTACCGGATGATCTCCTACCGCATTGGCGTAAACGTGGAATGCGATGACATCGGCATACTTGCCTCCACCCTTGGACAAGTAGTCGTTGAACCATTCAACAGCCGCGTCCGTAGCATTTCGCCTGGCATTGGCGGCGGGTTCAGGCGTCAACATCTTCGCGCCCGAGTCCGCATTCTTTATGATTTCTGAAGCATCTTTAGCCATGCGTACCAGCTGCGCATTGCTACCTCGCCAGAAGAATTTCGCAGTCGGCTCGTTGCAAATTCCCCAGAATTTGATCTTCGCGTGGGTTCGGACATCGACATGAGCGTTGTGCTCGACCAGTGCTTCCACAAACTCTCGGAACGATTGGTCTGTCCCACTCCCATCCGCCGCTAGATCGCGTGGAGGATAGCAAGCCCCCGGCCGCGCTCCCCAGCAGTCTCCCGTCGGATCGGAAGATGCCCAATCCGGGGTTTTGCCGAACGTGTACGCGACTTCAGAGACCCCGTTGCTCTTGGCGGCCGCCAGCCAATCGTCCAGGTGCTGCCACTCGCACTTCGAGTAGTCACTCGAAGGGCAAAGCTGAAACCAGTTGGTCGCCGTGTCCCAGAGACGCAGGCTACCGATCGGAACATCGACCGGCATCGACGACAGCTTGTTGACGTGCATTCCAAAGAAGCTCGCCTGCACCTGAGATTTGCCCAGAGTACTTGCGAGCAGAATGCTCGCCAATCCGAGCAGCACTCTCGCCTTGACCAAGCAACTGCAAGCGGGCCTTTTTGTCATTGCATGAGTACGGAAATCAGATTTGCCGCAGAATCCGTCACGGCCACATCTAATTTCCCGTTGTTATTAAAGTCTCCAATGACTACAGACCCCGAGCCGGTGTTTGTCGCGACAGGCGTCTGTGTGCCGAAAACCCCTCCCGTCGATCCCAGCAGCACGCTCACGTTGTTAGAGCCACCGTTCGCGACAACGAGATCCAGAATCCCGTCCCCGTTGATATCACCGATGGCTACAGAATCCGGTCCCGTTCCGGCTGCATAGTTGACGCCCGCCTGGAAGCTTCCGGTGCCGTTCCCAAGAAACACCGTTACGTAATTCACGCCGCGGTTGGCTACAACGAGGTCCTGTTTGCCATCGGCATTGAAATCGGCCGCAGCAAGCCATGACGGAGTGGTACCCGTCGATAGCGTCGCGGCCGTTGTGTTAAAGGTGCCGTCTCCTTTGCCGGTTGCAATCGTGACCGTGCCGTTGTTGCTGTTCGCAATCGCCAAGTCAAGGGTTCCATCCCCATTGAAGTCTGCTGCAACGATGAACGCGGGACCACTCAGCTTCAAAGCCGGAGTCGAGGTGATGCGGAAGGTCCCGTCGCCGTTCCCTAAGAAGATGGAGATCGTGTTCATCGTGAAGTTTGTTACCGCGAGGTCCAAACGACCGTCGCCGTCGAAATCTCCCACTGCGACGGATATCGGATCGACCGCCCCAATCGAACTGATTACATTCGCCGCGGTAAAGCCCCCCTTGCCGTCACCTAGGAATACGGTGAGAGTGCTGTCAGCGCTGTTCGCCACAATCAGATCGGTGTGGCCGTCGCCATTGAAGTCACCAGTTGCCATTGCTGACGGGCTGCTTGTGATCAATGTCCCACCAGGCGTAAAGGTCCCGTCTCCGTTGCCTAGCAGCAAAGTGACGGTATTCACGCTCTCGTTGGCAACGGCCAGATCGAGATGTCCATCTCCGTTGAAGTAACCGGTCACCATGGCAACTGGATCGTTACCGGCTCCGATGTCCTGATCGGTGAGCGACACCGTCGATTCGGGCAGAGTTACCGGGAACAAAACGGGGTTCGATATGCCGCCTCCCGGAATTGGATTGGACACGGTAATCGAGCCCGTAGAGGCCGTGGCTAAGTCCCCTGCCTTCAGGTTTGCAGTGATGGAGTGCTTGTTAATGTACTTCGTCGATCTCGGGCTTCCGTTCCAGTTCAGCACCGAGTGCGAGGTAAAGCCAGTCCCGTTGATCGTAAGACCCAGACTTGAGCTGCCCGGTGCCAACGCGGCCGGAGTCATCGGTTGATCAATAAACGGCACAGCATTATTCGTCGACTTCACTCCAGTGCCAATCAGCGTCGCCGCCAACGGACTGTCAGGCGAGTTAAACCGTACGAGTAACACCGAGCCATTGCTGATCAAAAGCCGGGTCGGTGTGAAGACGATCTGTATCGTGCAGCTGGTGTTGGCAGGCAGCGGGTTCGCGCAGTTGTTACTCTCTGTAAAGTCTCCATAGTCGGACACTCCGCCGATCGAGATGGAAGTCAGCGACACCGGACTGCTGCTAACGTTTGTAAGAGTGACCGATTCAGGTGCACTGCTAGTCAAGACTCCTACGTTGCCAAAGTTCACCGTGTTGCCTGAGAGCGACAAGTCCATCCCCACACCAGTCATATTTATCACTTGTGGGCTGGAGGCCGAATTGTCCGTTAGCGTAAGCGATCCATAGCGAGTTCCGAGTGCGGTCGGCGTGAATGTGACTGTGATTTGACAAGTTCCACCCGCCGCGACTTTTCCGCAGGTATTCGTCTGCGAGAAATCGCCCGTGGCCACCACGCTCGAAATCAAGATCCCGCCCGAACCGGAATTGGTAAAGGTAACCGTCTTCGTCGGGGCCGGAGTTCCTACCGGCTCGCTTCCGAAGTTCAGAGTCCCTGCTGGAGAGAGGCTGACTCGTGTACCGATTCCAGTCAATGAAACCACCTGTGGGCTTCCCGTAGCCGTGTCCGTGATTGTCATGGTGCCGGTGCGAGGGCCGGCAATCGTTGGCTTGAACGTGACATTTGCGGTGCAAAAATTGTCGCCTGTCAGCGGAGTCTTGCAGTTGTCGGTCTCCGAAAAATCCCCGGTGACCACAATGCTCGATACTGTCATCGTCTGCTCTGTTGGGTTGTTGATGCTGATCTGGTAGACAGGGCTCGTCGTTCCTACTACTTGAGGTTGGAAGGGCAGCGACGATTCCACTACTGGGCAAGATCGCGTGGTGAGAATCACCGGGGGCAACGGGGTCTGCGAGAAGTCGAAGCTGTCCATTATGTCGTTCGCATTCGCATCCCGTTCCGTGAGCGGCTGCAAACCAAAGCGCTCTTCGATGAACTTAAGGACAGAAGCGGCCTCGTATTGCGTATGCGAGATATATCCTGCTTTCGCATAGGGAGAAATAATGACGAGCGGCACGCGTTGGCCAAGACCGAACTGGTCCTCGTTCGGAGGTGTCACGTGATCATAAAAGCCGCCGGGGTCATCCCACGTCAGAAAAATAGCGGTCGAATTCCAGTCAGGCCCCTGCATGATGGCGTTAATCTGCTGTACCGTCCAGTTTTCTCCATCACAAGTGCTGAAAGGCGGATGTTCACTTTCATTGTTCGCAACCAGCCAACTCACCGAGGGGAGCTTTCCCGCTGTCGCGTCGCTGACAAACTGAGAGTACGGAAACACATGTTGGTTCCACAGCGTGCTGTTGTTGTAGTAGTGATTGACCGCTTCGTAAGCGTTAAAGATGACGTGCCCAGGCGCGTAGGACGACCAACTGACTCCGGCAGTCGTCAAGCTATCGCCCAGCGTCTGAATATCGACACAGGGATATTGATTCGAGATATTTCCGTGCTCGTCGATTACCTGGGCGGTAGCCGTCGCATCTGCCGAACATCCCACTTCGTGAAGTGTAAAGTTCGAGGGTAGGTGGGCCTGCCCTATAAAACCGGCCGACTGTGCCGCGATGGTGTAAACGTGATTTGGGAAGCTTGTCCCGTGGATTGACGAGAACATGTTATCCGCAAGCACAAAATTCTTGGCGTAGGCAAAATAGTTTGGAATATCCGCTTGCGACATCTGCGTAAAGCAGATAAGCCGACCGTCCTGGGTGCAGGTTGGATCCAAATCTGAATGATCCATCCGGCCGTAATCCATCATGGCCAACAAACAAGCCCAATCGTGACAGACATCGTTGGGCATCACATCTGGTTGGTGGGTCAGTGGAACGATTTGCCCCGTCGAAGTAAGCCCAGTAGTTGCCCCATTTGCCCCGGGAAATTGCCCGAAATACGCATCGAAAGAACGGTTCTCTTTGACGATAAAAACGATGTGCTGAATGTTACTCAGGCCCGGCGGAAGCGTCTGTGCCTGGGCGAACTGCGGCACAACTGGCAAAAGAAGAGCAAGGATCACAGGTAACCACACCAACGTTACCCGTCTCAGCGCACTGGTTTGGCACTTCATGGTTCGATTCTCCAATTTCTGGGGTCTTTTCGGCAGTCGACTCCGCCAGGCATCTAGATAATTGCGCGCCGTTGGGCGGAGCTATGACGGCGATGGGTCTAGCATCCGGTGCGCTTCGAGGTTTACTTCGTGGACTACGTTGCAGCAAACTCAAACAGTTCAGCGATGTTGCGCCCCTGCCTTTTCCTCGGGCTCATCAGGGTTCGGCTACTGCTTTGGTACCGGACAAAGAAGCACTGGCTGCAGGCGCAAAGTATGCTTCGTTCAGTTCAATCGACGACGATTGCTGCACGCCTCGGGTCAGTTGCTTCATCCGTGCATCACGCAACTGACTGGCGATCTCGTCTCTTACCTGATCCATAGGTAGCAATGTTTTGTTTAGCATTTTGTAAACATAGAACCCAGTCGAATCCGCCAGCACTTCCGAGACTTCTGTCGGCTTTAACTCAAACTCGACACCGTGGGAAGCGGGCAAACTGCCAAGCCGCACACCCACCAGGTTGGTTGACGTCGTCCCCTTTAACCCGGCCGAAGCGAATGCCTCTTTCTGTAGTGCTTCGAAGCTTTCACCAGCAACTGCCCGGGCGTGAATCGAATCCGCTTCCTGTTTCATCGCATCCCGAGTTCCGGCGGCCTGAATCTGTCGGCTATGCGGGATAAAGATTCGCTCGAAACTTGCCTGCTCAAACAGGGGTGAGTTTGTTCGATAATACGCAACCGCATCTTCCTCGGACGTTTTCAAAGCTTCGCTTTGCAAGTACCGGTCCAATTCCTGGGCTAAAATCTGTGCTCGAGCGTAGTCCATGAGTTCTTCGTAATGTGCCCCCTTATTCAGACCTAGCTTCTTCGCCTCATGAGACATCGCCAGAAACTTCGCATAGGTCTCCGCCAACTGCTGTCTCTTAGCGGCAGACATCCCAGGCTGGACGGCATCTACGAGGGTTTCGAATTCTCCCCGCGTAACTACCGTTTGACACTCGGTCTTAAGATTGCTGCTTCTTGATGCCGCACTTATCTTCCCCGTCCCGGATCCGCATGTGCCTTTAACCGTAATCACGGGTGTCCTTGCCATCAACGTGGAAGTAATAGGCGCAGTCGCCCGACCGTCATCATCATCGTCATCGTCGTCTGCCACGGCAGGCCTGTGTTGGGGGCTCGGCTGCGACGGCGGGACCGACTGTGCAAATGCTGTCCCAACAACGAATAGACACAGGATCCACGTATAACGCACGACTTCCTCCATTAAGTTCGAAATCATCAATGCCGGCGACTCGAAGGCCCGATACAGAGCGGCCTTAAGAAATCGATACTGTCTCTGACTCTCGAGTTTCTTGAACCTTGCGTGCCGCAACCGGCGCAGGTTGACGCTTCAATGATCGATAGCCTCGCAACAAAAACAATGGGACAAAGCAATAGATCAGCACGATCGCAATGTCATAGGTTCGCAGAGCTCCGTAGATCAGTCGATCGGTCATTCTCTCGATGGTTGAGGCCTTTTCTTGATCGCCAGCCACCTCGTAAGCCGGCCACTGGCCGCCATACTCTTCTTTCCACAGCCGGGTGTAGCGGGCAATCTTGCGCTTCACCGAAAAAGGGAGCACGTCGGGCCGCTTCGGTGAAGCTACTATTTCTTCGCTGTTCACCAGCGCGTGGTGCTCGTGATCGAAAACTGCGGAACGATCAGCATTCCTCAGCGAGCACATTTTTGGATCGAAGGGTATCTGAAGAAACTCACAAATCCCCTTCATCGTCTCAATTGGATTTGAGACCAATCCGTCGTAGTAGATCTCATGAACTGGTAACCCCGCTTTGACGAGGCGATCACGCTGAATCTTCATCTGGTGATAGCCGAGAATCGTGCGGTGTGTCATGCCCACGCGGGAGAACCACGACGGCTTCTGCGATGCGCGAATGATACTGCCGCAGATCCCCCCCAACTCTCTCCAGATGATCAGGAACCGGGCGTCGGGAAACATCTCGGCAAGTTCAGTCATTAAATCGTAATAATTCGGCGACTTGGTGCCCCAAATGACGGTTCCGGCACGCTTGTAAGCGGCTTCCAAGGCAGACTTGAGATTATCCGGTGCGGTGGGCAACTGATCTGCTTTAAACTTGTGCCGTTCTGGCCCACCATTCCAGAAATTCCAGCGCTCCAGCCAATCTCGTTTAGCACGGCCCCCGATAAACAGCGGCCAGAGTAACGGGAGATCGTCCTCGTACATCAAACCGATGTCGCGATGCTGGTTCAACAGCGCATACAGCAGCGATGTTCCAGAGCGCCACATTCCCACAACAAACAATGGACCCGAGCTCTGCCTGGTGGCGTCCGCATCGTGCGAGCGGGAGTGGAACTTGTCTGCTTTCGGCTTCATAGCACCTGACGTATCGTCTATCCTGCGTGAGAACAACGGGGAAGGCTGTCTTACAACCGTGTTCGAAGGAGCACAAACTTAGACCTCGACGGCCACTTCCTGCGCGGTCAAGCGACCTGCCTTACGCAGTTCGGCTTCGATCCAGGGATACGTAATCGCCAAACCCTGCTTCAACAGGATCGACGGCTCCCATCCCAGGACCTTCCTTAGAAGGCTGTTGTCGCTATTGCGGCCCCGCACTCCTTGAGGTCCAGTCAAGTTGTGCTTTTTACTGATGCTCTTGTCGGCGGCTCCGGCAACCAGATCGACCAGTTGATTGATCGTCACCAATTCGTCGGTGCCAAGGTTCAGGGCATCACGATAGTCGGAAGCCATGATACGGATCAGCCCTTCCACGCAGTCGTCCACGTACATGAAGGAACGGGTCTGCTCGCCATCACCCCAAACTTCGATTTCGCCGGGGTCCGACGCTAGTGCGACTTTGCGCGAGATCGCGGCCGGCGCTTTTTCTTTTCCGCCGTCATAAGTGCCAAGCGGTCCGTACACGTTATGGAAGCGCACGATGCGCGTTTCAAACTTGTGGTCCTGCCAGTAGTAACGGCAGAGTTCCTCGGCGTACAGCTTTTCCCAGCCATAGCCTGGCTCAGGATCGGCTGGAAACGCATCCTCCTCTTTCAATGGGGTAACTTCAGGGTTCTTCTGCAAGCTCTGGTTGTAGACACACGCTGATGAAGAAAACAAGAAACGCTTCACACCGTTCAACCGGGCTGCTTCGAGCATGTGAGCATTAATGAGAATATTGTTACGCGCAATATCCGCACGAGACGCCGTGATGTAACCGATCCCGCCCATATCGGCAGCCAAGTTATAAACCGCATCGATGCTTCCGCGCGTGGCGAGCAGGCAGCTCTCTGCCTTGCGCAGGTCCTGGATCTCGAACTCGTCTGCAAGACTCGGTTCGTACTCGGGGTACTTCAAATCGACGCCCCGAACCCAGTGGCCATCCTCTTTCAAGCGCTTTACGAGATGATGCCCGATAAATCCACCAGCGCCGGTTACAAGCAAGCGTTTTCCATTAGACATGCACTTTTCCTTTCACCTTTTGAAGTTAGTAACTCTGTGAGGGAGCCACCGATTTGCTACTGAATTTGAGAAACGACTGCCGATTTATTGACCGGTCCCGGACAGGGTGACAACTTGAGGACTGTTGCCTCCCGCGGCATTGTGCGTGACGGTGGCAGCACCCTTGATCGTCCCTGTGCTTTCCGGCGTAAACGTGACGGTAAAGGTGCACTCGCCGGGAGTCTGCCCGACCGCCCCTGCAACCGTTGCGCCACAAGGAGACGCCCCCCCCGAAACGATGGAGAAGTCGCCGCTTGCCACGATACTGCCGAGAGTCACAGCGCCACCTGTGTAATTCATTACGGTCACACTCTTCGCGGCACTCGTTGTTCCCACGGTCTGTGCAGAGAACGTAACCGAAGTGGGTGAAAAAGCGATCGGCCACACACCGGAGCCGGTCAGGTCGAGGATTTGTGTAGTTGGTCCAGTCGTAGCGTTATCTGTAATCTTGACCGATCCATCCAGACCTCCTTGCGTCGCTGGAGTAAACAACACGCCAACCACGCATGTAAGTCCCGGGTTTAGAACCGTGCCGGTCTGACATCGATTCTGGCCGGCGGTCGAAAGAGCAAAGTCTCCACTCGCCGTTAGGCCGGTGAGCGAAATCGCGCTTGTAGTGGAATTTTTCACAGTCACAGTTTTTGCGACCGGAGTGTTTCCCACCACCACATTGCCGAATCCGAGGTTCGTAGGTTGGAAGAGCAATGGCGAGGTAGCCCCTCCCGTTCCCGTCCCGCTCAGGCCGACGCTTTGAGGATTGTAAACCACGCCAGAAGCAGTATCCGCGATGGTCAGCGCCCCTTTGATACTTCCGTTAATCGAAGGAGAGAAAGTGATGCTGAGCGTGCACTTATTCAACACATTCAGTGTCGCGGGGGACGCACCGCACGGAGTAGCCCCCCCCGGCAGGACCGTGAAGTCGCCGCCGGTACTGTACGAAAACGTTTGAGCGGAGCCTGCATTGTTCGCGATGGTCACAATAATCGCGGTGCCAGTCGAACCTACCGGGACGGACGCCCACGAAAGAGTACCCGGGGTGACCGACAGTGTCGATTGCCCAGTCCCGGACAAGCTGATCAGATGCGGGGAACCAGGAGCATTGTCGCTGATAGTGATTGCCCCGGGAATGTTACCCGTTACTGTCGGCGTGAAGCTGACCGTAATCGTGCAACTCGAACCAGCATCCAAGAACCCGACCGTCGTGCAAGTCCCAGTTGCGGCGTAGTCACCGCTCGCTACAATCGAGTTCAAGTTCATCACGGCAGTGCCGTTATTCGTCATCTTGACCGATTTATTTGATGTTCCCTTGACGAGCGTGCCGAAAGAGAGACTGGTTTGCGCCAGCGCCATAATCGGCCCGCCGCCGATTCCGGTTAGATTTATAACTTGCTGTGGACTGCCGGCAGCATCGTCGCTAATTACGATTTGGCCGGTTCGCGTACCACCCGCCGTCGGGGTGAAGCTAACTGTGAAAGTGCAGGTTCCCAGGGCACCAACGCTTGTTCCACACGTGTTGGTCTGAGCGAAGTCGCCGCTCGGGGTGATTCCGCTGATGTTCAACGCCACATTCTGGGTGTTCGTGAGTGTCACAGTCTTCGTCGGACTTGTGACCCCAATGCCGTAGCTCCCAAAAACCACCGTACTCGGGCTCAATGTGACTGCGGGATTGCTGGTACACGAAGGAAATTTAAAGGAAGCGATTCGTGTATTCCAGTTATAACTACCCGTGGTCTCCTGGTATTGATTGGTGTAAAAAAATGTGCAGTCGTCTGTCGGATCGACGGACATGGAGCTGTAATCACCCCAGCGGTTTATGCCCGTTTGAATGGCGGGTCCCTCGATGATGCTATTTTCTGTCTGCATCGTGTTCAGAGGATCACTCTGCAGGCGGCCCGTATAGCGAATCGCAGGCGACATGATCGTGCTCGACACGCTGTACCCGAGGGCAATATCCCCCATTTGATCCATGGCAATGCTTGGCATCCAGCGCCAGCTCGAGTCGGGCGCATAGGTTTGCTGCTGTACGACTGCTGGAGAAGATCCGGGGCTTTGGATCTCGTACCACCGCACCGCAGCAGGTGACCCGACGCTATGACTCGCGACGATCGACTCGTGACCGTCGGAGAAATGCCGGTACGCCGCGCGAAACATCAGACGATCTCCAATTCCATCGAGCAACTGGTTGGTTCCGGCCTGCGGAACACAGGTTGTAGACCCTCCGCACGCCTTGGAAAACAAGCTAACCGGCAAAACAGTCGGACCAGTAAACGTCGTATTCGAGGGCGTCGTCCAATCCACGTGAAAGTTCCATAAGTTCAGTGAGTTAGCCCCTAAATTAATGAAATAGTTTGGGGACCCGACCGGTGGCGCGATCGAACCATCCAAGTCAGACGGCAGTAAACTTTGGTAGGTAATCGACAACTCAAAGCACTGGGCTGGCGAGGCCGTCGTACCCGCAATCATGCTCTTGCGATCGAGCGCGCACGCCAAACCTCCCAAGTTCGCGAACGTCACAGGGTTCTGCTCATTCACGCTCACATAGTAAGCATCGGGCCATACAGCTAACTTCGGGTAGTCGGGGAAGTTGGGCGGCAATGTGAAGGCGTATAGGTTCCAGGATCCAGTTGCATCGGACGTCTGCGAGACCGCGACGCAAAGATAAAAAGGTGCCGCTCCACTTGCTCCATACGCATGCTGTGACATGACCCATACGTTAGCGATCCGGTCATACTCAGCGACAATGTCGCCGTTATCACTGGTCTCGCATGGACCACCAAAGCCTGTCCAAAGAGTATTCCCGTAAATCGGGCCTAAGATCAGGCTCCCTGTGGCCTTGTCGAACACCTCGAGGCTCAGATTCACCCATTGCACGTACTGCGAAGCACCCACGGCCCCGTCCGTATCGGGGGTCGACCGCGTTCCGTCAGCATCGACTCCTTCGAAATTCAAACCGGGCGTAACGCTGACGGGAGCGAGCAACTGTTTCTTCGTAACTGGAATAAGGACCCTATCCGCACCGCCCCCCCCCGTTGTGACGCGGGCGGTCCTTGAACCAACCCCAGCGTCTTCGTCGGGATCCGAACTGCTAGTGTGGGGCGTTACCGATTTCATCTCTCTCAACGGAACCGTTTTCTTGTGCTTGACTTCCGGAAACAACTGGACTTTTGCCGAGATGTCTTGTGAAAACAGCGGTGACGCAAACAAGAAAAGAGCGATGAACAGCAGACCGATCTCTGTGGCCTTGGCTCGTGCGTTGTGTTCGTGGTTATACATAAGATCTCTCCAGATTGTGCTCGTCTCTAGGATGACTGTGCGGTCGCCCGGTCCGCCTTTTTCATCCCCATGGCTTTCTGTGCTGAGCTCAGTTATTCCCCAGAGATTGCCATTGCGAGTAGGTAATTTGGGTGTTCGCAGAGTTGTTCCATACCCATACAAACTTGGCGGCCGTCCCAAGTGTGTAGGCGTTCGGCGCAGCTACCGAACTGTCCACGCCAAATGTGTTACTCGACCCGGTATAGATTAGATTTCCGGTCGGGTAGTTCTTGACGATTCCAGCCGCGACTCCAGTGGTCTGGGTCACCGTATTGTTGTAGACAGAATCGTTTTCTAGCAGGTAAGGCAACCCATTCGATCCGTTCCCCCGATTCTTGCTCTGTTCGATAATGCCGTTCTGGCAGTTCGTCAACGTGTTGTTGTACACCTGAACGCCGGACGAGTTCGCGATGATAATCCCGCCGCCCCACCATGGTCCTGTCCCTCTGGGATCGATGCCGTCGTTCGTAATCGTATTGTCGTGAATCGTGCCGTTATAGCTGATCTCGTGAATGATCCCTGCCCCACGATTGTTCGACAGCGTATTGAAGCTGACGTCGACGTTGGAGTTCTCAATGTCGGTCCAGAGACCCGCACCAAAGTTGTCGTGCGAATAGTTTTTTGTGACCGACAGACCTACGACCTGTATAAATTTCGCGCCGCCAGCCCAGGCCCAGGAGTATCCGACAGTATTGTTGAATGAGATTTCGTTGTTCGTAACGGTTACGTTGTTTCCCGTTCCGCCCACGCCCATCTGCCCGTTGTGGTGAAAGTAATTCCCCGAAACGACCATCTGATCGCCAACGTTGACACCCGCCCCGTGGTTGTAGCGAATCTCGTTATTCTCAACCAGCCAATTAAAGGAGGGGATATTCGTAGTACCGGAATAGTCGATTCCTTCAATCGCGCCGTTGTTCGCTGGGCTTCCGTAGTACTCAACGGTGAAACCGTTGATCACTACACTCGTAATGTTGCCGCCTCCAATGGCGAATCGCGTTGTACTGATTTGAATGTTCTGGCTGGTTGGATTGTCAGCCAAATACACATTCCCATTCGTGTAGTTTAAGTACCACGAGCCGGACTTTACCGATGAGGCAGCATTCACTCGGGTGTAAAGCGTGCCATTGAAGAAAAGATCTTCTGGGTGAACGCATCCGACAAATCCGGTGTAGCACTGTCCCTTGGGGCTGTTTACCGGAGTGATTTTGATATTGCCGACCCACAGGTTGAGAGTTTTGTTCAACACGAAGTTATCCACCGTACTGGCGCCTGAAAGGATCGCAGCTTTCGGTGTAGTCGAAATGAACTGGTCGTAGTCGAGTGGCACCACGGAGAAGTTATTGTAGGTACCTGGACCGAACAGGAACGTGGCCCCGCATCCTGAACCGGTCACTTTCGACTGGACATCATCCCCGGGCTGTACCGTTACCGTCGGTCCACCTCCCAACGCACACGTCTGCGCCGCAGCAAGGCCGCACAGCAAGCAGGCGAACACTGCGGCCAGAACACCCCTGATCAGAATATTTCGCCGTGGCTCCATACCCAGTAAAACCTCCGTTCGAGTCTTCGCTGCGACAACCGTAGTTCCAACTTGCGATGTGCTCCGTAAGTGATCGATCGAGGGCTTGAGAGGCAACTTCCCCGTCGCTTCACCGTGTGCGACGGGGAAGATTGCTGCTAAGGCTTACGTTAGTTTTCGCCGTCCGCCAGCCATTGAGAATATGTAACTCCAATATTCGGCTTCGAGCTTTGCTCCCAAACAAAGAACACGTCAGATGAAGGAGTGAGCGTGTAGATATTTGGGGACGAAGTCTTGGTGACTGGGTTATATCCGAAAGAGTTGCCGGCACCCGTATAGATCACCAGTCCCTGGGTGTCCCCAGCTCCCATCACAATTCCCGCCGCATACGTTCCTGGTTTCACGGTATGGCTTTGGACGATCGTATTGTTGTACACGGTGACATTCTTCAAAGTGCATGCGGTCACGCAGTCCGTGCGGAGTACCGCTTGCTCGATGATCCCGTTCTGGTCGTTGGTGAGAGTGTTGTTGTAAACCTTGGTATTGGACGAGTTGGCGATCGAGATCCCGGCTCCGTAAAAGAAACCAGTTCCGCGTGAGTCATATCCGTCATTGGTGCTCGTGTTGTCGTGGATCGACGCCGAGTAACCGATCTCGTGGAGAATGCCAGCCACCAAGTTGTTCTTGAGCGTGTTGAACGAATAGGTGATGCTAGTGCTTCCGTTGTCGTCCGTCAGTCCCGCTCCGAGGTTGTCGTGAATGTTGTTATAGCTGGCGGTCAGCCCAGTAACGTTGCTGAACTTCGTCCCTGCGCCGACTTCCGGCAGGAACCCGGCATAGTTGTTGTAAGACACCTCGTTGTGGTTGAAGGTGATGCTGTTACCTGTGCCTCCAACCCCATACTCGCCATTGTTATGAAGGAAGCTGGTGGTCACCGCCATGTGGTTTCCCAGTTCGACGCCGGCTCCATGACAATTCCGCACTTCCACATTCGTAATCTTCCAGTTAAACGTAGGGGTTACGCTGGCGCCGGTCGGATCGACTCCAGAAATGGCTCCGAAGCCTCCGGGCGCAGCATATTTGTCCACGATCAGATTCGAGATAGTCACATTCGCCACGTTCGCAGCGTAGATTGCGAAGTGCGTGGTGCTGATCTCGATTGTGTGTCCAGTTGGATTGTCCGTGAGATAGACGTCGCCAGTGCTTGTGTCCAGATACCAACTCCCGGCCCCTACCGCCGCCTTCGACGTCTGCCGGAGGTACGGGTTTCCGTCGAAGAACAAGTCTTCTGGTAACAGGCAACCGGGATGGGTCGTATTGCACTTGTAGTTCGGACCGCTGGCCGGTGCCGGAGTAGTCACGACGTTACCAACCCAGTAGGTGCTTTGCAACGTGAAGTTGTTGACGACCGTCGCGCCGTAAAGGATGGAGGGAGTCTTTGAAGTTCTGGTGTCCTGCCCTTTGAATGTATCTCCATCGATCGGATTCGTTGTCTCGTCGATCGGGAAAATGGTCAGGTTTGCGTAGGTGCCGGGGGCAAAGATAAATGTCGATCCGCACACAGTGCTGTTGACGATCGACTGCACGTTGTCGGTGGGGTGAACCGTCACCGTCACCCCACTACCTGCGACGCAGGTTTGGGCGTATCCGGGGATGGCTGCGGCCACAGCGAATAGGGTCAGGAACAGAACAACGCACACAGAGGTGCGGCTGGGAAAGGCAGATGCGCAGCGGGTCATTGATTGTCTCCTTAAAGTCTTGTGTCTCTGAAATCCTGAATTTACCTGGGTTGGTTGCACGTTGAATGCTGGGAGGGCAAAGGTGAAGTCAAGCTCGTAATCCCAAAACTTCGAGAAAAACATTCCAAACAAAACCACTGCCGTTGATGATGTAACGGCGCCAAAGCCTACGAGGCTCGGCCACGAGTCGGAAAAACCACTCAAGACCGTTCTCTCGCATCCAGCCTGGAGCCTGCTTCAGGCGGCCAGTATTGAGATCGAACGCTGCTCCCACACCCAGCATCACCGGTACAGATAGCTGAGAGCGGTATTTGTGCATCCAGCCCTCTTGCTTGGGAGTGCTGAGACCGACCCACAGCACGTCAGGAGAAGCCTGGTTGATGATCGACTGCACTTCTATCTCTTCTTCTGACGTAAGAGGACGAAACGGAGGGCAGTAAGTACCGGCGATCTGAATTCCGTAACGCTCCTGCTCGATTCTCGCGAGCATGTCGGCGACACCAGGGGCGCCTCCATAGAAAAAGTGCCGGTACTTCGCTCCAGTTTCCCGGCAAAATGTCTCCATCAACTCCGGTCCGTACACCCGCCGTCTCAACGCTGCGAACCCCCGCAGGCGACCCAGCCAGACCAAGGGCATTCCATCGGGAACAATCAGGTCCGCTTCGTCGAGCGCCTGCTTGAATGCCCCATCTTTCTGTGCCTCGGATACGCCATGCATTCCAGTCACCGCAACATACTTGCCGCGTTCTCGGCTTAGAATCCAGCTCTCAAGAATTCGAATCGCGTCCGGGATTTGGACTGCGTGAACTCGTACGCCCAGCACTAGAAAGCTCGGGGCTTCGTCTTTATCGGCAAAGACTTTCGTTGCCATCGTCATGGGTTGCAGTCCGGAGTGTGATTGGATTACTTCGGGTTCGCGCTACGCCTTAAGCTATGGGCAAAGGATTGGAGGTAATCTGTAACTTACTCGCGAGGCGCCCGGCTTTGAGGCGTCTCCGCATGAATTCGGCATAACCTAGAACAGCCAGAAAAAACTGGGGAGCATGCCAGATCAGCTCAACGTTCACTGCGGATCGAACAGTGATCACTCCCAATACGCCGATGGCTTCGAGCGCTAGCTGACGTTCAAACGGCAGAAGGGACGGGTTCCGAACAAACTTAATCAGCATCCACCACGTTCCGAAGAGCGCGGTCAGCAGAGGGATCAATCCCCAGAAGCTCGTCCCCACTAGGGTCTCCAGGTAGTCGCTGTGCAGTTGCGGAGTGTCGCCGAAACCTGATTTGGAAAGAACGCCAAACTTGCCGCCAGCATAGGCGCCGAGGCCGGTCAATGGACTCGTCAAGAACTGCTGCCACGCCAGATGCCACCATTCTGTTCGGCCAGTCAGCGATTCCATTTGATCCTCGGTCTGGCCGCGTTCCAAGAAGGTCACGATCACCCCGTTTCGGCCGGCTACCTTGTTCCACTGCTCATCCGGTTGAGGCGCAGCATTAAAGAAAACAGCCACCGTATATGCAGCCAACAGCACGCCAGCTCCGACGACCGTGGCTAACCGCGCGCGGCGCGAAAAAAGCATGACCATGAACAGGGCCACCGCAAAACCGCCCAACGCCGCTCGCGTCTTGCAAGCTAGCATTGAGGCCACCCCAAATCCAAACAGCAAGAGGTTCCACGAAATCTTAAAGCGATTGCCGACCAGCGGCAGCAGTCGGCAGAACGCCACAATCGAAATAACAGCGCCAGACGCCCCAATCGCGTTCGCGCTCTGAATGGGAAACACTCCCACAAGACGCTCGGGATAAGTACTGTGCAGTGCTTCCGCCGGCCAAATTACAGCGCCCATCCACGTCCAAAGAAGCTCCAGCCCGCACAAGATCAACGTCCAATCAAAGAAATCCTTGTAGGCTTCAACGGAATCAATCGTCGCCAGCACCGCAGCCAGCACGGAAACATCCAGCAGGAACTCCGCTGATTTGTAAATCGTCCAGCTCGCCTTCACCGACCAGAACGTGGAAATCAGGCAGATCACGCCGTATATCGCCATCGCCCCCGTCAGTCCCTGAAAGAGCGATTTCTGCAGGGTGGCTCCCCGGCGCAGAAAGTGGATTAACAGGAACAGCCCAACTATCGCTTCCGGACCGAGCCGCAACGTAGACCAGGCATCGATCGGAAGCGTCTGAGCTTCGGCTGCGGCGCGAATACGGAAAACAAGCGAACTGATCAGAATCAGGAACCAGAGTCCGTGCCACCAGACTAATTTCTGCCGGAGCTCCCGAATCCCTTGCCACGCCTGTTGCGTACCGAAAATCAAGAGCACCAATAGCGCAGGCGCAATCAAGATCGCGCCCGCTTCTTCCCATCCCCCCAGGCGAAGACTCGACGGCAAAGATAGAATGCCCCATACCCCCAGAAAGCCCACCGCAATCAAAACCGGGAATTTGAAGCCCAGCCGACGGATCCAGTCGAGTCTCGATTCCGGCTGCGGCTGCTGAGCACGTCGTGAATATTGAACTTCAGTTACGGATGCCATAGGCGATTTCTAGAACTTGGAATGAATCTGATTTCTTAGCGGGACTCGCTGTAACCCAGTCGCTTCAGTTCCGGACCAAGAGATCGGTTGACCAGCAAGATCTGATCCTCGGTTAGGTTCTCGCGCCAGCCCCCCACAGAGCCGCTGCGCACGAACCGGTCTTTTTGTGATACTTTTTGCGGCGAGAGTTGTTCTTTCTTCCGCATTTCCTGGAGCGAATTGTTAGCGATCGCGTCAGCAATCTTTTGACCGTCGACGCGGACTTCGAGAAACTCCAGCAGCGATGTCAATGAACTCTGCGTCGCCTGGCGAAGTTCATCGTAGCGATAAACGCGCACTTTGTTCGGATCAGCATCGGCAGCATCCAGCCAACTGCGGGCATGATCCTGCCACGAACCGAATCCGTTCACCTCGCCTTGCACGAACGATTCCAGGTAAGTCTGAAACTCGCCGTCCACCCAACCACGCGCCTTCTGGAAAGCGAACTCAGACAGTGCCACATCGCGAGGATCCCGAACGACGAAGATCGCTCGCCGGTACTCTTTTCGGTAAGCCTCGTGCGTCTGCAGCAACCGTGCCCCTCCGGGCAGCAATGCGGGAGCCTTGCCATGACGGCCGACGAACGCAATCCGCAGATTCACATTCTCGAACCGCGAGGACTCGCCGGTGAGGATCTCGTGCAAAATGAACCGCAGCCACGTGCTTCCGGATCTCGGGTAGGAGCCAATGAAAACGTCGCTCGCGCGCAAGGTGCTGTGGCGAACCCACATCACCGGAACCCGCACCTTTGTCTTCGAAAGAATGTGGCGAAAGCGCTGAATGGCAAGAGTCATTTCGAATCAACACCTGACTATGTTTCGTACGGATTAAACAATTTCAAGCTGACCTTCGGATTTATCTGCGAGGAAAGTCAACGGATGTTCAAGTGCGTCATCTTGTCGGCGGAGCGAGGTTCCCAGCTGAGCTCTCACCTCTCCCGCCAGGGAAACAACTTGCGGTTCGTCCACGATGTTTCCGTGATGCCCGCTGACTTCGTAGATCCGGATTCGGGGAACCAGACGTTTCCAGGCTGACTCCTGTTCGATGCTGCTCAGCCCTTTTTCACTCGCTCGGAACAAAACCACCGGTCCATCGTAGGGCCTCGGTTGATAGGCTCGCGCTGCGTGATAGCAAGCTTCGCGGACTTTCTTCAGTGCTGCGGGAAGCCTCATCATCGCAACTCGACGACGCAAGCTTCTCGGTAACGCCTTCGCCTTCCGTGTGAGATGGGCCCACTGCTGGTCGGTCGGAAGCGTAAGGTAAGTACCGAACAGCGAACCCGTCGATTTCAGCGATCCGGGAAAAGTATCCAGCAGAATCACGAGGGGAACCTCATAACCGTCTGCGCGAAGGCGGTGCGCCATCTCGAGCGCGACCATTCCGCCAAAGGAATAGCCACCCAAATAGAAGGGACCGTCGAATCCTGCGCTCTGTATTTCCTCCACGTAATGCGTCGCCATCTCCTCGACGCGGTTCTGAACTGGAAGCTCCCCGTCTAAACCTTGCGCCTGCAATCCGTAGAAAGGCTGATCACTACCCATCAGCCTTGCCAGTTCGCGAAAACGGAGAACGGTTCCGCCAATCCCGTGTACGCAGAAGAATGGAGCCTTGTCCCCGCTCATTCTCAGCGGCACCAGCGAAGACCACTCTTGCGCACTTTCTTTTTGCCGCAGCAATGCAGCCAGCTTTTCAATCGTCGGCGCCTGTAACAGAGCCGTAATCGGCAACCGCTTTCCCAAACTCTGCTCCAGAGAGTGCATCAAGCGGACGGCCAGCAGCGAGTGTCCGCCCAATTCGAAAAAGTCTTCGTCCAATCCAATCGGTTTCTTGCCCAGAACCGATTCCCAGATTCGCGCGATCTGCGATTCGAATGGATCGCGGGGTGCCTTGCCTGCCTCGCCGAGGACGCTTTCCATCGCCATCGGCTGCGGCAGCGACTTCTTGTCCACTTTCCCGTTGGGCGTGAGGGGCAATCGCTCGAGGTTCACGATCGCCGCCGGAATCATGTAGTCGGGCAGCCGCTCCGCGAGAAACTTCCTCAGTTCGCTCGCCCCAGGCACCCCTTGGCGACCTGATACGAAGTACGCCACCAACTGCTTGCCGGATATCTCATCGCCTCTCACCACGACCACGCATTCCTGCACTCCCGCGTGCTTGGCCAATGCGGCTTCGACTTCGCCCAGTTCGACGCGGAAGCCGCGGATTTTCACCTGATCATCTACGCGGCCCAGAAACTCAATCTCGCCATTCGGCAAGGACCGCGCCATGTCTCCCGTCTTGTAGAGACGCGCTCCGGCTTGCGTGGCGAATGGGTCTGCAATGAACTTCTCTGCCGTTCGCTCAGGTTGGTTCAAATACCCACGCGCTAATCCCCGGCCCCCGATGTGCAACTCGCCAACGTCACCCGGAGCCACCGGCTTGAGTTCGCCATCCAGCAGGTATACCTGCGTATTCTCGATTGCACGGCCGATCGGAATATTCGCCGGCTCATCCCATTCACTGCCTGCGCCCGGCTCGTAGGCAGTCGCAATGATGCTGGCTTCGCTAGGACCGTAGGTATTGATCCACCGGATCTTTCCCGCGACCAGTTTGCTCCACGAGGCAAACGCCCTCGCGGAAGCCTTTTCGCCGCCAACAATGACCAGCCGCAAACTTGCAGGCATCGACTGTTTCAGTTCGGAAAGCTGATGCACCAGTTCGTGCCAGTACGCCGTCGGCAAATCGAGGACCGTGATGCGTTGCTTCTCAATCCACTGCGCAAAATCCCGGGCGCCAAGCGGCATCGCCTCCGTCCGCAGCACTAACGTCGCACCGGCAATCCAGGTCGGGAAGATCTCTTCCAGCGCGATATCGAAGCTGATGGACGAGAACTGCAGGACGCGGTCCGAAGGTCGCAGATCATACAGTTTATGCGTGACCACGTGATGGTTGACGAGTCCCTCGTGGGTCAACATGACCCCGCGCGGCTTCCCGGTCGAACCTGATGTGTAGATAATGTGCGCGAGGTTCCTCGGAGTAACTCCACTTTCCCGCAGGGCAGCATTTTCTCCCTCGATCGCACTCCACGTCGCAGGAACATCAATCACTTCCCTGCCTGCCCTTGCTTCAGCCGGCAGCAAACCATCTTGCGTCAGCAGCAGTCCGGCTCGCGTATCCTGCAGCATGTACTCCAGCCGCTCCAGAGGATAGGCGGAATCCAACGGCACACACGCGCCACCCGCCTTCAAAACGGCGAGCATCGAAATCATCAAGTCGGTTGACCGCTTCAGGCAGATTGCCACCGGAACATCTGGAATGACTCCGTGCCTGCGAAGGTAAGCAGCCAGACGGTTGGCACGCGAATCCAGCTCGCGGTAGGTCAGCTGACGTTGACCCTCCACGATTGCTATTGCATCCGGAGTACATTCCGCCTGCGCCTGCACCAGTTCGTGGATGCAGCGCTCGAGCGGACGATCCATGGCGGCAAGTGCGTTCTTGCCAGGCTCGGTACCGGGACTCACGCCGCGCCTTCTCCCTTCAGCACCGCCGGAATCGTCTGAATCAGAATCCGCAGATCGAGCCACAGCGACCACTTGTCAATGTATTGCAGATCCAGTTCCATCCACTGCTCGAAAGGAATCGAACTCCGCCCGCTTACCTGCCACAAGCAAGTGATGCCGGGCCGCACGCTGAACCGCCTGCGCTGCCAGTCCTTGCTGAACCCTTCATAGTCCCGCACCGGCAGCGGCCGCGGTCCGACCAGGCTCATGTCGCCCTTCAGCACGTTGATCAGCTGAGGCAATTCATCGATGCTGGTTTTGCGCAGAAATCGTCCGACCGGCGTGATCCGTGGATCTTTCGTGATTTTGAAGACCGGGCCGCTGACTTCGTTCAGGTGTTCCAATTCCCTCAGTTTCTGCTCAGCGTTAACCACCATCGTGCGAAACTTGTAGACGGGAAATTCGCGCTTATGAAGCCCCACGCGCCTTTGAATGAAGAACACAGGACCTGGAGAGCTCAGTGCTATCAGGATTGCTGTCCCCACCAGCACAGGAGAAAGCAGCATCAGCGCGCCCAGGGCCACCGTGAAATCGAGCATCCGCTTGAAGATCAACTGCCATCCCTCAGAAATCCCGTTGTGATGCGTGACTAACGGCTGGCCTTCCACATCCTCGGTCCAGAAACGCGAACGTTTCAAGTCAAACAGATTGGGAAGAACACGAAACATGATCCCCTGTTCTTCGCAGAGTTCCGCAATCCTCGATGCATTATCGTGGAACGAGCGGATGGGAAGAGCAATCAGCACCTCATCGACCACATTCTTCCGGAAGAAATTCGGGAGGTCATCGAGGTTTGAGACCAGCGAGTAACCGCTATTCCGGAATTCCTCCGACCCTGCCCATTCCTGATCCGCAAAGCCAATGATTCGGTATCCCAACTCCGGCCGCGACTGTAGGCTCTTTGCGAATCCAACCGAACGCGTGTTCGTGCCCACAATGAGGATGTCGCGCAAATTCCTTCCATGCATGCGTGTCTGCGCCAGGAGCCAGCGCAACCCCATCCTGCTTGCCACCATCAGAAGAGTGCTCAACCCCCAGAACGTCAACAGGAACGTGGGTGTTGCCATCTTGATGCGGAAAATCACTGACCCCACGCCCAGCAACACAGTAGCAATGAAGATAGCCTTGATGGTGTCGGCGATCTCCGCCGAGCGCCGTGACATCCGGCGCGAAGCATAGAGTCCAAAGCCGGAAAATAACAGATGCCACATCACGAGCAGTCCGGTGAAGATCAGAAAGTTTCCAATACTCACCCGCATGGCCATGAATTCGGCGAACGTGGTGGAATGGCTTTCGCGCACCAGTAACTCGGTCGCCGCCACGAATGCTCCTACCATCAGAATCATGTCGAACAGCTTGAACGCGTTCAGTAGAATGCGCCGTCGTATATTGCTCATTTTGGGAGAACCTGGGATTCGGTACGGGTTATGAAACTGCGCGGGGCCGGTGCACTGGTCGGGGTGCCAGTTCGTGGGAGAGAATTGTTTTGCTGTTTACGGGCTCGGCCGGCGCTCTCGCACCGGAATTCAGTGTCATCCCGGCGGCCAACTTCTTACAGGCGTTTGTAAAGCTTCTCTGGGATGGGGAATGTGCGCTGGTTTAGCACCGCGCCCAGCGTACGTACATTCGCCGACCGCAATTCCTGCACAGCTTTGCGGGCAGTCTCACGGCGCGACGAATGTGCCTTCAGCATAAGCACAACACCGTCGCAGAGTGCGCCCAGGATCATCGCATCGTTGGATGCGTTCATGGGACCGGCATCGATCAGGATGTAGTCGAACAGTCCACGAAGCTCGGAAAGGCGGCAGCGCATCCGATCCGATCCGATCATCTTCTGTCCGGCTTCCGCCGACGAGCCGCAACTCAGCAGAAAGAGATTTCGCGATAAGCGATGCACATACTCTTGAATCGGAGCCGCTCCCTGCAGCGCATCGGAAAGCCCATGGTGGTTCGGCCTGCCAAATTGCTCGTGCAAGCCAGGAGAGCGCAAGTTGCAGTCGACTACGCAAACCGTTCCCCGGCTCTGAGCTAACTCATCGGCTGCATGGGCGCACGTCCAGGTCGACCCGCAGCCTGACTCCGATCCCGCAAATACAACACGTCGCGAACCTTGCGGGCCAAGAAAAAGGTTTTGCACCAGCTTGCCAATCTCGTCCCGCACCACGCCGCTCACTTCAAGCGCCGGTCCGGCCGGAAAGGTATCTTCTTCCGCCACCGTAGCCGCAACCGCGGTCAGAGGCTGGCCACTGAGCGGCTGCGCTATTTCATCCTGGGACTGCACCACCTCATGCATTCTGCCCACTTGCGATAACAGTTCGAAATTTCTACTCAAAGGACCCTCCGAACGCCTTTTGACTCGCCCTCTTGGAACCACGCTTCTTATTAGTTCTGGAAGTTCTGACTGCTCTTCAGCCGTTGCACGATCTCCTGCAGATAGGCCAGAGCTTCTCTCGAAGTAAATGCCTCGCCGCTCCTGCCCTGAACCGGGATCGCTGTTCGAACCGTCTCCAGTGATCGCGCTCCTGAGATTGCATCCGCGATCGAAATTGCATCGGGTCGAAAGTGAGTCACACTCGGATCGGAGCGCAGATGGCTGAGATCGAAATCCGCCGCGACCTGCTGCACAATCCCCACATCGATGGCTCTCGCTCCCATCGAACACCCCAGCGACAACGCATTGAAACAGATATTGCTGATGTTGCGCGGAATGCCTTCACTTAACTCCGCGATCAGCTTTATCGCCGTTCCGGTAAATAGCGAGTTATCCTGGCGACCCGCCGTCCCGATCCTGTGGTTGATATAGCGCTCCACTTCCTCCGGCGGAAGCGGCGCAATCGTGGTCAACAGCGAGACTCGCTGCCGCAGTTGGCGCAACGACGGACGCGCCAGCTTATCCGCCAGCTCCGGCTGACCGGATAGAACGATCTGCAGTAATTTCGCCTGCGGGGTTTCAAAATCAGAGAGCAACCGGACCGTTTCTAGTACCGCTGGTTCCAGATTCTGGGCCTCGTCAATAACCACAACAAACCGTCGCCCTGCATGCGCTTCCTGCAGCAAACACCGGTTGAATTCTTCGGTCATGCTGACGAGGTCCTGCGGCCCCTGCAGCTCGCAACCCAACTCTCGCAACAGAAATCTCATGAACTCGCGCGAGTCACATTGCGTCTGAAACAGAAACGCGGTCCGGGCTGTAGGTCGCAACTGCTGGAGCAGTTGGAACAGAAGCGTAGTCTTGCCCATCCCCGGCTTCGCGATGAGAGCCATAAATCCGCGGCCGGCATCAATTCCGTAATACACCGAAGCCAGAGCTTCCCGGTGTGCCGGGCTCAAATAGAGAAAGCGCGGATCCGGAGTGACGCCGAATGGCTGTTCGCGAAAACCATAGAATTTCAGAAACATTATTGTTCAGCCTGCTTCTGTTCAGCCATTGAGTTGAACTCCTCGAAGCCATTCGCAGAACCGTTCCCGTTCTTGTGTCCGTTACCGTTGCCATTGCGATGCAATCCATTCGACTTCTGCGGAACCGCGGCTAGGACCGGAATGTTGAGGTCCGATGACACTTCAGCGGGCGTCCGGAACGAGGCATCCGTATATTCCAGCGTGAATGCCATCCCGACGCTGACGCTCGTCGCTAGAACCGCTCCTAACAGGATCACCGTCCACGGCGAGTTCGTCGGTACGGCAGGTAGCGACGGTTCCTCAGCGATCGAGACGTTCAAAATTCGAGTGCGGTCCAAAGCGTCGGTCATCCGCGCATCTTCCCGTTTACGCTGATAGAGAAGATAGTTTTCTTCTTCCGTCTTCACCTTGCGCAGCAAATCCTGCTGTACCAGATTTTTCTGATCCAACTCATGCGCCTTGGCTTGATATTGAGCGATCGTTGCGCGAAGCGTCGCCGCTCTCGCCCGTAGGCCTTGATCATCTGCCTTAGCCTTGGCTAGTTCTTCGTTAATCCAGGCGTAAGTTGGATTGCGGTCAGTGGTCTCGTCCCGCACCGGCTTGCCTTCTTCGGTCGCGATCGATGCCTTCGTATCTGCAACTTCTTTTTCAACTTCTTTCACCAACGGATATGTGGGCTGATACTTGGTCAGCAACTCGGTGTGTTTGTTCTCCAGTGTGATCAACGTGGTCTTCAGCCCTTGCAGAACCTGCGCATCGTCCACCGCGCGCATCTGAGTGGTCAATCGCTCGGGAGTAGTCCCCGACTGTTTTTCCAGGGCTTGAATGCGTTGCTCGGTCGACGCCTGGTCGGCGTTCACGGTCTGCAACGCTGCCGCGAAGTCACTCAGCTTCTGCAATGTGATATCTCGGGCCAGAAGCGGGGAAACTCCACCTTCCTCCTGGGAGAAGGTCTTGAGTTGATCTTCCGCATCTGCAAGGGTCTTCTTATAGGACTCCGTCTGCTGCTCAAAGAACTGAAACTCTCCCGGCGGATGATGGACCGCCAGATTCTTCTGCAGGTAGGCCTCGTCCAGCGCTTTCAAAACTTTGACCGCTAGCTTCGGATCGGTGCAGGTATAGGTGACCGCGATCAGATCGCTCTTATGAACCACTGCGACCGACAGGTCTTTGCGCAACGCCTCGACCGCCTTCGCAATCCGTTTCTGCTCGGTACCTGCCAGTCCCAGATAGCTCATCAACGATTTGCGCTGGTGAAGCCCGCTGGCTATGACAACTTGCCGAAGCACGTCCCCATCCTGCAGCAGTTCGACCTCTGAGTTCAGTTCCTCTTCCGGCACATCCTGCTTGATGACGCCGGGGTCCTTGTCAGGACTGACGACCGGGTCCAAGCGCTGATGTTCTACCAGGAACTTGGTCGTGGTCTGGTACTCGGCTGGCAAAACCAACGCAGCCAGGATCGCGCCGAGCAAAATCGCGCAAAAGCCGATCATGATCGGTCGCTTATGGCGAAATCCTATAGCGATCAGATCTCGCGAGGAAAAAGAGTCGGATCGCTGTCCGTGGGTCGATATTGCGTTCAGGTTGGTCACGTTTAGATTTCCTCGCTGCCCTTACCAGGGTTTGATTTGAGAGTACGTACCTACGCTGCTGCTCGGAAGGAATTGCTTGAACTTGGAGAACTTGTTCTTGGGAACAAACAGCATATCCCCTGGACGCAGCTGCGGGTCTTCCGCTAAGTTTCCCGCACTTTCCATCTTTTTCACATTAATGAGTTTCGCGGAGTACCAGCCCTCCGACGCCTTGCGGAACAGCAAAACCTGCGAATGCTTGGCGCTGTCCAGAAATCCTCCCGCCATCGCGATCGCCTGGGTCAGCGTGCAGTCGCCGCGCAAATCATACTTGCCGGGCTTGGCAACCTGACCGTCCGCTATGAAGTACGCTTTCTCGAAGTCCTTGAGGACGACGGTGATGAGCGGATCGTTGAGAATCTTCCCGTATGCAATGCGCAGCGTGTTCGTTAGTTCCGGAACGGTCTGTCCCTTGACCTGCAACTCACCAATTCCACGCAAGGTGACGAACCCGTCCGGCTGTATCGTCGCGGTCTGGTTGAATTCCGGATTGAGTTCGAATGCGAGATCGAAAGAATCACCCGATTCCAATTTGTAGCGTGGGTACCGGTCGGGGAAACTCTTGTCTGTCGTGGACGGCATACTCGACTCTGGTTGCTTGGCGGCCGCAGCGACCATTTGCTCCTGCCCTGTCGCCAATCCCAGAAACATCGGAATCCATAGAACTGCTGTCGCAAGCACTCGAATCATCTTGATATTCATTCCGTCATCCGTGTGAAAGTCAGTTTGTGAAGGTTAGTGGTTGAAAATGATCATCGGATCGAGAGTGGGCCCAATCGTCACGAGAACCCTGTCCTACTCGCTGAGTGGTGGTGTAATGCCGTGCCGGCGAATCTTGTAGAGAAGCCCTCGATAGCTAATCTTCAACTGTGCCGCTGCACGTTTGCGATTCCAGCCGGTATGCTGAAGGGTTCGCAAAATTACCTGCAACTCCGCCTGTCCTACGATCTTGCGCAGCGTGGAATTCTCACTGCTAGGAACGTAGGTGACCCCGATCGTTTCGGTCGCGGACGGCTGCGCATGTTGTTCGCCTACCTTGCCCTCGCCTACCGGTAGAACTTGAGACATGATGAACCTCGGATTACAGAGAATTTGGGGGTTCTCACTCCCGCACCACAAATCAATTTGCGATGAGTTTCGGAAGAGAGTGACTACCTGCACTCAGGCGATGACTTCCACGTCATACCCGTCAAGCTTAATGCTGAGCGAGCGCTGAATAGGCTCCAGCGAGATCACCAGGTTGCGCGAGCCGTTCACCGCTACCAAAATGCCTTCCACACCTTTTAGGGCCCCACCGCGGATGCGGATCCGCTGACCTACTTTCAGGAAGGGATGCTCGGTAACCGCAACCTTGCGGACCAGGACAGTTCCGATTGCTTCAATTTGCTCGTCGGGAATGGCCACTGCGGCTGGGTTCGGGCCTACGAAACCTGCCACTCCCGTCGCCTGTAGTACGCGCAGGCGTTCTCCGGAAAAATACGTCACTCTTACAAAGGCGTAGCCCGGAAACAGCGGCATTTCAATTTGCGTGCGCCGATCACTCCACTGCCGGACCGAAGTGACCAGCGGCAGAAAACACTGGACCCCTCTCTCAGCAAGCTCGTTCGCCGCCACCTTTTCGTGCCGCGAGCGCGTACGAATCGCATACCAGCGCGGTTTCTGCTGAGGGATTGCAATAGGGACGGGTAACGATAAAGGACCGCCGATTTGGCTGCTAGTGCTCACAGCTTCGCCCCTTCGGTCACGAAAGCGACCGCAACTTTTTTGTAAGGTTGGTGTTCCCACCGAGCGACTGAACGCTGCGTGGAAGAGTACTGGCTATGTGCTGATCACTACTAAAAGGGGGATTGACTTAAACCTTGAGACGCCCGCACTTGACGGGCTTATCCAGTGCGCCGAAGATATCGAACATCGCAAACCCGTGCAAGTGGTAGAAAGACTAACTTCTCTAGGGAAGAAAGACTCTAAGGGCGGTTGGAGAAATGTGCCTTCTAGGAATCCGCCCACTTGCCTCTAGAGAATTGGGAGCGCTGCCTTTATGACGACGGCAACGTGAATTTGATGGTGATTCGCATTTGACTCGCCACTGGGTGCCTGTCCTTGAAATACGGCCGATATTTCCACTGCTTCACCGCCTCGACGGCAGAATCCGCAAGGACGGGATCGCCAGTAACCGTCTCAACATTTCCGACCGTTCCGTCTTCTAGAATCTGCACATTGAGCACAACTGATCCCTGAAGATGTTGCGCCCTTGCTGCTTCTGGGTATTCCGGTTCGACTCGATGAATCAATCGACCGGGAGATAATCCCTCCTCGGACACTGCTTCATTGGAAGGAGCCCCGCGGTAGATCACCTTGCCATTTTCCGTCACCAAAAGCCCGCCATTCGGCGGCTCGCTAAGTGAGCTGTCGATCGCCTTCAACTTCGGCTCAGAAGCAGGTTTTAAAGCTCCCATTGGATCGACCCGCGCAGTACCCTTTTGCTCCGCAGCCTCTGCACTTTGATTGCCTCCTGCCGCAGTTGGCACGACGACCCTGGTTCGAGATGCGCCTCTTTCCCTGACCGCCCCACCCCATCCGATGACGATTCCAAGCGCGACTGCCGCCGCGATCACTAGCACGACCAGAACAGAGGTCCAGATGTCTCTCCCTTTGACCTCAACGTCTTCTTGTTGTGATATCGCCTCCGGGCTGATCTCCAAGCCTTCCAATTCTTTCAGCCTTTCCGCTCCGATCCGCTGCCCATTGGCGAAATTCGCTGTCGTTCCTTCCTCAGCTCGTCTCTTATTCACCGCGATTCTCTGCGTAAGAGGCTTCAACACGTCGATGTCACGATCCTCAAACCCATGCGGGCGAGCAGAAAGCACTTCCAGAATTCCGAACGGCTTTTGTCCTTCGCCGACAGGAAGAATCAGCATCGACCGGACGCCCAGCCGGCGGCATGCTTCCGTGTCTACTCTTTCATCAGCTTCGGTGTCGGAACACTGCTGAACCTCTCCCGATTTCAGACAAGCTCCCGACAGGCCCGATTCGGTTTCAACTCTCACACCCAAATCCGGAGCATTCGCCCCCGCGGTGGCGCGACACACCATTGCCCCGTCTCTGGCCAGTGCAATCGCGGCTCCCGTCGCACCGGTAGCCTTGCGCGCCTGTTCGACGACTTGATTGAGGACGAGGTCCAGAGCCAGATCGAGGGAAACTGCACCATCGCCGTGGGCAGCGAGCATCTGGGCCACCTTCACCACCTCGTCCTGCGCTCTCGGCCCTGCCGACTCCGCACCACCCCCAGCAGGCACATGAGCCCGGGATGACTTTGCGGAGGAAGCTTCCGGAGGCACAATGGGACGGAAATTCATTCTGGGACCCGGGTCTTGCAACCGACGATTACCGCCATTATGCGGCCACTGGTTCCCCGTTTCAAACATTCTCTGAGGCGATTCGGACGGCGGCTGTGCAAAACCTTGCCGATCTTCGCGAGTTCCTCGTTTAGTAGAACGGCTCAGTCGGAATAGAATTAAAGGGAAAGCTGCAAGAATTAGCATCCCCTGCGCTCCGCGGCACCTCGCCGCTTTCCCGAATTGAATCTTTTTCTTCCCGCGCGAAAGTTTTCCGGTGCGCGAAAGGCAAGCGTGCCTTAGAATTTCCTTCAGTCGGAGTCGCATCTTGCTGTTCCCCTACCCCCCGCGGGCCGATGCTTTCAGTCAAACTCTCGAAGGAAGACACTAATGCGCATCGCTGTCGTAGGTTCTGGATATGTGGGGCTGGTCGCTGGAGCTTGTTTCGCTGACCTCGGACATGACGTCATCCTCGTCGACAACGACCAGCGGAAGCTCGAGGCGTTGCAGAACGGCCAAGTGCCGATTCATGAGAACTTTCTGCCCGAACTGCTGGGCCGCCATCGCGGCCAGCGTCTCACCTTCTCCGATGATTTGAAGGAATCAGTTCGCCTTAGTTCCGCCATCTTTGTTGCTGTGGGCACGCCACCGACCGAACGTGGCGAGGCCGACCTTTCCTACGTCGAGTCTGTCGCCCGTGAAATCTCCGGCGGCGTCGACGACTACAAGGTTGTCGTCGAAAAGAGCACCGTTCCGGTCTATACCAGCGAGTGGGTGCGCAAGATCATCCTTCGCAACGGCACCGACCCCGAATTATTCGACGTGGCTTCCAACCCGGAATTTCTGCGCGAAGGCACCGCCGTGACTGACTTCCTTTTCCCGGATCGCATCGTCATCGGCTGCGACGGAGATCGAGCCGCCGATGTTCTTCGCGAAATCTACGCGCCGCTCACGGACGGCAGTTACTATCAGCGCGCCGACGCCATCCCTCAGCCGGACCGCGCGTCCGTTCCGCCGCCAATCATTGTCACTAGCACCAAAAGCGCGGAACTGATCAAGCACGCCTCCAACGCATTCCTTGCCATGAAGATTTCCTTCATTAATGCCGTCGCTTCGGTCTGCGAATCGGTCGGCGCGGATGTGAATCAGGTTGTGCACGGCGTCGGCACCGATTCTCGAATCGGCCCCCGATTCCTGAATCCCGGCATCGGCTATGGCGGATCCTGCTTCCCCAAAGACGTGATGGCGTTTCGCGCTGTGGCTCGCGAGTGCAGTTACGATTTCCGCCTGCTCGACGAAGTCATGCGCATCAACGAGGACCAGCGCCAGCGCTTTCTTCGCAAAGTTCATCATGCCCTCTGGACTCTCCGCGGCAAACGCCTCGGTGTCCTCGGCCTCGCGTTCAAGGGAGGCACCGACGACATTCGCGAATCTCCTGCCCTCTTTCTCGTGCAGGCGCTCTTGCAGGAAGGTAGCAAAGTAACTGCCTTCGATCCTGCTGCCATGGAGCGTGCCCGCGAGGTACTAGGTACCTCTATCACCTATGCGGAATCTCCCTATGCAGCGGCTCGGGGAACCGATGCCCTGCTCATCCTCACCGAGTGGGAGGAGTTTGCCAACCTTGACCTGAACCGTCTGCGCGATGAACTGAAGTATCCCATCGTGATCGATGGCCGTAACCTGTATGATCCCGAAGTCATGGCCGCCAACGGGTTCACCTATTACAGCGTTGGCCGCGCCGCCTCCCACCCCGACGGGGTGCCGACCGCGCTGCTGAAGAACGGCAAAAAGGCATGAGCCAGCGACGCGCTGTCGTCACCGGTGGCGCCGGCTTTCTCGGTTCCCATCTTTGCGATGCCCTCCTGGCCGAGGACTGGAACGTCGTTGTCGTCGACAATCTACTCACCGGCCGCCTCGCCAATCTGGCCCACCTGCGCTGCGAACCTCGTTTCGAATTTGTCGAGAAGGATATTTGTGAACCCTTCGATGTAGGCAACGTCGACTACGTCTTCCATCTGGCCAGTCCCGCCAGCCCCGTCGATTACAGCACTCATGGCATTGCTACTCTCAAGGTCGGGTCGCTTGGCACCTTCCACGCACTCGACGTCGCCCGCAAGTACGGCGCGAAATATTTTGTCTCCTCCACTTCTGAATGCTACGGAGACCCTCTTGAGCATCCGCAAAAAGAAACCTACTGGGGACACGTCAATCCCATCGGCCCGCGCTCCGTCTACGATGAAGCCAAGCGCTTCACCGAAGCGGTGACGATGGCCTACCGCCGCTATCATAACGTCGACACCCGCATCGTTCGCATCTTCAACACCTACGGACCGCGCCTGCAATTGAACGACGGCCGCGTCGTTTCCAACTTCATGAAACAGGCCCTGCGCGGCGATGACCTCACCGTCTACGGCGATGGCAACCAGACTCGCAGCTTCTGCTATGTCAGCGATGAGATTGATGGATTTCTGCGATTGTCAAAGTCCGACGAGCATTTGCCGGTCAACATCGGCAATCCCAAAGAGTTCACAATCCTCGAATGCGCTCAGCTGGTTTTGAAAGTTACTGGATCGAAGAGCAAACTCTGCTATGAGCCCATACCGCAAGATGACCCTAAACAGCGGCGCCCCGATATCACCAAGGCAAGACAGCTCCTGGGTTGGGAGCCCAAGATCGATCTGGAAACCGGCCTGCGTCTCTCCCTGGATTACTTCAGAAAAGCAGTGGCCGAAGAGGCAGCAGTAAAATAGCGGCTGATTGTGGGAGCTGCGGTGAACGCATCTAGGAAGGCTCGGTCGTAGTCGCCACGAAGTCGGTGAGCTTCTTCACGCTGCTCTGTTCCTCTTTCGTCTTCAACTCAAACGCCACTCCCATCCCGTAGCCAGGATGGGACGCCAGCACCGTTCCCCGCAACGCCAGCTTCATTTCGTAGGTTCGCACCAGGATCTCAACCGACGTTCCTTTCGGGAACGGTAGTGGAACCTCCAGATAACAGCCTCCTGCACTCAAGTCGGTCAGGCAGCAACGATTCGGTACTGCAGTTCCAGTGCGATACACCTCAGCCCCTAAGCGGCAGGCATAGCGCGTCTGTGCACGCCGGTTATTCAGATCGGGCTCCGCCTGAGCTGACGGCTCCGGCGAGGCGGCTCCGTGCTTACGCTGCGTATCATTCTCGGTCTGCAAAGGTTCGGATTTATGGGAATGTTCAGCCACCGATACCGTCGCCAGTTCTGACGGTTCTTCCACGTCGACGGCGACTTCCGGAATTTCGCTAGCCACATCTTTTTGCAAATTCGCACCCAGATACTCATCCAGCAGACGCCGCGAAGCTTTCGGTACGTCCACGAACTGTATGCCCCCACGCCCGTTCCAGTCCTGCCACACCACCTGTCCCGACAAGCGAATGCTGGAAGACTGCCCCGGAAGCTTGAATTGAAAATAGACTTTGCTGGTCGGTGGCAGTTTTTTTCCGAACATCACCGCCATGCCGTCCTTCGCCACATCCACGAGCGTTGCCTTTTCCCGCTCGACATTTGCGTAGTCGACTGTGGCGTGCGTGTGCACCGAGGCTCTAGCGTTCTTGCGCTTTTCCTTCCGCATTACCGCGCGCGCTGCCCGCATGCTGCTGAGCGCCCGCTCGTACGCCACCGGCTTGTAGAGTACGAAATTCACCCCCAGCGAAAACAGCTCGCGAATGCTGTCCTGCGAAGGCACCACGGCCACCGCTAGCGTCACGTCGTTCTTCCGCGATAACCGCGTCTCGCGCAGCAGCGACGTAACTTCCGAGAACGATTCTCCGTCCACGATAATCACGTCAAAACGCTCTTGCGCCGCCCGAATTGCCGCGCGCGCAAAGTCTGGGCAAGCTTCAACCCGAATGCTGAGCTCTTCAAGCACGCGGCACAGCACCTTGGCCGCCGCCTCGTCAACGCACACTAAAAGGGCAGAGAGAGTCATACGTGCCTCAATCGTAGGTTCCTCAAGTTCCTCCAGCAAGTTACCTAGGTTACGGTTCCGTCGGTTCCGACTTCCCTGCCTCCGGCTAACCGATGCATTCTCAATCGGTAACTTAGGTAACTCCGATCCATCCCAAAGGGCCAGTGTTTAACTACTGGCCCCTCGTGCTTTGACGCGGCCCTAACCCCTTCCTAAGATGACAATGTCGAACTGAAGGTCCGCGAAACCGCCGCGTTGTCGGCGAGTGGGACGCGGTTACCTTCCTTTTTTCAAGACGTGGGCTCCAGAGTGACGCCCCGTATTTGACAGATTGTTCTCCTCGTCGAAAGAGACTGAACAGATTTATGAGACTGAAACAACATCGCGGATTCTCGTTGCTGGAACTGATGATCGTGATCGCCATCGGCTTCACTGTGGTCGCCTTCTCGACGTGGGCCTTGCTGCCCGTCTTGAAGCAGCAAGACGTGACCACCGCATACAACGCGACACTCACCACCTTACGGCGAGCCCACGACCAGGCAGCGGCTGACATGCGAGTCTACGTCGTCCACTTCGCCACGCCCGGCACGATTACGGTCACGCAAAACGCCTTGGGCGGCCCACTGCTGCTTACCACGGTGCTGCCTCCAGATGTGACTTTCCATGTCGAGCCCGGCGTCCCCACTTCGAATACCACGGCGCCCACCACTCCCGACGGACTTGGAACCGCCGCCAATGCTATCGATTTTGACCAAGGTGTTCCGGGCGGAAGCATTACCGACGTCTATTTCCAGCCAGACGGCACCGCTTTAGATCTCAACGGGAACGTCAACAACGGAGTTCTGTACTTGGGGCAAGTGGGCAATCTTTATAGCTCGCGGTCCATCACCCTTTGGGGCACAACCGGCCGCCTGCGCGGTTGGAGACTTTACCTGCAGAGCGGCCAGGCGCAGTGGAATCAGCAATGACGGAGAAAAAACTCATGGACTCTACAAAGCCCGTCCCGCAGACAGGGTTCACCCTCGTCGAGGTCATGATCTCGATCGTGCTCATGACCATCGGGCTAGGTGCCTTACTGGGTGCACTCGGCGCCGCCCTGACTGCCAACCAGGTGGCTCAAGAAGATATGATCGCTCGGCAACTGGCTTCTGAAGCTATGGAGAGCGTCTACGCAGCTCGGAACAGCTCCCAGTTGTCCTTTACGCAGATTAATAACGTCTCCAACGGTGGCATCTTCACTGATGGCGCTGTTTCGGTAAAGTGCGCTGGACCGGACGGCATCCTGGGAACTGCAGATGACACTTCCTGCCTGACAGCTGCTGGGGTCGTTTGCCCCAATAGCGGCGTTGAATGTCTGACAGAAGCAGGTGCCGATGGCATTCTCGGCACAGCGGATGACGTCATCCTGTCTCTGAATAACTACACCCGGCAGATTCTGATCGCGCAATTGTTGGACGTAAACGGCAACACAATCCCAACGCTGCGTTCCGTCACCATTACGATCCAGTACTCGGTCCCCCAATCGAGCATTCCAAAGAGCTATTCAATTACCGAATACGTTTCGAGTTACCACTAGGAAAAGACTCATGCCAAAGACCGAGAACACAAGTCGCGGCTTCACACTGCTCGAAGTGACGGTATCGATCGCTCTGGGGATTCTTGTGCTTGGAGGCGCGACGCTCCTCTACCAGCAGGCTCAACAGACCACCTGGTTGACTTCTCAAAAGGCGGAAATGCAAACCGACTTTCGCGCCGTGGATAACCTTCTCGAGCGAGATATCGGAATGGCCGGCGCGGGCAGTCTAGGGCAACAGGGCTTGGCCTCGAGCAGCGTTGCTTTGCCTGTCTCTGGTACGCTCCCCGTTTATCCCTGCAGCGCCACCACCTGTAATTATGTTAGTGGTGCGCCCGTTGCCTATCCGACCCAGGCGGGAGCCAGCTATCTCTACTCCGTGATTCCCGGGAATGGTCTCGGCATCACGATTAATGGCCAGGTCACCGATATTTTGACCATTACTTATACGGATGCGAACCTCGCCCTGAACTGCTATACCGTGACTTACAACAGTGCCACATCGATCACGTTCACACTGCCCACGGTGCTGCCTTCGACCTGCATCCTGCCGTCGGGTTTAGTGGCTCCTCAAGCGCTAAACGATCCCGTAGTCGGCCTACAGGTCGGAGACATGATTCTCTTTAGCACCACCGGTGCCGGCTCTGCCGCCGTGGGGGTCGTTACCGCTACTCCCACCGCTGGCACGAATGCAGGCGGACAAACGACCTACACGGTTCCGTTTGCCACTGGTGATCCTGGCCACATTAATCAACCGACGATCGCGGTTGGAAGCCTGAAGGCACTGAGCGGGCAGACCATCACTAGCGGCGTGCGCGAGATCGTTGTCACTTACTATCTCGATATCTCGCCGACGGACGGCGTGACGCCACGGCTAATGCGAATCCAAAATGGTCGAGTTCCAGCCCCGGTCGCGGAAAACGTTATTAACCTGCAGTTCAGTTATGACGTCTACAACGCCGGTACCATTTCGACCAATCAAAGTTCCCTCCCCGCAAATACGACCCCCGCCATGATCACGAAGATCAACATTTTGCACATGACCATGCGGAGCCAGTTGCACGGGACGAAGGGATATCAAGGGTTAGACCTCCAAACCTCGATCACCCCGCGCAACCTGACCTTCCAGCAGGAGTATCCGATTACGGGATCTTCGTACTGACGTATGGTCGCGGGCAAAGATATGGTTTCGACGGAATGAGGAGACAGCCAATGTGGAGCATGCGGTTTAATTCACGAGGGTTTACGCTGATCGCAACGTTACTGTTGCTCGTCATGATGTCGGCGTTCGCCATCGGTTTATTCATGATGGTGAACACTGAGCAGCACGCCGGTGGGTTTGATCTTAATCATACCTACACCTATCATGCCACCGAAGGCGCGATGGAGAAGATGACATCGGACTTGGGAAACCTGTTCAAGAACATTCAGTCACCCCAGGCCAGCCAGATTTGCGCCCTCAGCAGCAATTATCCGACTTGGGACACGACGGTTACGTACCCCGTGTATAACGTCGCGCCCGTATCGGGTGGCTGCGTCGGAACCCCGCCCACAGTCTGGGGTCCCATCGCTTCCGGGCCTGATCAGGGATTGTATGCGCAGCTTATCCCCGTCACCATGAACGTTGAAGCCCAGCGAGGCACTGGCGAAACGGTCAGCATGACCCGCACAGCGGAAATCGCGTTGATTCCGGTGTTTCAGTTCGGTGTTTTCTCCGACGCCGATCTTTTCTTCGGCCGCAGTCCCAACCTGGGCTTCGCCGGCCGCGTGCACACCAACGGCGACCTTTACCTCGGCGTAGCGGACGGCTACAACCTTGTCTTCGGCGACAAGATGAGCGCGTTCGGCAACGTCATTCGCTACAACATGGACAACGGCGTGGTCGCCAGCGGCAATGACGACGGCGGTACAGTAATGGTCCCCACATCGGCCAACGGTTGCTCCGCGCAGATGGCCAACGTGGCCGGTGCGACTCCCAGCGCCACTTGTCTCGACATTTCCACGACACTTCTCGGCGCGTCGACGGGCAGCGTGATCAACGGGCATGGGTCCGCGCAGAACACTTCGTCCTGGCAGAACGTTTCGTTGGGCACTCTTAACGGTTACCTTATCGACGGCAACGGCACGCCAGGAAGCACATCCGACGGCCCGAACGGCACGGGCGCGAACGATCTCACGCTGCCGTTTGTGCAGGGCACAACGTCTGCCGTGCAAATTATCCGTCGGCCGCTGGCCGGTGAATCGCTCACTTCCCTGTTGGGCGCTTCCCGCCTCGCAAATGAAGCGCAGATTCGTGTGCTTTTGAGCGACACGGAAGCTGCCTTGCACCTCAACGACTGGAATGGCGATGCTACGCAGGACGTTTATCTCTCGAGCATGGCTCCGGCCGGATTCCCCAATACAGCATTTTCTTCCGCTGGCATCGCGGTCAATCCATCCAGCCCCAAGACTTACTACTTCGGCGAAGCATGGTGCGGCAGCATTCCGGCCAAAATCAGCGGCGTCAGCAACACGCTCCAGCAATGCGCCAATGACAACAACTTTCGTGTTGCCTGCCTCCTACGGTCAGACTGCCTGGGCCTCGCTTGGCGCCACCACGACCGCTTATGGCGGAACGGAATGGCCGATCCTCGGTGGCTGGCTGCTGGTTGAAGTAAAGTACGCCAGTGACGGCTTATGGCACGGCGCCACCAAGGAGTGGCTCGGCTTGGGCTTTGCCCGCGGTGTGGCTACTCCGGTCAAACCGGGTCTCGGCTGCGCTGCACCAGCTACGAATAGTCTCTCGGCCGCCGCGGGATGCAATTACCTCAGCGACCACGCCAACGCGATCTTATACTTGCAGCAGACTGCCGATCGCAACGGAGATGGCTCCATCACCGCCGCTGACGCCGGCACGGTCGCCAACAACATTTACGTGAACACCAGCCAGGGTGCAGATTCCCAGTACAACTGGTATCCCATCAACTTCTACGATGCGCGTGAGGGCGAAAATAACGACTCGGCAGCAGGCTTCGCTCAGACCACAGGAACGGCCAACGGTATTCTGAATAGCGTTGAACTCGACGTAGGCAACTTGCGTAACTGGCTGCTCGGAAAAACCGGTACAAACGGCAGCAAGGTCGACTATGCCACGCAGAACGGCTACGTCCTCTACTTCTCCGATCGCCGCGGCATGAACCTCGCCGGCGCCACTCAGCCTCTCAATCAAGGCGAGTATGGCTATGAGGACACGGTGAACTACGCCAACGCCGGAGGCAACTTCGCGCCTGACGGAAAGTTAGACGGCAACAACTACAACGGCGTCTCGCCGGAAGACGTCAACGGAAACCTCGCACTGGACACCTACGGTGTCAAGTATGTCGGCGATGCTTTCGGTCCCCAGACTACCACCGACACTGATACCACCGTTCCGCCCTCGCCTTTTGCACATCGCATTAACACCTTCACCATCGGCCGCGCCAACCGCGTGACCGGCGCACGTCATGCGTTGATGCTGGTCGACGGCTCGTTGGGCAATGTTCCCACCATGCCGCCGGGTAACGCCACCAATAACTGCACGCAAACCGCAGCCAGCCCCACAGCATGTGGTGGGTTTACCGTCGCGGCGGAAAACCCCGTCTACATTCTGGGAAACTACAACTCCAACTGTCCAGCCGCTGGCGGTGGCGCTCCTTGTACTCCCGGAAACACGGTGTATGATCCGACCTGGACGAGCACCACAGCAGCGGAACCGATACACTCGGCCGCTTCGATCATCGCGGATGCCGTAACCATGTTGTCCAATAACTGGCAGGATGCTGGCGCTCTGGGGGCAACCACCACGGGCAGTTTGGTCAACCCGACCAACCCCGGCGGCCAGAGTGTTCCTGCGCAGACGCCGAACCGCATCGCGGTGACTACTTACTATCGGACAGCAATTGCCGCCGGTAAGAACATTGCCTTCACCAACACGGCCCAGAACCCCGAGTTCTCCTACGGGATGGATGGTGGTGTCCACAACTTCCTGCGCTTCCTCGAAGACTGGGGCGGAATCTCCGCACAGCAGCAACTCTATTACAAGGGCTCGATCGTCAGCATGTACTGGAGTCAATACGCGACCGGTCCCTTCAAGTGCTGCAACACGGTTTACAATCCGCCGGATCGGCAATACACCTTCGACTCGCTGTTCTCGGTGCCATCGAACCTGCCTCCCGCGACACCGATGTTCCGTAACGTCGACAACCTCAGCTATCGTCAAAACCAAATCGCCCGTACAAACTAACCCTGGCACTGGCGACCTCTTACCCCCGGCTCCGGTAAAACGGAGCCGGCTTTTTCTTGCTCAGGATCAGCTACAATCGGAAGATTGTTGATTGCGAGTATCTTTACTGTCTCATCCATGCCCACACCCTCCGCTTATCGATTTTCTTCGTGGACGTTCTTTCTGCTGTCCGCGTTGACAACCATTGGATTGTTCTTCATTCCGGCTTTCATCATTCGCCCGTTCACCCATCAAACGCCGGCCGGTCTCGCAGTGGCAATGGCCATTCACCAGCACGCACCTCGGGGAACTCTCGGCGCGGCGCTCATCTGCGTTCTATTTGCTTTCCTGCTCTGGCAGTCCAGCACACGGTGGTGCAAGGTCGCAATCGGTTCTATCACGCTGCTGGTGGCATTCTCGGCCGTCATGTCGCGCTTGAACTATTTCGAGTGGATGTTTCATCCCGTGAGGAACCCGCAGTTTGAAACCGAAGCCGCCAGCAAGCTCGATCCTGCCGAAATGATTCTCGCCGTCCGTTTCAACCCCGACGCCCGCGCTTATCCCATTCGCGAGATGGCCTACCATCACATCCTCAATGATGTCGTTGGCGGAGTCCCGATCGCCGTCACCTATTGAACGCTGTGTCACACCGGTCTGGTGTGGACACGAACCGTAAACGGAATGGTGCTGCATTTCTATCTGGCTGGCATCAACAATCAGAACTTCCTGATGCGCGACACCGAGACCGGCTCCTGGTGGCAACAGATCACTGGTCTTGCCATCTACGGCCCACTCAAGGGATCGTCACTCGCACTCGTGCCCAGCGACGAACTCACGTTTGGACAGTGGAAATCTGAGGTCACCGACGGCCAAGTCCTCGCGCCCGTCCCGAAATATCTCAAGGAGTACGACAGCAATTGGGAGGCGGAGGTCGCCAAACTCCCGGTCGTGATCAGCTTTCCGGGAACAGAACTGAAATCACGCGACGTAGTGGTAGGACTTTCGGTAGACGGCGTCAGTCGTGCCTATGCATGGGAGACGCTGGTCAAGCAATCTCCCGTCGTTGATCGCGTCCACGACACGCCGCTGTTGCTCGTGGTTGGCCCCGATCACAAATCGTTTCGTGTATTTGTCAGTCGCATCGATGGCAAAGACGCCGAGTTCTTCCGGAAGGACCAAGCCGGAAATCATGTGGACACAGCCGCCTCGGCTGTCCCGGCAAACGCGCAGAGCCAACCTACCGAGGAAAAGCGGCCCGAATCGCCAGCGGCTGTCGCGGCAAAGTCCGACCCTTCATCGAGTCCGCACGCATCGGCACCTGCTAAGGACTGGATCCTGCTCGACACGGCAACCGCCAGCGAGTGGAATTTCCAGGGCTGCGCCATCGCCGGCATGGCGCAAGGAAAGTGTCTCGACCGCGTGCCCGCACTCAAGGACTATTGGTTCGACTGGCGCAACTATCATCCCGAGACCAGCATCTACACGCACTGATTTTCGCCCGGCCACAGTCGATGCTGCGGTTTTGGTTCGGGCTTGTCATCCCAAGCGAAGTCGAGAGTGCCTGCGGACCCATCGGTAACCGCAGTCCGCACCAGTTCCCTGTCGCCCCTATCATCATCTACACTTTTAGAAGCCCGTAGGAGAAACCCTTGTCTACGATTCGCGCGATTTTTTGGGATGTCGGCGGTGTGCTCCTGAGCAATGCATGGGACCACACGCAGCGAGCAGCGACCCTCGACCATTTTCGCCTCGATGAGCAGGAATTCCATGACCGCCACGAGATGGTTGTATCCTCATTTGAACGGGGCAAAATTACGCTCGACGAATATCTCGATCGCACCGTTTTTTATCGCCCGCGTCCTTTCACCCGCGACGCCTTCCGTGATTTTATGTTCCAGCTGTCACAACCTTTGCCCGGCGTGCTCGAGTTCGCGCACGCACTGAGCGTCTCGAATCGCTATTTCATGGGCACAATCAATAACGAGTCGCGCGAGTTGAACGATTACCGCATTGAGAAGTTCGGATTGCGTAATATCTTCCGCATTTTCATCAGCTCCTGTTTTGTCGGACTGCGGAAGCCGGAGCGCGATATCTACCGCCTGGCCCTGGAAACCACGCAGATCCCAGCCGACGAATGCTGCTTCATCGACGATCGCGCCCTCAATCTGGAATGTGCCGCAAAGCTGGGAATGCGCACCATCGAGATGAAGACACTCGATCAGTTACGAGGAGATTTAGGGAAATTCGAAGTTAGTGCTTGACGCAGGTTTCTACGGATTCTTTTTCGGCGGGCTCGTCTTCACGCCCGCACCTTGAGGAATATCCGATTCCAGCGTACTGAGTGTCAAATCGCTCGACCAGCAATCCGCCGCCAGCTTCCACTCCCCATTGCTCTGGCGCGCGCAGACCCACAAGTACTTGCCTCGCTCTTCGCGGCGTTTGCCAGTCGAACTGGGAATCAGCGCCTTGCACCGTCCCGCTTCGTAAGCGAGGTCGCCGAAAACGTCCACGCGCAGCGGTTCGACCTCTACTTCCCCGAACCCGGCGTCGAGCGCGCCGAAAAAGAACTCTCGCACGGCGGCCCCACCCCGAATCGGAGGGTAGTTCGAGCGCAGCACCAGAGCATCGGAAACATACAGGTCTAGCAGATCATCGAGATGCTTGGTGTTGCAGGCCAGCACCCATTCGTGGGTAACACGCCGGACGGCAGCTTCGGCCCGACTCATATCCCCGCGCAACGCCGCGGTCGGACGCATCTTGTCTTCTCTCGCAGGATCTCGAATGGGCTGCCCACCCGCTTGCGGCATCACGCCGTCTTGCGTTCCCGGAAAATAGTGGTGATGGTAGTGATGATGATAATGATGCGTCTCGGGCGCACCCGCACGAGGCGCCGGAGGCATGGCTTGGGGCTCCAGAAATGCATTCGGCGAGCGCGCCAGGGCGCGCGAAGACCCGCGCTGCTCTTGGGCTGGAATAGGCGGCGCGTCGTCCCCCGAATCGACCGTAATTCCGCACATGCCGCAGAACTTGTTGCCCTCTCGATTGTGATATCCGCAAACGCCGCAAACCACGGTGGAATCGCCAGCCAGATCCCGCGCCAGGTCCGACGCCATGTCGTCGCCAGCGTCTTCCGCATCCGCTTCCGCAGCCAGTCGCTGCGCAGCCTCGATCGCTGCGGCTATGGCATCGGGGCTCGGCTTGGGACGCCGCATCTCGGGCTGCATTCTGCGGTAAAGTTCTTCCATTTCGGAATTTAGCGACGGCTCTGAGGACGAACCGTGCGGTCTGGGATTTTTCTTGTCTTTATCCACGAATCGAGTCTCCCCGCTGCTGAGCCAATTCTAGCCCACCGGCTCCCCGCTTTACCGGCTAGAAAAACTCGATCTTTCCTTCGGTTTCGGTCGGAACGCCGTTACAGGTCGCGGGCCGATATCTCCAGGTCCGGACGGTTCGCAGGACATGCCGGTCGCCAGCCATCCCAGCGCTCTCCAGAATAAGCGGGCTGTGAACTCGGCCGTCGGTGCCAATTATGAAACTCACCTTCACTTTGCGTCCATTCGCCGACGAAGTGAACAGCGGATCGGGTGTAGTGAGCGCCTGCGGCGGTTGAACATCTTCGCACGCCGGGAGCGAACTCACATGGGGCACATCGACGAATTGCGAAGCCCGCGTCAGAGTTCTTGCCACCTGCCGTTCCCGCTGTTCCAGGTTCGCGGTTCGTAAAGTGGGTCGGCTCGTACTTACGCTAAAGGCAAGCAGTGGCGTCATCAAAATCAAAATCGCAGGCCAGGTGCGACGAAGCATTTGGGTCTTACCTCTTTTTATCGGAGCCGGTACACCACTCCCTACCCCTTTCCCGGCAACTTTAGCGCCATCTGGAATTTCCCCCGATCTTCTTTTTATGCAGGGACTTGCAGTCCGAAGTTTAACCTTCGCAACCCGGCTCGGTGAAACGATTTGCACAAAAGATAGGTATTCTAGCCGCGGCGGACCGTGATGAGCGTAATCTCCGGCGGGCAGTTGAACCGAACCGGCACTCCTACCGTACCTAACCCGCAATTGGTGTAAAGGGTCAGCCGCCCGATCTTGAACAGTCCCGAGACATATTTCTTCGCCAGCATGGGTAAATAAAACGGACGGATCAGTGGGAGCCTTACCTGCCCGCCGTGCGAGTGTCCAGAAAGCTGCAGGTCGATCGAATAGCGCGACACATAATCGGCAAAGTCCGGCTCGTGGGCGAGCAGCACCGTGGCCTCGTCGGCAGGGACGCCACGCAATGTCATATGAAGATCCGCGCTACCTCCCAGCACGTCGTTCACCCCGCCGAGCCAGAACCGGCCACCATTGTTCTCGACCGCGACGGACTGGTTCGCGAGCACGCGGATTCCCTGTGCACGAAGCGCGCTGGTCACTCGGCCGACATCCGTCGCAATATCGTGGTTTCCCATCACCGCCCACAGCCCATGCGACGCCCGCAATTTCTTGAGCCAGTGCGCGCATGGGTCTGCCGCTGCCGCCGCCTTAGGAGCCGGAGTGCGTCCCACGAGGGGCGCCGACACGAAATCCCCCGTCAACACGATCAGATCGGGCTGCAGATCGTTGACGATCTGAATCGCCGCTTTGAGAGGATGGATCGAAAAGATTGAGTCGTAGTGGAAATCGCTCAACTGGACGATGGTGAAACCATCCATCCGCTCCGGCCAGCGGCGGAGCAGGATTTCCCGCCGCACCAACCGCGGTAGGTTGGGCTCAATCAGCAACGAGTCAGCGGCAAGCGCAGCCACTCCGGCCGTCGCTGCCAGCCGAATGAACTTACGCCTGCTAATAGGAAAAAAAGCCAATCGCTTTTCAGACCCTTAAGAGTGGGATGGCGCATGAAGAAATGCGCATTCTCAGAATAATCGGGATCGGTGGTCTCCGATATGGCAAGAACAATTCCCGCCTCAGAAACTGAATGTGGCTTGTAGCTCAATCTTGCGATTGGCCGCAGTGCCGGGCGAGAACGGGCCTCCTTGCAGAGCATTGGGAACGTTGAAAAACCTGGAGCCAAGGAACGCGCTGGGGTTCGCGACGTTTACGTTATTAAAGACGTTGCGGGCATTCACACCCAGAATCAGATTGTAACGGCGGTCTGAATTGCTGGATGCAAACGACGGGCCACCGCCGAACAGCGGGCCGCCACGACCGCCGCCACCTCTGCCACCACCTCCAGGTCCACCTTGACCCGGTGCGCCCGAGCTGGATTTTGCCTTGGGCCCAAATCCGAAGGTCTTGGTCAGGCGCAGATTCATCACAAATCGTGATGGACCATTAGCGTAATTGATCGGAAGAGGTTTTCCGCCTCCCAGCGCATCAAAGGTGCCCAACGTCGTGCAGTAAATATTGTTCTCCGGACCCGAGCCCGTCGTTGGGGGAGGACCGGGGCAGGTTGCTGTGGAAACCAGCCCGGGACGGTCGGTATAGATCTGGTCTCCGTTCAGGTCGATGGGCGAAACGATGTTGATCGGGGACCCGGAACTCACCACCATGAAAGGACTCAACCGGACTAAGTAAGGAAGGGCGATACTACCCCCGAGGAAGAAGCGGTTTCTCACGTCGAACGACGCCCTGCCATAATCCTGCCCGATGTCGTAGGAATTCGACGGAAAGCTGCTAACACCCCCCGTGTCGCTGTTGGCATAGCTCAAAGAGTAATAGCCGAAGAGTTGAACCTTGGGTCCGATGCGGACGTTGGTATTCATCATCAGCTGGTTTTGGTTGAAATTACCCTCCGAAACGTAGCGGTAAATAGTGCCAGAAGTAAGGGGAGCACAATTCGGAGCACAATCCGTTCCAGGATAAGGAGCGTTCGCATTGATGGTCAGGAATTGATCGAAGCCCCGGGAGTTTAGGTAAATGACGGAAAGGGTCGCGGACTTGGTCAGCTGACGTTCCACACCTAGCGCCCCCTGCATCGTGTAAGGCGCGCGCAACCTGGGATCGATCTGATAAATGCTGGACTCGGAGGACGTAGCGGGCCCGCAATTGGAAACACTTGCGAGCGGCTTATCAACACCCGGAAAACATGTCGGATTGTGAATGATGAATTGTTGTTGCGTAACCCCGTTGTAGCGATCCGCGTACAGGATTTGCGTAGACTGAAAGCGGTCGAAGAAAATGCCATAGCCGCCACGAATGACCACCTTGGGCGGACCGCTTCGTCCGCCTACTCCCCAGGCAAAGCCCAAGCGGGGAGCCCAGTTTCCGTGGTCGTGAATCGCATTTTGAGTTTCGAAACGAAGGCCGGAACTGAGCGTAAAGTTCGACCGCACCTTCCAATCGTCCTGCACGTAGGGTTCAACATCGAAGTATGTGACGGCGGTAGTCGGGATTCCGGTCGTATAAGTGAGTTGTGTTGCATACGGAACTCCACCTCCACCGCTCAACTGTTGTTCCGCATAGAGCAAAGATATGGGACAAGGAGGATTTTGCCCGAGCGCGGCGCAATTTGCCGGCGTGTCGGTGCTGGTGATTAACGATGAAAAACTGAATGTCGAGTTGAAGCCCGCCGTCGAATAATTCGTGTCGTGCGTGGCCCGCACGCGGCCACCGAACTTGATGATGTGGTTTCCGTGGATCAGCGATGTGTAGTTCTGTATTTCGTAACTGTTCTGCAGATCGTTGACCTTGCCCATTCCCGAGCCACCACCCGTAAAATTGCCAGGCACACTCACAGCCGGATTCGTATCCGTCGGGGTCTGGAAAGAATTATCGCGGTTGTACTGAAAGCGCGTTTCATTCACGATTTTCGAGCCAATCACTTGCGTATCGCTGATCTGGAAGGTATCTTCCGTGCTTTGGGAGTAATACCCTTGGGACGATAGAGACAGCGTTCCGACGCCATCGTTGGTTTCCGTATCCCGATAATACTGGTAGCGCGCGGTCAGGGTGTTGTTTGGCGACAACGCCCAATCGATGCGCGGGCTGAGATTGGTTCTCTGGTGGGGATTCGCAATCGATTCAGCGAAATTGGATTCGTTCAGGGATGAATCAAGGACATACGCATTCACCGCGGCTAGTTCGTTGATGTCACGACGATCGATATTAAAAAAGAAAGATGCCTTCTTTCCGAGTGGACCGCCGACATTTCCGTTGAATTGAGTCGAATAGTACGGAGGCTCAGAGCCGGCAAAGGGATTGGGCGAGTTGAACGCGGAATCGTTGCCCAGTGCAAAAAATTGCCCGTGATATTTGTCGGTTCCCGGCTTGGTAAAGATTTCGATGCGGCCGTAGCCAAGCTTGTCATACTCGGCTGAAAACGGATTTTGGTTAATGCGGATTTCTCGAATCGACGACTTCGGCGGAAGCTGTCCCGCCGTAAAGCCGTCAATATACATCTGGCCGCCGTTCGGACCAGCCGACGGTCCAGCCAGCGCTTCCAGGTCCGACTGCAACTCGTCAGGATCGTCAGGCAGCGCTTCCAATTCCTTCCCGGAAATCACAATGGCTCCCGCATTATTCGTCGGATTAACATCGACAGTTGGCGCAGTGTCGGAAACCTGAACCTTTTCCTCTGCCACTGCAATCGCCATCGTGACGTTCAGACGCAATGGCTGATCCGCGATCATTACATTGTCGTTTTCGTAAAGCGTGAATCCCGTAGCGGACACCGTCAGTGAGTACTTGCCGGGCGTTAGCGTCTTGAACTCGTACGCGCCCTGCGCATTGCTCTGGACTACGATCGGCGAACCGGCTGCCGGTGTCATGATGACATCGGCTCCCGAAATAGTGGCTCCCGAAGGATCAGCAATCTGGCCGCGAAGCGATCCCGTAGCATTCTGGGCGCTCAACGAAACTGCCGAAATCGAAAATAAGAACGCGGCAACAAATAAAAACAAGAATCTCTTAACCTTCATTGTTATCTTCCATTTCTGAAGAATCTATAAACGAATCAATAAACTCACAGAGACAACAGATCTCAGGACTGGACCTCGTTATTGGGAGTCTCCACCGGGAGCGCCGCCGAGGCTCCAGGGCGTGAGCATCATCGCCTGGCCGGCATTAGGAGCGGCCTGCAGAATGGGTTCTACCCCGCTCAACAATGTAATCGCTGTGGAAGGGTTCCCGCCCGTTCCGAGGATCACTACCGCATCCCCTTTTTGCAGATGCAGATCAGCTAGCGTCGACGCTGGCAGACGAGCCAGCATGGTTTGCAGGTCCGGGGCTCCACCCCGTGCTCCGCCGCCAGTTCGGCCACCCGGCCCCACCCCCGCTGGTGAAGCGCCGCCCGGAGCAACTTGTCCACCGCCCGGCGCTGGCATAGCAGCCGATGTCCCAGCCGATCCAGGCGATTTCGTGTTCCCTCCCGGCATTCCCGCCGGCATCGCGCTCTTGATACGCGCTGCAAATCCCTGCGCGATTTCGGCGGGAATCTTATGCAGCTGAGAATCGGCCGTGATCTTTACCTGCACCGTCTTCTTGCTCGCTAGATCCTGAACGCTCAGCATGCCGGTGCTTGCATCCACCGACTTGATCGTCCCGGCGAATCGTGGAAAGACACCGGTTACGATCTCTTCCGCGGTTAATTCGCTTCCATCCGCATTCCGGTTCCCTCTCGCGTTCAACTGGTCGCCCGGCTGAATATCCTTCAAGGTGCTGGGCTTGGCATCTTCAAACTTGAAAGAATCGGGAGCGTAGCGCTTGATCACGGTGCTCTTGGCGGTATGCACGATGATCGTCTTCTTTCCGCTCAGCCGAGGAATCGAGATAGTGACGTCTCCCGTCGCGGGATCGACCGAATCGACCACCCCTCCCTGCCCGCGCTTTTGCCAGTCCTGGCGAATCTGGTCCGTGACGGCGCTTAGGGCTGCTTGGGTAATGACCAATACTTCCAGGGCATCGATTCCATTCGCCATCGCCCGGCCGCGCACCCGAACCTTGTCGCCCACATGCAGGTCGGTCAATTGAATCGGCGCCGCATTTTTCAGATCCTTGTCCCCAGGGCTCATGCGCAGTAGACGTGCGTTGGCCTCAACCGTCACCGCGACATCCGCGCCGGCCTCGGGCGACAGCGTGATGGCATTTCCGTTAATGGTTTTGATGGTTCCGATGCTCTTGGCGATAACCGATTGACTCGCTTCCGGTGCCTGGCCCAAAGCAGTGCCGGACCAAAAGCCCGGCTCAGCGATGGCCACTGCAAAGGAGAGAACGGCTACGATGATTGCGCTCTTTGTTTGCATACGCCCCACCTTTACTGTACCTTGCCGCACGCCATGCAAGTTTGTGATTTACAAAGTTTTACCCAATCCAAAACAACGATTACAAAGGCTCGAAATAGGATGCGATTTTTCTCCGGGAGGATCGCTTGCCGCACGCACCCAGACAGCTAATAGACGATCCTGGCGCCCGCCACTACGATTTAGCTTGGGGAATTTGTTGAGTTTGGATCTCTGTATGCGCCTTTCTATTTTACGTTGTTTCCTATGTTGGGCCTTGGGCGTCGTGGTACCACTGTCGTTACTCGGACAGTCGGTTCCGGATCAAGCGGTGCTGGTGCAGTCCGGTCTGGGGCAGGCAGTGCCCGGTCAGCCCACCGGAGCCATCATTCACACTCAAGGCGGGGTGTGGGTCAATGGCTATGAAGCTCAGGATTCGTCGGCGGTCTTTCCGGGAGATCTGATCGAAACCAAGGTCGGCTTTTCCGCTAACTTAAGCTTGGATGGATCCACCGTTCAACTCGCGGCGGAATCGGTGGCTAAGTTTCAGGGCGACTTGCTGGAACTGGATCACGGCAGCGTCTCGGTTATCACTTCCAAGAGCTTTAAAGTGAAAGTGAAATGCCTCAAGGTCGTTCCCATTCTCAATGAATGGACCGAGTACACGGTGACCGATGTGAATGGTACGGTGCAGGTCGCAGCGCGAAAACTCGACGTGAATGTTGAGCACGAGGGCGGACAGAAGAAGGCTTCACCGGAAGACAACGCATCGCAAAAGGCTTCCGTTCACGAAGGAGAGCAGAAGAACTACGACGAATCGCAGATATGCGGAGCGGCCATTGCCCCGACCAGACCTACGTCCAGCCTGAATCCCAAATGGATTGCCGGCGGTGCCGCGGGAGGAGGAATACTGATCTGCTTGGTCCTCCACTGCTTCGGCAGCGGCGGCTCCAAGCCGATCAGTCCAACCGGCCCCTAAGCTCTGCCCCCAAGCAATCCGCGTTCGATCAGCCTCAATGCCCCACTCAGCCTTGGTGGAATCATCGCCGGGCTTCGCGAGAGAGCGCACTGCTGCCAATCCAGAATTCCGCGAGAGCCCTCATATTGTTCTTGTATTTGCGGGTCACGGTGTATTCCTTTCCACCCTTGACCCGCAGCACATATTCTCCCGTGGAGTAAGGCCGAATCTCTTCGACGTACGCCGAATTCACCAGAGCGGAGCGATGGATTCGGATAAATCCGTAGAGTTCGAGCTTTTCTGCCAGTACCGAAATCGACTCGCGCAGCAGGACGGACCCCGAGTGCCGCTGGAGCGACACGTAGTTACCCTCAGCTCGCACGGCGACTACGTCGCTCAGGTTTATAAAGAGAATCCGCCCATTTGCTTTCACGGCTACGCGGGGAGATCGCCGATCTCCAGACCGTTGCACCTGGTAGGAGGAAGGAAGCAAGGAACCTTCTGTTTCTGTTCCCGGCGGAAGAAACGTACGACTTGTCAGGACATCGAGATCCATATCGAAAAATAACCCCCTCAAGTTAACTTCCGGGTCAGGTACCAGCGCGATCAACCGCAGGTCTCTGGGCCCGCACCGGCGAAGTCAACGAAACACACCACAACAATAGAAACACATTGAACCCCGAAGTGGTTAGACACAATACCCACTTGATTCCTGTCTGACATAGCCATTATGATCTCGCGACATGAAGAGAGTTGCGTCGGTAATTGTTCCCGTGATCACGGTGGAGCGGAAGTCTCAAACGCCCTTGCACCGCCAAATTTATGACTCCTACCGAAAAGCCATTGTCGAGGGCCGCCTCCGGGCTGGTCAGCGGATTCCTTCCACCCGGGTACTTGCAACCGAGCTGCACGTTTCCCGTTTTCCGGTTTTGAACGCTTACGCCCAACTGTTGGCAGAAGGCTACTTCCACGGACGGGTCGGTGCCGGCACTGTAGTCTCGCGTTCGATACCGGATCAGTTCATTCCCGGACGGGCAAAGGAGGAACGATCGGCAGCATCGCGTTCAGGACCGCGTCCGGTTGCGCGCCGTTCTACCATCGCTCCGCGCACGCAAAGGCCGTCCTGGGTGCACAATCTGGGACCATTTGGAGTGGGCCAAGTGGAGTTTGATGAATTCCCGCTTCACGTATGGTCTAAGCTCGTGGCGCACCGTTGCCGCGCCATGAATGCGCAATCGTTTCATTACGGCGAGGCTGCCGGATCCTGGGAACTGCAGGAAACAATCGCGTCCTACCTGAGAACGGCGCGATCGGTGCGCTGTGAACCCGAGCAAATCATGATTGTCAGCGGCTCCCAACAGGCTTTGGAGACCTCAGCGCTGGTGCTTCTTGATCCGGGAAGCCGAGTCTGGGTGGAAGATCCCGGCTACCGTCTGGCCCGGGAGGCACTGACGCTGGCCGACTGCCGGCTCGTGCCTGTTCCGGTGGACGTCGAGGGTCTGGATGTGGCTGCTGGAATCAGGCGCTGTTCGAAGGCGCGTGCCGCGCTGGTAACGCCCTCCCATCACTATCCGCTGGGAGTAACGATGAGCGCGTCGCGCCGCCTGCAGTTACTCGACTGGGCGCAAAGCTCCGGGGCATGGATCATCGAAGACGACTATGACAGCGAATATCGCTATGGCAGCATGCCGATTGCGTCTCTGCAGGGACTGGACCGCAACTCGCGCGTGATCTATGTCGGGACATTCAGCAAAGTACTATTCCCGGCACTGCGCCTGGGATATATCGTGATTCCCCCGGACTTGATCGAACGCTTTTTGACCGTCCGGCGGGCAATGGACCTCGGTCCGCCGACTTTCAGTCAGGAGGTATTGGCGGACTTTATCAGAGAGGGACACTTTGCGAGGCACATCCGCAGAATGCGCACTGTTTATGGTGAGCGGGCCAGTGTGTTGGTGAAGAGCATCCGTGCGGAACTTGGGCCCGCGGTCGAATTATACGGAGGCGAAGCCGGGATGCATCTCGCTGTCATGCTGAATCAGTCCGGCTCCGATGTTGAGATTGCCGAGCGCGCCGCTCGCCAGAATCTGTGGTTATGGCCTCTCTCCCCTAGCTACATCGGCGGTACAGCGCGCAGTGGATTCGTGCTCGGCTTTGGGAGTACTGCGGCGGCTGATATTCCCGAGGCCGTTCGCAGACTTCGAAGCTTCCTTACGACGAAGTAGCCAAGCGGGCCTTGGTGGAATTGTCGTTCCTTGGTTCGAGCTTCGTTGCCCTGCCAAGACTGTCACAATCGCGATGCGGAGCCGTCCCCAGAAGAGGGCTGCCTGCACTTTGTCCCTGTTTTCGATTCTCTGGACGGCATCCGCATTTTGATGGCGACCCAATCGTTGCAGTTTCCCTCAGAACACGAACTTGGCCTGAAGCTGACCCACGCGGCCCGAAGGCAACCCGTTGAAGAATGAACCATAGGGGCCAGTTGGGGGAGCGGATTGCCCAGTGATGTTTCCGCAACTGGGCTGTTGCGAGCCCGCTGGAGTCGTAGAACAAGGAACGCCTCCCGTCGCGGGACTCCAGTTCTTGTTCGGGTTCAGGAAGTTCGGGTGGTTGAAAATGTTATAGAGATTTGCTCCCACCGTAAGCTTCATTCGTTCGCTGATATGAAAGTCTTTGCCGAAGGTGAAGTCTGAGTCGAAGAATCCGGGGCCCCAATATTGATTCCGCATTTCATTGGGGAAAAATCCCAGATTATTTGCGCTCGCAAGCTGCGCGCCATCGAAGCAGGAGCTGTATCCATTCCTGCAACTCTGTTGTGCGGGCCCGAGCACCTCCACAGGAGTGGCCGTCCCTCCATTCTGTGTCGAAGCAGTGCCGTCGGTAATCGTATATGGCAAACCGCCCCGCACGATGAAGCTTTGCGAGAACAACCATCCGCCAAGAATTTCGTTCATGGCTCGATTATGGAAATGGTAGGGATCGGTCCAGACATAGTTTGCGTTCAGACTATGCCGAACGTCGTAATCGGCGTTCCCGTAGTTGCTCGCCCTGAAATCGAGGGGGTTGATCTGCCCCTGTACGGCAGTCGTACTGGAGGGCAGCAGCGACCCATTCGAGATTTCGTCTAACGTGTGCGACCACGTGTAATTGACATTGACGACGAAGCCGGCGGTAAGCCGTCGGCTGTAACTTGCCAGCAGCGCATTGTGATTGGAAATCGCGCCTGAGGTCCACTGAGTTACCGTACCGAACCTCGAGTCCGGAGTCGTTGTCGCGTACCCATACACGCCGCTCGGACTGGTTGCGTTCACAGTATTGTTCGGGTAAGGCTCGAAGATCCCGTGATTTCCTACATAGGCAACGGTCAGCCTGCTGCGACTGTCGATCTTCTGCTGTACTTGCAGATTCCACTCCTGGTATTGCGGCGTACGAAGCTTGCCCGGAAATCCGGCCACACTGGGCTGTGCACCGCCGGCGGCCAGTAGTTGTGCTTCCGTCAGACCGTCGGCGAGAGAGGGAATTCCCAACGAAGGGTTCCCATTCCGAATGGTATTGGCGGTAGTGCTGACTGTAGTCGCAGCCCCTGCAGGATCACCCCACGCTACATTTCCCGGGGTACCGGTAATATCTGGTCCAAACAGATTCACTCCAACCAGGTACGGCATGCTCACGAACGAGTCAGTGATGAAGGCCGGGAAGGCATCGTAGAACAAACCAAAACCGCCGCTGAGTACCGTCTTGCTGCTGGCCAAGGGAGACCACGTAAAACCGAGCCGAGGCGCCCAGTTAATCGTGTCGACGGAATTGAAGGCATCTTTTCGGCCGGTAAGGAGCGCCTGATTGTAGGGCGCGTTGGCCCCTTGCGCCGCGATTTGCGAAAACGGCCCACTCAGAATGGTGAAACAGTTGATGTTGCAAGTGGGATTAAAGTTATGCTCCGCCCGCAATGCCGCGGTCAGCTTGAATCTCGGAGCAATCGCCCACTCGTCTTGCAAATAGACGCCCAGACCGCCTGTATTCATCGGCGCCGAAGCATGAAGCGGACTGTTTTGCGCATAAATCGAGGAACTCCCGTTGAAGAAGTCGCCCAATCCCGCATAGATCAGAGGAGTCACCTCGACCGATGCGTCGTAGTTCGAGATGTCATACCGCCGGAAGTTCACCCCCACTTTCAGATTATGTCGACCGATCGATTTGGCGAAGTCGTCCACGAATTGGTACTGGGTAACATTTCGCCCTTGGGGAAAATTGAAGTTGAGGGCATTCAGGCCGGTCGCAGAGGGCAACCCGAACGGGCTCGAGGTAGCGGCGTTCACCCCAAGATACATGGAGTAGGGGAAGGGCGATGTCGATCCATTAGTATTCTCCTTAAAAATCGCCCGGTAATAGCTGATGGCTGCGACGAATTGATTGGTCGCGGTCGTCCCGAAAGCATGGGACCAGTTCAAACTGTTGTTGTATTCCGGCTGGTAGCTGGCGGCGGAGAACGAACTACTGATGGGATCCGCATAGGTAGCCTGGGTTCCGGTGTCGATGTCGAAACGGAAGAACAGGCGGTCCTTCGTGCCAATATTCTGATCGAAACGTCCGATCAACAGTGTTTCTTTGGCTGGAAGAGCGGGACTAGCGGTGTATGACTGAATGCATCCCGCGCTTGCCGTTCCAGTTGTATCGATTTGCGCGCCGGTTAGCGGATCGACGCAACTGATCGCTGCTGGGATCGGAGTGCCTCCCCCGAAGCCGCTAGCGGCCTGCCAAATCTTCGCGGCTTGCTGGTAGGTACCGACCGTCGCTGAGGACGCACCTGCGGCTGGCAGGCCAAGGTTGAAGGTGTCATTCAGAAATGCCGCTGTCGGCGTATAAACCGTCGTGGTCGACGGCACAATGTAGCGAATGCCCTCCGTATCGATAAAAAAGAATGTCTTGTCTTTCTTGATCGGCCCGCCGAAGGAAGCGGCCCACTGATTGTTGTTGGCGAACGGACGAGACTGAGCCGGTTGGAAAAACGTATTGAACCAGTTATTCGCGTCGAGGTAGCGTCCCGTCCACTCATACTGAACGTTTCCGTGGAACTGATTGGTTCCACCCTTGCTGACAAGGTTTACCTGAGCACCTGCCTGCTGTCCGTACTGCCCCGAATAGGCGTTCGTGATCACCGTGGCTTCATCGATACTGTTCTTCCCGAGCATCAGATTCGTCGGTCCCGAGTTGTTGAGATTGAGAAACGGATCCATCTGATTTTCGCCGTCTACGGTAAAGACGTTTGAAGTGGCAGGTAGGCCATTGGCCGTGAAATTGCCGTACATTCCGCCGCTGTTCATCATCACCCCTGGCGCCGTGTAGGCCACGGCGGTCAAGTCGTTACCGCCGTTAGGAAGGTTCGCGACGAGATTCTGATCGAAGGAGGTCGACATGTCGGCGGACTCTGTTTCCATCAGCGGAGCCACCCCAGAGACCTCCACGGTTGTGCCGGCTACGCCCACTTCGAGCTTTGCATTCACCATGGTCACCTGTCCGACATTCACAGTGACCTTCGCCAAATATTGCTTGAACCCATTCGCACTGATTTGAACTTCGTAACGGCCCGGTTCAATCAGAGGAAACTGGAATGCACCTTGTGCGTTGCTGGTGGCATTGATGGTGAAGCCCTTGTCCAAACTCTTCAGCTGAATCGTCAGGTTTGCAAGAACCGCATTGCTGGGGTCCGCTACGGTTCCGCTGATCGCGCCCTGCGTTGTGCTTTGCGCAAGGAGCATGCCGGGAAGAGTAGCCACTATCAGAAGAATCAGTCGTCTGCTGAGTTCGGCGAATCGCATGGTTTGTTGTCTCCTGCGAATCACTAATGCAGTCGCAGGTCCAACAAAGCAGCGATTTTCCAACTAAGTTACGGCGAGATAGATGCGAGGGCCGATTCTACAAATCTATGCAACGGGCAGACGCAATTCGAATTTGCTCTCTGTCGAAACAAAAAAGAGAACGCAGGCGATCTCTACCAGAAAAAGGAACTTCCGCTCCTGGAATCTACAAAAACACGGAGGGGTCGAATTGCAATCAATGCTCCTAGTAGCTTCTTTGAATTTGCAAACACGTCGACCATCTTTAGGACATGGGTGGCTCTGACGCCTTCATGATGCAGTGCTCGATCCGTCGTTACGTTCTCTCCGGCAATGCGGATTCCATCGGCGATTCTTGGATCGGTTGAAGCTCGCTTGTCACTTTGCCGAGCACCAACTGCACATCGCTGATGTAGCGTTCGCGGAACGATCCTTCGCAGTACGCCAAGTAGTAATCCCACATGTGTACGAAGCGTTCGTCGAATCCGAGAGCGCGCACCTCGGGGAGATGTTCGAGAAATCGGCGACGCCATTCGTGGAGGGTCAGAGCGTAGTGCTCCCCGATGTCTTCCAGGTGAAAAAGCTGCAAGCTGGTTTTTCTGGCCAGCGATTGCTGGATCGCGACGACGGAAGCCAGCTCGGCTCCGGGAAAGATGTGCTTCTTGATCCAATCGCTCTGCTTTCGGTATTGCTGAAACTTTGCTTCCAGGATAGTGATGGTCTGCAACAGCATGCTGCCCTCCGGCTTGAGCAGGCGATCACAGGCGTCGAAGTAGTCGTCGTAATGCTCATAGCCCACTGCTTCGAACATTTCAATGCTGACGATCTTGTCGTACTGCCCGTGCAGGTTACGGTAGTCTTCGAGCAGCAACTGGATTCGCTTCCCCGCCCTGCTCAGGGAGAACAGTTCGCGCGCGTAGTCGTGCTGCTGGCGACTGATGGTCGTAGTGGTTATGCGGCAACCATAAGTCTCGGCCGCGTATGCCGCGAAGCCGCCCCAGCCGGTTCCGATTTCGAGCACGTGGTCTTGCGACCTCAGTTGTAGTTTACGGCAGATGCGGTCGAATTTTCGGATCTGCGCCTGCTCCAGAGTATCGTCAGCGCTTTCGTAATAGGCGCACGAGTAGGCGAGGCTGTCGTCGAGAAAGAGGCGATAGAAGTCGTTGCCCAGGTCGTAGTGATATGCGATATTGCGACGGCTGCCGGTTTGGGTGTTACGGCGGCCACGATGCTCGATAAAATCGGCCAGCCTGCGGAACGACGTCAGGAGCCGCTTGCTGCCGTCCAGTTGGTCCAGGTTGGACACTGCCAACCGCACAACCGCAACTAGATCTGGAGTCGACCAGTCGCCGTCCATATACGCCTCGCCAATACCGACATCTCCCGCTAACAGTGCGCGCAAGAAAAACCGCTCATCGTGTACCGCTACGACGGCGTGCAGCGAATCTTTTTCCCCGCCCGCGCCAGACTGCCCGAAGCGGTACGTGTCTTCCGGACAGACAATCTCCAGGCTACCCACACGCAGCCCCGCCAGAGTTTTCAGAAATATCTTCTTCGCAATGTTCGTGATTATTCCGCTCGCCATGACGCCCCCAAGTGTTGCGCTGTTGCTCGCTCGAACTGGCCCGCGCCCGGATGTGCGACCACTGGCACTCTCTTGACCAGCAACCGTAACGCCTGCCAATGAATCGCAGTGATGACTTTGGCAGTGATCCAGGGGAATCGCAGCAAGGCTCGGTGCAACTCAGCCCGCGACCACTCGCGCCGCTCCAACTTCAGCGTGGAATCGAAGATCTCCCGCCCGTCTTGATAGCTGACACTTTCACTGATCAGCCGATCGCCGGGCGGAGTGAATGTCCAATCGTATTCGTGACCCAGCTTCAGGAAAGGTGACACGTGAAACGTCTTCGAAAATCGATACCGTTTGTTCTCGCCAGCCGGACGCTGGACATTGGGCGTGAGCCAGTAGTTGGCTGTCTCACCGAAAGTATTGTTGACCTCCGCCATGATCATCTGCAACTTGTCTTCCGGGTCGTAACAATAGAAGAAAGAAACTGGATTGAAGTTGTACCCCAGATAGCGGAGATGAGTAAGCAGGAAAATTCTTCCTTCCGGAAGAACAACCCCATTTTTCTCCGCATCCCGCGAAACGCGCTCGCGCAGCGTTCTCGTAGGGTCCCCGAAGTGGTCCCGCTCCTGGTAGGAAACCCAGTTGCGCCGGTTGTATCCCGCCAGCGGAGACACATTCATCAACTGCGGCAAGCGATCGATATCGAGGAAGACCATGAACAGCGGATAGGTAAATTCGTGGCGGGCAGGACTCAACCTGCGATGACGTAACGTGCCGGCATAGATTCCCGATTCCATCAGGCCGCCATTTCTTTGGGTGCATCCCACGACGCTCCGAGTGCCTTTGCGACGCGGATCGCCGAATTCAGTCCATCTTCATGGAAGCCGTAGAACCAATACGCGCCGCAGAAATGCGTCCGGTTGTGGCCGCTGATCTCTTGCCAGCGCGCCTGGGCTCGCACAGTCTGCGGCGTATAGAGAGGATGGAAGTACGTCATCTCGCGCAGAATGCGGTGCTCGTCGATGGACGGAGTGTCGTTCAGTGTGACGCAATAGTCTTCCCGCGTGGGCAGGCTCTGCAGACGGTTCATGTGATACGTGAGCGTCGCGGCTCGCCGTTTGGTGCCGAGATGATAGTTCCACGAGGCGCGCGCGCCCTGCTGACGGGGCAGCAAGGATGAGTCGGTGTGCAGCACGGTCTCGTTGCGGCTGGTGCGAAACCCATTCAGTACCTGCCGCTCCACGGGAGTTATGTCCTTCAGCATTTGGACCGTTTGCGGGGCGTGACAGGCAAACACGACTTCATCGAAAGACTCCGGCGAACGGTCCTTAAAACCGATTTCTACTCCCACTGCTGTGCGCGTGACTCCATCGATTTTCGCTCCCAAACGAATCCGTTCGCGGTAAGGTGCGGTCAGCGGCGGAATGTAAACACTGCTGCCGCCGTTGAGCACATACCACTGGGGAGCTGTCGTCAAATCCAAGAGCCCGTGATTCTCGAGGAAGCGAATCAAAGTAAAGGCCGGGAAGTCTTCGATTTCTTCGGGCGACGTGGACCACACCGCCGCCGCCATGGGGTGCAAATAGTAACGCGTGAACTCGCCTCCGAACTGATTAGCGCGCAGGTAATCCCCCATGGTGATTTCCGCGTTGCCTGGGTCTTGCAAGAGCTTCCGGGCTTGCCGATGGAAGCGCATGATCTCCGCCAGAAAGCGGTAGTGTCCAAAGCGATACCAATTGCTGCGTTCCGCAAAAAATCCGCTCAGCCCGCGGCTGCTGTATTCAAATCCAGTTTGGCGGCAGGACACGCCGAACGACATGTCGCTCGCTTGCCGAGCTACACCCAGTTGTCGAAATAATCGAACCAGGTTCGGGTATGTGCGGTCGTTATGCACGATGAAACCTGTGTCGATGGGCAGGACGCCACGACTGGTTTCAATTTCGTGTGTGTGAGTATGGCCACCGATGCGGGCCTCTTTTTCGAACAGCCATACTTCATGTTTCTGGCTGAGCAGGTACGCGGCCCCCATCCCTGCAATCCCAGCTCCGATCACCGCGATCCGGCTCATCGCGCCTCACTTTCCGACAGCGGAAGCCGAATGCCGCGCAGATCCCTGGCCACTCCCAGCCAGTTCAACAGCCTCAGAGCATAGTAGGTAACGTCCACTTCCCACCAGCAAATTCCCTGTTGGCACGCATACATGAACTTGTGGTGATTGTTGTGCCAGCCTTCGCCGAGTGTGATGATGGCGAGGACGAAGTTATTGCGGCTGTCGTCGGCCGTGTCGAACCGCCGCGATCCCCAAAGATGGGCCACAGAATTGATCGTGAAGGTTCCGTGAAACAGCAGGACAGTCGAGACCACGAATCCCCACACAAAGGCCCCCAGGCCGCAGCCCGTTAGCAGAACCACTGCTAATGCTACCGGGGGAACCAAGTAGTGTTTGTCCAGCCAGCGTAATTCCGGATATTTGCCGAAGTCGTGGATCAGCGCCGAGTCGTACTTGTCGTACTCGTTCGACAGTACCCACCCGACGTGAGCCCACCAGAACCCACGCTTTAAGGGAGAATGAATATCCGGATCCTTGTCGGCATGCCGATGATGAACGCGATGATGGGCAGCCCACCACAGGACGCCCTTCTGCCCGGACGTCTCCGCCAGAAACGCCATCAAGAATTGCCAACCGCGCGCCAATTTGTAGCTGCGGTGGCTGAAGAAGCGGTGGTATCCGGCCGTGATGCCGAACATGCGCACGGCGTAGGTCGCCAGCATGAGCCCCACCCAGGACCAGCGGAAAGGAACAAACAACACGGCGATACACCCCACATGCAGCATCACAAAGGGAATGACCGTCCCGAAACTGTAATTGTGCAGTTGCTTGATCACACAGAATTCCTGGATTTTTCCTCTCACTTCGGTTCAAGAACGTCTCTCTGGCAGTACGCGCTCAGGTGGAGTACCGGATTGCTTTCCGATTTAGTTGTATCAATCCAAAAGCGTGATGTCAATCTTTTGTCCATGACACAGGTTTGACACTGGAGCCTGCGGCTGATACGATTCTTTAAGATGCCGACGTCGTACCCGATCAGTGCTGTAGCCAAACTCACGGGGATTCCCCTGGACACATTGCGCGCCTGGGAACGCCGCTACCGGACGGTCGTTCCCAAGCGCGCGGCGCACGGGCGCGTTTACTCCGAGGAACAGATCCAGAAACTGCTTCTGCTCAGGCGAGCGGTCGATCAGGGACACAGCATCGGGCAGGTGGCCGCGCTCGGGAACCGGCAACTGCGGCAACTGCTTGAGAAAAGTTCTGCTATCACGGCCGGCGAACTCGCTTCGCCCCCCACCGATGCAAATGCGATGCTGGCGCCCGTTCTATACGGCCTTGACCGCTTCGACTATGCCGCGACCGATCATGAAATCAACCGCCTGGCGGCGGCAATGGGAAGTCCGAGGAACTTCGTTCATCAGGCTGCACTGCCGCTGATGCGGAAGGTTGGCGAGCGCTGGCATGAGGGAAAATGCAGCATCGCCCAGGAGCACATGCTGACCAATCTGCTCACCGGCGTGCTGGCCTCGCTGGTCCGAACGTATTCTCCGTCGAATCCCTCCGCGCGGGTTTTGCTGGCCACACCGACAAACGAACGCCACGCGTTCCCCACTCTCGCCGCTGCCATGCTGATTGCGGCAGGAGGTCTCGGCGCAATTTATCTTGGGACAGATTTACCGGCAGCGGACATTGTTCTTGCCGCACGAAAAAGTGAAGCGGACGTGGTCTTACTCAGTCTCTCGTCCGCGCCAAGCTCTGAAGTGCTGGACGACCTCGATTACATCGCCCGCAAGGCGCCGCGGGTTGCTGCTCTTTGGCTGGGTGGCGCTGCGGATTTGGGTCTGGACCAGGCGACTGCGGGGTCGCGCTGGATCGTGCTGCACGATTTCCCTACACTGGAACACCAACTAGCCGCTCGGGGAGCAAGGTTCTAGCCGAAGTTCTACGAGCCCATCCGAAGTTGAACGGAAATCGTAATGGATAGTCGTGGCGATGACAGCACAATGAAACCTGGGTTTTTCCATCGCCGTATCATTGCACCCATAGTCGCCCTTCTTACCCAAGGAATCACGCCAGAAAAGATCGCCTTAAGCCTGGCTTGCGGGATTGTACTGGGCATCTTTCCGGTTCTCGGTTCAACCACGATTCTTTGCGCCGCCGCTGCAGTACTATTCGGGCTAAACCTGCCTGCCATCCAGTTGGTGAATTGGCTGATCTACCCGATGCAGTTGTTCTTGCTGCTGCCGTTCATCCGATTAGGGGAGAAGCTGTATCGCGCCGTACCTCTGCGGTTCTCCCTTACGCAGATCTTAGCCATGGTGCACACCGACCCGCGTCACGCGGTTGCGGCGCTGTGGCTGGCGGAGCTGCACGCCATTTTCGCTTGGCTGCTGATCGCTCCGGCCATGATTTTTCTCTTTTACCTCCTGCTGTCCAGAGTGCTTCGCCAGGTCGCGTCCTCCTACGGATTGCGGGTGTGGGCATGGAAGCCAGGTTCTGAGTAACGGGTTCGCAATGGCGCGAATAGATGAAAACAATCAATGCGCTTCAAAGAGGCTTCGCGAGCTGTCTATGCGTCGTGGCCATCAACGCTGAGGGGGAAACTCGATGTTCTTAAAACTGTATTTCATTGCGTTGCCGATTTTCTTTGGCTTGGATATGGTCTGGCTCGGCCTAGTAGCAAAGAACTTCTACACGAAACAGATCGGAGTATTGATGACGCCCAAGGTCAATTGGGCAGCGGCCATCCTCTTTTACCTCCTCTTCCTGGCAGGCCTGGTGGTTTTCGTCATTGCTCCAGCTGTTGAAAAAGATTCATGGATACGTGCACTCCTGTTCGGAGCACTTTTCGGCCTCGTTACTTATGCGACTTACGATCTCACAAATCTCGCCACGCTCAGGGATTGGCCGCTTGCACTGGCGGTGGTGGATTTGATTTGGGGCATGGTATTAGCAGCTTCCGTATCCGTCGGGACCTATCTGATCGCCAACAAGTTCCCCCGATGAACTACTATCCGACACTGGGCGCCGTGTTATGGGGATACGTGACCTTGTGGTTCCTGATCTCGTTGATCAAAAGAAGAAACGACGTGGCCGACGTGGCGTGGGGGTTGGGCTTCGTCCTCCTAGCGTGGACATCTTTCTTTCTATCCGGCAGGTCTGGAGCCCGAGGGATAGTGTCCGGCATCTTGGTCAGCATCTGGGGTCTTCGTCTGGCATGGCATATCCATGCCCGCCATCGAGGCAAGCCGGAAGATTTCCGCTACATGGCCTGGAGACGGGAATGGGGCAAGTGGTTCTATGCTCGCTCGTATGCGCAGGTTTATATCCTGCAGGGCGCGCTTCTTTTCATCGTCGCGTTGCCTGTACTCATGATTAATCGAAGTCCTGGGAGCACTTTCGGTTTCCTCGATGTCATCGGTGTTTGTGTTTGGCTGTTGGGGTTCGTTTTCGAATCGGTCGGGGATGCCGAACTTGCGCGTTTCAAAAGAGATCCCCAAAATCGGGGCAAGATACTGCAAGGCGGGCTATGGCGGTACACCCGACACCCAAACTATTTCGGAGAGGTCGTGCTGTGGTGGGGCACTTGGCTGCTGGCGGTCAGCGCTCCGGGCGGTTGGTTTGGCATTGTCGGGCCCCTTACCATCACCGTCCTTATCCTGAAGGTTTCCGGGATTCCAATGCTCGAAAAGAAGATGGCCGGGCATTCCGATTTCGTGGAGTACAAGAAAAGAACAAGCATGTTCCTCCCACGGTTTCCGAAGAGATGATTCAGTTTCGGATGTTCCCGGGGATCAGCAATGAGGATAAAGCTGTGTTTCGTGCGAAGGCAATTATTCGCGATGCCGAGACCAATGTCATTTCGGCGTTCAGCATCCTCGAGGGCTTTGCTGCTGCGGGCTTCCGTTCTTCATCCAGCAACTTTCCTGTTTCGTTCTTTGGGAGCGGGTAGACGCGGATCCGCAAGGATTGCACTGGAGCCACGAAAACGGATTTCTTCAACCGCAAGAACAAGTGGCTGATGGAGAGTTTTCTTCGGTCCTTTGAACACTCTAGCCACTCTTAGGAGGAACTGCATGACTTCGCTGTAAGGTTGGCGTCCCCGACGGGATTTGAACCCGTGTTACCGCCGTGAAAGGGCGCTCATATGCTGTATCACGTTGTAATTACAAGGCACCGGTCGCGCCGTAATGCCCTGTAAATAGCAGCAGGGAGTACGAAGGAACCGACAGACTGTGTATCGTCTGTGTATTGCGAGTTCTCAAGTAAAACTTTGGAAAAAGGTGATCTGGCGGTCTTGGGAACGAAGCGCAAAGACGATTTCGAGCCGTTCTGGCAAGACGAGAAGGACTGGCTGTGCATTGTCGAATTTTTGCCCACCGATAATCCAGAGGCCCGGCTCTTTGCTGCCGAGATCATCGGGTACCCTCCTC
>CAVXVD010000114.1:0-5042 GCA_963765015.1 uncultured Acidobacteriota bacterium | reverse complement strand
TGTATTCAAAATTAGGAGATTTAAATGAATCATTAAATTTATTTAATAAATTAAATCAAGATAAAAAATTAAAACCAAATCAAATTACTTATAATTGTTTAATTAATGGATGTACAATTAATAATAATTTAGAATTTGGAAAAAAAATTCATGAACAATTAAATAATAGTGGATTAGAATATAATATTATTTTATATACATCATTAATTCAAATGTATTCAAAATTAGGAGATTTAAATGAATCATTAAATTTATTTAATAAATTAAATCAAGATAAAAAATTAAAACCAAATCAAATTACTTATAATTGTTTAATTAATGGATGTACAATTAATAATAATTTAGAAATTGGAAAAAAAATTCATGAAAAATTAAATAATAGTGGATTAGAATATGATATTATTTTATATAATTCATTAATTCAAATGTATTCAAAATTAGGAGATTTAAATGAATCAATTAAATTTATTTAATAAATTAAATGAAGATAAAAAATTAAAACCAAATCAAATTACTTACGAATGCCCGAAGCGTACACCTCGTCGAATTTGCCATCGGGCGTGAACTCGAGCACGTCGGCGCGATGAAATTCTTCAGGATGAGTGTCGGCGTCGTCAACATTGGAGTGCGATCCGACAGAGGCGAGCAGCTTCGAGCCGTCGAGAGTAAAGGCGAGATCGCGGGTCCAGTGGCCGCCGCCGCGCAGGCGTCCGCCGCCGGGTAAATCGGTGAGCTGCTCCACCGCGCCGGTCGCTGTCAGGTCGCCGTTGTGATACGGGAAGCGCACGATGGCGTCGGTGTCGCCGATATAAATCCACTTTGGGTTGGGGCCGAGGGGATAGAAGGCGATACCGAAGGGCTGATGGAGATCGGTGGCGAAGACCGAGACTTGCTTTGGTTTGCCGTCGGCATCGACGCCGCGAAACACCTCGATTTTCCCGGTAGCGCTCTCCGCCAGGAAGAGATCGCCGTTGGGCGCGAAGCGAATGAGGCGCGGGTTGTCGAGACCGGTGGCGTAAAGCTCCACCTTGAATCCTTTGGGCGCGATCGGCCAGGCGTCGGCGGGGCGGGGAACGACGTTGGCGCCATTGTCGACGGATTGCTCGGGCGTGGGCTCGGGCAGATCGGCGACGGTGAGATGGCGACGCGTGCCGGGAGCCTCGTGAGCCGCGTCAGTGAATGCGGCCTGGCCGGTAAGGACGACGTGCTTGGGCATCGATTTGGCGGCGTCCGCTCCCGTTGGCGAAGAACCGCCGCCCGCTGCGCCGGAGGCGGCGGAAGCGGTGTGCGCGGAGACGAAAACGGCAGCGCCAACGAAAAGGGAAGCGGCGAGGAGATGGTGCGCTTGTTTCATGAGACCTCTCGATGAGATGGAATTCAACGGGTTGAAGCGGAGCCGGGGAGCCCGTAACTATTCTTTCAGATGCGCCCGCAAGGGCGGCGGGTTCAAGCGGTAGGCAGCCAATCTTCGGCAATCGGTTGCAGGCCCTGTCGCGAAGCTATTGCGAGTCTTAGTCTTCGTGTTTGGCGTCAGGGGCGTGGTCTTCGTTTTTGGCGTCAGGAGCCTTTGTTGCCGATCGCGAGGACGGCCAGCGGCGGACTGAAGGCCAGTGTGCCTCGGGAACCCAGCGGCCCCTGTCCAGGCGCGCGCCAACCTGTTGTCCGCAACGCTCACACGGATGGAGATGCCATTGTGCCCGGCCCACATTGGCCACCAGTAACTTGGTTGTCTCCTCGCTAAACGAGCCGTCGCACGGTTTCACCGGAATTGGCATGCAGAGTTCTTCCTCGCCTTTCGCTTCAATCAGTCTATGCGCCGGGGGCAAGTGAACTCTGTTCGATGGCGAACAAAGGGGGGCAGCCAGTAGCTGATCGCTGTAACCGGTGCCGAAAGACGAGCCTGCCGGCGAGCTCCTGGATCACCACATCAATGGATCATGAGGCTGCCGGTAAGGGGCGTGTTGCTGGAGGACGGTCCGACAAGCACTCCATAATCGCCCGTCGCGAGGTTCCAGCGCGCCGCCGATTCGTCGAAAGTCTGCAACACTCGCGGATCGATGGACACTGTGACGATTTGCGATTTGCCCGGATCGAGCGTGATGCGCGCGAATCCAGCGAGTCGTTGAAATGTTTCGTCGGATCCTTTGGGGAGCGTCACGTAGACTTCCGCGATTTCAGCGCCTGCGCGTGTGCCGGTATTCCTGACGGTGAAACGCGCGGTTCTTGCCGCTGAATCGACGCTTAGAGCGGAGTAGGCGAAGGTGGTGTAGGACAAGCCGAAGCCGAAGGGAAGCAGGGGCGTCTTGTGCTCCGCTTCGAACCATTTGTAACCAAGTTCAGCGCCTTCGTCATAGTGAACGGCGTAGTTTGACGGTGGCGCGCCTGCATTGACGGGCGCTGATCCTTGCCCGCGAAGATGCGGCGGCGGTTGCGGAATCGCCGGATGGGGAAGGTCCTGCTCGCTCTTGGGGAAAGTAATGGCCAGCTTGCCGGATGGATTGACGTCGCCGACGAGCACGTTGGCGAGAGCCTTGTGTCCCGAACTGCCTGCATACCAGGCTTCGACGACGCCGGCGACCTTGTCGAGCCACGGCATGGTCACCGCGCTCCCGGATTCAAGCACGACGACGGTTCGCGGATTGGCCGCTGCAACCTTCTCGATCAAAGCGTCCTGATTGTCGGGGAGCGACAGATTGGCGAGGTCCATGCCTTCCGATTCCCATTGATACGCAAAGACGATTGCCAAATCGGAACTCCGGGCGAGTTTTGCGGCCGATTCCAGATCTGTGCCGGGATCGAAATCGATTTTCGTATGCGGCAGTTTCGCGCGCAGGGCCAGGAGCGGAGAGGTGGGGAACCACATGTGTTCCTGCCATTTGGTTGCACCCTTGCCTGGCGGCAGGATGGCGTTGCCGCCGGGCGGATCAACCTGCGCCGATCCTCCGCCGGAGATCATTCCGGCGTCAGCGTGGCCGCCGATGATGGCGATGCTGTGGACGCGGGATGAAACGATGGGCAGCACGGACTGGCGATTCTTCAAGAGAACGATGCTCTTCTCTTCCACGTGCTGGGCAACTTCAAAGCCCCTTTCGACATCGACTACGCTCTTCTGCAGCGGATCGTCCACGACCCCTGACAGAAACTCGCCGTACAGGATTCTTCGCGCATGGTCGTCAATTTCTGCGAGCGGCACGCGCCCGGCATCCACGGCTTCTCGCAGCTTCGGGCCGAAGTAGTTGGCCATGGGCTGCTCCTGATCTAGACCGGCCGCGGACGCCTTCTCCGTGGAGTGAGTCCCGCCCCAATCCGAGAGGACAAAACCTTTGAAGCCCCAATCATTCTTCAGCACGTCGCGCAGCAAATAAGAGTTCTCGCAGGAGTAGTCGCCGTTGACCCGGTTATAGGAGCACATGACCGCAGCGGGATTGGCGATAGAGACGGCGATGTGAAACGCCAGCAGATCGGACTCCTGCATGCCCCGTTTGGAGATGATGGCGTTGACGATATTGCGGCCTGTTTCCTGGTCGTTCATCGCGTAGTGCTTGATGTCGCCGATCACATGCTGGGCCTGTTCGCACTTCATCAGATTGCCCACGATCGTTCCCGCGAGGAGCGGGTCTTCGCCCGCGTATTCAAAGGTGCGGCCGTCTCTGGGCTCACGGGCAAGGTCCACTCCGCCGCCGAGAGTCATGTTGAAGCCCTGCGCGCGCAGCTCGCTGCCGATGACGGTGCCGTAGTCGCAGGCCGACTCGGTGTCCCAGCTTGATGCGGCTCCCAGGCTGGAAGGCAACGCGGTCGAATATCTACCGTTGGGGCCGCTATCCCTGACTCCATAGGCCGCGTCGGACATCACGATCCCGGGAATGTCGAGGCGCTTGACGCCCTCAACGTAACCGCCGCCGCCGTTGGTGAGATCGGTGAGCGGCATTGTCCAATTGGGAGAGCGAGCCATTCCGTTCCCATGCAGCAGGGCGATTTTCTCGTCCAGCGTGAGTTGTTTGAGGACCAGGTCGGCGCGTTCTTCGGGAGATAACTTGGGATTCATCCACGGCCGGTCGGCTTGCTGGGCACTTGCAGCCGGGGCGGCGTTCTGTGCGGCGGCAACGCCTGGTCCGAGAGTGGTTGCGAGGGCGATGACGAAAAGAAGAATGGAGCAGGGATTTAGCGGACGAATTTGCATGGGTCTCCGGGCACGTTCCATGCTACAACGGCGAGCTAGGTGGAGTCAGCGGAGGCATCGGAGATTTCCGAGATGCCGGGGAGCGAGAACTCCATTCGTTAGCAGCGGGCAGCGGGAGCCTTGTTGGTTCCAGGGGTAATTGTCAGCGGGGTTTGAATCTACTTGCTGGCAACTGTGGTTCGTCCTGTCAGATTGGCAATGGTCTTGCTCGCGCGGTGGTGCTATTGTGCTGTCAGATAAGCATCCCATTTTCGACCACCGTTCGCAGTCGCGCGGCTTCGGCGCGGATTCTGGCGTTCCGATGCCATCAAGCGATTGCGGCGGTTGCATTGAGGCAGGAGACTTATCGCGATGTCTCGGCTGAGCAATTTGAGACGTGCGCTGCAGAGGTTGGGCGAGCCGGAGCAGCCACGCGCTGAACGATGGCCGGCAACAGGCCTTTCGGCTCTTTATGGCATCGACTCTGCCTCGAAACCAGCCGGCATCAAGGACGTGAGCGCCTCCGGCGTCTACCTGTTGACCGACGAGCGTTTTCCTGCCAATCAGACCGTCGCGCTCATCCTCCGTTTGGTTGGCCAGCCGGAGAACAACTCAGAGCTGCAGATATCCGTTCAAACTCGCGCCGCATGGCAGGGGGAGGATGGCGTCGCGCTCGAGTTTATTCTGCCTTCAGGCATGAATCCCGATCTGTGCGCAGCGCTGTTGCACGACATCGTCAGTCTCACGGATCGCGATCAAGTGGCGGATGTGTTTCGTCACCTCCGGACGGTTCTTTTTCTATACCGTCTCTGCGAATACCAGGCCGACGAAGCGATTCTTCTGCTGGATGGTCGATTCGACGCGGGCCGCACCGCAACGCTGT
>CAVXVD010000113.1:0-85670 GCA_963765015.1 uncultured Acidobacteriota bacterium | reverse complement strand
TGGGTTCATCAAGGTTCGGAAACGGGAACTGGAGGCGCGGATTTTCGTCTTCTCTGGGGATTCCAGTTGACGTTCCCGAGTAACTGCCAAAAGATGTCCTTTTAGGACTGGGCGTCAAAAGTCTCACCTGGACATGTGTCGGCAATTCTGCGCGATGGGTGAGCACATTTGCTCAGACCTGCTGAGTCCCGATTTGCTAAGGTCGAAATTGTCCTGGTGCGGCCAGCTATCTGCGCGCAGTTGCGTGCGAGTGTAAACACAGCACGAACCAGAAGTTGGAGCACTGGTAACAGAGATGAGGCTGTTCAATGAAAAAAGTAATGTTCGTACTTGCGATGTTTGGCCTCAGCACGCTGTGCTGGGCGGGGTCGGCAAGGGAAGATGCCACCGACCGGCTCGACAACGCCACCAGTGTGATGCACGAAATTATGGGGATGCCTGACAAGGGGATTCCGGACGAGGTATTGCAGCATGCAAAGTGCGTGGCCGTGATTCCGCACATGGTCAAAGGTGGGTTTGTTTTCGGAGCTGAAGGAGGCAAAGGTGTAGCTACTTGCCGCACAGCGGATGGCTGGAGTGCGCCAGCGTTCATCACGATTTCGGGTGGGAGTTGGGGCCTGCAGATCGGGGTGGAAGCGGTGGACGTAGTCATGATCTTTCAGAATGACAGAGCAATGCAAAGGCTGCTTTCCAGTAATTTCCAAGTTGGAGGCGACGCTTCCGCGGCGGCCGGTCCCGTTGGGCGGCATGCCGAGGCCGGTACGGATTGGAAGTTGGACACCGAGATCCTGACCTACTCTCGTGCCAGGGGTGCGTTCGCTGGGCTCACACTGACCGGTGCATCGCTCCGTCAAGACAATGATTCACGGCGTGCGATCTATGGTCGCAATGTCACAACTCGGGCTTTGCTGTTGGGCAGAGTGCCGATACCAGCCGCGGCCGCAGCTTTCGTTGCGGAAGTTCGCGGAGCCAAAGCTGAGGCCAAAGTTAACAAAGAGTAGTGCGTCTGGACTCGACCGCTGGTGGGGCTCGTCAACAGCCGGCACCAGCGCATTCGAGCGCGCGCACACTCCATCATTTGTTGTTCTATCCGCTCGTGCGCAGTTCTCTTGCGAACGTTTGGATAAGACTTACATTCAGATGCTCGCAGATGGGCACCGGAGGCCGACATGCTTTGGACTATTTTCGTTGTTCTTCTGATTTTGTGGCTCTTGGGTTTCAGTCTGCATTTTGGCGGCGCCCTGATTCACCTGCTGCTCTTTGTGGCGATAGCAGTTCTGATTATTAACTTGATCAGTGGGCGGCGAACTGCGGTTTGAAGAGCCTCAGTACTGCCGAACCAGATTGCACCGTTACGCAGGCGGAGCCCATTCAGCCGAGCCGCCGCATTCACGCGTGAAAGACTCGCGCGCTCGGGATGCGGAGCTTCGCCGACATCTTCACGAGGTCGGGGAGGGAGTTCGCATTCATCTTGCGCATGACTTGCCCGCGGTGGGCCTTCACGGTGATTTCACTGATGCCCAGTTCTCCGCCAACCTGTTTGTTCAACAAGCCGGTGACTACTAGCGCCATCACCTGTCGTTCGCGAAGGGTCAGTGACGCGTAACGACGTCGAAGGTCGCTTGTCTCCATCTCGCGCTCCAGCACCAGACGGCTGCGCTCGAAGGTTTCGCGGATTCCCAACAAAAGGGCCTCATCTCTGAGTGGCCTCAAGAGGAAATCAACTGCACCGGCCTTCATGGCCTCGACTGTCGTCGGAATATCTTCATACCGAGAGATGATGACAATCGGAACCTCTACCCGTTCCCGGGCGATTTGCTTTTGCTCTTCAAGACCGTTCAGATCCCGAATAGTGCGATTAAGGATCAAGCAACTCGGAACAAGGGGGCGCGGCCGGGCAAGAAATTCTCGTGCTGACTCGAAGGTCTCAAACTGCCAGCCTTGGCCGTTTATCAGTGATTTCAGTGACTCCCGTTCGGAAATGTCGTCCGTTATAAGAAAGACGATCGGTATGGCGTGCGAGTGGAGTTGTGAGTCAAGTTTCTGGCCAAATACCGGCGCGATGTTTGCGGAGTTCCCATCAAGAATTCTTGCTGTTGTAGCCGAAGCCATATCCCACCTCTCAAAGATTGTTTTCCTTCTTCCCCAGTGATCGGCCCCGAAAACTGTGCTTAGACAACTCGTAATTGGCGAACCCATCTTTCTTTCTTCAGATAGTCGGTATGTGTTGCAGTTTTAAACAATTTGAGCTTATCCGCAACGGTAGATGGTCGGATTGTGCAATCGACGAAGGTAGGTCGAGCAGGTAGCCTTTTGGTGGCTGAGAGGATGTAATTGTTTGGTGTGTGTCGGGGTGTCGCCTACCGAAAGGGCGAACGCCCACTGAAACCCGGATCGTCGGCTGACGCCAGACAGGAAACCTGTCAACTTTTCGTTACTGGAATATGTGCCGTGCAATTGAAGCGGATTTAAGTGCTGAATCGTAATGGGCCACAGACACTAGAAGCGATTCATTGGCAACCTCATCGCGAAAACGTACGCCGATTCTCGAGCGACGCAGGGCCGCGACGCGGTGTTCGCCGCTACGCGAAAGGATCAGCGAACCGCGTTGCGCTCCTCTCTCCTCGAGTGCGGCGCGAAGAAGTCTGTTAATCAATTGTTCTTGTACCATCTCAGCCTCGGAGTGTCCGCGCGGCGTTGGCGGTCATGAGCCTCGCGGCTCTTGAATACAACAATCCACATCCGCGCAGCTGTGCGGTCAGAATGATCAACTTCCGATGTACTTTCTTCCGAAGAGCCGAGCGTCTATAGACCAGGCGCCCGGTCCAATCACCGCCAACGTGCAGCCGAAGACTGCCAGCGTGAGTGACATCCAGATATTAGCCCCACCTGCGACGATGATCCAAAGCTCGACGGCTGCGACCAGTGCCCCGGCGAAAGGAGTCCAGAACCCTGCCAAGATGAATAGCCCCAGGATAGCTCCCGTTATTTCAGGAATCATCAGGCCAGCCGTCGGGGTTTCAACGTTCACAATACCGTTGTGGAGCAGGGCGACTCCGGTGAAGACCCGCTGAACGAGAAGGCCGACTCCCGGCCAGCTATTCGCGAATGTCGAGAACAGTCGCTGCAAAGGGCGCCTCCCCTTTGCAACGGTACGGCACTTGTAATGGCGCAGGAAGCCCTGAAAGGCGAAACAGAAATCATACTTTTGGGTGATCAGAGATCGATGATTCCCCGCTTAAGGGCGATAGTGACAGCATGTGCCCGATCGCTGGCGCCGAGCTTCGACAGAATGTTGGTGACTCGGCTTTTGATGGTTGCCTCGGCGACAAAAAGGTGATCTGCGATCTGCTTGTTTGAATTCCCAGCTGCAATCAGCCGCAGGACATCAACTTCGCGCTCGCTCAACGCTTCATCCGTGGCATGTTCGGCGAGCTCAGTGGCAATCTCCGGCGGGATTATCTTTCGTCCCTCATAGACGGCATGAATCGTCTCGATAAGTTCCCGATCGTGCCCTTTTAACAGGTAGGCGCGCGCGCCGGCTCGAAGAGCGCGGAGTACTTGAACATCGCCATGATAGGTCGTCAGCACAATGATGCGCGCGTCAGGAAATTCGCTCAAAATGCGGGCTGTCGCTTCGATTCCGTTGAGCCCGGGCATCTGAAGATCCATCAGGACAAGGTCCGGTTGATGGATGCGGAACTTTTCTATGCCGTCTTCTCCATTGGAAGCCTCCGCCACCAACTTCATGTCGATCTCGGCGTTGACCACGGCGGCAAGGCCTTTGCGAAGAAGATGGTGGTCATCCACCGCAAGAATTCGAATCATCTTAGGAACGTCGCTCATCTCCACCTGCCCGCCGGAATAATCGGAATCGATGCACATTACGCCGCTTTTGGTATGCCATCGAAGCGGGAACGGTTAATTCCACCTCAGCGCCCGCACCCATTTCGCTCCAGAAACCGAGGTGCGCACCGATGCGCTGTGCCCGCTCGCGCATGCCGGGTATGCCGAAGTGACCGGATTGTCCGCCGGCCTCCAGTACCTTGGGGTCGATCCCCCTGCCATCATCACGCACACGCAAACGAAGCTGATCTGGATCGTACCGGATCTCCACTTCGATGTGGCTGGCAGCGGCGTGTGCGAAGGCATTTCGGATCACTTCGCGAGAGATACGGTAGACCTCATCCTGCAGCATCGGCGATAAGTGCTGTTGCTTGCCTTCGACCAAAACACGGTAGTTTGGTGCTTGCCCATTCAGTTCCTGAGCTGCCGCCAGTTCACGGCCAGCGGCATCCAGCAACTGCGAAAGGTCGCGCTGCGCGGCTGGTTCCGGACGAAGGTCGCCAATTGCGGAACGCCCCTCCTTAATGCCTTCTTGCGCAGCTTGAAGTGCCTCATCAACAACCTCCATCGCGTTGTCTGCATTGCGGAGGAGCAATTTGCGGGCGGCCTGGAATTGAAAGACCGCACCCTGGAAGCTTTGAAGCATCGTGTCGTGCAATTCCCGTGCGATGCGCAGCCGTTCTCCCACGCTCGCTTCCAGTCCTGCCGCGAAATGCCGCTGCATCTGATGGAAACGCAGTCGATAGAGTACCCAAAGCAAACTGAGAAAAGAAGCCACGCACAAAAGCCGGAACCAATTGGTCTGGTAATACGCCGGTGCAATGGAAAAATCCAAGGACGCGCCCACTTCGTTCCATATGCCGCTGCTGTTGCTGGCAATCACACGAAAACGATAGGAGCCCGGCGGCAAATTTGTATAGACTGCCTCTCGCGTGGCGACAGGTGCGCTCCAATTTCGGTCGAAGCCATCTACAATATAGCGAAAGCGAATCCTCTCAGGCGAAGCGAGACTCAGGGCGGTATAAGCAAATGCGATTCTCTTGGATGAAGGTGGAACTCGCACTGGACCCGTGATGCTGTTAACAAAATCATCCGCCAGCACAGCCTCGATATGTGCTATGGCCGGGGCCGAACTGTCAGGCATGTGAGACGGATCCACCACCGAAATCCCTCGACCCAAGGAAAACCAGATTCTTCCCTCAGAATCTGCGACGACAGACCTGCTTCGATTGATGCCCTCGCTGCTGAGCAGACCGTCCGCAGCCCCGTACTCTCGAACGTCGGATGGCCCAAGAGTGCCCTTGGCGAGATTGTCTCGACGCACCTGCAGCACATGATTTAAGGTTGCGATCCAGAGCCAGCCTCTCTTGTCCTCCGCGAGTCCTAATACTGGGTCGCGCAAAGCGTCGGGCCACGCACTCAGAACCTGGAAGCGATTAGCGTTGGAAACTGCGAGGCCGTTAGATGTTCCAATCCAGAGAGCTCCAGACGAATCCTCGAAAAGGCAGTTTACACTTTCAGAGGGCAAACCATCTCCCGTCGAATAGGTCCTCCACTCACCGTTTGACAGCGAGCTCAGACCCCTGGAGGTGCCAAACCACATTTCTCCGTTACGGGTTTCCAGAATGGATGAGACCGTATCGGAAGCAAGACCGTTCGCAGTCGTGTAATTCGTGAATCGCTGGTCTTTGAATTTGCTGACACCGCCGCTTAGTGTTCCCGCCCATACGGAGCCATCGTGGCTTCGGTAGACGGAAAAAACGCTGTTTTGAGCGAGTCCATTGGTCTTGGTATAAGTCTGGCTTGTCACTGCCCCATCGCGAAGCAGCAGACGCGTGAGCCCACCCTGCTGGCGCCCGACCCACAGCTCATCTCCATCACCGCCGATGGAATAAACTACGTCATTTGCCGGGATCCCAGTTGGAATTGATTGAATGCTTCCATGCTTAAGCGCATACAGCCCCCCTTGCGCTGGAGCGAACCAGGTGCGGCCCTCCCTGTCAACGTCAACGGGTCCATCGCGCTCGAATCGAGAATCGATGGCAGGCGAATAGGTGAGAAACGCATTGTCGCGAATGCGGCCGAGTCCCTGGGAACCTCCGACCCAGAGATTGCCTTCGCGATCCTCAAACAGGGCATTAATGCCACCGTGGCCGCGAATCGCATCCTCTGCTGAAAAGGACGCGTCATTGCTATTGATGCGCAGGAGTCCTCGCGTTGTGCTCGCCCATATATTCGAATCTCGATCGCGCAGCACGCTCAAGACCTGAACGCTGCCCAGAGCAGACGGTAAGTCGATTCGGTGAAACTCCTTGCCATTCCAGTGAAACAACCCTGTGTCAGTGCCAACCCACAATTCATCCTTGCTGATGAGCCGCAGGCAGTTGATTTTTCGGTCAGGCAACCCCGCATCGACCCTCGTCGCTCGCCCATCGGCAAAGAAGAACAGGCCCACGCCCAGAGTGCCCAGCCAAAGCCTGCCGTCAGGACCTTGCGCGATAGAGATGATCGGCGGGGATGCGGAACCGGACAGTACAGCGGGCTCTGCCAGTTGCTCAACCTCGCCCCCATCGAAACGAAACGTTCCCCGGGCGATGTCAGACACAACGATCCTTCCATTGCTGTCGTTCGACATAGCCGTGATCTGCGAGGTCTGCACCCGAGTCCCATATTGGACGCTTTCAAATTGGCCGTGGTTTTGGCGTACGATATCGCCTCCTTCCGGACGGATCCACAGTTGTCCGTCAGGGTCCGTTAGCAATTGCAAGATGGGAATTTTGGAAGCCCCGGGCAATGTTGTGAATGAAACAGGGCTGAAAGTAAAGCCGTCAAAGCGCAAGAGGCCCTTGTCGGTTCCGATCCAGAGATATCCATCTGCAGTTTGAGCGATCGCGTTGACAGCACCTCCTGGAAACGAGCTCCCTACAATCCATTGCTGGCGGACGTACTGAGACGGCAGACGATTGGGATCGAGGGCACGTGCATCCGCGGAGAGGCAGACGAGCACAATTCCAAGCAGCAGAAACCGAATTAGCTGGCATGAATCGATCACGGAAGGTACTCGAACTTGTCGATTACGACTTCATTTTCATGTTTCAGCGGAACCTGGCCCCTAACGAAAACATAAAGGGAGAGACGCACGGTTTGGCCCGCCGGGGAAGGAACTCCCGAAGTGAAGTCGTGCTGGTTGATCGGCCGTTCGCCAGCCGCATCGCCGGAACCAGTGATCGTCGAAAACGTTACTTGCCCCGGCTCCCAGCGAAATGAATGCGTGAATACGCCTGGCGGCTCCCGAAATCGGACGAAGTTCACCGGAACGTAATAGGGCTGGACGACATAGTGCACATTCGTGTTATCAGCGAACCCCCAGCGAGAGAGCTCAACGTCGAGTTCGCGCCGGTTCCTCTCGGTTCCAACTCCGTCCCAGGCGATGAGGGTCAGAACAGCAGATGGTTCGAGATGAGAGGTGTCCTCAACCTGGAAACGGTATGTTCCGTATCCGAGGCTGCGGCTAAGCTTCACCTCCGCCGCGCTCCATTTTTCGGGACTGCCTGAAATGCGGAGATGGAGCGCGCCGTTCTTGTCGACCCAGACGTTGGCTGGATCGAAGAAGTTTCTTGAGCCGGCGTGGAAGATCGGCCCCGTGCTGGTCGTCCACTCGTAGCCACTGAAGCTGAGCGTCTTTGGGGATGGAAAAACGGGCGCCGGGCCCTGGCCTTTCACTGTCGAAACAACCGCGACCCCGGTGCCTACGTTAGGCAATGATTCGGTCTGTTCAGGAGGATTGTAAGTGGGATCAACTAGGAGAGCAGCATACTCAATTCCTAAAAGCGTTGAAGTTCGCCAACGACCGTCACTTTCAATATTCGTGAACGGCTGACCGGATGGTGGCTGCAGGCCCCATCGTCCGTCGATTTTGCTATACACCACGATTCGCTCCCCGGGTCGAACTCCGGTTGCATAGCCTTCAATTGTGGCGGTTTGATCGGGAACCTCTTGACCGAGAACAGCCTGACTTGCAGCAGGGACCCTGTTGATAACGACAGTCGGACTGGAAGCGGTCGACGAAGTCCGGCAGCCAGCTAGGGACAAACAAACCGCGAAGACAATTGATCCAGCGGCGCTGCGCAAGGACGACCTGAGATCCGCAGGCCCTTTGCAGAATCGGCCACAGGGCTCGTCGCCAGAGACTTCCAGCTTGTCGGGAGCCTGCCCGAGGCGCCTGGTTACTGTGAGAGGACGAGCGGCCCACGCCGACTCCAGTTCATTTGTTAAGGAGTGTTCGTGTGCTAACTTCGTTAGCGTATCCACTGAGGGTTTTCTGGAGGAAGGCGCTAACGGTAGGAGGGACGCGGAACGGCTCGCGTGTTGGCCGCCGCCGAGGATGAATTCCCCGTCTTGGCTGACAATGCTAATGGGAAACTGCATCCGGTCCACCACGATCATCCCCTCCGGATCAAATCAGAATGACGTTTCGGCGTTGGTTTGGGATTATACGCCGCAGCCAGAGACGAACAGTCGCGGAAGAGGGCGCGCCAATGAAGTGCGGGTCCCCGCGAGGTCAGCTCCGCAGGTGGACGGCGTTAGCGGACTTGTGGTGGGATGCGCCACTTGGTGCCGTGAATGAGGCGGGCCGGCAGACCCTGAACTTCCGTCGCCTACCCCGTGCGTTTGGCCTGCAGGCGTCAAGAAACCGAAAGCTGAACTACTTGGCCGCTCAAGCTAAGAGCAACTGTCGATAGGGGTGAATCAATTAGCGGTCACTTTCCGACGGCAAGAGTTAGAGAGTAGTGGAAAGAGATCGCAGCACTTTACGCTATTTTGCGACAGCGCAAAAGTCTGCATATTGACAACCATACAAAAAGGACAGTAAGTTGTTTCCCCGCGTTTTTCCGGGGTGGGATGCTTGTTTCATTGCACGCTCTCGGCCTTCGCGGCTCGGGAATGAATGAGCGTTCGCACGGGTTCTAGTTAGCAGGATGACCGACCTCTATCGTCGAAAAATCTAAAGAGGCACCTGAAGGAGAAAACATGCAGCGCAGGAATCTTCGGACTTGGATGCTATTTGCAATTTCGCTGGTTTGGTTGCTGACTTGGTCCGACATTTCCGGCGCGCAGTCGTTCCCGCGGCTTAAACCGATCCCCGCACGGAGAACTTCGCAGCGCGTGGTCGCACGTTCCTCCAACGCGGCGCCGCTTTGGCAACCGCTCGCGAACCAGGCACCCTCGGGGAACGCGGGCATTCAACTCATGGTTCAATCGACGGACGGCTCGATCCTGGTTCAGGCCTATGACGGTCAAAGCTGGATGAAGCTGACTCCCGATGTCAACGGCAGCTACATCAACGGTACGTGGACTACGCTCGCTCCGGAGCCTACAGCGCGGCTCTATTTTGCTTCTCAAATCCTGCCGGATGGCAAGTTATTCGTGGCCGGAGGGGAATACAGCGGCCCAGGCTTGTTGCCCAATTGGTCGAACACAGGAGAGATCTACGACCCGCTGAAAAATACGTGGACTCCCATCGTCGCTTACCCGAACCAGCCTGGTTGCCCTTACATCTATTACGTGTCCGGGAATACCACGAGCGGAAGCGCAAAGATCACGGGGATTTATCCCTACACGACGGGTCTTTTTGTCGGCGAGGGGGTTTTCGGCTATGGGGTTCCAAACGGGGCAACCATCGTGAGCGTGGACTCGCCCACCAGGATCACCATATCCGCAGCCGCGACCGAGACGGCCACCACAAACGTCATTACTTTCGACTCATACTTTGAGCTGACCGGTTGCCTGGGGGATGACCCTTCCACACTCCTTTCGAACAAGCAAATTCTCGTGGGTGATCTCGCGAATTCGAACACATTTGTTTACGATGCGGCGACCAATTCCTGGAGTCCGGGAGGAACCAAGGTTTACCCGGATTCGAGCGATGAAGAAGGCTGGGCGAAGAGCAGCGAAGGGCCAATCATCAACTACGATCTGTTCCAGAGCATCGCCACCAATGGCAGCTACGCGGAGAAGTACGATCCCAGCACCGGGATGTGGACCGGAATCAGCCCTTCCGATGGCACGGCCAACGGAACGATTCCTCAGTTGAGCAGCCCAGCATTGGGTTATGAACTTGGGCCCGCCCTCCGATTACAGGACGGTCGCATCTTCGTGATTGGGGCCAACCAGAATACCGCCTTCTATGACCCCAAGACGAATATCTGGTCGGCGGGACCGAACATCGTAGGCACTCTGAACGGAGTCGCGTCTCCTTTTGGCGCCGACGATGCGCCGGGGGCTATTTTGCCCGACGGCCATGTGATCTTTGCCGCCGATGCCGGTGCGTCCGCCTTCACCTCTTCCGGAAACATTACAGCCGGCTCCGCTGTGATTACCGGGATTCCCTCCACGGCGATTCTGCAGATTTACTGGAGCGTAAGTGGACCGGGAATTCCGGGCGGAGCTTACATCGTGAGTGTAGATTCGCACAGCCAGGTCACGATCAGCAGTCCGGCGACCGCTACCACCAAGGGGGACGCCATCCTTTGGGGAGGCACTTTCAGTAATCCCACGGAACTATTTAATTTTGATCCGTCGAGCAATACGATAACTCAGTTCACACAGACCATGCCGGATGGCAACCTGCCGTACGAGGGCTCTTATCCCACACGCATGCTGATCCTACCGACGGGACAGTTGCTTTTTTCCGACAGTAGTTCGCAGCTGTGGGTATTGACCTCGACGGCGCCGCCCAATTCAACGCTGCGGCCACAGGTCAAAAGCGTGAACTATTGGGGTGGCGGTCACTTCCGAGTACGCGGGACTCAGCTCAATGGGCAATCTGCCGGTGCCGCCTACGGCGACGATGACCAGATGGACTCCAACTATCCGATCATTCGCCTGGTGAACTCCAGCGGCAATGTCTTTTATTCCCGGACGTCGAACTGGAACAAGTTTGCCGTGGGGGACGGAGTCGGAAGCGAGAGCGTCGACTTTGATCTGAATCCCGGGGTAACTCCCGGCAATTACACCCTGATTGTGAGCGGCGCAGGGATTTCTTCTTATCCTACCTTCATTCAAATCACGGAGGCAGAAGTGAACGGGGACTAATTCGGTCGTCCGATCGCAATTCAATCGGCAGGTAAGAAAACGATCTTCGTTTTCTTACCTGACTCGCCCGGACCGAGGCAACCAGTATGGCTAAGAGCCGCGCTCGATGCGTGGAAGTCGGCGGGCAAGATCTTTCGCACGGTCACCGCGGACAGGAAGATGCGGGGTGACGGCATCTCGCAAAACGTTGTCTGGGCTAGGGAAGGGCATTTGCGATCCTTATGCTCAGCTCCTGGTTTCTGCTGCTCACTGAATACATTCGTTCGCTGCGTACTGCGGATAACCGTAGCCTCTTTCACCCCACCCTTCTGGTCGAAGTCCTCAATCAGCAGCGCCGGACCTGACTCGAGCGCGACCTCCCGGACGTTCACTTCCGCGTAGGGGGGCAGGTCGAGCAACCAGGATGGATGGTCTGCGAACTTCTGGGCCATAGCATGCGACTCCCAGGAGGAAACACCGATGCTCTGGAATGCCACCGCAGCGAAGCGTTCCAGGTCAAAACCGGATGGGACGGAGAGTTCTCCCGGCCGCGCCTGCAGGATGCGGATATTATCTGCATAGTTCTCTGCCACCAAAGGTCCAATCTCGCTGCGCAATTGGACGCCCTCCCATTCAGCCGGTACGTGCACGTCGCTTGCGCCCACCTTGCCGAGAGCGGATTCAATCTCGCGGACGTGGATCGTCTGCTCAACCAAGATCGAGCCAGTCACTGTGATGTCAGGAATTGCGTCGAGCGTGCCAGGTGACGGTAGATATGGCTTGAAACCTGCTCTGCGTTCGGCGTCATCCACGTTCTGGACCCTCTGCTCCATGCCGTTGGTCGTCACCTGCATATGCAGCGGTAACTTCGACAGATCGAGCCGTACAACATCTACGCGGTTCAAAACAAACCGAAACCAGAACTCCTGGGCAATCGCCCTCGTTCCCGGGAATGCGAGCGCCGCGACGCAGAGCGCTGCACCGGCGACGCAAGCCGCCCGCCGAGTCCACGAATGGCTTCGCTGCCCCTCCAGTCTGACGTTGAGCAATTCTCGCCCACGCGCGAGGCTCGGACTCCATTGTGGTTCGATGGTTGCAAGCCGGTTGGCAACCCAGAGATCTTCATGATTGGTTTCCATATCGTTTCAAATACTCCTTCCGGAACACTTCTTGAGCACGGCTGACGAGACTTCCGACGTAGTTGGGTTTCAATGCGACAGCAGCGGCAATCTCCTGGTAACTCAGGCCCTGGCTCCACAAGAGCAGGATCTCTGCGTGACGCCGATTCAAGGCTCCGATCACAGTTCGAACCCTGTGCTGCTCGGCGTTGACAGCGTACAAGTGCTCGGGCGTGGGAGGCGACTCGCGGACGAAACTGAAAAGGTGCTCGAAGCGGCTACGGCGTGTCTGGCGTCTTAGTTCGTCTAAGGCCTCCCGAACGGAGGTCCGATAAAGCCACCCCACCGCGTGCGGTCCATGTGCTTGGGGATTCCGACACCACTTAAGAAAAACCTCCACCGCTAGTTCTTCCGCGCGGGACTGATCGTGAATGACGCGGCCAATGACGCGGGCGATGCGCTCATAATGGGCACGAAAGATAGCGTCCAATCCTTCCGGCGTAGTGATTTCCATCTCGCTTGGTTCGGCCATGCTTCTTGCGTTCACATACCAAGAACGTACGAGACCCAAAGTTTGTGGCAACCGTTGCAAACAAAATAAACCTTCGGGTGACGACACGACGTCCGTAGGTCTCTGCATACGATACTTAACTGAATTCGAGTCGGTTGTCCGAAAAAAATGGGCTCGCACCTGGATGGGATAGTCGGTACGTCGAACGGCTGCCCATCCTTGGTGAAGGATCGTGATTGCAGGCTATGAGCTCGACCGGGCTGGGCCAGACCCTCAAATTGAGGGCAGTCTGTATTGGCATCATGGAGACGTCAGTGAAATGCCAAACTCCCTATACTCCCTGAATCGCCGCAGCTAATCCTTCGTTTTTTGCCCGAATCACGTGTTGGTTGGGTGTATTTTTTCCCAGCCATGCAAACATGCCGCGCACGATGAATACATTGAGCAAGATTGAGATTAAGGATGCAGCGATGACTGTACTGAAAACGTCCTCAGCCACCATCCCCGCAGACCGTGCGGCCTGCATCACCACGAACGAGAGCTCGCCGATCTGCGTCAGTCCCGCCGCCACAAGAATTGCGATTTTGAAGGGATAACGGAAGAGCCATACGACCAAGCTCCAGACCAGGAACTTGCCGCCGACAATGAGTAGCAGCATAAGTCCAAGGAGTGGCAGGCTGTGCAGGATTACCGCCGGATTAACCAGCGTTCCGAGCGAAACAAAAAAGAGCGCCACGAAGGCATCCCGCAGGGGAACCAGCTGGGTGTGAGCATCGTGAAGCTCAGGCAAGCTACTGATGGATACGCCAGCGAGAAACGCTCCAAGCGCGACCGAGAATCCGACTGCTTGTGCCAGCGCAGCCGTCCCGAGGCAAATGGCGATCGCAACCAACAGGAGAAGTTCCGAGTTACAGGTGCTTTTGACTCGCCGGAGAAAGGGAGGAATCACCCTTATGGCGAGATAGACCAGCGGAATCAGCAAAAGGACAGCCTTGCCGAGAAGCCAGGCTGCCATTAGCAGGCCTCCGCGCTGGGCGCTGCCAAATACCGGAATGACCACCGTCATACAGATCACAGCGAGATCTTCCACCAGAGTGATAGCGATCATTACGCGTCCGTAGGTGGTGGCGACCCTTCCTGTATCGCTCAACAGACGCGCAAGTACCATCGTGCTAGCCACCGAAACTGCTGCTCCTATCGCGAAACCTTCGGTGGTGCTCCATCCAAAAAACTTACCAGTGCCGATCGCGATACCCAGCATGATCAGAATCCCGATGGGAGCCCCGACGAGAGCAACCCATTTCACGCGCATCAGGTCCGGGATGGAAAACTCGACTCCAATCGAGAACATGAGCAGCACCACACCTACTTCGGCCATTAACTCGAAGGTGTGCAGATCGGAAAGATGCGGACCCGGCGTGAACGGGCTGATAACGATTCCACCAAGGACAAAACCGATGATCAGAGGGAGCCGAAGCCGCCAAGCCACCAAGCCACCGAGTACGGCAGCCACGAACACATACGTCAGGTCGCGAAAAAGAATGGGATTGGGTTCCATATGAATTTCCTTGTCGTTTAGTCATCGATATTGAATGAGGTTGCAGAAGGGCAGATCTTGCCGAACGGGCCATTGGCGAGGTATTACTCGCGTGCCACGTCGCGCGAAAGAGCTACCGCGTCCGCTCCGGCGGGGAAACGGAGCTTCCCCGAGGTGTCGTTCACGGCCAGCCATACGGCCTCGGCCACATCACTTTCCTTCGTAGTTAAATCTGGTCGCGCGAACTCCGCGAAAATTGGAGCGGCGAAGTCGGCATAGGCCGTCGGAATGAGGTCTTCGACGCCAACCTCGGAATTCTGCGTGAACCTCGTTGTCGGAGCATATCCGGGTTCAACCAACTTCGCATGGATATTGAAATGCCCAAGCTCCTGAGCCAGCGAAGCGGTGAAGCCCAGAATGGCCTGCTTGCTCGCGGTATAGGCTGCCGCCAACGGGAAGGATGCCAAGGTCGTGCTGGACGTGACATTGACAATCACGCCGGATCGCCGCTCGCGCATCTGTGGGATCACGGCCTGGGTCATCGCCATCACGCCGAAGGTATTGGTCTCGAAGACCTTGCGAATATGCGACAGAGGCGTCGCTTCGAAGGCACCGACGACGCCGATACCGGCATTGTTGACGAGGACGTCGATCGGACCGGCCGCTTGGATGGCCGCCGCGATGCTTTTTTCATCCGTCACGTCCAACGAGAGAATACGCAGCGACTGCGCGCGCGGCAGAGCGTCTTCGCGCGGGGTCCGCATGGTTGCGATGACGTTCCAGTCTCTGTACAGGAAATAGCGAGCCGCTTCAAGGCCGTAGCCCGACGAGCAGCCGGTAATCAGTATGGTTTTCATCGTACATCTCCTTTGCTGTTGTCTAACTGTTTGATCATCCTCAGTAAAAAAGGCCCGTCCCGCTTAATCGCCGCCGGACGGGCCGTTCGGCAAACATCAGATCGTGTGGGCCCGTCGAACGGCCCACAGTCCGAGCGACATTGCGATTGCCAATGAGCCCATCAATCCCACCAGCGGAAGCGAACTACCCGTTTCTGGGAGCCTGTCTGCGGGCTGTTCGGCACTCGCCAGCGTGACTTGCGGCTGGCTGGGCGTGAGAAACAGCAGAACACCCGTTGCGCGCGGCATGGTAATCTGCGGCGCCTGGCCGAAAGCTACCTTGTTGCTCTCGACAATGGTGTGCTCCTCATCAGTGACGATCGTTGCCTTGACCTTCATTCCCTTCTTCAGATCGAAAACTGTCTTTTCCTTGCCATCGATGGTGAACTTGGCATCGTTCGGAACATTGAAGGTCTGATTCTTGTTGTCGGGCAAAGTCAGAATTAGCGACTTTGGGGCATTTGCGTGCCAAACTTTTCCCTCGATCGTGCGGACCGAGTTGACATAGCGCGGCGTGGTAGTGGTGGTGATGGTTTGAGTCAGCTTCGTTCCGGGCGCAAGTTCATGTACGCTGACCTGCTTACCGTCGATGGTGAATCGGTCGCTGTCGGGGACAACCAAATGCTCAACCCGGCCATTCTCCAGTTTGAGGACCAGATCGTTGCCTTCTACGTAGACAATCTCAGCATTCTTTACCTGCGTGTCGAATGAGGGTTGTCCATGGGTGATGCTTGTAACCGTTGAGTCCTGAGCCGCGGCCGTTCCCAGTGCCACCAGGGCCAAAACGATCGCGCCAGCTCCCTTGCTGAAGAGGTTTGCTTTGTTGAAGCGGTTCATTTGTTTTCTCCTTGTTGAATTATTTGCAGTTGCCGGCGCGCCGAGGTCCGAGTTCTCAGATTCGCCGTTTTTCTCTGGTGAGAGAGAAGCCGTTACGACGTAGCGCTGCGGTGCGCTCCCCAAGAAATAGAACGGGTAGCAGGTGACGAGCGTGAGCGAGGGTACGGACGTTGGTCGCAGCACTTCCACCTGGCGCGGCGAGACAATCTGGATTTGATCCACAATGTAAGTGTCCATTCCCTTCAGCGTCCTCAGCTCGATGGCGTCACCGACGCGTACATCTTTAAGTCCGCGAAAAAATCCGTCCCGATGGCCGGCGATGCCGATGTTGCCCGGCTCGCCGGGGCGGGACGTACCCGCAATCCGTCCAACTGCGTGGTTCAAAGTCAAATCGTCTGTTCCGTCGAAAAGCGGGGCCTCGAGAGAAATCTTGGGAATCCGCAGCACCGCCAGCGGACGGTCAGGATGTTTGCCAATGTTCTGTCTGTAGGCTTTGACCCTTTGTTCGCCCCAAAGACTGAAGTCGACGTTGGGTGGTTCGAGTTCTTCAAAAGAACCGCTGTCGATATTCGTGGCGAGTGCATCCGTGCCTGGCTGAGCCAGTGCCTCGTCTGCAGCAAAGTGCTCGAGTGCAGCGCGAGACGTGAGCCAGCTTTCCATGCGGACTGCACCGTAAAAGCCGACCAGAGCCAACCCTGACACCAGCAGAATTCGTTCGATCCAGATCATGACCTTTCGCTTGCGATCTAGGGTTGTCATAGGGCGTTCCTTGGCTCCGCGCTTAGCGCCAACCGACTTTTGAAATCTCGCCATGAGTGCATACTCCTGACAGCTATTTCCGGCTTACACCGCCGATAGTTGAAATCCTTTGGTAGTACCGGAGCGGCGGCTGAGTTTCGCTTGCAAAGACTGCCGCAAGGCAGCCCTCGCGTGAAAAAGTCGTGACTTGGTGGCAGGGAGAGATAGGCTCATGCTCCCCGCTATTTCTTTGACGGATCTCGTTTCCAGGGTTTGTAGTTCGAGAGCTCGACGAATTGAGGGCCGCAATCTCCCGATTGCTGATCGGACGATCGCCTGTACCTCCAGATCAGCGTATTGCGCCTCGGGGCTCGGAGCCCGATCGGCAGGAACTAGCGCGAGATCGTCGGTGCCGGGGTTTCCCACGTTATCGAGGGAAACCTGTGCGGCACCGGTCCGCTTGCGAAGGATCAGGAGCGCCGAATTAATCGCTATCCGCGTCAGCCACGTGCCGATACTGGAACGGCCGTCAAAGTCTTGCAGGTGAACATGGGCTCGCAGGAATGAGTCCTGCAGCGCATCCTCGGCGTCTTCACGATTGTTCGTAATGCGCTGCGTGATGCGAAGAATCTGCTTGGCATGAGTTCGCCAAATCTCTTCCATGGCCGCCGAGTGTCGCAGCGGAATTGCTTGCGCCGAACCGTTCGTATCGATTTCAGTAGGGGATCCATTGCTGCTCAAAGAATCTTGCTTGTCTGCTGCCAACTTCTGTTTGCAATTCATGGAAACCTCGCACGTCGAAGTGATCTTCTTTCGCTCACGTCAGACGCGATAAGAAGATGCAATCGCCGAGCCAAACTCCATTTGCTGAATCTGCGCAACTTACGCTGACGAAACGGGCTGAACGCATCAGAAATGCTGAAGGATCAGAATTGCTGGCGAGAAGTGCAGGGGGCTGTCGAAATCAGGGATCAGAGGCAGAAAAAAGCTGAATGAACAAACGGGGAACAATCACTGAAGAAAAAAGACGGGTTTCTTCGGAGCTGAAGTACTGGCGCTCAGAAGAAACCCGTCGATGGAAAGATTACTGAGCAGCTACCCAGACACTGTCCGCCGAGTTGAGTTCGATACCCGCAACTTCGGTGGTCAGCTTCACATACTGCAGTCCGGGCTTTTTGCCGGGGACGGCGTTGAATTCGAGCCGGTAGCGGTTGTCGAAGCCGGTCTGCAAACGGTCCAGGTATGGCCGAAAGCTTACCGGTTCGCCAATGCCCAAGAAAAACGACTCGCCGCCCGTTTCATCTGCGAGCTTCGCCATGGCGTTCTGGCCGTTCGTGACCTGCCAGAAATTGCTTCCACGCCATCCAGCACCGCGTGTATAGATGCTGTGGATGATCGTTCCCGTACGCTGAGCAACCGTGCTGGCTGCACTTACGTCAGGGCTCATGGGAGCAAGACCACGACGGTGCGGATAGCCGTGAAGTCGATCGATGCCATCGGTGACCATGACGATCTCACGCCGATTCGAGCTTTCGGGCCACCGCTTCATCAGATCGATTGCCGAGAGGTACGGACTGCCATAGACTCCTGGCAAGCCTAGAGGAATTCGCAGGGCGTTTGCTGCCTGCTGGTGATCGGTTGTCAGGTCCTGCGCGACTTGAACGGTGCCATTGCGCATATACCCAACCCCGACCGAAGTCGTCTTCGGCAGCGAATCGATAAATTCGCGCAAGTCGCCGAATTGAGAACTCACGGTCGCTCGGGCAGCGTCGTCGATCAGGATGAACAGATCGAGCGGGATCCGATCACTGCCGATCGGAGTCCACCCGGTAACCTGCAATCGATCTTTTCCTTGCCTTACGATGATGTCCTCGCGATTTACTTCGGGCATGCGTTTATTCTGGTCGAGCAGGCGAACTGTGACGGTCATGTGCACGGGGCTGGTTGCGGTTGGACTGCCGTCCTGAGCCTGCAAGGGAAGCAGGCTGAGGACAAAGAACATGAAGATTGGAAGTCTTTGCATCAAGCGTTTTCGCATCATTTCCTCCTACGGATGCAAACAGCCATCCGCCGATTCCTATGGAGGAGCAATCCAACGACCACTGCGCAGCATTGAAACGGGCGGAGTTAGTGCGAGGAAAGATGCTGAAGTCTTCGAAAATGCTGATCGATCAGAAAGTTGGATTGTTAGAAACGAATTGGACGGCACGAACGCTCGCGCTTTGCCAACTACTCGTGCGAGCTCCAGTATTTCCTGGCGGATGATCCTTGATTCGGGTTCTTGGGGCGACTGACCCAAGAAAACCACGCAATCAGCCCAAGCCGGTTGAGAATGAACATCAGGACCACAAAAGACACGATAGGTATAGCGCAATCAATTACGTCATTCGACATTGAGATCACCCGTGTTGACTTGCGGTATGGCAAACGTTCCGTTTCGCCGCGACTTAAAACGCAGCTTGTTGATTTGCAGGCTCGCGATCTTCGAGTCCAGAGTCTGACGCGGAATCCCTAGCTTCGCAGCAGCGCCCGACGGTCCAGAAACGCGCCCCTCACTATCCGCGAGCGCAGCTTCGATCATCTCCCGCTCCCGCTCTGCAATCGAGCTGAGGAGAGGGGCAGACGTCCGTGGTCGCCGAAGCTCGCGTTTTACCCATCCCTCGTCGATCGAGAAGACATCGCCCTCTGCCAAGATGACGGATCTTTCGATTACATTCTGTAGTTCACGAATGTTGCCTGGCCAATCGTAGGCTTGCAGGGTCTCGATCGTATTCATCTTGATCGTGCGAAATGCTTTGCCCACTTTCTTGGCGAAACGTTCGATCAGATGCTCCACCAGCGGCGGGATATCCTCCAATCGTTCTCTCAAGGCGGGGACATGAATCGGAAAAACATTCAGCCGGTAAAACATGTCCGAGCGAAATGTACGATCCGCCACGGCTGCTTCCAGATCGCGGTTCGTGGCCGCGATGATGCGAACATCCACGGAGATCGGATGGCTGCTGCCAACGCGTTCGAATTCTCTCTCCTGAATCACGCGGAGGAGAGTGATCTGGGTTTCCATGGGCAACTCGCCGATCTCATCGAGAAAGATCGTTCCCCCGTTGGCTGCCTCAAAACGGCCTTGCCTACGCTGGAGGGCACCGGTAAACGCCCCTTTTTCGTGGCCAAACAACTCAGACGCGATTAGGGAAGCGGGAATCGCCGCGCAGTTCACACGGATGAATGGACGTGACGACCGGTTGGAGTACCGGTGAATAGCACGCGCGATCAGTTCCTTCCCGGTGCCCGTCTCCCCCAGAATCAGAACGGTGGAGTCTGTTGGCGCGACGAGCCCTACTTGTTGCAATAAGGATTGCAGCAGCGGACTTTCCCCCACGATTTCGTTCGTGGCGTCGGCACGAGATTGCGCCAGTCGCGCGAAACTCGCTGTGGTTTCGTCAGCCGTCCTTAACGTGTACGCGGAAGCCATAGCTACTCCCTTTTACAGTTGGTTGTTGGCGCTACCTTGTTCCAGTGCCCTACGAATCTCTTTTAGCAATGCGTCGCTCCGAACCGGCTTATAAAGAAAGGCGGCGGCTCCGGCTCGCATCAGCGAATCTCGCAGCGAGGCATCACCGTGGGCAGTTACAAAAACAATGGGAATCCGTTTGTTTTGCTGGCTCAACTGCTGCTGCAATTCGATTCCGCTCATTCCGGGCAAGCGCACATCGAGTATCAGGCACGCCGTGTCATCGCAATTGTCACAGGCGAGAAATTCTTCAACAGAGGCAAATGTTCTGGGAGAAAAGCCGGCCGCCTTCACTACGCTTCCCAGCGCTTGTCGAAGGGGTTCGTCATCATCGACGATGGCGATGACGCCAGTGTTGGTTCGAGTCTCGTCCACTTCGGTTCACCCAATCTGCGGCGATGTTCGATCTGCCGACAGTACGAGACTATCAACCGGCTCAGTCGTAAGCTATCCTGCTTTGTTTTGAAAAATCTAATGCTTTAGGAGGAGTTCTATCCTACTTTCGACTGGCGGCTTTGAGTTTTTCAGCCATGCGAACGAGGTGGGCCAGAGAGTCGGCGTTAGTTTTTTCCATTACATGGGCGCGGTGAGTTTTCACGGTGAGTTCGCTCATGCGAAGTTGGTCGGCAATTTGCTTATTGAGAAGACCCGCCACAACCAGGTCAAGCACTTCTCTCTCGCGAGGTGTGAGCGATTCAAATCGCCCGCGAATCTCGTCGATCTCTTCCCGCAATATGCGGAGTGCTCGATCGCTGGCGATTGCTTTCTGTACCGCATCGAGCAGATCCTGCCCTCGAACGGGTTTTGTCAGAAACTCGTGGGCGCCCTCTTTCATCGCGCGCACGGACATAGGAATGTCCCCGTGTCCGGTAATGAAGATGATAGGAATTGGGATGCCGCCATCACGCAATTGCAATTGCAGATCGAGGCCACTGATCCCGGGCATTCTCACATCCAGAACAAGACAGGCCGGCGCATCCGGTCGTTTCGCACCGAGGAACTCCTGGGCTGAGGCGAATGTTTCGACCGGCAGTCCGACAGACCTGATCAGACTTTGGAGTCCCTCGCGAATCATGCGATCGTCATCGATAACGAATACCACCGGATCCCGCTCTTTCATGAGTTCGGCCCATCCTCACTCGGCAGGGTGAACTGGAATGTTGCTCCGCCCGCGCCGTTGGATTCTGCCCACAATCGCCCACCGTGGGCCTCAATAATCGAGCGACTGATCGATAGTCCCATACCCATCCCCTTCGTGCGAGTTGTGAAGAAGGGCTCGAACAGTCGGCGCATCACTTCTTCGGTGAGTCCAACGCCCGAGTCCTGAACCGAGACTCGAATGTGTCGCGCATTGTCTGGTTCCGTCCGAATGGTCAGTCTTCTTGGCCGATCAGCAACCGATGACATTGCTTCGATTCCATTCACGACCAGGTTCAAGATTACCTGCTGCAATTGGATACTATCGCCAAACACAACAGGTATGTCTGGCGATAGTTCGAGCTTAATTTCTACATGGTTCCTCGCTGCTTGTCCGTCGGCAAGGGCGGCGGTCTGCTCTATGACCCGATTAATCTCGACGCGCGACTTTTCGGGTGTCGCTTTGGTGATGAGCGAACGAATCCGAGCAATAACTTCCGATGCGCGGGTAGCGCCCTGTGTGGCTCGCTCTGCTGCAGATCGTGCTTCCGCAAGGTCCGGCGTTTGGCGAGATAGCCAGGCCACGCAGGCATCCGCGTTGGCAACCACAGCCGCGAGCGGTTGGTTCACTTCGTGTGCTATTGACGCGGTTAATTCGCCGATGGTGGTGATTCGTGCGGCACGAGCCAATTCCGTGCGCGTGGCCTGCAGTGCCTCCTCGGTGCGCCTCTGCTCCGCCAGCTGTCGCACAAGTGCATCGTTTGCATTCTTGAGTTCCGCGGTTCGCTCCGCTACTCTCACCTCAAGTTCGTCACGAGCCTGACGAATGGAATCTTCGGTACGTCTGCGCCAGGAAATCAGCTGGGTCACTCCGACTTCGCAAGCAACGAAGGTCACAAAGTAGGGGAGTTCGCGGGGCGTTACCGCAAAGCGATGCAAAGGTGGCGTGAAATAGTACATTACCGCGAGCGTGCTACAAATCACCGCAAGCCAACCTGGGCCTGTTCCACCGAGCCAGGTGCTGAGGATCACTGCTGCGGAGAAGAAAAACCAGAACGGATTGCCGATGGAGTTTTGCAGCGCCGAGGACGCTAAGAGAGCAAGAAATACGAGACCGACCGCAAGTCCGTAGCGAAACAGCGCGGGTCTGGCAGTGGCTGTGGAGTTGATCGGCATTCCGAGGAATCCAGAACGGACTTGGACTTTATAATACGCGCCTCAATCCCGCGCCAACTTAAGATCGCCTTGAAGGGTCAATTGGAGGTTGCACCTCCTCGGCGCGGCGCATGATCGAATCGTCGCCTAACGACCCTTTGACGACCGAAGCGAGAAATCGCGAGGGCGCATCGTGCAGTCGCTCATGTGCGATTGAGAGGTCGCCCTTTTTTGGCATGCAATCAGTCGCCCGGACCGATATAGCTTGATGCCACACCGGTCCGCTTCTGATTATGTAGCGCTCCCCTACTCGACGGTGAAACTGGTCGCATTGGTGGCACTGCCGCCCCGCGTGGTGACCGAAATCTTTCCCGTCGTTGCGCCCGTGGGCACGGTTGCTGTGATCTCGGTATCCGAGTTCACCGTAATTGCCGCGGACTTTCCGTTGAATGTAACTTTCGTCGCTTGCTTCAGGCCGGTGCCGGTAATCGTGACCGGTGTCCCCACTGGACCACTCGGCGGAGCAAATGAGGTGAAGGTCGGAGTGACTTTGAATGTCTGCGAACTGGTCAACGTGGTCGCGCCGGTAATGACGGTTACGGCTCCGGTGAGCGCCCCAGCGGGAACCGTAGCCTTAATGAATGTCGTGCCGGTACGAGTGAGAGTCGTTGCCTGCGTACCACCAAATTTCACTACCGAAGAACTGCTGAACCCCTGGCCCAGCATGCCGACGATGACGCCCTCTTTGCCCGAGGTGGCTTGGAGTTGCATGAACGGCGCCAGCCCCGTCGACAGGCTGAACACCGTGCCATTGTGGCTCCCACCAAACTCTGTGGTCCCATAAAAGTTCCCATCGGTGCCCTGCACCAGCCCTCCGAAGGGTTCGTCGCCGTCTGTATTGCCGAAGCTGTGCAGCGTGGTCAGCGTACCGCCTGGAGTGATTTCAAAGATAGTGCCGTTGCCGTCCGCGCCGCCGCCATTCGTCGTCCCGTAAAAATTCCCGTCGGAACCCTGTACCAGTCCCGCGTAGGGGGTGTTGCCGTCCGTACTGTCGAAGCTGTGCAGGGAGGTGAGAGTTCCCGTCGGGGTCATCTTGAAGACCGTGCCGCAGCCGAACGAGCAGGCCGTGCTGGTGCCACCTTGCAGCGTGGTCCCATACAGGTTCCCATCGGTGCCTTGGACAAGCGTATCGAACGGCGTGCTGCCGTCCGTTCCGGTGAAGGTGTGCAGCGTGGTCACCGGCCCCGGTCGAGCTGATTTTGAAGACCGTACCATCCGAGACCGTGTCCCCCGAGACATTTTCGGAGGTTGTCCCGTAGAAGTATCCATTGGAAGCCAGGACCAGCGCCCCTTTGGGGCTGCCATTGTCCACGCAAATGTACCCGCAAAAGTTGTACAGCGTGGTCAACGTCCCATTTGCCGTCATCTTAAAAATCGTCCCCGAGCCGGTGCTTCCTCCCGAGGATGTTGCACCGAAGAAGTTGCCGCTGGGTGACTGCACCAAGCCTCCTTCGGGTGTTTGGCCATCCGTCCCGACGAAGCTGTGCAGCGTGGTCAGCTTGCCCGCTAGTGTGATCTCGAAGACCGTGCCGCAGCCATAGTTGGTGCCGCCCACTTACGCAAGAACCTGTTCCGCCAAAGAAGGCTGTCCCGTAAAGATTGCCATTCGCCGCCTGGATCAGCGTCGCAGAGGGCCCGCCACCGTCCGCGCAATTGGTTTGCGCACAAAAGCTGTAGAGAGTGGTCAGCGTTCCGCTCGGCGTGATTTTGAACACCGTTCCACAACCCGGGGCGTCACTGTCCTCGGCCGTGCAAATGCTATTGCTGTTGGCTCCGCCTTCGGTGGTCGTCCCGTAGAAATTACCGTCGGTGGCGTGGACCAGCCCCGAGTAGGGGTTCGATCCGTCCGTATCGTCGAACTCGTGCAGCGTTGTGAGCGTCTGCGCCTGGGCCGCTTGCGTTGCGATTGCCGCGAACAACAGCATGGTCGCTAACTCCAATATGACAATGCTTACTGCCATACGCATCCACGAAATCCAATTCTGTCGTCGCGGTGTCTTCATCTTTCCGTTCTCCTCATTTCAGTCTTTGCTTCCGTGCTCCCTGCCGGAGCCCGTCCCGAAACTCTGCGTCCTGCTATCCCTATCCCGCCCCGTCGATACCAGTTCTCCATCCGTCGCGCGGCTGCAACAGGCACGACGAATCGCTACCTTCCCTGTTCTTGCGGCCTGATTTTCTTCATTTCCCGCGCCGGATAATCTTTCGTATCCATCAATCCTGATTCCAGACTGAGCTGGACTGCGTGAGGCAAGAACGCTGAAATCGCGGGCCAAGGGGGCTAACGCCTGCGATGCAGCACGGATTATGCTCGCCGGTTGTTTCACTGTCAATGTGCAAAGAATTGCCATGCGCAACACTGCCACTAGAGGGCGCCGAAGCAAAAGCGGGCGACCGCTTTACGGAGCGGGGCATCCTGGCCGGTGTGGCTTTTCCTTGCTTCACCAAACCTCTGCCTGGCGCAAAAGCCTCGAGTGCCGCTCCTGACCCGAAGGAAAAGGTCACGCAAGATCCGAGGGCACCGTGGAATTTGCCCGAAAGGGTTCGCAGATCGCCCGGATGGTGCTAGAGTGCGAGAGTCGGTCGACCCGAACACCGGGGCGTGCGGCTAACCACCGATGAAGATGGTTCGGGAGAGTTATGGGGAATCTCGAGACTGTCGCGGCAAGCGGTGCCAGCAACCTAAAAGAAATCGACATTTTGTGGCTCACGGCCGGTCTGGGCTGCGACGGAGATACCATCGCAATGACCGGTGCCTCGCAGCCGAGCATCGAAGAAATTCTTGGCGGTGGGCTTCCCTGGATTCCAAGGGTCAAACTCTACAATCCCTTTCTCTCGATCGAAAACGGCGACGAGTTTGTCCGGCCATTTCGGGAAGCGGCCGAGGGCAAGGCAACCAGGCCCTTTATTTTGGTCGTCGAGGGATCCATCCCCGACGAAAAAAATAAGGCTGAGGGATACTGGGCTTCGTTTGGAACGGATCCGGTGACCGGGCAGCCCATTACTACTTGCGACTGGATCGACCGGCTTGCTCCCCAGGCGTGGGCGATCATTGCGGCTGGAACGTGCTCCACGTACGGCGGCATCCACGCGATGGAGGGCAATCCGACCGGATGCATGGGGTTGCCGGATTATCTCGGCTGGGACTGGAAGTCGCGGTCGGAGATCCCGATTGTGTGCGTGCCGGGTTGTCCGGTGCAGCCGGACAATATGACGGAGACCATTCTCTATCTGCTTTACATGGCGGTGGGGAAAGCGCCAATGATCCAACTCGATGAGGCGCTGCGGCCCGCGTGGCTGTTCGGTGCTACCCTCCATGAAGGATGCGATCGGGGAGGGTATTACGAGCAGGCGGAGTTTGCTACCGAGTACGGCTCGCCACTGTGCATCGTAAAACTGGGGTGCTGGGGGCCGGTGGTGCAGTGCAACGTAGGAAAGCGCGGCTGGATGGGCGGAGTCGGCGGATGCCCCAACGTGGGCGGAATTTGTATCGGCTGCACCATGCCAGGCTTTCCGGATAAATTCATGCCGTTCATGGATCAGCCTCCTGGATCGTTACTCTCTTCGCATGCGGTAGAAACTTACGGTCGGGCAATTCACGCGCTGCGCCGCTTCACGCAAGTATCCCTGAATAAGGAGCCGAGTTGGAGGGCGCGGAGAACGAGACCCGAAGCTTCCGCGAAATAATTCGCCATGATCGTCGCAGACGTCTGCGACGATGGGATTGCGCACCTAATCCCGAGCGTAGTTTGACGGCAGAAGAGGCTGCTATGAAAATCGATCGATCCATATTGAAAACCCTGCCGAAGGTGCTGCTTCATGAACATTTGGATGGGGTGCTGCGGCCGAAGTCCGTCATCGAGTTGGCTGCGATAACGGGGTATGCGGAACTTCCGACGCGCCAGCCCGAGGAATTGGCAAAGTGGTTTCATCAGGGCGCGAACCAGGGCAGCCTGGCCAAGTATCTGGAAGGTTTCAAGCACACGATTGCGGTCACCCAAACGGAAGAGGCACTGGAGCGCGTCGCTTACGAGCAAGCTGAGGATCTCAGTCAGGACGGTGTGGTCTACTACGAAACTCGTTTCGCCCCCCTCTTTCACACGCAAAAGGGATTAACCCACCAGCAGGTGGTTGCGGCCGTGTTGAAGGGAATGGCGCGCGGGCGGCAGGATTTCGGAGTGCAATCCGGGCTGATCATCTGTGCGATGCGCAATATGAATGTGTCGCTCGAGATGGCGGAGTTGGCCGTGGACTTCCGCGAGCGCGGCGTGGTGGGATTCGATTTGGCCGGCGAGGAGGGCGGATACCCTCCGAAGAAACACGTGGACGCTTTTCATTACATTCAGAGGGAGAATTTCAACATCACGGTTCACGCCGGCGAAGGGTTCGGGAAGGAATCGATCTGGCAAGCCATCCAGTACTGCGGGGCGCACAGAATCGGTCACGGAACCAGGCTTATCGACGATATTGCGGTTGCGGATGGGAAAGCCGTCAAACTCGGAGATCTAGCCCAGTATGTTCTCGACAAGAGAATCCCACTGGAGATCTGCCTGCTCAGCAATGTACACACGGGGGCGACGCCAAGCCTGGAGCAACATCCCTTTAAGATTCTCTACCAGGAAAAATTTCGTGTCACGCTCAACACCGACAACCGGCTCATGAGCAATACGACCATGACGAAGGAATTCGAAGCGGCGGCGGAAACTTTTGGCCTCACTCTGGATGACTTCGAAAAGATCACAATCAACGCGATGAAGAGCGCGTTCCTGCCTTACGGTCAACGGATCGATCTGATTTACAAGACGATCAAGCCCGGATATGCGCGAATCCGGGCGGGAATGACCAGATGACGGGCGCAGACTGACTACGGAGGAACTGCGGACTAGCCGGCTAATGCAGCCAGCGTTTCTGCCAGCACGAGCGCGCCCCGCCCAATGTCCTCAGGCGAAGCATATTCATCGGGCCGATGGCTGTGGCCGTTGCGGCAGGGGATAAACAACATGGCTACTGGCGCGATTCGCGACATGAAGAGTGAGTCGTGGTAGGCGCGACTGGTCATGGGCAGGAAATCAAATCCATGCTTCTGGCACGCCTCACTCAAGGCGTTGACGATCGCAGGCTCGCTTTGGGCGGGGGCGTCCGCGTTCAGCAACTCGGAATGAATCGATACTTCGCGATCCGCGGCTGTTGCCCTGGCAGCTTCATCTAGTTCGATCATGACCTCGTCTCGCCGTTTCAAGTCAGTGTCTCGAATGTCTACGCTCAGGCGAACTCTCGAGGGAATGCTGTTGACGGCTCCGGGGAAGACGTCACAGATGCCGACGGTTGCGACCGTGTCAATCGCGCCGGTCGATCGGGCTGCATGTTCGAGGGCAAGAATCAGCTCAGCGGCGGCGCATAGAGCATCGCGCCGATCAGGCATCAAGACGCCTCCAGCGTGTCCGCCGGAGCCTGCAATCGTCAGGCGAAGACTTGCGGGCGCGGCGATTCGTTGAACGACGCCCAACGGCTTGCGCTCGGCCTCGAGGATCGGCCCTTGTTCGATGTGTAGTTCGACGAAGGCCTTGTAATAGCCGACGGGAAGTTTCACATCTTCTAAGTCGCCTGAGAATCCCGCATTACGGCGCACCTGGTCGACGGTTGCTCCATCGTTGTCGGTTAATTTCTTAGCGGCATCTGGCGAGAGAGTCCCCGAGAGCAAGCGGCTGCCCAGGCACCCGATGCCGAAGCGTGTGGGCTCTTCCGAGGTGAAGATCAATAATTCGATCGAATGCCGCGGACGATAACCGGCACGCTGCAATGCGCGAATCGCTTCGAGTCCGCCGAGCACGCCGACAACTCCGTCGTACTTTCCCGCATTTGGGATGGCGTCGATGTGCGATCCGGTTCCTACGCAGGGTGCCGAGGGATCGGTGCCCGCCCACCGCGCAAAGGTGTTGCCAACCGCGTCTTCCCGAACCAGCAGCCCGACCTCTTCGCAGCGGGACTTAATCCAGGTGCGTGCTTTCAGGTCCGTTGGCGTGAACACAACGCGGGTCACGGCTGCAGGTCCGGCATCAGAGAAGGCGGCTAGTTCCTCGATCTCGGAACTCAAGCGCTGCTGGTCAAGTGTGAGTTTCATCGCGTGCCGGTTAGGGGATGACGATTCCAGTCTTTATAGATCAAATATTTTGCTGGAACTTTTCCGATGGCGCCAAACCACTGCGGGCACCAGGGGCCCATCCATATGAAGTCTCCAGCGGTGACCGGGTACCAGCAGTCTCCGAGTCGGTAGATGCCACCGCCCTCCAGCATGAGGAGTCCATGCTCCATGCCATGCATCTCAACCATGCTCAAAGCCGCGCCCGGCTCGTAGACCATGGTGTTCACGGCAAAGTCAGAACTCATTTCGTCGGGCAAAAGGCATTTCACATGCAAGTCGGGATCATCGTTGAGGGCGTGCGAGGTAACCGCGTCTTCGCTGGAAATGATGGCGCGAGGCGGCTCGACCCCAGCCAGCGACTGATAATGCTTTTCGACCACAGCCGCGCGGCTTGCCTTTGTGGCAGCAACTCGATGCTGCGTCCCTTGCGGAATATAAGCGTAACCACGGGAGGTGAGTTGCTTGCTTTGCTGGCCAAGTTCGACGGTGATTTCGCCCTCGAGGACATATAGAAATCGTTGAGCCGAAGTCGAGCCCAATTCTCCGCCCGCCTCGAACTCCGCGGTGTACTGCGTGAACGCCGCGCCGAGGGCGGTTCCGGCATGCACCACGGCGACACACTGCTTCATGCCAGGCAGCGGAGTCCGCACAAATGTATCCGGAGTCAGAAGCAGATGATTTCGATGTTGCGAACTTCGGGTTTGGCCTAGATGGTTGAGCTCAGGATTATGCACGGCACGTCCTCATCTGGAATTTCGGGTTTGCAGCCAGCTGCAGGAGTAAGTGCAGGCCGCATTCGATCGCCTTGGTAACGTCATCGACTGCAACGGACTCTGAGGGATCATGACTGATTCCGCCCGGCGTCCGCAGAAAAATCATCGCAGCCGGAACCTTCTCGGCTAGGATCATTGCGTCATGCCCGGCGCCGCTGACCATGCGGTGCGGGCCGCATCCAGTCTTGCGGATGGCATCTTCGATTTCGCGGCTGAGCAACGAATCCATCGCGACCGCTGGTTGATTCATGTGCTCGGTCGAGCAGACGGCTAATCCACGCCGCTTCGCAATCCTATCGGCCCGAAGAACGAGATCGTCTACAGCGCGTTTCCGCACGGCATCAAGATGGTGGCGCACATCAAGGGTGAGCCGCGCTTCGCCGGCAATCACGTTGGTTGCACCGGGCGTGGTTCGCACCGACGCGACGGTGGCGACTAATCCGGGAGTGTCGATGGCAGTGCGCTCGACGAGGGTAATCCATTCGGCCGCGCCAGTCATGGCATCAAATCGAAGGTTCATGGGTGTGGTGCCGGCATGATTCGAGCGGCCGAGGAACGTGAACTCTAAGCGACTCTGGCCTGCAATCGCATCGACTACCGCCAACGGCAAACTTAAGTTGTCTAGCACCGGACCTTGCTCGATGTGAAATTCCAGATAGCCACAAACGTTCTCCGCTAGTGACGCAGCCGCGAGTTCCGCGGGATTCAAGCCGAACTGTTCAATCGCAGACCGCACGCTGGTTCCATTGGCATCGCGCGCGGCCAGTAAGCTGTCGTCGAGTCTGCCAACCAGGGCACGGCTGCCGATGAAGGGGACTCCGAAGCGAACCCCTTCTTCTTCGGAAAATCCAACCACCTCAATGGCGTACGGCAGCTGTCGTTTATCAAGTGCCTCGAGCAGTGCGACCGCAAGGACGACTCCGAGGATGCCATCAAAGGCGCCGGCATTGGGAACCGTGTCGAGGTGCGAGCCAATCAGAAGCCGTGGCGAGGGGCTGTCGTTCGCGGGATAAAGCGCGCGCAAATTGCCGGCAGCATCGATCTTTACCGTCGCGCCCAATGGGTCCAGCCATTCGGCAAAGGCGCGATGGACCGCTTTCATCGGCGGCGACAGGAATGTGCGGCGCGTCTTGCCGACATCTTCGGAGAACGACGCGAGAGCCCGGCACCGGGCGACGACTCCTTCGGCGAGATGTGTGAATTGATCTTTCACGGACTCTTGGTGAACTAGAACTATGATCCCAACTCAGGCCTCGCGGATGATTTTCGCCGCTACCCAACCGAGCACGATCAAAGCGATTAACACCGGCCATGCGTAACGGTTTCCGTAAGTCGCAACCGGATAATGATTGCTCAACATCAAGAACACGACCGGGACTGCCATGAATGTGTTGTGCTTGGAGCGCAGTTTGGCCTGGGCTCCCAACATCGGGTCGAACGCGGTTCCCGCCGCGGCGGCAGAGATCATTTTGCGCTGTGCGGGAAGAATCCGGAACCAGACGTTTCCGGTCATGATCGTCCCAAAGGTTGCTCCGATATGGATGTAGGCGGCGCGTCCGCTAAGCACGTGCAACAGTCCCCATGAGGCCGCGGCTGTCATCGCCAGGGCAAACACTGCGAATGCCGCCGGCGATCTGCCCAAGGATGACAGGAGCGCCACATCGTAAATCAGCCATCCGCCGACCAGCGCGCCCACGCCGAGCGCAATCCCGACCGGCTTGGAAATGTCGGCCACATCGGGATCGATCAACCCGCTGCCCAGGTAGTAAGCCAGGACGAGCAAGACCATGCCAGCCAGCCAGGTCATCAAGGCTTCCCAACGAAACCAGCGAACCTGGTCGGCGCCGACTCCGAGCGTTTTCTTCTTTTCAACAGAGTAAAAACCACCACTGTGGACCATCCACAACTCGGGTGCTGCGGTAGTGGATGCACCTTGTTTCTCCATTCTCGTGAACTGGCCGTCAAGCCAGGTGAAGTAATAGGTTTGGCCGACCCACATGACTCCCGCAAACACGTGGAACCAGCGCACCGCGAGATTCAGCCATTCCCGGATCGAAAAATCCACTCTAGCTCCCCCGATAGGTCGTATATCCATTTGCGCTCAGCAGCAGCGGAATATGGAAGTGCGATTCGCCTTCGCGTACCTGAAACGTTACCTCGACGAACGGATAGAGAGCCTCGATTTTCAGGCCGCGAAAATAACTCGCCGTATCGAAGCGGAGACGATACACGCCGGGTTCCAGTTCCTCGCTGGCCAGCAACTGCGGACAGCGTCCGTCTTGATCCGTTCGCGTCGACGCGAGCAATCGCCAATGACCGGACGAATCCATTTCCTCGAGCCGTACCGGAACGTCGCTCGCCGGCCGGCCGCGAGTCAGATCGAGGATGTGAGTCGAAATGCGCTTCATAGGGAGAGCCATTTCTTAAGCCGCAGGTTGGTGATCTTCCGTTGTTCTTCTGCCGCTTCCTGTAGTTCCGCGGCCTCGTCGTTCCGTAAGCGGTGGTTGAGAGCGTCGAGCACGTCGGGAGCCGATTTACCGGTGGCGCATAGGATGAACACGCGGCCGAACCGCCGCTCGTAATCGAGATTGGCCTCCGCCACCGCAGACTGCACCGACTCCGCGGCCGTGGAGACCAACTGCTGTTCTTGCGCGGACCATGAGGCCGACTGGGTCGATGCTATCAGCGGCGCCTTTCTTTCTCCGATGCGGGGATGTTTGGCAAACGCCTCCAGCCAATCGCACGCCGGAAGCTTTCGCCAAATATCGTCGGAAGCCGCTATCAGAGAGGCTTCGTCGCGAAAGGGTCTGCGTGCCGCTAATTCCCGCGCCCACGCCGTGGAACCGCAGCAAGACAGTATCTTCTGCGCGGCCTCCTGAGCAGACGACTGGTTCCAGCGATCCAGAGTCTCACTCATGCTTTCTGTGGCCTCGAAGCCAGCTTCTGCAGAAATTCCGCGATCAGATTCCCGAGTACTGCCGTACGATATGCTGAGGTCGAACGAATATCATCAATCGGATGCACTTCATTGACGACCGTCGTTCGGGCCTGTTGCCCAAGCGAGGCATTGATCGTTTTCCCCATCAAGAGGCGCTCCGTCTCCCGCAGGCGCAACGGCACGGGGGCTACGCTCCCTGCGGCGAGACGGACGTCCCGCACTGTCCTATTGTCCAACAGGGCCAATGCCGCAACGCAGACCTTCGAGATTGCCTGTGCGTTCCGCGCACCCACTTTGCGCGAATAAGAAATATATCCGGAAAACCGTCGCGGTACACAGATCGCGCGGACCAGTTCGGCGGTTGCGAGCTGAGTTTGCTTGTACCCCGTGTGGAAGTCAGTGTAGGCGACGCGGCGCTCCCCGCGCGCCGAGACCAGGATCAATTCCGCCTCGTAGACCAGTAGCGCTGGCAGGGAATCGGCCGCCGGCGAGGCGTTGACGATGTTTCCGCCGAGGGTTCCGCGATTCTGGTTGGCGATGCCACCAGTCCATCGCGCTGCGCTCGCCAACAACGGAAACTCTTGCTGCACGAGTTCGTGCTCACGCAAATCTGTGTAGGTACAACCCGCGCCAATCTGTATTTCTGTTTCAGAAACCTCGAGGCGCCGCAGTTCAGGAAGATTCCACAGGCTGACCAGTCTGCGTGACGGCAGTTTGCCCGTAGCGTATTGCACCATCACATCGGTGCCGCCGGCGATGGGGAGCCACTCGCCGGGATGCTGCGCGAGCAGAGCGACCACGGCCGAGAGACTTTCCGGCGCCACGAGTTCGAAATCCGCGGGATCCGATCTCATCGTTATCTTTCCTGGCGCCTTTCCCGGGCCGTTTCCCGGTTCGCAGCTTCGGCCACTGCCTCCCAAATTTGCGTATAACCGGTGCACCGACACAGATTGCCCGAAAGCCCATCTTTGATTTGCTCCGCCGTCGGCGCTGGATGCTTTTTCAGAAGCTGCGTCGTCGCCATAAGAATTCCCGGCGTACAGATGCCGCACTGCGCGCCCCCGCAATCGAGTAACGCCTGTTGCAGGGGCAGCAGGTGCGACCCGCTCGCGAGGCCTTCGATAGTCACGATTCTCGACCCTTGCGCTTGCAGTGCCGGGACAAGGCAACTGTTGACCAGAAGGCCGTCCATCAGCACGGAGCAGGAGCCGCATTCTCCTTCACCGCATCCTTCTTTCGCACCGGTCAAGCCCAGCTCGCGTCGAAGGATGTCGAGCAAGCGTTCCATCGAATGGGCAAGGATGGTTTTCGCCTCGCCGTTGACCGTCAAAGAAATTTCACATTTCGGTCGCGGAGAGGTCATCGAACTCCTTGCGGTGTGCGAGAAGTTTCTTCAGTTCGAGGCCGTGCGGTCATGGTTGAAAAAATGTCCTCCGGCAGAAGCGGGATCGAATCGAAGGGCATTCCGAGCGCATCTTCAATGGCGTTCACAACCGCCGGAGCGGGGCCGTCCATGGGCAACTCGCCAATTCCTTTGGCGCCGAATGCGCCGTGGACATTTCCCAGTTCCTCAAAATAAACGCGAATCGGAGGCAGATCGGCCGAGGTCGGCATGATGTAGTTGGTCATCTGCGCGTTTTGCATACGACCGTTTTGCCAGACCACCTTCTCGTACAGGGCGAATCCAATCCCTTGGGCGACGCCGCCTGTGATCTGCCCGCGCGCCAGTACAGGGTGGAGGACCTTGCCCACCTCCTGCAGCGCGACGAAGTCATCTACGGTGACGCTGTACGTGGTCAGATCGACGGTGACTTCTGCAATGTAGATGGCCCAGGCGTAGGCCGCATAGGCTTCGCCGCGGTATTTTGCGTCGTCCCAGAAGACGTCGGGAGGGGCCTCGTATCGTGCCCACGACTTGAGGTCGCCTCGCTCGGCTACATATCGCGCGCAGGCCTCGCGGAACTCGTCGCGGGAGTAGGCATCGCGCAGAAATCCTGAGGCGGCGAGCGTCTGCTGGAGTCCTCGCGCAGCCGACTGCACGAGTTTGCCGACGACCATAACGGTGCGCGAGGCGACCGTGGGACCGCTGTTGGGAACTTTCTCCGTGTCCGGCGGCGCCATCTCCACGTCGTCATACTGCAGCCCCAGAGTCTCCGCGGCTATCTGACAGAGCACCGTATTCGTTCCCTGGCCGAACTCCGTGCTCGAGACCAGCACTTTTATTTTTCCCGTCGCCGAACTTTCCAGTCCCACGACTGAAGCCAGATAGCGCTCGCCCGAGCCGGTAAATCCGGCTCCGTGCAAGAATGTGGCGATCCCGATTCCTTTCTTGCGGATTGCTGTGTTCTCGTCGCGGAAGCGCTTTTTCTTCTCGCGATATTCCGAGAGCGCCAAACCTCGCTCCAGAAGCTGATCGAGATCGATCGGTTCGCGGATCACCTGATGGGTCGTTGTCGTCTGGCCAGTCTTGAGGAAGTTGCGGCGGCGGACTTCGATCGGGGAAATGCCGACCGCAGACGCGATGCGGTCCATATGACGCTCCATGGCGAACAGGCTCTGCGGTGCACCAAATCCGCGAAATGCCCCATGCGGCGGCATATTAGTGGCGACCGCCTTCGCGCGGATACGAATATTTGGCCAATTGTACGGCCCGCCTGCGTGAATCGTCCCGCGCGAGAGAACCACCGAGGAGAGTGTGGCATAGGCTCCGCCGTCGATGGCAAAATCGATTTCGCCCCCCAGGATTTTGCCATTTCGGTCGACCGCCGTGCGATGGCGGGTTCGTGAGGGATGCCGCTTGGTCGTGGCCGCCATATCTTCCATGCGGTCATAAATGATCTTCACCGGCTTGCCCGACTTGATCGCGAGCAGGGCGGCATGCCCGGCAATCATCGACGGATAATCTTCCTTTCCGCCGAACGCTCCGCCCGTCTCCACCTGCACCACGCGAACTTTGTCTTCCCGCAGGTCGCACAATCGCATCAACGCCTTGTGCACGTAATACGGGCACTGCAATGAGCCCCACACCGTGACTCCATGCTGGGCGTCGAAGGCGGCGATGACTCCATTGTTTTCGATATAGAGCTGCTCTTGGGCGCCGGTGGTGTATTCGCCTTCCACGATGAACGCGGCATCGTCCCAAACGCGATCGACGTCGCCCTTCTCGATAAGATAAGTCTTAAACGTGTTGTCCTTGCCCCAGATGATTTCGGTCTGCCGTTCGCTCTCCTCCATCGTGAACAACGCGGGCAGCGGGTCGTATTCAATCGAGACTGCGTCCACTGCTTTGGGAAGAACATGCCGGTTGTGGTGAGCGAGAAGAAGGATTGGCTCTTCGGGATGATTCACGGCGCCGTCGGCGAGACAGGGCTGGTCATCGGAGATGAGTGCGACGTAATTTTCCCCGGGAATGTCGCTTGCCGAGACGATCACGAATTCATCCCAGGCGATTCCGGGGCCAAAGGTAATTTTCCTGATCGTGCCACGGGGAATCCGGCTGCGCACGGTCGCACCGTGCAGCATTCCGGGCAGAGTCATGTCGTCGATGTACTGCGCGCGCCCGGTGACCTTGTCCCGCCCTTCTTTGCGCGGAACAGCGGAGCCGATGATGGGGTCATGATTCACGCGATCTAACCCGGAGCTTCAGTTCCGGACCTCCTGCCCGAGCGCTTCGCCCGGGAATTGTCCTTCTTGAAAAACGATGTTGCCCCTCAGATAGGTTCTTTTCACAACACCTCGCAGCCTCTCACACAGGTACGGCGAAATTGCGTGCCGGTGATGCAGGCGATCGGCCGTGACCGTGAACTCCTCCTGCGGATCGAACACGACGAAATCCGCGTCATAGCCTTCGGCAATCCGTCCTTTGCGCGTGTCGCATCCCGCCAAACGCGCGGGGTGTTCTGCCATCCAACGTGCGATGTCATGGAGCGCGAACCCTCGTTGCTGGGCCTCAGTCCACATCACTGGCAGGGCGAGCGAAAGGCTCGCAATGCCTCCCCACGCGGTTTGAAAATTGCCAGCTTCCATCTGTTTCATCGCTGGCGGACAGGGCGAGTGGTCCGAGACTACCATGTCGATCACGCCAGCTTTTAAACCAAGCCAAAGCTGCTCGCGATTCGCGCGGCTGCGAATGGGAGGAGCGCATTTGCATTGGGTCGCTCCGTCCGCAATCGTTTCCGCTTCGAGATGAAGGTAATGCGGACAAGTCTCGACTGTAACGGCCAGCCCGTCAGAGCGGGCCGAGCTCAGGAGTTCCAGTGCCGATGAGGTGGCGAGATGCACGATGTGGAGACGAAATCCATACTCGCGGCAGAGTGACAGCATCAGATGGATCGCCTGGAGTTCTGCCTCATCGGGACGCGATTGCAGGTAGGTCGAATACCGAGTCCAGTCTTCGGATTTCAGTTGCGCAGTCGCGGTTTCTACCGGTTCGGGGAGTTCGGCATGGACCAGCAGGGGCTTCCCAGTGCGCGCCACGTGCGGCAACGCTTTTCGGAGATCCTGCTCGCTGACCATGGTGAATTCATCAATGCCGGGATGCACCAGAAAGCACTTAAATCCCGGCGCGCCGGCTCGCGCGAGGGGCTCAATTTCTTCCTGATTACCGGGAACGACTCCACCCCACGCGGCCCAGTCGACGCGGCACTGGCCTTGAGCCGAATGACGCTTGGCGTCGAGCGCGGAAACGTTTGTAGTGGCGGGCACGCTGTTCAAAGGCATGTCGACCAGCATGGTATAGCCGCCAGCGGCCGCCGCCCTGGTTGCAGTGTGGAAGCCTTCCCATTCGGTGCGGCCCGGCTCATTGATGTGAACGTGAGAATCCACCAGACCTGGCAGAAGCGCCGCGTCGCCGAGATCTTCGCGGATGGCGTCAGCTGGGACATCTGCAGGGGCGACTACCGCCCGAATCTTCTCCCCATCGACCAGAACGGCTGCCGGACGGACTTCCCCCGGGATTACAACCTGGCGTGAAACGATGGCCCGCAGCCCCACACTCTGCTCCGGAGTCGAAGTAGTGACTCGAACTTGCGATAAAGCCTATCCGGAAGCGCCCCAGTTTTCAACGTGCCGCGATTGGTTCTTTCCGCAAGCGGCACCCGGAACGCTCTTATCATTTTCGAAGCCCCGGCTTATACTCGCACTCTCAGCGAAGCGGCTGCGAACGAGTCCATGTCGACCGGTTAGCACGAATTCGCGGTTCCTCGCCACAAAACGGCGATCGTAGGTAGTTGACGAGCCACATACATGGACAATCCTTTCATGGCCCGCGCCATTCAGCTCTCGCTCGACAACGTCCTCTCCGGCCAAGGCGGTCCATTCGGCGCTGTCGTCGTCAAAAACGGCAGCATCATTGCGGAGGGGGCAAATCGCGTCACTTCCACGAACGATCCCACGGCGCATGCCGAAGTGGTCGTCATTCGCGAAGCCTGCAGCAAATTGCGAGTTTTCGAATTGGCGGATTGCGAGATCTACACTTCCTGTGAACCCTGTCCAATGTGCCTGGGAGCAATTTATTGGGCGCGACTGGCGCGAGTCTATTTCGGAAATCTTGCTTCGGATGCCTCCAAGATCGGCTTCGACGATTCTTTCATCTACCGTGAGATCGCGCAGGTTCTGCGGCGGCGTTCCATTCCGATGGTGCCGATGATGCGAGATCAGGCGCTGGCTGCTTTCCGGGCCTGGCAGGATAAGCCGAATAAGATTCCGTACTGATGACAACGGTTCTTAGACGGGCTAGCTGTGCCGGGCCTCTGCTTCGGCTAACCAGCCGCGGCGCAATTTCTCTGCTGGAATGCTCGACAGGTAGGGTTTGATGTCGAGGATTGGCGTTCCATCGAGCATGTCAACGCCGCGCACCCGGAGCGACCGGTTCTCGCGACCCAGTAATTCCATCACAGTAAATCCAATCGGGTTCGGACGTCGCGGCGAGCGAGTGGCGAAGACGCCGTGCGGTCGATTGTCGGTGGGAGGCATGCCCAGCAGTTCGAACCCGTCAGCGCGATCGAAAACCCACAGCACGATCAGGTGAGAAAAGCCCTCGATGTCGGTGAGGCCATCTTCGAATTGCTGGAGGATTTCGAGAATGCCCTCTGCTTCGTGCTGAGCCCCGAGACCCTTGGGAATCTGATCCGTCTTCTGGTAAGGACTGCGAACGTAGCCGATGGCTTGCGGGGAAAACATGAGACACCTCTGCGCCGAAGTCTGGAAGGCACGGCAAAACCGTGCCCTCCAAGAGATGAGACTTCGCAATAACTTTACTCCGGTCTGCGCTGCGGCTCTGGTGGCAGAGGCTTCTCGATTGGCTTGCGAGGCAGCATTTGATCGCGCATGGCCGCGTCGTAGACGAAGCTGGCAACGATCACCGAGATTTGCTTGAGATCCTCGGGCTGCAGGCGGTCATACACATCCATGTTGGAGTGGTGAGTTCGCGTCTCGTATTCGAGAGGATCTTGGATGAACTGAAACCCGGGGATGCCGACCGCGTCGAACGAAAGATGGTCCGTGCCGCCGGTGTTGCGCATGCTCAGCGTCGTCATGCCCAGGTCCTTGAACGGACGCATCCATGCCTCGAAGATCGGGGCTACCGCTTCATTTTCCTGCAGGTAAACGCCGCGGATCTTGCCGGAGCCGTTATCCACGTTAAAGTATGCTGAAACCTTTGCTTGTTCCGGTTTCACCGTGATCGGTCCCGCATCCCTGCGCAAGAGCGTCGGCATGCCTTTCAAATTCGGATCATCGCTCGGCGGCCGAGAGCCGAAGTGCGCCTCTACATAGCCTTGCGAGCCCAGCAGCCCTTCTTCTTCGCCGCTCCACAGGCCGATGCGGATGGTGCGCCGAGGCTTGATGTCGAGCGCCTTGAGGATTCGCACGGCTTCCATCATCACGATCGTGCCTGCGCCGTTATCAGTCGCGCCGGTGCCGGCATGCCAGGAGTCGAGGTGCGCACCCAGCATGACGACTTCATCTTTCTTGTCCGTACCGGGGATTTCAGCGATCGTGTCGTACTGCATGGGATCGTCGTCGTAGAAAGTATTGGCCACGTTGAGTTCAAGAGTGACATCCTGCTTGTGGTCGAGGAGGCGTGCGATGCGCGTCCAGTGCTCCGAAGCCATGGTCAGCTGGGGGACAGTCGTCGTCTCGCCGGGCTTGTAAGAGCCGCCAGACTGAACGAAAACCGTGCCACCACCGGCGGTTCCGCGGCTGTGGTCAATCACCGCGAGAACTTTTTCGTCGGCCAGAAATTGGTTCAGATCTTTCGTGAACTGGCGGCGCCGCGCCATCTCTGCCATGCGGAACGGGGGACGCTCTCCAGGAATCTGGTATTCGCTGGTCTTGGCGAGTTCGTCGTCCGTCATACGCTGGAAAGGAGCTTCAGCGATGGGTTTGACTTCGGCGTCCGGTCCAAAGATGACGATCATTCCAGCCAGCTTGCCGCGATACTTTTCGAAGTCTTCTTTCTTTTCAATGTTGACGCGGATGCATTTGCCGGTGACAACACCGTTGGTGCCGGGCGTCCAAGCCTTGGCGTAGACGATCAAAGGAACAATGTCAGGCGTGGTCATGCGGGCGTTGACATACTGATTGGCCCATCCGCGGCCGAACGGCCCCCAAGGCTCGAGGTGCGCATTGCTCAAGCCCATGGCGGTAAGTTGGTCGCGAGTCCACTCATTGGCGCGCTTCATGTTAGGAGATCCAGTCAGGCGTTCGCCGATCGAATCCATCAGGCCAGAGGCGAAATCCATTACTTTGGAATCGTGAAAGCCCTCGTTCCGGATCCGGGAGATGGTCTCGAGATCGACTTTTTCCTGTTTTTCCTGCGACCAAGCTGCGGGTACGAACGACAGAATCGCGATCAACGAACAAATGAGTGGCGCAAACCTCTTCATGATGGGCTCCTGAGCGGGAATCAATCGGGGATTATACAGCCGGATCTGCGCCGAATGCGCCCGTGAATTGTAAAGTTAGTTCAAGGTTGCGGCCAGGCGAGCACGCCGAAAGGGGATAGTACGGCACATGCGGCAGGTGTTTACCGCGATGGGTTCTTTTCCTCCGCACCAGCGGGCGTGTCGGCGGGTTTATTCGGGGGATCCTTCCGCTTTTCGTCCGCATCAACCGCGAAGAGCATGAAGTGATCAAAGCTGTGGCGGCGGTAATACCGGTGTTTGCGCAGCGCGAAATAGATCTCCGCGCTCTTGGGCAACCAAAGAGTAGTGTTTTTCTTCGGAAAAGGAACGGGGCCGTATTCGACAATCTGATGTTCGCTGAGAAGCTGAATCTCCGGGGCCGGATCGACGATCTCCGCTTCCATGCGAATAATCTGAAACTTGTCGGCGGTGATCCATGCTCGTCCTTTGAGGCCGAGCGGGATAATCCTATTCCCAACCTTATAGTCATGCATGCGGTTCGGACGGTCATCACGCTGACGGAAGTGCACCAGCCAAGTTGCTTGTCCGCGCCAATCTCCGAGGCCTTCGCACATCATCTCGAAGTTGTCCCGCATGTGCGGATGGAACACGAGGGCAAGCGTCATAAAACCGGTGCTAGCGATCTGATCGGGATACTGTTGCAGTGCGAGCGAGTCGGAGCGATATTCGTCCACCGAAAGGATTCCGGGCTGCGGTTCGGAAATCGAAGCCACGTAATTGTAATGGCGAGTTTCAGTGCGAATGGGAATGCCGTAGGCGTCGAGCGCCTGGTGGGACAGGTCTTCGATGGCGGCAAAGCGCTGGACGTCCTCGACGAGTTCCTGCACGCGCTTGCCCGACTCTTCAATCACGTGGGCCGAAGGACAGACCACCGAGGGAGCGAGCGCCAGCTTCATGTCGTCGACCCCCGGAGGCTCCCACGATTTCGTCGCGAGCCCGGGAGCTGGCAGCGCTGCCAATGGATCAACCCCGTTAAAACTGGCCTTAGAGAACAGCGAATCTTTCCCTTCCGAAGGATTGGTGCTGCGATCGTTCAGTTCCGCAATCAACGTCCGCACCTGGCCCGCCAGAGGATGCTGCGGAGATTGCTCCACGAAGGCGTTGAGAGCTTGTACGCCCTCTTGCTCTTGCCCGAGCGCGACCAGCGCCTGTCCCAGAACGAGTTCCGCGGGACTGGCGACCGTCTTGCCCGAAGCCTTGCCTTTCGCGATCGCGATCTGAGCTTCGTCGCGCGCCTTGTCGTAATTTTTCTGGCGGAGATAGGTGTCGGCCAACAGGTTATGAGGAAGCCAATTATCGGCATCCACTAATACGGCCTGCTCCAAAGCGGACCTGGCGGCCGGATAGTCTTCGCGCTCCAGGCCGGTTCGGCCCAAAAGCGTGAGGGCTTGCGGATTGCGAGGACTGAGATTCGTCGCCGCGCCCAGATAAGTTTCAGCCTGCGCGAAATCTTTTTTCTGGAAATACAAGTAGCCCAGCAGGAAATTCAGATCCGGACTGGATGGGGCCAGCTTGTACGCTTCATCAAGTTGCTTCCGTGCTCCTGTGAGATTCCCTGACTTCAAGAGGGAGATGGCGTGCTTGGCTTCCTTTCGCGCCTTCTGCGACAGAACCGTATCATTCACATCGAGCTTGATCGCGTCGGGATCGCGCTGTAACACAATATTGATCTCGGATGGGCGCAGGGAGTTCATTACCTGCAATTCCTGGTGAGCGCTGAGATATCCCACGGCACTGACCTCAACATCGTAACTACCGTAGGGGATATTGGTGAAGACGGCTTGGGACGTGTCTTCGGTGGTCTGCCAGGTCGCCGAACGATCCCCCAGGTTGACGAGCTTCAGGAGCGCTTGGCGATCGAGGTGGACGCTGCTCCGCTCGGCAAAAACCGTGAACAGAAGAACTCCGGTACCGGGAGCAGTTTGATAGGAGGTGGAGTGATCGTTCAGATATTGCGGATCATTTAAGCCGCCGCGTTGAGCGAATGCGCTGACCGCGAGCGCAAAGAGGAACAATAGAACGCAGAAGCTCCGCGCAGAAGAAAGAATCGTCATGGCGCGGGAACGAGACATAACCCCAGTCGGTGAGAAGTGTGTCACAGGAGTACGGGCGGGTCAATCGGGCACAATCGCCTGTCTGGAGCGGTTGCAGCGGATTCATCGTCCATTGCCGCGATCACCTGGACAACAACAGGCCTATGGCTTCTCTGGTTTGCTTCCGTCGAGGGGGTGGCTGACCGGCTCTTTCCGTTTCTCCGTGGCGTCCACCGAGAACAGCATGTAGTGATCGAAACTGTGGCGGCGGTAATACCGGCGCTTGCGGAAATCGAAATAAATCTCCGCGTTTTTGGGAAGCCAGAGCGAAGTACGGTTTTGTTGGAACGGTACCGGACCGTATTCCACGATCTGATGTTCGCTCAAAAGCTGGATTTCTGGCATGGGACTGACCATTTCCGCTTCGATGCGAATGATCTGGAACTTGTCCGCCGTAATCCACGCCCGTCCTTTAAGTTTGACCGGATAGATCTGACTGCCGACCTTGTAGCTGTGCATCGAGTTGGGGCGGTCATCGCGCTGGCGGAAATGAACCAACCAGGTTGCCTGTCCATGCCAGTCTCCAAGCCCCTCACAAGACAGAGTAAAGTTATCTCGAACGTGAGGATGAAAGACAAAAGCCAGACCGGCCAAGCCGCTGCTGGCGATGTGGCCGGGATAATCGTCCGCACTCCTCTTCTCCGTCCGATATTCATCGACCGCAAGAAACCCGGGCTCGGGTTCGGAGATGGAGGCCGCGTAGTTATATTTGCGGGTTTCCGTGCGGGTGGCATTTCCAAATTCGTCTAGGGGTTGATGAATCAGATCTTCGATAGCAGAAAAGCGTGCTACGTCTTCTACCAACTCTTGGACATGTTTACCGGATTCCTCAATAACTTGCTCTGACGGGCAGGCCACTCCAGGGGCAAGAACTAGTTGGACGTCATCGATTCCGGGCGGTTGCCACAGTTTTACGGAGATCCCGGGAGCCGGGAGCGCCCGCATCAGATCGACCTCGGAAAGGCGGGCTCCCGGTTGTTCCTCAACAGCCGTGGACTCTCGAACTTCGGCCTCAGAAATGAGGTTGCGGACTTGTGGCGCAACGGAGTTTCCCGGAGATTCGCGAAGAAAATTATTGAGGGCTTCCACTCCTTCTTTGTTCTTTCCCAGGTTAACCAAGGCCTCCCCCAAAACGAGTTGTGCCGGGCTGGCGCTGGCCTTCCCTTTGATGATGGCGATTTGCGCCTCATCGCGAGCCTTACCGTAATCTTTTTGGTGAAGATAAGTGTCGGCTAGCAAGTTATGTGGAAGCCAATTCTCCGCGTCCGACAGGATTGCCTGTTCGAGGGCGGACTTCGCCGCCGGATAGTCCTGCCTCTCCAGGCCGGCCCTGCCAAGCAGCGTAAGGGCTTGGGGGTTGCGAGGGTTAAGCGTTACGGCGGTATTCAAGTAAGTGCTGGCTTGTACGAAATCTCTCTTCTGGAAATAGAGATAGCCAAGAAGGAAATTTAACTCCGGGCTCGAGGGGGACGACTTATAGGCTTCTTCCAGCCGTTTCTCAGCATCTTTCAGATTGGATGACTTCAATGCCGACACGGCGTGTTTGGCTTGTTTCCTTGCCTTGGGCGACAAGATTGAGTCAGCGACATCGAGATTCATGGCCGAAGGGTCGCGGCTCAGCACAATATCAATTTGCACCGGACCAAAGTTCTGGACCACTTTCAATTCTTTGTGCGCACTTAGATACCCCACGGCGCTGGCTTCCACTTCGTAGCTCCCGTAGGGAATGTCAGTGAATACTGCCCTCGAAGTGTCTTCGGTGGTCTGCCACATCGCCGCCTGCTTGGCCACGTCGACTAGCTTTACAAGTGCCTGGCGATCGAGACGAACCGGATGACGTTCGGCATAGACGTTGAAAATGAGCACTCCGGTTCCTGGAGTAGTGCTGTAATACGTCGAGAAATTCTGCAGCGCCCCGGTTTTATCCAGCGGGCTCAGAGGGGAAGTTGGGGATATATTCTGGACTTGGGCGATGCCGCGGGTCGCGAGCAGGCACGCCAGGCACACCGTAACGCAGTAAAGAGACGGCGAGAATCTCGGTAGGACCGCAAACCTGTACATAAATAGGGGAAAGTGTGGCATAGCCATTTTCGCGGGTCAAATGGCAAATTCGACGGCTGGTGGGAACTTATTCTTTTGCGGGAGCCTTCTGTTGCGGCTCGGCGGATTCGGCCTTGCTTTTCTCACCGGAAGCAGCCTTCGAGTCGTCTTCGTCATTACTCTTTACGATGTACTGGACGATCAGAGAAATGCGACGGTTCGAGGGGTCCAGGGGCGCGTCTAGCTTGCGCAGGCGCTGGTCGGCAAATCCTCGCACTTGAGTTACCTGATCGGGGCGGATGCCATTGGCTTGCATGACGCGGCGCGCGGCGTTGGCGCGGTCTGAAGAAAGCTCCCAATTCCCGTAAGTTGCCGAAGGGGCGTAAGGCTCGGAGTCCGTATGGCCTTCGATGGAAAGCTTGTTGGGGAGTTTCCCAAGTTCCTGCGCGAGGGTGACAAGCAGGGCGGCGCCATCGGCTTTGAGTTTTGTGCTCCCGCTGTCGAAGAAGGTCCCGCTCGCGGATTCCGAGAGTTCAATGCGCAGACCTTCCGTCGTTACCGTCATTTCGATGTGGCTCTTTAGCTTTTCGAAATCCGACATTTGCTGGATCGCCTTCTGCAGTTCTTCTTTCAGTTTTGGCATATTATCGCGCGTGAGAGTGAAGTTTTCACCCACACCCATCATGTTGGAGCCGACCTTCTTAGAAGTTCCCGTGGGATCTTTGAAATAGCCGCCCACTGCTTCCTGCACTTGTTTGCTGCTATTGAGAAGCCAGAGCACGATGAACAACGCCATCATGGCCGTAACGAAGTCGGCGTAGGCAACTTTCCAGGCGCCGCCATGATGTCCGCCGTGGCCGCCTTTTTTCTTGAGAATGATGATGGGACGGTTGTTCTCCATGGCATTGCAGGACGCTACGAAGAAGCCGCTGCGGCCGCTGCGGCCGCTCCTCCTCCGCGGCACGTCTGTTCCAGTTCCTTGAAAGATGGCCGCACGTGACTGGGTATGGCGCGGCGCGCCATTTCCACCGCCATAATCGGCGCCGTACCCTTCAGAAACGACACCATTAATACGCGCATGACGTAAAGAAAAGCATGTTCCTCTTCCGCGGCCTTCGTCATGTTCGCCGCAATCGGCCCAATCAATCCGTAGCAGAGCAGAATTCCGAGGAACGTGCCGACTAAGGCTGCAGCGACCTTGTGGCCAATCTCTTCAGGCGGCCCGCCCAGCGCGCCCATGGTGATTACGACGCCCAGAACCGCGGCCACGATTCCTAGTCCGGGCAGCGAGTCCGCCATCGTACTCAGCGCGGCGGTGGGTTCGGTAGAGTCGTGATGCAGCACTTCCATATCGAGGTCGAGCATCTGATCGAGATCGAACGTATCAATCCCTGTAATTGCCATGCGCATGGAATCGCAGACAAAGTTGCAGACGTGGTGATTCTTGAGAAATGCGGGGTTCTTCGAAAAAAAGGGACTTTTCTCCGGTGCCTCGACGTCGTTCTCGAGCGCCATTAAACCGTCTTTGCGCGCTTTGTTCAGAAGGTTATACATCATTTTCAAGGCGTCCAGGTAGGTTTGTTTGCCGAACTTGGAGGCGCCAAATACGCCGCCGATTCCACCAACAATTTTCTTGATGATATGTAGCGGGTTGGCGACCAGCACGGTGCCGACCGCGGCGCCACCAATGATGACCAGTTCCGCTGGCTGAATCAGCACCCGAATGTTGCCATGTTCCATCAAATATCCGGCAACGACGCAACCGAAAACCACGAGGATGCCGATAATCGCAAACATTGTTAGCTCCCGGGAGCCGGATTGGCCCGTGCCTCCTCGGCTCGAATCCGCCATCCGGATGCGGCATCTAGCGATTTCTGAGCGCGCTCCAAAAGCGACTCAACGGTGTCATCGGACTGCGCAGCCGCTCCCCCGATGGATACTGGCAAAGAATGGCGTTCTCCCCACCACTCGATCGCGTTGTTAACCAGCATCCGGCGGATACGCTCTCGAACTGAGCCCAAGGCATCTTCTCGGCAGCCGTTGAGGATGGCGAGGAATTGATCGTTGGTCCAACGCCCGACGAAGTCGCTTTTCCAGAGTGCGTGTTCCAGACTGCGTGCGATGACTGCGAGCAGGGAAGAGGCGGCTTCCGGTCCGAAACTGGCACGGAAATGTTCCGTCCCTTCCATGCGGATACACAAGATGCAGAAAGGTACCTGAGCTTCGAAGAGGACTCCCAGAGCTTCGCGCAAATGAGATTGCATGCGAGCGTGGCTCGCGAGGCCGGTTACTTCGTCGACACAGCCCGGCAGCGCCGGGCAGGATTCAATGCGGTCAGGATGCGCGGCCAGTTTCTCGAACGTCTCGACGGCGCCGATGATCGAACCGTGAGCGTTCCGAACCGGCACGGCCCGAATGTGGGCCGGGACGTCGTGCCCGGCTTTATGGTGCAGAATCCCGGAAATCTCGGCGGGGCGTGATGTCTTGATGGCGCGAGCTACGGGACAGTCTTCGCTGCAGAACTCGCAGCCCGGCTGATCACAGTGAAGCAGCGGTTCCGATACACAGGAGTGGCCGATGACTTCATGACGCGGGTGTCCCGTAATGCGTTCAGCGGCATCGCTCCAGAAGACAATCTTCTTTTGCAGGTCCACCACGCAGAGGCCGGTGGGCAGGCTTTCCAGAATACTGCGACAGATTTCGGGTTCGTCGAAAGAAGACATGCCAGTCCGCGCATGATCCGGCGGCTATGAATTCTTATCGGCAATAAATTCGTAGAACTTCAGATGCATGGTTTACAAGGTTCGAGGGCGTATCTTAAAACCCGCGTTCAGAGTCCGATAGAATCGGGGAAACGGGTCCTTACTCAAACTTTTGTAGGGGGGCATTCTGGGATGAGGAACGTTTAGCGTCCGTAACGTCCCATCCATTCCGCACGAGCTAGGACATGGCCCTTCATTGCCGCCTCCAGATCCTTTTTCGATCCTGTCTGGAGATCGAGTTTCACGTCCAGAGCGAACAGTTTGAAGTAGTAGCGGTGCGGCTTGCCCGGCGGAGGACACGGCCCGTTGTAGCCATGCTTTCCGAAATCGTTCAGGCCTTGCTGAGAGCCATCGGGCAAGCGCGCATCCTTGCTGAAGCCCTCAGGAAGCCCGCGCAGGCTGGCCGGCAGATTCCACACGGTCCAGTGATTCCAGTTTCCAGCCGGCGCGTCGGGATCGTCGGCCAGAAGCGCGAAGGTCTTGGTTCCCGCCGGAGGCTCGGTCCAGGTAAGTCGCGGGGAGACATCAGTCCCATCGCACGTGAATTTTTCCGCGATGTCTCCGCCGTTGGAGAAACTTGGACTCGAGATCGTCAGTGACATCGCTCGTTCTCTCCCCCTCGGCGAATCCCCCGTCGAGGTTCCCAATGCCCGCCATGGCAGCAGTCCCATCGAGACGATCGCGGCTGCTGCGGCCAGGGTAAAAACGAATGTGCGATTGAACTTCGGAACAGGGCGTTTGCGGATCAGAAGGTGCAATTTCAAGAATCCTCAGTATCATCAGTTCGTTGAGATCGTGAAGTTCACGGTGATCTTGGTTTGGGTTTCGACCGCTTCGGCGCCCTGAAAATGCGGTTTGAAGTGCCACTGCTTCACCGCTTCCTCGGCGGCATTGGCCAGGATCGGCGGCCCACTGAGCACCCGCAGTTCTTCAATCAGTCCGTCGCGTCCGATTAATGCCTGCAAGACAACCGATCCCTGTACTTTCATCTGACGGGCCAGCATCGGATAGCCCGGCTTCACCGAGCGCGTAACGAGATCCGTCTCCTCCGCGGACACTTGCACGCGCTCGGCCGCGTTGCTGGTTACACTCGCGGCGTTGTCGCGGTTGCGGGCTTCCGGTGGGTCGGCCACCGCAACTGAAGCATCCTCCGCCTGCATTTCGACACGAACGGAGTTGCTGCCCGGCCGCAAGGTTCGATGGACACTGCCGGCGACCACTTCAACTTCGAGCGGGGGAAGCACCGTCCTTGCTGTAATCGTAGCCCCCGGTGCAGGAGTCGCTACTTCGACTTCCTTGGGCTGGGCTTCATGCTTGCGCGATGTTTTGCGAACAGCCCGTGCGTGAAGGGTCGGCGTCGCCGATGCTCCGCTGGTCCCCGGAGTCGTTTGCTGAGATTGCTCGTTGGCTTCCTGCATATCGGGAAACCAGAAATCTCGGTCCTGGTAGAGAACGAATCCTAAAGCAATGAGGAGCAGCGTTAAGGCCGTGACCATCATGCGCTGCTGCTTTGGCGAATACAATTGGCGGGCCTTCCGCTCCTCGGGTCGCGTTGAGGATTCGGGCTTCGAAGCTAGCAGTTTGGAATCAGGCATGGCTGAACGAGGCTACTGGGGCAACTCCGGCATAGTATGCCTCTAAGCGACGGCAAAAGACCAGCAAAAGACGAGCTTTTACCTACTCAAAAGGGCTGGCCGCGAAAGAGATGGTGGACCGGCGTTGAAGCTTCGCGTAACTTTGTGAGATTCTCTGAATCCCATCATGGAGAGTTCGCCGGAGTGTGAAGGATGGAACCAGAAGACATAAAACCTGACGCGGGCGCGCCGACAGAGAGTAACGCGAAAAGCGCCGCGCCGGATACTCCTAGCCCCGAAAGGGACAGAGCCGAGCCAGTTGCCCCCACTTCTCCGCCAGGGATCGGTACGCGAAGGATCATCAGTACTTCCATCGACGAGCGAAAGCTTACTGGGATGTCGCGTCGCGAGTTGCTGAAAGTCGCTCCGGTGTTGGCGTTGGGAGCTTTTGCCGTTCCCGGCCTGCAGGAGTTCTTGCTCAAAAAAGGGCTCGGATTCAGTGACTGGGCGTCGGAAAAGTTGTTCCGGCGCGGCCATTTGGCGCCAACCTTTGGCGATGCCGACTTGACCCCGTTCGGCAAGTTCCCCATTAACGGATATGACGTGGACGATCCGGGAGTGATCTTCGAAAACTGGACTCTCACCGTGAGCGGTGCGGTACAGAAACCAGGCGACTACCGGTTGGCGCAGATTCAAGCGCTGCCGCGGACGCGGCAGAATACCCGTCACGTGTGCGTTGAGGGCTGGGATGTCATCGGCCGCTTCGGAGGTGCGCGCCTGTCCGATTTCCTCGCCATGATTGGCGCGGACACTTCTGCGCGATTCATCACCGTGGGGTGTGCCGATGACTACTACGAATCGCTGGACATGGAGACGGCGCTTCATCCCCAAACGCTACTTTGTTGGGAGATGTACGACCGGCCGCTCACGCGCCAGCACGGTGCTCCGTTGCGGTTGAATGTGCCGACCAAGGTTGGCTACAAGCAGGCGAAATACCTGACCGACCTGAAGGTCACGAATGTTCTCGACAAGGTCGGCTACTGGGAAGATCAGGGATATTCCTGGTTTTATGGACTGTGAGAAGAGAAGAAAAGTAAGTTTCAAGGTTGCATTAGGAGTTGAGTGACTTCGGGAGTTTGTACCTTGAAACTTCGAAACCTTGAAACGTTGAAACCGTTTGAGAGCTGGAGTAGCCACATGAGCGGAGCGGTAATCGAGATTGTTCGGACTACTGGCGACACGACCGAAACGGTCGGCATTGCTGCGTATGAGCACCCGCTGCCGGTGCGGCTTTGTCATTGGGCGAATGCGATTTCGCTTTTTGTCATGGTCGGAAGCGGATTGCAGATCTTTCGGGCATTCCCCAGTTTTGGCGCCAAGATCCCGCAGAAGGACTTGCTGCACTGGCCGAAGGCGTTTGCCATTGGCGGATGGCTGGGCGGCGCGTTGCAATGGCACCTGACTTTCATGTGGATTTACCTCGCAACCGGGGTGATTTATCTTGGGTACGAGTTGTTCAGCGGCAACTACAAGCAGGTCTTGTTCACGCATCGCGACCTGCCGGGCGTGTGGCCCATGGTGAAGCATTACTTCTTTTTCGGTCCCAAGCCGGAATTGCGCGACGCTTACAACCCGCTGCAGAAGCAGGCTTATACAACCGTAATCGGCCTGGGCGTACTTTCGGTGATTACCGGACTCGCCGTCTGGAAGCCGGTGCAGTTGTCTTGGCTGGCATGGCTGATGGGCGGTTTTCACTGGGCACGGCTGTGGCACTTCCTGGTAATGTGGGCGATTTTGGCATTTGTGTTCGGACATCTGGTCATGGTCATTCTGCACGGGTGGAATAATTTCGTTTCCATGCTGACGGGTTGGAAAAGAGATCCGGAGTACTGATGCGGTCTTGTAAGCGGGGATGACGGGTGAGGAGTAGACGGGCAGAAGAGATGGCTGAGCCGAATCTAGTCTTGAACAATCCGGAGCAGGCAGTCGGAACGCGCGAGCACGATCTGATCGCGCGCGTGCAGCGCGGCCAGAACGATTTGTTCTACGAGTTGGTGAGGCCCTACGAACGGCGCGTGTACGCCGCGGCGCTCGCGATTCTTCGCAATCCGACCGATGCCGAGGACGTCGCGCAGGAGGCCATGCTGAAGGCCTTCGCCAACATTCGGCAGTTTCGCGCGGAGGCGCGGTTCAGCACCTGGCTGATTCAAATCACCGTGAACGAGGCCCTAATGCGGCGACGAAGGGAGCGCACTGCGATGATCGAACCCATCGACGACCGCCGCGATGAAGTGGCCGAATACACTCCAAGGGACTTCGCCGACTGGCGAGAGATCCCTTCGGAAGCGTTGGAGCGCAAAGAGGTGCGGCTAAAGCTGGCCGAGGCCCTGGCCACGCTGGACCGCAAATACCGGGAAGTTTTCGTGCTCAGGGATATGGAGCAGCTGAACATTCAGGAAACGGCCGAAGCCTTGGGGATTTCCGTCGCATCGGTCAAGACGCGGCTGCTGAGGGCCCGGCTGATGCTGCGCGATCTGCTCGCCGGAGGGTGGGAGCGAGGCTGGTTCAGCCGCCTTCCCTTCGAGAAGGGAACCAAACCATGGTAGACGGGAGAAAAGTGACCTGCGAACAGGTGTGGCAGGAGATTTCGAATTACCTCGAAGGCGATATCGACTCCGGATTGCGCGTGGCGATGGATCAGCACTTTCAGGCGTGCCCGCGCTGCCACTCCGTGCTCGAAGGGACGAGGAATGTAATTCGCCTGTACAGCGATGAGCGCATGATCGAGGTGCCCGCCGGTTTCAGTCGCCGTCTCGAGAGAAAGCTGGCGCAGAGCGCACGCGTGAGTCGCGGTCGATGGTCTTCCTGGTCCGCCTGGATGGTTCCGGTGGCAGCTTTAGCACTGATTGCCGGGGGATTGCGTTTGGCGAATTCGCTGACCGTGGCGCATCCGCTGCAGTCCGAACATGCCCAACCGGGACGCGATATTCCTCCCGAGATGCAGGTGGTCGTGACCGCCGATGCCAAGGTCTTCCACGTGGCCGGGTGCGGCGTGATCCACAACAAGCAGACGGAGCGAACCCTTACGGCGAAAGAAGCGATGGCGCAGGGATATGTTCCGTGCCTGCGCTGTCTGCGGAAGTACCTGCAGACGGCTCGTGCTGGACATGCGTCTCTGGAGTCTGAGGCCGATGCAGCCCGCGACCTCGATGATGATGAACGCAATGATCGCGGCGGCGAGCGCTAGGACCTAGCTCGAAAACGAAAACTCTTCCAGTAAAAAACAAAGGCGCGAGCAGCCTTGCTCGCGCCTCAACATCGTGACGACAATTAGTTGTGCTTCATTTCATCTTTCTTCGTGTCGTCTTTCTTCATATCGTCCTTCTTCATATTATCGTGTTTCATAGCATCTTTCTTGGCTGCCTTCTTGGCTTTCTTGTCACTCTTCATCTGATCCTTGTTCATACTGTCTTGCTTCATGGTGTCTTGCTTGGCATCATCCTTCTTCATGTCGTCCTGTTTCATTTGGTCTTGAGACAAGGCGGACAGAGAAGCGGCCAAAACACACGCCAGGCTTAGACTGCGGAAAAGCTGTTTCATAGTTCTCTCCTTGGAGGAATCGTGAATGTGTCGGCAGGCCTTACCTGCGCGCAGAGATGGGATGTGGCGCTTGGCCGAAAGTTACAAGGCCAAATGCGAATACCGACTGCGAAGAGCCTGGGCCAAACGAGAATCTAGCAGGCTAATTGGTCCCGCGTGATCTTCAGTCCCGGAAGATTTCCCAAAGCGGTTACGGCGACCGACTCGGTCTTGAAGAATTCGTTGGCCAGGTCGGCCAGGTCTTCCGCAGTTACAGCCTCGATTCTCTCGATGAGCTCGTCGAGATCGTAGAATCGGTCAAAATACATTTCCTGCCGCGCGAGGTTCGACATCCGCGCGGTGCTCGATTCGAGCGACAGCATTAGGCTGCCCTTCAATTGGGCCTTCGAGCGGCGAAGTTCCTCTTCCGGCACCGGCTCCACTTTCAATTTACGAAATTCGCTGACCACCGACTGCACGACTTTCGCGGCCGACGCGAGGGAAGTGCCGGCATAGACGGCAAGGCATCCTGTATCGCGGTAAGGGTTCAAATCGCTGTAGATCGAATAAGCCAGTCCCTGCCGCTCGCGGATGTTCTGAAACAGGCGCGAACTCATGCCGCCGCCCAGCAATGTATTCAAGATGTATCCCGCATGGCGCTTTTCATGCGCAATCGGATAGGCGGGCACGCCAATGCAGAGTTGCACCTGCTCGAGAGCTTTCTTATTGCGCAGAATAATGCGCGAAACGATTTTGGGAGCAGACGAATGGAAGCCATTGGCCATTGGCTTCATGTGCGCGAAGTGATCGGTTACCAGTTCGACAAATTTGTCATGATCCAGATTACCTGCCGCCGAAATGATGATATTTCCCGGCGCGAAACGGTGGGCGTAGGCGTCGAGGACGGAGGCACGCTCGAAGCGCTTCACCGTTTCCTTGGTCCCCAGAATCGGCTTACCCAGGGGATGGTCTTTCCAGAAATTCTGCGTGAAAATCTCGTGGACGAGATAATCAGGATTATCCTCGTCCATCTTGATCTCTTCCATGATCACGCCGCGTTCGCGGGTGATATCGGAGGGCTCAAACAGCGGATTCAGGACCAGGTCGCTCAGAATATCGAGCGCGGTCGGCACATGATCGTCGAGAACTTTAACATTGAAGCAGATGCACTCTTTGGCGGTGAATGCGTCCATGTTGCCACCGATGGAGTCAACCTGGCGCGCAATCTCTTCCGCGGTGCGGTGCTTGGTCCCTTTGAAGACCATGTGCTCGAGGAAGTGGGAGATGCCATTCGATTCCGCGTCTTCATCGCGCGAACCGGTTTGCAGCCAGATGCCGATCGAGGCTGAGCGGATGTGCTGCATCTGCTCGGTGATGATAGTCAACCCGTTGGGCAATTTCTGACGACGAATATTCCGGACTTCCTGGGCCATTGCTATTAGATTTCCTGGTACAGAAAAAGGAACTGAATCTATTCTCACATAGGGCGTCAGGGTGTGCGAGAATAGTTTAGTGATTTAGAATCAGCAAGTTAAGTTGGATTGGTCCGAAAATCGGGTCCGCCAAGCTTATGACAACTGCCACGAAAATCGAACTCCTCGGTCTGGACCGGACCGAACTCACTGCGCTGGCAGACAGCATCGGCGAGCCCGCCTATCGTGCGAAACAATTGCTGGAAGCCATCTACCGGCAGCGCGTGGAATCGATTGGTCAGATATCCACCCTGTCGCAGCAACTTCGCACTCAGCTAACCGAGAGAGGGATCTCGGTCGGTTTGCCTCGGATCGAGCAGCGCTTCGTATCGCAGGATGGCACGGTGCGCTACCTGATCGGCTTCCCGGACGGGCAGAGCGTCGAGACGGTTTGGATGCCTGAGGGGGATGGTGGGGAAGCCGGGGACGGCAGTGAAGCCGGAGATCAGGCGGAACAAGCGGAAAGTTCCGGTACTGACCGTAGATATAAGCAGGGACAGAATCCGGGCCGCTCGACCATCTGCATTTCGAGCCAGGTGGGATGCGCCGTCGATTGCCAGTTCTGCCTGACCGCTCTGCTGGGGGTGAAGCGCAATCTGACTGCAGGTGAGATTGTCGGGCAAGTGTGCGCCGTGCTGCAGGATCAGAAAGTTTCGCCGCCCGAGGACCGCATCAATCTGGTTTTCATGGGCATGGGCGAGCCGTTCCTGAACTACGACAACTTCGTGAAGGCGGCGCGACTGCTGGTGGAGGAAGTTGGCATTGCCGAGCGCCGCATGACGGTATCGACCGCCGGCATTGTTCCGCGCATTTATGACTTCGGACAGGAGCTGATCCGGCCGAAGCTGGCCATTTCTTTGAATGCTTCCAATGACGCTTTGCGCACCCAGCTCATGCCGCTCAACAAGAAATGGAACCTCGAAATGCTGATGGCCGCCGCTCGCGAGTATCCGCTCCGCACGCGGGAGTGGGTCACCTTTGAATACGTGCTGCTTGGCGGCGTCAATGACGGCCCAGAGAATGCGAAAGAAGTCGTAGAACTGCTGCGCGGCTTCCGCTGCAAAGTGAATCTGATCGCCCTGAATCCCGGCCCGGGAATCGACTTTGCGACCCCAGACGCGGAGCAGGTTACCGCATTTAAAAATATTCTGCGAAGTGCTGGAATTCCCGCGTTTGTGCGGCGCCCGCGGGGCCGGGACATTTATGCCGCCTGCGGGCAGCTCAAGCGTACGGGTGAGATTGCCACAGCACCGGCACCGTCGATTCCTTCGTCTTAGCCGGAGGCGAAGCTGAAGCGGGCAACTCAACCCTCAGTGTGATCGCGCCATCGTCGCGGCGTTGGTGAGCGATTTGACCGCGGTGCTCTTGCAGAATTCCCTGACATGCGCTGAGCGCCAGCCCTTCGTCCGGATCGGCTGAAGCATTCGGAGCCCCGGGCAAAGCTTCTGTAGCAATTTGCAGGATACAGAGGCCGGCTTGCCGTTCGGTGCTGACGGTCACGACTCGGCCGCCGCCTTCACTGAGCAGGTGCAGACTGTTGGCAACAAGCTGCAGGCAGACGTGAAGCAACTGGTTGGAATCTCCCATCACCTTTGGCAAGGCGGGGTCGAACTGAGTGCGGACTTCAATCTGGAGCGCCTCCCACTGCGGCTGAGCCAGCTTTACGGCGGTGCGCGCCAGCGTGCTGAGATCAAGGGCAGTTTTGGGAGCGGGAGCCTGCCGCGCAAAGCTGATCAGGCTGGCCACCAGCGATTTTGTGCGGCGCACGTATTGGCCGATCTTTGCGGCCAGAGGCTGTTGCTCCTCGTTCAGGGCTGTGCTCAGCAACATGTCGGAATAACCCAGCATGGCTGTGATCGGGTTGTTGAGTTCGTGGGCAGCGCCTCCGACCAACTGTCCAATCGAGGCAAGCTTCTCGGACTGCAGGATCTGTGCCTGCAGCCGCTTCAGATTGTCGAATGATTCCTGGGAATGGTGCAGCAGCCGGATCAATTCCCGGTCGAGCATGTGCTGTCGCAGGAAGACCATAATGCTCATGCAAAAAGCGGCCACCAGCGTCAGGCCCAGCCGGAAGACGCGGATGCGGGAAGGAACGTGCGCATCCGATATCGACCACGCTGCGAACAATGGCAGCGAGAAGACAGCGATCATGCTGCAACGTGCGACCCACACGCTATAGGCCGTGGAACCTTCCGACGCTTCTGTTTCGGGTTTTTCCAGTTTCGTGCTGAGGCCGACCCAGGTAAGGCCTGCCATGGCAGCGACCAGAGGAATGTCATAGAGGCTGCCGCTGTAATACGCTTTTCGTCCAATCGCCCAATTCGCGAACGTGGATCCAGCCGAGTAGCACAGAAGCGTAGCAAACAGCGCGGCGTAGAAGATTCTCCATTTGCCTCTGCTTGCGATCAAAGAGGCAAACAGCCCAAGCAGCAGCGCGGTCTTCTCCGCGACATACACATAATTGAGGTTGCGGTTGTACGTGTGCACGTCTGCGATGACGTACTGCCAAGGCATGACGATCAAAACGTAGAGATAGAACCACCAGACCAGCAGAAGCGCGAAGTCCAGTCGTCCAACGCGCGTGGCAGATTCGTCGCGAGGAACGTGGGCTCGCAAGGCCAGCGCGCTCATAATCGGAACCAGGTGCAGGAAAAGCACCACATCCCAAGTGCAAAGGTCGGGTACATCGCGCCGAAGAATAATCTCGTAGTAGGTCCAAAAGAGCTGGTACGACAGCCAAAACGCAATGCCGAGAGTGATCAGCGACCAGAAAAGCCGCATGCGCCCCTGCGTCCTTAGAGCCAGGGGAACGAATGCGGCAGCCCCCGAAACCAGGAGCAAGCACTGGATGATGTCGCTCAGGGCAGTCAGCGCAAATGAGCGCGGCATGAAGAGAGCTGCCAGCACCAAGATCGCCAGCATGCCGGCGACCGCTGCTAACCAAACTTTGGACCGATTGCCCACAGAACACTCCTCAGAGCCCATTCTAGACGGGATTTCATGCGCGATAATGGTTACCGTAGTAACCTGTTGCAGGGCAAAATCGCTGCGCCCCCAAAATGGAACCCTGGTCTCGACTTGCCCCTAAGCATTTCTTATTCAATAATATGCAACAGCCGCCACGCCCGTGGAAAACGGACTCAATTTGAATTCTCACATTGAGCGTTATCGACAATCCTGGAGACTGAGGATCCCACCGGATCCCAGCGAGACCCGCCGGATCGAGAGGTGGCTGGCTACCGCTCGCGTATTCCTCGCGGTCTCGACATTAGTCGCGATCCGAATGGATCCCACCGAACTCGGGCATTCCTGGGCAGCTTACGGCCTCTTCGTCTTTTACATGGCCAACGGGATTCTCATTCTGATGCTGCTCCGGCGCAGGCAGCAATCCACGGCTGCGTTTCGCTTTCTGGTCCATGCTGGGGACGTTGTATGGCCCGCCGTGATTTCCATCTTTGCCGAAGGCCCTCGCACCCCGTTTTTCCTATTCTTCTTTTTTGTCCTGGCCGCTGCCGCTTATCGCTGGGGCTTGTGGGAGACGCTGGGCACGGCCGTTGCCGAGGCGGCACTGTTGTGGATCGAGAGTTTCATTGTTTTGCACGTGTGGCCGCAGGGTTCACTACCGTTGCGGGCATTAACCGGTCTGCACATTAATGTCACCGAGTTTGAGCCGCAACGACTTTTCATGCTCTCGATCTATCTGATCGTGATGGGCCTGCTTCTCGGCTACCTCGCGGAGCAGCAGAAGCATCTGCGCGCGGAGAAAGCTGTTGTGACTGGGGCTCTTTCCCGGATCCGTGTCGAAGCGGGATTGACCGGAACCATGGAGCAGATCTTTCAGGAACTGATGTCCATGTACGGAGCGTCGCGGGCGGTTGTGGCCTCGCAGGAGATTCACAGCGAACGCGTCTTCGTAGGGGAGCTCGACAAAGCCATGCCCAGCGGGCCGTCGGAGTTCCACTGGCTGGAATCTGCTTTGCGGGACGCGAAAACATATTTGGATGACTTCCCCGGGGAAGTTTGTTACGCCGCCGTGAAGCGAGACCGGTGGTCAACGTTAGCCTTGGATGAGGCCGGGCATGCCGTTCCGGTGACGAACCTGGCTTCGATTTCTCAGCTGCGGCAAGTGCAAAATTTCGATTCGCTGATCACAGTAGCGTTCCTTCTAGGAACGGACTGGCGAGGCCGGATATTCCTCTTCAACCCGAGGTGGCGTGGCGAAAAGCAGGAAGAACTCCGCTTCCTGATGGATCTGGTCCGGCAAGTCGGGCCGGCGGTTTATAACGTGTATTTGCTGCACCGGTTGCGACGGCGCGCCTCGGCGGCCGAGCGAGCTCGTTTTGCACGCGAACTCCACGATGGTGCCGTGCAGTCCTTGATCGCCGTCGAGATGCAAGTGGACGTCTTGCGCCGACAGGCCGAGGCCAACCGTCCGATCGGCGGGGAACTGGGCCGCATCCAGGGACTGCTGCGGGAAGAGGTTTTGAAATTGCGGGAACTGATGCAGCAGATGAAAGCCATCGATGTCGATGCGCAGCGTCTGCTCGGAGTGCTGAAAGACTCGGTCGAGCGCTTTCAACGCGAGACTGGGATCAACGCGCGCTTCGTTACTGACCTGGACGAATTGGATATGCCGCAACGTGTGTGCCGCGAGATTCTGCGGATCGTGCAGGAAGGGCTGGTCAATGTCAGAAAGCACAGTGGCGCCCGCCATGCCCTGGTGCGGCTCGCCTCTACCGACGAAAGATGGACTCTGACGGTCGAAGACGACGGCAAAGGATTCCCCTTTTCCGGACGCTACAATCAGGATCAGATGGAAGAAGCCGGGAAAGGGCCTATGATCATTAAGGAACGGGTGCGTTTGATTGCCGGGGAACTCACGGTAGAATCAAATCCCGGACAGGGAACTCGCCTGGAAATTACCGTTCCTCGAAACGGGGATGTGCCGCATGAGTTTTAGAAAGCAACAAGTTCGTTTGGTCATCGCCGATGATCATCCAATTTTCCGCGATGGTCTGCGGCGACTGCTCGAAGCCGAGTCAGATTTGAAAGTTCTGGGCGAAGCCTCCGACGGCGCCGAGGCCGTGAAGCTGGCGCGCCAGCTGAAGCCGGATATCCTCTTGCTTGATCTGGCAATGCCTAAGCACCCGGGACTCGAAGCTTTGCGGGAGCTAAGTATGCCGGCGAATGCGACTCCGGTTCGCGTGATTCTCCTGACCGCGGCCGCCGAAAAGAGTCAGATCGTCGAAGCTTTGCAACTGGGTGCTCGCGGAGTCGTGCTGAAGGATTCCGCAACGCAATTGCTGTTGAAGGCGATTCAGACAGTCATGGCAGGCGAATATTGGGTCGGCCGCGAGAGCGTTTCCAATTTGGTGCAATACCTGCGTACGCTGATGCAGTCGTCGCACGACGAGGCGCGGCAGAAGAAGTTTGGTTTGACTCCGCGCGAACTCGAGATCGTTTCGGCCGTGGTGGCAGGGTACTCCAACAAGGAAATAGCGGAATACTTCAAGATCAGCGAAGATACCGTGAAGCACCATCTCAGCAACATCTTTGACAAACTGGGCGTTTCTACGCGTCTGGAGCTCGCTTTATTTGCAGTAAATCAGGCTCTTCCACTCAAGAGCATCGCGTAAGAGTCCTGTTCACACGGGATTGCGCGATGTGGCACTTCCGTGCCATTGGCTCGGCATGAAATCGAAGACTATAGTCTTCGCACGGATCGGTCTGGGGAAGCACACGATCTGAAACGTGTTACCCATCTTCACCCCGGTTCCATTGGGGACGGAAAGCAAGTCCGAAAAAGAGGAGCCCGTGGCAAAACGTTTACTGCAGCTGTGGAACGATGAGCATGGTCAGGACATCGCTGAATACGCCGTCATGTTGGCGGTGATTCTAGTGATCGTTGTGGGCACCATTCGTCTCATCGGCTCGAATGCCAACAACGTATTTTCCCAGGTTGGCAGCGCTATCCAGTAAGAGCGATTTCGACACTCTCCAAGGAATGCGCCGAGTGCGGCAGGGATGAGCTTGCTTGACCGTTGCGCCGTAATTCCCCCGCTTCTTTGTTCCCTAAAAACTACTTGGGTTCGGTTGACGACGGCGACGTCGTTGTCAGAGCTACTTTCTCGGCTCCGGGGATGGAAAGCCGTGTTAGGTAAGGAAAGAACGGCGTAATCTCAAACTCCATCTTTTCGCGCGCCGAGGTCAGAGCTACCGGTTTGGCTTTAGTCATCTCAACCTGATCGCTCCACGGATCGACTTTGATGCGACCGCCCAGGGGAAGCGCGGCGATTTGGTCGAGACGCTTTTCGTCCAGCTCAGGCGCTGCTGCCAGCAAACTCGACATGCGGACGCTCTTTCCGCCGGCGAAACCGTTGCCCAGGTGAGGACGAATCAGCTTCGGCAAATCCGGTCCCTTTTGCTGCAGCGCCTTCAAGAACAATCCAGCATTCCCCAGTTTGTCTTTGTACGGTGAGTTCTTCAGCAGTTCGAGAGCCTTCGTGTCGGCAGCTTCCTCATCCGCGGGACTCTGTTTGAAATCGAGACGCTGAAAAGATTCTTCATCGGGAAAGAAGAGCTTGTCATTAAATGCCAGCTTAGTATCGAACGGATGTCCGAGAACGATATGGCTGAGTTCATGTGCGAGAACCATCGCCAGCGACGCCTCGTCCGGAAGGACGTCGAGTAAGCCGCGGCTGATCACGATCGTGTGGCCAATGGTGAACGATTCGAGCGGGGATGTGAGCAGAATCCGGCAATGGATATCGCTCCCCAGATCGATGTTATTGGTGACCAGCAGATTGTTCACTACGGTCGCTAAGACCTTGTCGACTTCTCCCGAAGGTGCGAGCAAGCCGATCTTTTGCAGGCGATCGACCGCGTTTTCTTCGGCTTGTCTCTCCCACATGCGCTTGGCCATTACCGGGGTAGCGTCGGCGGCGGCGTCGCTCTGGTCTTTCACCGACTGCGGCGAATCAATCAGGATCTGCGTGAACTCTTCGTTTTTGCCCAGTCCTTTCAGGTCGTAGCCCCATAGCCGCGTTTGCGCCTTGAAGTGCAAGGTCTTAGTCAGCCCGGTCTTCAGGTTGGACTCTTCCGTGTAGACATAGGCCGGAAGCCAAGTTCCCGGCCGCAGGTTCAGACGCCAGCTGTCAAAGTGAAAAAAGAAATTAATCTTGGGCTGCGGATAGTAGGTTCCGTTGAAGCGCACGATGTTGTAGTCCTGATCCTCGACCCAAATCCTGCCCAGAAATCGCGCGGTCTTATCGCCTTCTCGCGGCTGGACATCAATGACCAGGCACCGAACTTCTCCCAGAAACTCGCGCCGTACGAAAGTGAACTTGTAGTTCCTCTTCTGAAAATCACTGTCGAGAACTACCATCTGGGCAAAGCCCATCGGTAGAAAGTGAAGGGAATAGACCCCCGTCAGCTTGGTGAGCATGCGATGTCCGAAGCCCGGTTGACCCACAAACGATGTATCTTCCGGCCCGTCGGTCATATCGAGCCGGCCGAGGAAATACGAGTCTTTCACCGGAATGCCATTCCCCTCTCCGTCGTTTTTCAGATCTTGCAGATAGGTTTCAACGAGCGGATGCATGTGCCGCATCTGCGCCATGAAATAGTGTTCGCGCTGGACCACGTGATCGAGTACTTCGTTCAGCGTAGTCGCCGCCGGCGGAGCGCTCTCGATAGTTTGAGCCGCCGCAGGTCGGAACGGCCGCAGGAGCAGCACCGCTTGGAGTTGCTGCGGCGGGAGTAGGGGATGCGGCTGGTGAGGCATCTTTGGAATTTAAGGCAGACTGCGGCGCCGAAGCGGGAGGATTCTGCGCTGTAACTGCGAGAGTGCAACATACGAAAATCAAAAACACGAGCGAGCCCAAACGAACCATGCGCATAAGAACCTTCTGGGAGCTGATCACGCTAACTGGAAAATAATATGAAGAACGGCCGTTGAGTCATAGGGTTGACCGTCCTTCAATGCGGGCTTGAATCGAATCTGTTCGGCAGCGTGTACCGCCGCATCATCCAGACCGTGCCCGAGTCCGCGAACTATTTTCAGGACACGCAGCTTGCCGGATGCTTCAAGTACGACTTCGAGAAGAACCTCGCCCTCCACTCGTTGAGTGCGTGCCTCCTCTGTGTAGATGGGCACGGGCTTGGAAAGGATTTCTGCCGGAACAACTTTCGCGGCCGCTTGCGCCGCGGGACGCGACTGCACGGTCGGAGGGGCAGGTACATCCGCGTCCCCAAATCCAGCCTGGCGAACCACGCCCTGGGGCGTGCGCGTAGTGCCGGTGGCCACACCGTTGCCGAACCCCGTGCTGGCGACGACACCGCGAGCGCCGCTCGCTCCGCCGGTTCCGTTACCGTATCCAGGTCCAGTGGGCATATCGAACCCACCTGCTTGCGCAATGTTCACCGCGCGAGTTTGTGTGGTCTTCGCTGGAACACCGTTCGGATCGCCAAAACCGCCGGTCTGTACCTGCTGAGCGGGACGTTCAGTCGTTTGCGGCGCGGAACTTCCGGTGGAAAATGTGTTCATTCGTACAGCCTGCTTCGGTATCACCGGAGCGGAGACTGGCAAAGGATCCGGCTGCTTGGTCGCGATCTTCACCACGGGAACGGGCGCTTCTTCTATCTTCGTCTTGGGCTGAGGTTGAGGAGCAGGGAGACGCAAAGCGGTCGGCGGGGGATCAAGCTTTGCCTCCAGAGCGGGATGCGGAAGACGCCGTTGGGGCTCGTGATTCACCGGGACCGGGGTGGGCACCAATTCGATCGCGTGATAATCCTTCTTCGGTCCTTCGAGAATCTCGGGATGGAGAACGGGGATCCAGACCAAGATCGCAATGATCACCGCTTGCACGCCATAGCTGAGAACAAACTCATGCCAAGGGGCTCTCCACTTCGGGAGCGAGGAAAACAAGCTGAATTCGTCAAAATGCGGCGACATCGTTTTTCAAGCTCTGGTTGCTTCCGACAGCAGGAGCAAACCCGGACTACGGCGTAAAAGTTTCCCCGCCTATCGAAAATACGGTTGCCTGGGAGACAGGGGGCTGGACAAAGTGTACTATCCCACCAATCAGATTGCACGAAAAAGGCCATTCCCACGGCTTTGAGCCAACCATAAATCGCTGTTAATCAATGGTTTGAGGGGTACGGGCGGAATCATGGAGACTCCCCGGACATCTCCATGCAAAAAACTACACTCTTCTAGAACAGATTTCCTGTTCTCGAGCCATCGGGTAAATCGGGGTGTAGGGCCTCAGCAATGTACGATCTTGTCGCTTTTGATCCCTTTGGTGGCGTTACGCGTATCGACCACCAGACGGGCTTCCTGCACGATTTTGCCGTAATCGAAGTCGGAGTGGTCGGTTACGATCACGACACAGTCATACTTCCCCAGATCCTTTAACTCTGCACACTTCATCTGCAAATCGTACTTGCGGCCCTTGCCGATGAAAGGGAAGTAGGGATCGTGATAGCTGACCTTCGCTCCGTCCTTTTGCAGAAGTTCGATAATCGTCAGAGAGGGCGACTCGCGCAGATCGTCGATATCTTTTTTGTAGGCCACGCCCAGCACCAGAACGTTGGCGCCATTCACTGATTTCTTGTGGGTGTTCAACGCTCCGCTCACCGAGGACAGAACGTGGTAGGGCATATTGTTATTGATCTCCCCGGCCAGTTCGATGAAGCGTGTGCGGAAGTCAAACTCCTTCGCCTTCCACGAAAGATAAAAGGGATCGATGGGAATGCAGTGACCGCCGAGACCCGGACCCGGATAAAACGGGTGAAAGCCAAAGGGCTTGGTGGACGCGGCTCCGATGACCTCCCAGATATCGATGCCCATGCGCAGGCACAACAGTTTAAGCTCATTGACCAGCGCAATGTTGACGCAGCGGTAGATGTTTTCCAGTAGTTTGGTCATTTCCGCCGCTGCCGGTGAGGAGACAGGGACGGTTCGATTGAAGATGGATCCGTAAAGGGCGGCGGCGAGTTCGGAAGCCTGCGGATTCAATCCGCCGATGACCTTCGGAATGTCGCACCGCGCTACCGTCGTGTTTCCGGGGTCCTCGCGTTCCGGAGAAAACGCGACAAAGAATTCTCTCCCCGTGAGAGCGCCGTTGCGCGCCGCCTTCAGTTCGTTCTTGTTCTCCTTTTCGAGAATCGGAATCATCACCTCTTCCGTGGTTCCCGGGTACGTCGTACTCTCGAGGACGACTAATTGTCCGGCGCGAAGGTGTGGCGCAATGGAATGAGTGGTGTCGGTAATGAAACTGAGGTCGGGTTCGTGATATTCATTCAGCGGCGTTGGTACGCAGATAATAATCGCGTCCATGTCCGTAAGCTGTGAATAGTCAGAAGTGGCGGAGAAACCGTGAGCCTTGGCCGCCTGGATCTCTTCTGCCGCGATGCGGTAGATGTAGGACGCGCCCTTCGCGAGCGTGTCTACTTTGCGCGCGTCGATGTCGAACCCGGTGACCCGAAATTTCTGTTCGCTGTATAGCAGGGCTAACGGCAATCCGACGTAGCCAAGGCCAATAATGCCGATGCGGGCCTGGCGCTGCTGAATCTTGCTCTTAAGTTGCTCAACGGACGCATCTGCGGCAGAGTAAGTCGTCATGAAGGATCCCAGAATAAAGAGATTGAGGGAATCCCAATATTAGCATGTGGGTCGGGACGGCTTTGATCCGCAGAGGGTTACCAAGGAAACATCGAATCCGATTTGGGAGAGCGAGGAGATTGAAGACTTTGATGATAAGACGTGCCTGGATTCTGGCGGCGGTGCTGATTGCGGGCCTGATCGGTTTTGCTGCCAATGCGGGCAAAATGCTCGTGGTCGATGCCCCGCGCCCCTCGGACGTAATTGTTGTCCTGGCGGGAGAGACTGATCATCGTCCCGCGCACGCGCTGCAACTGCTGGATGAGGGCTATGCCCGCCGGGTGCTGATTGACGTTCCTGGTTCCGCTCAAATTTATGGATTTACTGAAGTGAAGTTGGCGGAGAAGTGGGCCCACGACCTTCCTGAGGCCGCTTCCGTGGGAATTTGTCCTATCGAGGGACTTTCCACCCGAGATGAATCTCACGACGTGGAGAAATGCCTGACGCAGGAGACGGGCACGAGGATTCTGATCGTGACCTCGGACTTCCACACCCGCCGTTCTTTGAGCATCTTCCGTCGCGAGCTGCCGGGCAAGACTTTTGCAGTCGCGGCTGCTCGTGACGAAACCCAGTTCGGAGCGCGATGGTGGTCCCATCGACAATGGGCAAAGACTTGCCTGGATGAGTGGCTTCGTCTGTTGTGGTGGACTGCGGTGGAACGCTGGCGCTAAGCAGACGGCTTGTCCAGAGCGGCAAGAACTGATCCCCGGTAGATGAGTTTTCCACCGGAAAACGTTTTGCATTGCACAAAAGCCATTGACGGAGGTCAACCAGAAAGGTACGATTCGGAGCAAAGGTCACCAACATAGTTATTAACGGAGTGTGGGAATGGGTAAGTCCGCGTTTCGCGGTTTGGTCAGTTGTGTGCTCATGATTCTGTTCCCCGGTTCGTTGTTTGCCGCCGATTCTAACGCGGCGATGCTTTTCACAAACGGCGCTGCCTGGATCAACGGCACGCATGTTCCTCGCTCTTCTTCCGCGATCTTCTCGGGTGATCTATTACAGACGCGCTCCGATTCTGTAGCCAACATCAACCAATCCGGTTCCAGTATTACTGTACTTTCCGACTCGCTAGTGAAGTTTGAAGGGACATCGCTGGAAATCGAGCATGGGGGCGTAACGGTTGCAACCTCAAAGCAAGTTGCCACCGTAGCTGGGGATGTGAAAATTGCACCGACCTCGAATAGCTTTACGGAGTTCAACGTCGTGGACACCGATGGAACGGTCCACATCATGGCGCGTAAAGGTGATTTGACCATCAGCGACGGCAAGGAGACGGTGACCCTGGCGCAAGGTCAGGAAACCACCCGCGATGAGCAGTCCGATACGACCGACAAAGACGGGAAGAAGAAAAAGAACAGGAAGCGTGCGGCTGGCGCCGCCCCAGGTGCTGAAGGGGGAATCCTGAGTTCTCCCTACGCGGTCGGAGCTGGCGCAGCAGTGGTCGGCGGCATCGTTATCTGGTCGCTAACTAGGAGCGATGACCCCGCAAGCCCCACCAAGCCCTGATCCAGACAACCACGTTGAAGGCTGTGGAAGTTCCAACCTGCCCGCTGTAGGGTGGATCTGCTTCCGCTGGACTCCTCGATTCCTGGGAAGAATGCCTATCGTGGTTGCTTACACTACTTCAGACGTAGGGAACATCTCTTCTTCCATATCGCTCGCGACCGGCCTTCGTTTCCTCGAGCGCTGGAGCAGCGGTGGCGCGGCCGCTATCGCGCATAGCACGTAAAAGAGAGCGGCATTGGCAGGGATCTGCAGATTGAAATCAAAAAAGCTGTGGACCAGCATTCCAGTGAACCCCAGAGCGCACGCGAGCGTAACCGCGCTGCTGACGCTCGACATCCAGTTTCCGATCTTGCTGAGCGCTCGGCGGTACAGCACGACTAAGAACCACACCATTACGCCGAATCCGAGCAATCCCATCTCATCCAGCAATTGCAGATAGTCGTTGTGGGCTTCGTTCACGAAGAAATTCGTGTAAAAGCTCCGGAACTGCGGGTAAACGACGGGGAATGTTCCCAATCCCCATCCCATCACGGGCCGGTGGCGGAACATTTGCAAGGCGTCGCGGTCAATCGACAATCGCATTCCGCCGGAGATCTCAGTTTTTGCCTCGGTCCCGATGCTCGAAACCCGCGTCGTCAGATCCCTGCCGCCAAGCCAGGTGAGCATTCCGATCAATACAACCGCAAAGGCTCCGATGCCGATGGCGATCCGGATGTTCTTTTTCTGCCGGAACAGGACAATTCCGAAAGCCATCAGTTCAACGATGATCGCGATCATGCCGCCACGCGAGCCCGACAGAAACACCGTTCCCACCATCACGGCCGCGGCAATGCCCGCGGCGGTACGTTCCTTTTCCCCCGCCATGCGCGTCAGGGACAGTACCAGTGGAATTGGGATCAGGAGCTCCATGAGTCCTGCGTAGTGGTTGTGGTTTACGTACGGACCATAAATCCATCCGCCCAAACGAGGCTGGCGCAACCAGTACAACTTGCCATTGGGAGCGACGCCCTGCAGAAGTGCGAATGCTGCGATCGCGGCGCCATATACAGCGAGAATCGCCCCTACCTTTCGTGCCTGGGAACTCCGAAGCAGCGTCTGGGTTGCTAGAAAACAGAGCAAGCCGTAGGCGCAATACAACATCGCCTCTGCGATCGTGTCATGCCGATAGGAACTAGTACCGAGAGTGATCTGCACCAGGATCAAGACTCCAAACGCCGCCATCGGAAGGAAAAGCGGATTCCAAACGATCGATATCTCCTGATTGATCCACTGATGCGCGAGCCAGAGAAGCGTAAGTAGAACGGCGCCGGTTTCGACGATGAAGATCGACCACGGCTCGACGGCGCCGAATGCGAGAGGGCCGAACATCAGTAGCCCAAAGGTTCCGTAAAGCACCACCACGGGAATGTCTGCCGCATGGAGTTGGTGATTCTTGCCCGTGATCCTGAGAAGGAAGCTCATCGAGCGGGCTGCGTTTTTGTGTTCGTGTTTCGGCATCTATGACGATTTCTTCGTGATATGAAAATCATCGACCCAGAGCTTACCACGGATCGGACTGCCCGCTGGAAGCCGCCGGACGTGCAATACGACGAGTTTGCAATCTGGCCCGGTGGTAAATTCTCCGTCGGCAGATTTCCAGAATCCAGAGTCTCGCAACTCCTCGCTCTGGTAATAGATCGTCTGGGTGTACATGTCCTGAATCATGAAATGGGGACCACCAGCTCCCTCGGTATTGTCCCCATTCTTGTAATATGCGGAAAAATCGTAGGTCGTGTTGGGTTGCACGGCGATGAGCTGATAGATTCCAGCTTCTTCGATGCCGGGCCCGTCAAAGGTAATGAGAAGCGACCGTTGGCCTGCATGAAAATCAGCAGGATCGAGGGTCAAACTCACGCTTGGCTGCTTCTGATACTGCCAATCGAATCCCGCATTCAGCACAGTTTGGCTGAAATTGCCATTGACCACCAGGTTGGACGGTGAGGACAAATACGACGACAGACCGAAGCGATTGGCAGCTTGCTGCCAAACCGAAACGGCTTGATCCACTTCCTTGTGCTGCACCAGATAACGAATATAGTCCCAGGCTTGCCGCTGCTCGAAGGGCTGGCGCGTTTGCATCAACGCGTTCCAAGCCTTGATCGTGCCCGCGGTTTCCTGCTTGGTCTCGAGCAGATCGAGAAAGCTGGCGTAAGCCGCGCTGCGCGCCGGTAAAACGCGCAAAAGCTCGTCCACGTCCGGTTGAATGCGCCAAGCATACTGAAGAGCGCGATCTCCCAGGGAAGGATCGTTGGCGATAACGACCTCAAACTCGCGCAATGCTTTTTGGTTTTCGCCTTGAACGATGTAAAGATTGGCTGCTTCCCATGCGACATTGGGCGTCATGGAATCTGCGTGGATGGCCTGTTCGAGAGCCTGAACCTGACTCGACGTGTCGCCCAGGACCAAGTATGCATTCGCCAGGTCGAACCAATAGTTCGCGGAATGAGGGTTGAGTTGGACCGCGGCCAAGTAATGTTGCAGGGCCGTAGCCTGATCCCGCGATCCAAGGTCGTAGTATCTTCCTAACCCATTGCGATACTCCGCATTCCCCGGATCCAAACGGGCAGCCCACTTCAGGCTTCGTAACCTCGCGCGGTCACTTCGACCCTCGATCGGACCGCCGCCAATCCACGACGTCACCCAGGACGCGACACTTCCTGAATCCAGCCATGCCGCCCATCCGGGGCTGGCTAGCGCGGAGGCGGCAAACTGGCTCGCCGCAAAACCGACATAACCGACGCTAAGCATGATGGCAACGACCGCGACGGTCCGCTTGCGAGCGGGACTATTAAAAGTAATCTTCATGTTATGCGGCTGGAATACTGCCTCTTAAGCGCTACTGGACGACGGAGAAGTTTCTTCCATCTCATCTTCTTCGCCGTGACCGGACGATTCCTCATCGCGATAATAGCGCGCGTACTTACCCTGATATTCGTAATAGTAGTAATAATCTGGAGAGGTGAGGTCGACCGCGTTCAGCAGAACTCCAACAACTTTCGCATTGACCTGGGTGAGGATGTCGCGCGACCGGCGAAGCGCCTGCTTCGTCGTCTGCCCGGAACGGATCACGAGCACAACGGCATCCGCTCTCGGCGAAAGAACGACCGCGTCCGTCACGGAAAGCGAGGGAGGGGTGTCGATGACAATGTGGTCATACTGCTCGCGCAATTGCATCAGTACGTCTCGCATATTGGAAGACGCGAGCAGTTCCGCCGGATTGGGCGGTGGCGTTCCCGCAGCGAGTACGAACAGGTTCGGGAGAACCGCTGTGCGAGTGATGGCCTTCTCCAGAGTCGCGCTGCCGGTCAGTACATTGCTCAATCCGCTGTGCGGACCCATGCCCAGCGTCTTGTGAATGCTGGGCCGGCGCAAATCGGCGTCGATCAGCAATACCCGAACACCCTTCTGGGCGAGCACTACGGCGGTGTTGATGCTGGTTGTAGTCTTGCCTTCCTGCGGCAAAGCGCTGGTCACCATGATGACCCTGGGAGGAGATCCTAAATTCGACAGCAGCAGGGAAGTGCGTAAGGCACGATAGGATTCCGCCATCTGCGACTGCGGCCTGACTTGAGTTACGAGTTCGACCGCTTCCTTCGAGGTAGCAATCACCAGGCGTTTGGGATTCGGACCTTCACGGGCCGACTTCGAACCGAGCGGGATCATGCCCAGCGATGCCAGGCCGGAAATCATCTGCGCCTGCTCCGTCGTGCGCACCGTGCTGTCGATTCCTTCCAGAAGGAAGGCCAATCCGACGCCGGATGCCAGCCCTAGAACGATGCCGAAAAGCAGATTCCTGGGGACGTTCGGCTCAATCGGAGCGGCGGGAGCCCGGGCGCTGTCGACGATCCGAAAATTGTTCGACTTCAACCCCGCAGACACACCAGCTTCCTTTAGTTTTTGCAGAAGACCTTCATACAGTTGGCGGTTGGTGTCCACATCGCGCTTGAGCAGGGTGTACTCGATGGCGCTTTCGTTCAGCTTATTGGCTTCCTGCTTCTGCTTCTCGAGCGCCTCGCGCAGCATGTTTTCGTGTTGCAGCGATTCTTCGTACTGCCCGCGCATCTTGCTCGCGATCTTTTTCATCTCGGCTTGCATCTGCGAGTCGATTTCTTTCAACTGGTTGTTCAGTTGGGTCAGCTTGGGGTACGACGGGCCAAACTGCGTGCTCAAGTCAGCCGCCTGAATCTTGATGTCGGCCTGCTTGGCACGGAGGCTCTCCAGCAGTTGTGAAGCGGATTGCGAACCGCTTCCCGCGCCTTCAAGAGACTCCGCGCTGGAGGCGATTGCATCCGGATCGCCCGACTCCACCACGCGGTAGAGCGCCTCCTTGTCCATGCGCTCGGTCTCCGCCGAAGTGAGCTCCTTGTTCAGTTCGTCCAGCTTGGACATGATGATGTTCTGCTTCTCGTCGGTTCCCAGGATTTCGTGCTCCTTCTGGTAGCGCACAAGCTTTTCCTGGGAGGTCTCGACCTTCATCTGCAGATCGACCAACTGCTTGGAAAGCCAGTCCGAAGCCTGCATCGTCGATTCGAAGCGGGCCTTGAAGTTGTTCTCCACATACGTCTGCATGAGGGTGTTGACGACGTTGGCGGCCATCTGCGGATCGGGACTGCGATAGTGCACCTCGATGATGCGCGTGTTAGGGCTGAGGGCCACCCTTAAGGCCGACTTGAAGCCCCCTACCATGGCTAGGGCTCGCGTGGGGTCGGCCTGCAGCGGATCGGGAGCCAAGTCCAGGTTAGAAGATGGAGGCGGCGGAGCCTGACCGGCATACTCCGGGCGGCGATCCAGATTGAGTTCCCGAATCACCTGCATCGCCAGCAGATCGCTCTGCAGGATCTTCAACTCCGTTTCTAACTCCGTCGGATCGTAATAATCGAGGCTGAAGGTTGCGGCGTTCTGAAAATTGAGGCTGGTATCGGGCTTGTTGATCTCGATCGTGCCACCCGCTTCGTAGATAGGCGTCATCTTCAGGCTGGCAATTGCTACCAGGGAGAAGATGGTGATCAGACAGGAAAGGACGATCCACTTGCGCTTGCGCAAAACCCGGATCGAGTCTCCCAGCGCGGATTCCTGCGACGGGAGTTGCGTATAAAGGCGTGGCCCCCCGGCGTTTCCCAGGTCTAAGCCTTGGTTAGGCTGTATTTCGCGAACAATAGGGTTACTCGCCGGAACCAACGGGCCGAAATCCATGCCTGCTCCTCAACGATCTTGCTACCCAATTCATAAAGGCCAAAAAGGCCTGATCTGCACACGCACAACGAAATCCCGAGTCGAAGAGGCTGGTCTATCGCGCAGGGAGTTGTTTCGCACTGGGAACTGGAGAGTCGACGGACATTCTAGCATTGGACGAGGAAAAATTCGTGGCGATTTTTCATTAGAAATCTTGGCGCAAGACAGATCGCAAAGCCGGTTCCCGGGAAACTCCGTTATACTAGCGGGCAACGCGAGATCCAGCCGGCAAGCGTTCGTCCCAGTCGACTGATGGACGGTTCTGCTATGGAACAATAAACGGGCAACGCTGCGACTCGCCCCGTGTTTCAATTGATTTTTCTTAGGTTTGTAGCGAGGCGGACGGGATGAATTGGTCGGAAGAAGCAGTTCTGGTGACCGGTGGGACTGGGTCCTTCGGGAAGAAGTTCGTCGAGATCATGCTGAAGGAGTACCGGCCCAAGCGCCTGGTTATCTTCAGCCGGGATGAACTCAAGCAACATGATATGCGCGCCTCAGGTCTGGATCATCCCAGCCTCCGGTACTTCCTGGGTGATGTTCGGGACGTGAGTCGATTGGAGCGCGCTTTTGCCGGTATCACCATCGTCATTCACGCCGCTGCTCTGAAGCAGGTTCCGGCCTGCGAGTACAACCCCTTTGAAGCCATTCAGACCAACATCATGGGCGGACGCAATGTGATTGATGCCGCCATCAATCGGGGGGTGCGGCGCGTGCTCGCATTGAGCACGGATAAGGCGGTAAACCCGATCAATCTCTACGGCGCGACGAAGCTCTGCGCGGAGAAGATGTTCGTCCAGGCGAACGCCTACGCTGGCGCGCAGGAATCCCGCTTCAGCTGCGCGCGCTACGGGAACGTGGTAGGGAGCCGCGGAAGTGTGATTCCCGTGTTTCTCGAGCAAAAAAGTCGCGGCCGGATCACGCTCACCGATCCACGGATGACCCGCTTCTGGCTGACGCTCGAGCAGGGAGTGCGCTTCGTCGTCAGCAGCATTGAGCAGATGCATGGAGGAGAGATCTTCGTGCCCAAGATTCCGAGCATGCGTCTGGTCGACTTGGCGGAGACGATTGCCCCCGGGTGCGAGATCGAGACGATTGGGATTCGGCCGGGCGAGAAACTTCACGAAGTGCTAGTTTCGGAGGACGAAGCTCGCAATACGCTGGAAGTAGAAGACCGCTACGTGATTCAGCCCTCGCATCCCTGGTGGCGTCGCGAAAACTGGGTGAATGGTACGCCCCTGCCGGAGGGCTTCCGTTATGCCAGCGACACCAATGAACACTGGCTCACCAATCGCGAACTCCAAGAATTGATTGCGCCGGCCGAATCTGATCCACACCCGGTGCCGGCGCGCGTTCCCGCCTAAGTGAAATCATCATGAGTACGATTTCGGTCAGCCCGAAGGCTCTCGCGATCGAAGGCGGATCACCCGTCCGCGCGACCTTCCTCCCCTATGGACGGCAGTCTGTAGATGAATCCGATATTCAAGCAGTGGTCGACGTATTGCGTTCGGACTGGCTGACCACCGGGCCGAAGGTTGGCGAGTTCGAAGAGGCATTCGCGGTGCGTGTAGGGGCGCATCATGCTGTGAGCTTCAGTTCCGGAACCGCGGCTCTGCACGCGGCGGCCTATGCGTCGGGGCTGAAAACCGGCGACGAAGCTATCACCACCCCGATGACATTCGCCGCTACGGCGAATTGCCTGTTGTATCAGGGCGCAACTCCCGTTTTTGCCGATGTCAATGTCGACACTCTCAATCTCGATCCCGAGCAGCTTGCCAGAAAGTTTTCCTCAAGAACCCGCGCGATCCTTCCCGTCGACTATGCAGGCCACCCGGCTGATCTGACGGCAATTCTGGAGATGGCACGGGAGCATCATGCGGTCGTCATCGAAGATGCATGCCACGCTCTCGGGGCCGAGTTTAACGGACGCCCGGTCGGCAGCATCGCCGACATGACGGTCTTTAGCTTTCATCCGGTCAAACACATCACGACCGGTGAAGGCGGAATGGTCAGTACAAATAATCCTCAGTTTGCCGAGACGCTGCGGCGCTTCCGCAATCACGGAATTTCCAGCGATGCGCGCCAGCGTCAGAACTCGGGCCAATGGCACTACGAAATGGTGCTGCTCGGATTTAATTACCGACTGCCCGACATCGTGTGCGCGCTTGGGATTGAGCAATTGAAGAGGCTGGATGAAAACCTGGCGCGACGGCGGGCGATTGCGGCCAGTTACACGGCTGCGTTTCGTGAAATTCATGGCCTTATTCCGCCGGCGGTCCGTCCGGAGGCGAATCCGGCCTGGCATCTTTACCCGATTCGTCTGGACTTGAACCTACTGACCGCGGATCGGGCGCAAATCTTCCGCGCGTTGCGTGCCGAAAATATCGGCGTCAATGTCCATTACATTCCGGTGCACTTGCATCCCTATTACCGCGATCGTTTCGGGTACAAGGGCGGAGATTTTCCGGTGGCCGAGGGCGCATATGCGCAGCTGATCAGTTTGCCGATGTTTCATGGCATGAGCGACCATGATGTCGATGACGTGGTGTCGGCGGTCTCCAAAGTATTGCGCCACTACAAGCGCTGAAGCCAGCGCGGCGGTTGCGGCAGCAGTGATTTCCCAAGGATTCCCTAATGTCAAATGGCGCGCTGTACATCATCACGCATGATCCTCGATACGTCGGCATGCTGCTCACGGCCGCCGCAAGCCTTAAGAAGGCGATGCCGGATTTGCCCATTACGGCAATCTCGCAGTTCCCGATCGAGAGTCCATTGTTCGAAAAGATAATTCCCGTCGAACCGAGTCCGGATGGTTTTTACGATAAGTGCCGGATGATTCAGGAGTCGCCTTATGATCGCACGCTGTTCATCGACGCCGATACCTATGTCGTCGAACCGGTTCCGGAGCTCTTTACATTGCTGGACCACTTCGATTGTGCGGCCACCCACGAGGAGTACCTGGATAGCGACTGGCATAAACGGTATCCCCGGCCGGATATTCCGTCCAGTTTTCCGGAGTTCAACACCGGCGTCCTCATGCTGAAGCGTTCTGACCGGATGAATCGAGTGCTGGAAGAGTGGGGAGCGCTATACAAGCAATATCTCAAGGAGAAGCCGGACGAGCGATTGAATGACCAGCCTTTTTTTCGTGTGGCCGCGTACTACGGAGATGTCCGGATCGCGACGCTGACGCGAGAATACAACTGCAAATTTCGCGGGCAGGGATATCTGAACCATAGATTGAAAATCGCGCACGGCCATGTGGACTTCAAACTCGATCCTGTATTTGTGGGCAAAGCGGTAAAGGTTCTGAACGCCAGCGAAAAGCCCCGAGTTTATATTGCCGGACGAGTGTACGAGCAGAAATTGGTGGGCCGCTTCGCCGATCGACGCAAGCCGGGGCGGGTTGGAACGTTTCCGATGCTGCCGGAACCAGGTTTGGTGGCGGAGGCGAAGCGCTTGAAGAAGGTCGTCAAGCAGCGCGGGCTGCGTAACGTGATCGCGCGCGTTTTCGCGCCAAAGTGAGTTTCTTGTGAACCCGTGAATAGCGCACCTTGTGTCGTCGACTGATAGCGGCCAGGTGTGTTTGTGGTCAGGTGATCGTTGAGAACCGTCACACTCATCCAGGCTCGGACCAGCAGTTCCCGGTTACCGCGAAAAGCGCTCCTTCCGGTCGCGGGATATCCCAGTGCGGTACTGGCCGCTCTGCGGGCCGCGAATCGGCATCACGAGACCATTCTGGCTACGTCTGACGACTCTACGGACCATGAACTGACGCGGAAGGCAGAGGAGCACGGCATCGGTGTTTTTCGGGGACCGCTCGATGACGTTCTCGGACGCTTCTACCTGGCGTCATCGGACTTTCCTGAGGATACGGTTTTAGTCCGTCTCACCGCCGACAACGTTGTTCCCGACGGCGAATTTGTAGGCGAATTAGTGCAGGCATTCACGTCGGCCGGCACGGAATACGTTGGCACCGATTCGCTGGCGACCGGTTTGCCCTATGGTCTGGGTGCGGAGGCATTCTCGATCACCGCTCTCCGGCGCGCCCATCGCGAGGCCACGATCGCTGCCGACCGGGAACATGTCACCCCGTGGATTCGCCGGAACTGCACCACGACCGTCCATCGTCCGCGAGGCTTGGATCATACTGATTTGGATCAATCCGATTTCAGTCACCTGCGCTCCACCATTGACGATGAAGAAGATTACGAGAGAATTCTCCGTCTCTTCGAAGGGTTGGCTCATCCCGTGCACGTGCCGTGGAGGGATCTCCTGCGGAAGTTGGTGAGCCTGCCGGGAGAAGCTGCCTTTCGGGTGCCGTACAGTGTGGTTGCCGGGCGGGCGCGGAGTGTATTTACACTAGGGACCGCGCAGCTTGGCATGGAATACGGGGCTGTCAATGATCACGGGAAGCCGTCAGTACCGCAAGCCATCTCTCTCCGGCGTATAAGGTGTCGCCCGACGTGCATGTTTATGCCGACATTGCCGACGGCTTTCGCAGCGGAGGATTCAACGGTGGCTACGGCGTTCCGGAATCCACCTTCGCGCCGGAGAAAATTCGATCCTACGAACTCGGCACGAAGATGTCGCTCCTTGACAAACGCTTCAGCGTCGATGTGGCGTTGTTTTTCAGCAATTACCAAGACATCCAGATCTATTCCAACACGCCGAACGGCATCGGGCTGCTGCAGAACGGCGGCGACGGGCACATCTGGGGCGCCGATTGGTCGTTTGACTGGCAGGCCACCGAGCATCTGCTGCTCGCATTCAGCGGCACTCGGACCCGGTCGGATCTCGTGAGCCTGTTGCCCGGAGTGGTAGTCGCGCATATCGGCGATCCGGTCGACTTCACCACCGACTACACGGGACGGCTGTCAGGTACGTACGCGTTTCAGTTGGCTCCGAGAATCCCGGCGTTTGCGCGGCTCGATTACAATCTGGTGGGCCCCGAACATGCCACGGACCGGGGCGAGGGCGGACCCCCGATCCTGTTCGCCACGGACATCATCCACATGCTCAATGCCCGGGTCGGCTTGAGTTGCGCCTCCTGGTCCTTCGATCTTTTTGCGACCAATCTCCTCAATGCCAACGGGGTGCAGGATGCCGCCGGGGCGTATGATTTTGGCGCCCGCCCTAGGCCTCGAAGCATTGGGCTCGAAGTGAGGACCTCGACCCGGTGAGAATCCCACGGGCAGTGACTGCGGCGGCGACGCTCTTGGCCATCGCCTCCGGCAGCGTTGCAGCGGCCGAGGTGCGCGATGCGGGAGCGGGTAATTCATCGAGCTCCGCATTCATTGCGTGGGCTCGCTCCGCGGCGTCCGAGTTTCGCGGCGTCGAGCTCGATGCGAACGACTCGGACCTGCGGCCATTTTGCGACCTCGTGGGCCGCGCACACGTCGTCGCGCTCGGGGAGCCGGGACACGGCGCGCACCAACCGCTGGAATTGCGCAATCGCATATTCGCCTATTTGGTCGAGCATTGCGGCTTCACCGCGATTGCACTCGAGACCTCGTTCACCGAGTCTCGTGCGGTGCACGACTACGTCGCGGGGGGCGCCGGTGACGCTGGCGACATCACGCGCCGGTCGCTCTCCTGGGGCTTTGGTGCCTATGCAGAGAACGCGCAACTCGTCAAGTGGATGCACGATTACAATCGCCATGCACGGGGCCGCCGAGCGATACAGTTCTACGGCATCGATTTGAGCGGTGCCGACAACGACAGCACGTTCACACGTCCCGAGATCGCTCTCAGTGCCGTCGCCGAGTACATTCGAACCGCGGCCCAGCGAGGTCGCATCAGCTGGCCGGCGAAGTTGCGCGAGCGCTCGATCGAATATCGGCGATCGGCTACGCATCGCTGGCGCGGCGTCACGATCCGACCCTGGATGCCACAGTTCAGTTACTTCGGCGCTTTTTGAGCGAGAACGCGCGCGCGCTCCGACGCTCGAGTGGCGCATCCGCCTACGACTGGGCCGTGCAGGGGCTCACCGTCGCCTCGCGGCTCAACGATATGCTGAGCCTCGATGTCGAGCCGGAGCGCCCAGGCGCACCGATGCCGCCGGACAGCTACAAGCTTGTCAATGTGCGTGATGCCGCGATGGCCGACAACGTATTGTGGGTCCAGCGGCAGGAGGGGAATCAAGGTCGCATCCTGGTGTTTGCTCACAATGCACACGTGATGAATGCAGAATCGCGGGGCGGCATCTGGTCGGTGTTCCGCGAAGCGCCGCGTATGATGGGACAACACCTGCGTTCCACCCTCGGCAGCTCCCTCGTCATCATCGGCACCTGTGCGGCCGAGAGCGGCGATGGCCTTCCCATCGGAGCGCCGCTGCAAAATAGCGTGGAGGCGGCGCTTGCGAAAGTGGGGTCACCGCCTTTCGTTTTGAACCTACGCGGTGCCGTCCATGATCCGGGTGCACTCGCATGGCTCGACCAGCGCCACCCGCTGCGCGCGAATTTCTCCTCAGAGCTCGACGTCGACCTGCGCGAGGCGTTCGATGCGCTGGTGTTCATGCAGAGACTGACGCCGGCGCAAAAAAACACCGACTCGACCCGGAGCACCCAATGACGAGCTTGCCCCTGCGACGTAACGGGCGGTAGTCACGACCGCCAGGTATTCGGTGGACCGATGGCTCAGTCAGCGGGGTGCCGCGACCCTAATGCTGCGTCACGCGAGGCGGACGCGCCGGTCGACCGCCTCGGACGCATGCGGCGCACTTTGCTGTTTTCTCTCCGACGGGTCAATTGTCCACGTCACCGTTCGCGCGCGAATTACTCCAGAACGGGCGCTGCCTCGCAAATGCGGAACCCGCCAGAAGATTTGATTGCCGCGTCGAACGAGGTGGCCACGCACGTGGTGAACTCTCGAAGCGCGCCGGCCGATGCCCGATGAGCCGCCACTGGACGGCCGATACTCCGGCACTAACGGCGAGAAGACTTCTATCTGATCAAGAAGTCGCGCTTTCCCCAACTTTAGATCGCGCCCGATTGAGCCGTTCCAGCATAAGCGGCCGGCGTGGCAAACTTGGACGGGTTGAAAGCAGCAGGAAAAACGCCAACACCACAGGGATGTCGATTGCGATGGTGCCGAGTGCGTGATGAGAGAGCGCGGCGGATTGCACAGGCGTCAATTGAGCCCCATCGTAATAGTCCTGCCAAGAGCGCTCGAACCAGAATCGAAAGCAGCGCCGCAAGATATCGGCTTCCCCGACCCGCATTGTCCGATACGCATAATGAAGGGCGTTTTTGCCGGTCGAACGCTGGCCGGCCCGTCGCCTTCTAGTGTATCAAAATCGAAGTAAGCTTCCATGCTGCTGGAAAGTACCTCCAATTCGGACTCGCCACTGGCCCAGAACGTTCTCATTAGGCCGCTACGCCCTTCGCGATTGGACTGAATGAAGACACCCCGCCGACCCGAGCAGCCCGAGTCCGACGGATTTGAACCCGTAACGTGCAAGTTCGTTCCGCCAGGGGGCTTCGGTCCACTCGATCCATACGCGCTCTGCGGGTATGTGCAAAAGGTCTGCACAGGCCAGTGTACTCGCTCCTTTCGAATAGGCGAGTGCTGTGCACAAGCGCGTCAGCTCATCGCTCAGAACGTATCGCGTCGCACAATTCTCGATGTCCCGGGAGAATGCGGCGGCATTGTTCAAATGCGTGATAGTTCCCCGCTTCGTGTTCTCAACGATGAACGGAGTTCGACATTGCGCGACACGATCGGCCAATCTCATCCTTCGAAATTAGCAGTGCCGCTAATGGGCGGAACTATTTTTGGGATGATTCAAGCTGCTATCGTGATAAACCCATCCTTTTGTGAAATGAAGCCCGCGACCCTCTACGATGCAGTGCCTCGGTAACGCTTGGACAAGGCCGGCAGCGGGATAATGCGCAAAATCGAATTGCGGTAGGCCGCGCTCGAATGCAGGCAGACCCCGGAGTTCAGAGTCAAGGCAAATGTTCCATGACCTGCCACCTCGGCATAGGACACCGCGGCCGCATTCACCAAGAGTGACCGCTCGATGCGGATAAAACCCAACTCTGCAAGCTGCGTGGATAGCCGTTTGATGGAATCTCGGCTGAGGTATTCCAGCTTGCCCGCGCGCAGGGTAACGTAGTTGCCGTCCGCCTCTATGTAGTCGATCGACATCGGGTCGAGTGGATACAGCCGCCGTTGTCGCTCACCGACTAGAAACCGGGGTGACACCGGCGCGGGGCGACCGAAATCCGAACACGTCGAATTAAAAGGCCCGTACGCGGGCAACGCGTAATGGCACCGATGACGAACGCGAGCGATGGCCAGGTCAAATCGCTCTGCAATCACCGGCGTCACCAAGTAATCAATTGCACCTTCTGTGAACGCTCTAATCGCATGATCAGCGCACGACGAAACCATGATACCCAAAGGATGGGTGCCTGCCCCCATCGTTCGCAAGAGCTCAAAGCCCGACATATCCGATAACTCCACATTCAGGAGCATGATGTCCGGGTGGAGTTTGCCGGCCGCGTCGATAGCAGCCATACCGCAGGCGGCCTCACCGACCACGTGTACATCGACGCTGCGCTCACAGAGTCGGGTCAGGTTGTCTCGCGCAGGGGCGTGGTCATCGACGATCAACACTTTCACGTGTGTTCCCTGCGGCGGTCAGCAAAAGAGCATCATGCTCGAGGCCAATTCTGTGTTGAAGCGGCGCGATACCACGGCGCTAGCCCGGCTTGACGCTCACTGCCGATGGAAAGCTGGATTGCGCACCGAAGTAGCACTCGATGGCCTCCACCTTGTCATCTCTAAGCCGGAGATACTCCACGTTGCGCAGCGTCTTGCCGTTCTTGGTGTGGCAGACGTACATCACAAATGCCTCGTTGCCGCCTCCAAATACCCGCAGCAAGTCAAACCGCTCGATAAAGTCCCTCTGTGTTTCCCAGCATTTGGCTTTGAATGTACTCTTATCGAGGTGATCGTCACCGGCTGCGCTGGTAAAGGTGAAGTTGTTCGCCAGCAGGACATCGAATGGGCGCCAGTCCGTTTGCTCCCACGCCGCATAGTATTTCCGGATAATCTCTTCGGCTTTCGCGCTCAGTGCGGTGGCGGCATGCGCCCCGGCACTGATCGGCACGCTAACCGCGGCCGCCAGCGCGCACACCCCTGCCTCAATTGCCGTCCGGCGCGACATTGGGCTTTCTCTCATGATGCACTTCCCCATTGAGTTTGCCGATCCCCTGATTCCGCGCAATCGATCTTCTGTCTTGGAACATTCATCTCACCGTCGGAGAAGCTCATACCGCATCGCCCGCGGCGAAGCGCGCTTCCAGCTTGTCGAGCGCGCCGCATCCAGCCCCTTTCATGGCTGCGCCGGGAATCCTCGTCGTTCAGTTGCGAGTGGATGAAGGTGAGTTCGGTACCTTCGGGAACGTCTTGAGCGTGATCTCGATGCGCGACTCACCGGGATCTGGGACGCCGCCTTTCCAGCGCCAGCTCATGACCACTCGCTCGGGCCGTACGAGTTCGAGAAACTCGCCGCTGCTCTCGTACTCGGTGTTGTCAAGCATGGCGGAAGCGCACCCGATAGCGGCCGCCGACGCGTGGATCGGACTCCGCGACCAGCACCGGTCCCGCGTCGGGACCCCACCATTGTGCGATTCCCTCGGCGGTGGTGACTGCATCGAATACGATCTGCGGTCGCGCCCGGATGCGGCGCACCAGAGTGAGACTCGTCATCGGCTTCTCTTGCGTGCTTCGGTTTCCTTGCTCTCCGCGTACGATGCAAGCCGGTCCAGGCTGCTCGACCAGAATCGTTCGTAGCGCTGCAGCCAATCGAGCGCCTCGCGCATCGGCTGCGCCCGCAGTCGCACTGTCACGGTGCGACCGGATTTCGAGCGCGTGACGAGCCCGGCCTTCGCCAGCACGTCAAGATGCTTCATGACCGCCGGCAGATCCGGATCGCGAAAGGCTCCGCCAGAGTGCTGATTGAAGCGCCGTCCCTGCGCTCGAGGTGCGCCAGAATCGCCCGCCGTGTCGGATCGGCCAGCGCCTTGAAGGTACGGTCGAGCCGTTATTGAACGTTCACCATATAGGAAAGTATTATCCAAGGCGCCGCGACTGTCAATCGCTCGGGGAATGATTCTTGGGAGGATCGGCGGATAGGGCACGTATAGCAACAGATTCCGGTAGCGACCACTCGCGCGCCAAAGCCCGCCGCTGACGGTGCAACCAGGTCTCATTCATTCGCCAGCCACCTTCATCACGCCGCCGGCAGCCTTCGTACCATTTTCATCTCATCCCTCGGCGGACCGCTATCGTTCATCACATTCGAGCGGTGTGCCTTTGTTTTCATGTCGCGCCAGCACAACGGGGAATCTTCGCGATCGCACACACCCGGCCGCCCATAACTCGCTCCCAGGGGTACAAAAATGAGGATGCGGAAGCTAATTAATGTCACGTCGCTCGTGAAACCATTCACCGTCGCATCGTTGGCGTGTGTGTGTGTGGTCGCCATAACGATGCGGGCCACTGCGCAGCAGGCGCCCGATATGACCGCTGCACCCGAATCCGAGCTCCAGGAGATTGTCGTCACGGGCTCCATGATCAAGAGGCCGAATGCCGAGACCGCGGAAGCCGTCACCATCCTCAAGGTGGACGCTCTCAAGGATCAGGGCATCGAGAATGTGGAGCAGGCGATGAACACGCTGACCTCCTCCACCCCGTCGGTAACCATCGCCACATCCGTCGGGGACGTTCTCCGGAGGCGGCAGTTATGCCAACCTGCGCCACTTGGGCAACGGCAACACCCTCGTGCTGCTGGATGGCCAACGGCTGGCCAACAATGCTTTCAACGGCCTTGGGGTCGACCTCAGCGGCGTACCGTTCTCGGCCATCGACAGCATCCAGGTGCTTCGGGAAGGCGCCTCGGCGCTGTACGGCTCGGACGCGATCGCGGGCGTGATCAACTTCATCACCAAGAAGAATTACCAGGGCGCCGAAATCCAGGCAATTTCGACAACCCGCAGGAAGCCGGCGGCGGCTCGGGCGAGGCGGATTTCACCTTCGGACACGGGGATCTGGCGAGCGACGGCTATAACTTCATGATCACGGGAAGTTACAGCAAGCAACAGGAGCTGCAGGCGACGCAGCGGGCGTTTTCCGCCACGGGCTTTTATCCCGCACAGGGCGTACCCCAATACCAACTATCCGGGATCGTGGCCCGGCAGTCGTTGATGCCAACGGCAACTATTGGCAGTCGGGCTATCCGGCCTGTGCGGGCAATCCCGCAACTGACCGGTATTTCGGCGACTGCTCATACCGGTATTCCGCCGCGACAGATCTGCTCCCGGAGTCCCACGAGTTTTCCGGCATGGCGTCCTTCACCAAAGCGCTGCCGGCCAACAACAGCCTGCAGCTGCAGTATTTCTATACCCAATCCGAAGTGAACGGCTACTCCGGTCCCGATGTTCTATGACTTCCAGATGAACCCGGCGAGCCCCTACTTCCCGACGGCCTCTCAGCTGACCTGCGTTACAGCAGAGGGCCGGCAGTTGCAGTGGCCCGCCTGATCTTACCGATCCGATCAATGCGATCTGGACCGACCCGAACAACTACCGCTACGGCGGCGATCTCAATACCGAGCAGCGGGTTCTGCTGACGTTCTCAGGCACCAACGCCGGTTGGGACTACGCGGCGGACCTCAATTACAGCAAGAACCACAACGACAATCGCTGGACCGGGGGCATACCCAATGAGGCCGTGCTCGCCCCAGGCGGCATCCTCAGCGATCTGATCAACCCCTTCGGTCCCCAGAGCGCGGCAGGACAGGCTTTGATCAACTCGTCGTATGTAAACGGCGTGTACTCGATTGGCGAGGACAGGCGCTGGAGCGTCGACGGCCACGCCAGCCACCCGCTGGGTGATGCTTTCAATGCGGGCACTTCGGCGACCGTGGCGCTCGGCTTCACTGTGAACGGCGAACGCTTCACATACGCGACCACGCCTTTAAATACCTCACGGCGGCAGCCACCGGACTTACGGGCAGTTCAGTCGAAGGGAGTCGCAATATACAGGCGGCTTACGTCGAGGTGGATGTGCCGATCACCAAGGCGCTCGATCTCGATATATCGGATCGTGAGGATCAATACAGCGATGTTGGCACGACCAACAACGCCAAGGTGTCAGTGCGCTATCAACCGGTCGACATCCTGACCGTGAGGGGAGCCGCCTCCACCGGGTTTCGGGCGCCCACGCTGTACCAGCTATACTCCCCGCCATTCTTGACAGCTTCGGACTCACCCACCATGGGATCAGGGAATCCGCTCTGCTCACCGGGCCACTACACTGCGGAGTGGACGCCGACTGTTTGCGGCTCACAGGGACTGGCGTTGAACGGCGGAAACATAAACCTGAAACCCGAAACCGCAAAACTTCGATCTCGGTTTCATCGTCTCGCCGATCCAGGATATGGGCATTACGCTGGACTATTACAGAATCCTGCTCAAGAACGTCGTCCAAACCATTCCCGGCCTCGGCCATCTACAGTGATCCCACCACGCTCGCACCTTATATCGTGACGGACTCAAGTGGGACACTCACTCCATTGGTCGCAGAGGCCAACGAGTGCAATCCTTACACGGCACCGACTTGTGGATACATCCAACGAAATTTTCAAAATACCGTAGGATCACCACCGATGGATTCGACTGAGCATCCAATATCTGCAACACACCCTGTCGGGGCGTTCCGCCAGGATTTGGAAAGTACCCGGATTCACCCAGTTTCTGGAGCAGCAGTACAACAGCGGACCGGACATCAACTTGGTGGGCAATCTACAAATCGCATTAGTTCAGCCGGCGTACCGGTGGCAGCATAACCTGAGGGTCGATTGGACGAGCCCGAAGGAGATGTTTGGTGGCGGACTGAGCAACCGCTTCTACTCAAGGTACATCGACGAATACCCCGATGCCAACGGCAGTCTGCGGATGGTCGGCAGCTATTCGCTCTGGGATGCCTACGCCGTTTACAAGCCGACCTCCAACTGGCCGTGTTATTTGGAATCAAGAACCTGTTCGATACGATTCCGCCGTTCACCAATGCCGAGCAAGGCAACTTTGCGGCCGGGTACAACCAGCTCGTTGCGGACCCGCTATTGCGGAACTTCTATGTCATTCTGAAATACAGATTCCTCTAAGTCCGTGCTCACTCGGCGAGCCAGGCTACCCCTTCGTACTCCCAGGATCCGAGGATATCCACCTGCGGCGATCCCCCAGGCGCATCGGCCTCCATTGAGGGGTGGAGTAGGGCAGGCGATTACTCGCGAGGTCAGCCAGATCGCCACGCGGCGAACGGCAAGGATCGGTGAAGCGAATGAGCGCCCTATAGGTTTCATAGGCACGGAGTAATAGAACTCCATGAATCGGTTTCTGGTAATTATCGGCACGGTTCTCATCGTCGCCGGACTTCTCTGGCCGTGGCTCAAGAAAGCGAGTTTGTTTCATCTACCGGGTGACATCGTCGTCGATCGCCCGGGCTTCAAGTTCTTTTTTCCGATCACGACGCTGCTGATTGTGAGCGCGGTGCTTTCGATCATTGCATGGTGGATGTGGCGTTAGGGCGTAGGAACCGACAGGCCGAACTCGGGTGCCGAGAGGAATGTGAGGGGAATTGCTCCTTGCGCCTCACAACATATATGCTGCGCCGGTCGGGGCGTCGGAAACCTTGGGGGAATAGAAATGCCTGAATATCTCATTCGCGTCGCCATCGCCTTATTCTGCTTGGGTGGCAGTGCGGCGTCGTTTGCCGCGGACGATTTCACCCTGACGTCGCCAAGCTTCGAGGATAACGGCAAGCTTGCGGTGAAGAATGCCGGCAACGATAAGTCCAACCCCAATTGCGTCGGCGAGAACGTCTCGCCCCCGCTCGAGTGGCGGAACCCACCGGCGGGGTTAAAAGCTTCGCTCTCATCTTGGTTGACCCGGAAGGGCGCGCCGGCCTCGGGGTGGTGCACTGGGTCGCCACGGCATCCCTGCATCGGTGACGAGATTTATCGAGGGCGAAGCGAGCAAGCCTTCGGATAATTTCGTAGGCGGAAAGGGCACGCGCAATCTAGACACCTATTCCGGCCCCTGCACGCCGCCGGGGAATTGGCATCACTATACCTTCACACTCATCGCCACCGACTTAGACCCGAAAGCGCTGCCGCCAGGCATGACTCGTGACGAGCTACTCGCCGCGCTCAACGGGCACGCGAAGGGCGCCGCGGGACTGATCGGGCGGTCCGACACGAGTAATCGAAGGTGGTGCGCCCGGCACAGGGCCGCCGGAGATCGCCTTGCGCTCGCCCTTTCCCGCAGTGCAATGTAGCACCGTTGGGCGATAGCCAGTGCCGTTCGAGGCAGCGTATGCCGCTGCTGCGGCGCACGCGAGAGCCTCTGCGACCGCTCCCCCCGCGTCATCGCAGTCTCCCAATGAGACACCCGTTGCCAGGCAGTAATGCCTGGAAAAAGGATGTAAAGTTGCAGGCCCCGAG
>CAVXVD010000112.1:0-108387 GCA_963765015.1 uncultured Acidobacteriota bacterium | reverse complement strand
GCCGGTCACGAGCGCAACCTTACCGTCAAGCCGGAACATGGGTTTCATTTCGCAGCAACTCCTCTGGAAAACCGCGGGCCTACGCCCGTTTCCAATGCTTGTTTCAAGCCCTTACTTGTTGAACTGGGGAATACTAGCACAGTTTGCTGCGTCGCCAAGGTCCGGGATAACATCCGCCCCGTGAGGATATGAGCGGACGTATTCCGTCTTCCGGTGGGTTTCATTCTACGTGCTGATTTATATCGTAATATGATATAATGATCTTGGCGTCATGGCTGGCAATGTGGCGCCGGAGGTGACGAGAGTGCTTTCAGACCAGGTTATAAGAATTATCGAAAGCCACGCGGAAGAACTTACGGAGGGCGTCATGGAAAAACTGCGTTCCAGTTCCCACACGCCTGCTTATCACTCCGTGCCGCGGGAGGAACTCCATTACCGGCTCTTTGAGATTTATCACGATCTGGGCCACTGGCTGTTGGGGAATATGGAGCAGACGGTGCAGTCGCGGTATGAAGCACTCGGAAAACAGCGCTACAAGGAAGGCGTGCCCCTGGGGCAGGTGTTGTGGGCACAGGTGCTGATCAAGGAGCATTTGCGCGATGCAATTGGAAACGCGATGTCGGCGGATTCGGCGCTGGAACTTCACCGCGAGCGTGAGATCCTGCGATTGATCGGTCGCTTTTTCGATCGCGCTCTGTGCTATACCGCCGAAGCGTACGAGCGTGAGGCGAACATGGAAGCGGCGGCGAGATCGCGACAGAGGCGAGAACCCGCTGGCACGTCGATCTACGGCCCGAAACTTCCGGGCCGCTGGAAAGCCGCGGGCGGCTGCACCACATAGATTTGCTGAGGGCCGAGGGCCGAGAGCTGACGCCTACGTTCCTTCGCTCCAGCCCGCCAGATACTCTTCCTGCTCGGGCGTGAGCTTGTCGATCTTAATGCTCATCGACTCGAGCTTCAGCTTGGCAACGCGCTTGTCTAGATCGTCGGGCACTTTGTAGACCGTCTTCTCCAGTTTCTTCGCGTTCTTCACCATGTACTCGACCGAGAGAGCCTGGTCGGCGAAGCTCATATCCATCACGCTGGCCGGATGCCCTTCCGCCGAGGCCAAGTTGATGAGGCGGCCTTCGCCGAGGAGGTTAATCTTGCGTCCATCCTTCAGCGAGTACTCTTCGACCGACGCGCGGGTGGTGCGCTTCGAGGACGACATGTTCTCAAGCGCGGGAATGTCGATTTCGACGTTGAAGTGACCGGAGTTCGAGATGATCGCTCCGTCCTTCATCAGCGCAAAATGATCTTTCGTGAGCACGCTCTTGTTGCCCGTAACGGTGCAGAAGACATCGCCGAGTTTCGCGGCTTCAGTCATGCTCATGACGCGGAAGCCGTCCATCACGGCCTCGAGCGCTTTCGTGGGATCGACTTCGGTCACGATGACTTCGGCGCCAGCGCCGCGGGCGCGAGAGGCGAGGCCGCGGCCGCACCATCCGTAGCCGGCGACCACGAACTTCGATCCGGCGAGCAGGAAATTGGTCGCGCGGATGATGCCGTCGATGGTCGACTGTCCGGTGCCGTAGCGGTTGTCGAACAGGTGCTTGGTGTCGGCGTCGTTCACGGCAACGATGGGGAACTTGAGCACGCCTTCTTTAGCCATCGCACGCAGGCGGATGACGCCGGTCGTGGTCTCTTCCGTTCCGCCGATCACAAATTCGAGCGCGTCGGTGCGCTTGGTGTGCAGGATCGAAACGAGGTCAGCGCCGTCGTCCATGGTGATCTGCGGCTTATGGTCGATCGCCGCCAGGATATGGCTGTAATAAGTGTCGTTATCCTCGCCCTTGATGGCGTAGACGGGAATGTTGTGGTCGCGAACCAGGCTGGCCGCGACATCATCCTGAGTGGACAGCGGATTCGAGGCGCAGAGAACAACTTCCGCGCCGCCATCGCGCAGGCAGATGCCCAGGTTCGCCGTCTCGGCCGTGACGTGCAGGCAGGCCGAGATGCGAATGCCCTTCAAGGGCTGATTCTTGATGAACTCTTTGCGGATAATCTGCAGCACCTTCATGGACTGGTTCGCCCACTCGATGCGCTTCTTGCCCAGATCGGCCAGTTCGATGTTCTTGATGTCGCAATTGACAGCGGCTGTTGACATTACCTCTCCTTGTGGCTTCTTTGCAATGCTACGTGGCGCGCGCGAAGCGGCGAAACATTAAAGTTTGATCCCTGAATCCAGCGATCCCCTCAATATTTTCGCAGAATACACGACTTTGGGGGAAGCGGTCAGGATTCCGAATTCTCTCGTTTTCGTACGACTTCGGGACTAGCCCAGAGTTGCACTTCGGTTCTTGAAAACCTTTCACCACAGAGGCCACAAGGGAACACAGAGGTAAACCTTTTTCCCCTGTACTCCACTGCGCCCTCTGTGGTGAATGCTTTACTTGCGAGCGGCTACAGGCTCCCGGAGGCCAGCATCGCTGGCTAACTTCGCCGCTTTGTCGGTCGCCTCCCAGGTGAAGTCGGAATCGCTGCGGCCGAAATGGCCGTAGGCCGCGGTCTTCTTGTAGATCGGACGACGCAGGTTCAGCGAATCAATGATGCCGCGCGGCTTCAATTGGAAGTGGGCGCGAACGAGGTCGGGAATGATGGCCGGATCGACTTTCGCCGTTCCGAAGGTCTCGACCAGCACGCTGACCGGATCCGCTACGCCGATGGCGTAGGCGAGCTGCACTTCGCAGCGATCGGCGAGACCACCGGCGACAATGTTCTTCGCGATGTACCGTGCCATGTAGGCGGCCGAGCGGTCGACTTTGGTCGGGTCTTTGCCGCTGAATGCGCCGCCGCCGTGACGGCCCATACCGCCGTAGGTATCGACGATAATTTTTCGGCCGGTCAGTCCGGTGTCGCCCATAGGGCCCCCAATGACGAAGCGTCCGGTCGGATTGATGTGGTACTTGGTGTCTTCGTCGAGCAAGTGAGCCGGGATCGTGGACTGAATGACATGCTTCAGGATGCCGGCGCGCAGCTCGTCGTTCGCGACCGTCTCGGAGTGCTGCGTCGAGATCACGACCGCGTCTACGCGGAGAACTTTTCCGTTGGCGTCGTATTCGACAGTGACTTGGGACTTGCCGTCAGGGCGGAGGAAAGGAAGGGTTCCGTTCTTGCGAACCTGCGAGAGTCGCATGGTCAGCTTGTGCGCCAGTGAGATGGGAGTGGGCATCAACTCCTCGTTTTCATTCACGGCGTAGCCAAACATCATGCCCTGGTCACCGGCGCCACCGGTGTCAACGCCCATGGCGATGTCGCCCGACTGTTTGTTGATGCTAGAGATGACGGCGCAGGTATTGCAGTCGAAGCCGTAGACGGCGTTGTCGTAGCCGATGGCCCCGACGGTGCCGCGGACTACGCTCTGGAAATCGACGTAGGCCTTGGTGGTGATTTCTCCGGCGATGACCACCAGGCCGGTAGCGGTGAGAGTTTCGCAGGCGACGCGACTGGTGGTGTCTTCGGCGAGGCAGGCGTCGAGAATGGCGTCGGAAATCTGGTCGGCGATTTTATCGGGATGGCCTTCGGTCACAGACTCCGAAGTGAACAAATAACGATTCTTGGATGGCAAGTTGTATGTCTCCTTATTGCACGTGGCATCTTTATTGGACGCCGGGAACGTAGCGCGTCCTGCACGTGATGCAGCAGAAAACCCGGGACTCTGTTTTCGGGGCGGGGCCCGCGGAAATCCACGCGGCCGCGATCGAGCGAACTGCGATTCGGGAAGTCCTCAAAAAGGCTAACAGACAGCCCTCGGGCACGCAATGGTTTTGACGCTAACCGACTGAGGATGAATCGAATAGCGGAAATGAAGTAGGGAACGGGAGGAAAGCGCTGGTAAGTGGTAGTGCAAGCGGGATTGATTATTGAGCTGGCAGTTGGGCGCGCATCCCCTGGGCATCGAAGATGAAACTTTTTGCTTCTGCTTCTGCACCCTGGGCGGGGATTTCCTGGCCGTTCCACAGGAAGGTAACACCTGCGGCATTGCCAATTCTCACGACAATTTGGTCAGAAGCATGGACTGAGGTATTGGCCGGAGCGATGAGTGTTTCCTGAGTGACCAACTGGCCGTCGGCAAGAACCGAGATCCAGGAGTTTTCGGTAGCGCGGATGACGAGAGCGAGCGATCCGGATACTTTTTCGGAGGGCTTTGTGGTGGCCTTGCCGAAGGATCGGATCGTGACATCGTTCTTGGTCACCACTCGTTCCTCGGTGTCAGCGGCGGGCGTCGGAGGAGCGAGCGTTGCGGGCCGGGTTGCGGTTGCAGATGGTCTCTGTGACGGCTGGACCGCGGTGGATTTTGCGAGCGGCGGTTGTACTGCCGGGACTTGTGTGGGAGCGATCTGGACTTGAGCGGGGGCTGCCAGGGCGGAAGAAACTACTGCGGGCTTTGCAGCAGTCTCCCCAGCCTTCGCGGTATGCGGGGCGCGCGAGTGGCGGGACCACAAGAAGATTCCCACTACGAGCACCACGGCCGCCACAACGGCGATCCTCCAAGGAATATCCATGCCAGATTTCGCACCGAACTCTTTCCGCGGAGGCCGGACATCTTCCGCACGAGGAAGCTGCAAATCGGGAAGCTCTTCAACCACGACCGGGGCTGGCGGCTTCTGCGGCGGGAATTGGGATTCTGCGACCGCGCGTCGCTGGCTGGGAGAAGCAACCCGAGAAGGCGCCGGGCGCTCGGGCTCCCAGACTTCGTGCGCATCAATCTGCGCCTGACGGAGGGACGCGAGGTAGTCGGTGACCGCCTCTTCGTCGTTGAGTCCAAGATGCTTGGCATAGGCGCGGATGAAGCCTTTGTTAAAGACGCCGCCGGGAAGCAAGTCGAAGCGTTCTTCCTCGATGGCTTGGAGCATGCGCGAGCTGATCTTGGTGACGTTGGAAACGTCATCGAGCGAGAGCTCTTTCTTCTCGCGGGCGTTACGAAATTTATTTCCGAAGTCGCCCATGTGGTCAGGTGTTGGCGGCGTGACGTCGGAAACATCATAGGACAAGCCGCGCAGTGTTGCCACAGCCAACAGTTCTAGAAGGAGGTAACCTGCGGGGCGGATGGCTTCGGGCCTGAAGGCTGCCGGGGAGTGCTGCGTCTGAAGCTCGCTGCAATGTTACTGGCGGTTCGCGGGGCCGTGGTTACAGGTTGACTAATAAGTAATTGGGAAATAGTATTCGCCTCGTGAGGGGGCTCGCGATTCAAAGGCCGTAGTGTCCCCTCCTGACATTCTTCTGTTCGTGCCCAACGGTGGAGGATTCGGTCGTGCGGTTGGATTGCCGAGTGACGAGCGCATTCGTGGTACGGAAGGCCCCAGGGAGCACTGAGTGCGCATCCGAACGGTGACGCGCCGGGTAGCGTGGTACGCATGGGTTCTGGTGGCGATTCAGATGGCTGGATTCCTGCTCATCGGATCCGGACAGTTGCGGGCGCTCGTATCGAACCTGGTACAGATTGCGGCGTGCTCCACCGCAGCCGTATTTTGTCTCGTGGCGGCGCGGCGCAGCCGTGATCTGGGCCGAACGTTTTGGGGTCTGTTTGCGGTAGCCTTCACCGCCTACGGAGTTTCCAACATCGTCTGGACCTACTACGAGAACTGGCTGCGAATGCCGGTTCCCGCCTCTCCGGTATCGCAATTCCTCTACCTCTGTTACGACGCTCCGATTGTGATGGCGCTGTTCTTGCGGGAGGGCGATGACCCGTCCGGATTGGATTGGCAGCGGTCTCTCGATTTCGTCCAGATGCTGATGGTTGCATTTCTGGTGTACTACGACTTTCTTTTCCTGCGCGCGTTACGAGGGGGGCCGCACAGCCTCGAAGTGATGGAGGAGGGGATGACGAACATCCTCAACTTCGTCCTGGTGATCGCGTTTCTGCTGCGGGCTCGCTGGGCGCGAACCTCGCTCGTGCGGAGCTTGTGCCGGCGAATGGCGATTTACTTCATTGTGTATGCGTTCGCGGCCGGGATCGGTGATTACGCACTGACCTTTATTCACACGACTTCTGGAAGTTGGACAAGCATGGCGTGGACGGTGCCGTTCATCGTTGCGGCTCTTCTGGCGAACGGATTCGAGCAGCCGGAGGAGAGCGCGGGCGACATCCCGTTGGAGGCATGGAACCAACGGAAATTTCTGCTCAAGAATGTCGGGCTCGCGATCATGCCGCTAACGGTGTGGGCGCTGGCGATGCGCGCCGGTGATCACGACCGTATCATCGCTTATGGGGCGGTAATCATTTCACTGGCGTGCTACGGTGCGCACCTGACCATCAGCCAGTACCGCAATCACGAAAATGTAGTGGCACTGCAGGCCTCGGAAGAACGGTACCGGCTGCTCTTTAAACAGCTGCTGCAGGCGGAGAAGATGCAGGCGATCGGAAGACTGGCGGGCGGGGTGGCGCACGACTTCAACAACGTACTGACTGTGATCATGGGGTACGCCCAACAGATGATCGACGATCCGGATCCCACGCCCGAGGCGATCCATAACGGCGCCAGCCAGATCATCACGGCCGGAAATCGTGCAGCTTCGTTAACCCGACAGTTACTGGCGTTCGGGCGAAAGCAAATGCTGCAGCCGAGCGTAGTAAATCTGAACGCGGTGATTGTCGATGTGGACAAGATGCTGCGTCGGCTGATTCCCGAAAACGTGGAGATTGTGACGCGACCAACGCCCAAGTTGGGCTCGGTGAAAGCTGACATCGGGCAGGTGGAACAGGTGTTATTAAATCTGGTGATCAATGGCCGCGACGCCATGCCGGATGGCGGCACGTTGACACTGGAAACGGCGAATGCGGACATTGATGAGGCGTATGCCCGCGAGCACACAGGCGTGCGACCGGGACCTTATGTGATGCTCGCGGTCAGCGACACGGGCGTGGGCATGGACGGGGAAACGCAGTCCCACATCTTCGAACCGTTTTTTACGACGAAGGAAATGGGCAAGGGATCGGGGCTGGGGCTGGCCACGGTCCACGGCGTGGTGCAACAGAGCGGGGGGCATGTATCGGTGTACAGCGAACCGGGGCACGGCAGCACATTCAAAGTATATCTGCCGCGGGTGAAGGAAACTGCTGAGGAAGCGGGAGCCGGGTTGGTGCGGCAGCCCACGATGCGGGGGAATGAGACGATTCTCGTGGCGGAAGACGACCGGCAGGTCCGCGACCTGACGGTAGCCATCCTGAAAGCTTGTGGTTATCTGGTGCTCGAAGTGGAGAATGTTCTGGACGCGGAGCTGGTTTGCGAGCAGCACGACGGGGGCATCGATCTGCTGCTAACCGACGTTGTGATGCGAGAAATGAGCGGACCGGACTTGGCGCGGCGACTGCATCATGCGCGGCCGCTGACGAAAGTATTGTTCATGTCGGGGTATACCGATGCCGCGATCGTGCATCAGGGAGTGCTCGATCGAGGGGTTGAGTTTCTTGCGAAGCCGTTCACGCCTTCGACGCTGGCGGGGAAAGTGCGACAGGTGCTGGATCAGCGGAATTAGCAGCCAGGGTTCATGACATTTTGAGAGAGTTGAGGGGCGGTGCTTCGCCGCCCCTTCTTTGTTTTCCGCGTGGGGGTGGGACAAAATCTGTCAGCCGCAACACTCAGTAGCGATCCTCGCTCCTCCACTGTTGCACATGGTCCTCGACGGAAAATTTCTCGAGGCGGAGGAACCGGGACGCCAGTGAAAATGCGTGAACCTCGATCGGCACGGTGAAATGAGCTTTCGTCTTGATGAAGCTGTGGACCCACAGTTCGGCGTAGCGCCGCAGGCCAAGAACGCGGATCTGGACCGAATGAACGAGAGCATGGAAGAGGGCACGTTCGGTGAGTTGCTGGTTGAAGACAACCACATCAAGAAACGTCAAAGAATCCATGTGCGTGATTTCGGGCGGCTCATAGCCGAGAGCGCGGACCTGCGCAAAGAAGCTGGGAATGCCTACACGCGCACCATGAAGTTCGACCACGCGGATCTGGTCGAGCAATTCTGAGGAAAAGTAGGGCCACAGCGAAGCTTTCTGGCCCGCGGCGAGGGGCACGCCCTTCTCAAAATAATGATCGCATTGCTGGGACAGGTAGACAGAAAGCCACTCAATCGCCTGTTCGATTTGCTCGGAGGTCGGCGGCAGGGGAGCAGCGGATTGCTCTGGCCGCGGAACCTTCCTGGCGATCGCGGCATAAAAATCATTGAGAGCACTGGCTGCCTCGGCCGACTTGCTGAGCACGTCGCGGCGGCCGAAGCGAGCGAGGTCGTCGGCAGAATAGCGGAGGCGGAGCTGATGCGTGGCGCAATGGGCGTTCAGAAGCTCCATTTGCGCGCGCTGCAATTCGGAATTGAGCTGCAGAACGGACGCAGGATCGTCGGGATTTTCATACGAATACATCGAAACAACTCCTGAAGCGAACAGGGAGAAATCCAAGGGAGGCCGAACTACATGATTCTTTATACACGATTATGTTAACGCTGTCAACGTATTTATGAAAGCGAACAAAGAAACGAGGGCCGGACTTCGGGGAATAAAAAAGCCGCGGGAGTATAGGGTCCGCGGCCGCCTTTCCTGACAAGGAAGACCAGAAATATGAAATTGGGGAGGGCTTGTAAAAGTAGGTATAACAGTGTTATGTCTACGGTGTCAATGGAATTTATAAGACGCGCAGACTGACGAGGAAGGCCCATGCCCCGGCAACCGGATCCTGATCTAGAAGAGCGCATCGTAAAAGTGGCAGACACATTGTGGAGGCGAGGCGGCGAAAAGGCGCTTACCATGCGGGCGGTCGCGCAGGCGGCGGGTACGAACACCCCGGCGGTCTACCGGCGATTCAAGGATCGAAGAGACCTGGTCCGGGCCCTGCTGCTGCGGATTGCAGCGCGGACGCGGACGCAATTCGAAAAGGGTCAAACCTTGGAAGAAATGACCGAGACCTACATCGATCATGCAATGGAAAGGCCGAATGACTATCTGTTGTTCTCTTCCGATGCGCGGCTGCTGAACCCGCCGAGAGGAAAGCGGGGGCCAAGGCCAATCCGGGAGTCGCGGCCGAACTTTGCCTTTGTCGAGCAGATGGCGGCAAGACAGCTGGGAGGGGTTCCGGCGGATCACACGCAGCTGGCGCTGCAATTTTGGGCGATCTTGCATGGAGCAACGATGCTGCTGATTACAAAGGCTATTCCCGAGGGGCATGAAGAAGAATTGCGAGAAGCATGCCGGACCGCGGTGAAGGTTTTGATCGATCAGGCGGGGAGAAAGCACTAGAGGCTGCAATTTCCCAGAGCCGAAGGTTCGAGGAAGCAATTAGAAGAGTCCCCCCTGAAGTTCTGACGTAATTTTCCGATAAGAAATCTGAAGGCTCTCGAGACGAAGCAGTCCGCCGAAGGGGAGGACTGAAATTTCGGCGCGGGCAGAAAGACTCGGAAATGACGAAGATCCTGCTGGTAGAGGACAGCAAGTTCCTGCGAATCGCGACCGAGCGGGCGCTGGCGCGGGCTGGGTACGAAGTGCGGACTGCAGCGGACGGGGAGCACGCATTGGAACTGGCGCGGGCGGGAAAGCCGGATTTGATCCTCCTGGATATGCTTCTGCCGAAGATGACAGGGCCGGATGTGCTGAAGGCCTTGAAAAAGGATCCAGCAACGGCGGGGATTGCAGTGGTGGCATTCACGGGGCTCTCACAGCGGAATGCATCGCGGCTCCAGCAGGACGGAGCCTGTGCGTTTCTCGACAAGGCGGAACTGGGGCTCGATAAGGGATACGAAACGCTGCTGGCGGCGCTGGCGGGAATTGTGCAGAAGTTGAACCTGGAGGTTCCGGTTGCGGCCGATGCGAAATGATGCGTTCGGATTCGGGGCATTTTTGGGTTAGTCGGCGTCGATGTACGAAGGGTTTGCCGTGACCACGCAGGGCCTGCGTGGCGTGCGATTCTCTGGCCCCTTCGCGGCTTAGTCTTTTCCTCTTCGCGGTTCACACCCGCGTCCTTGTCGCCGCGCCCCTGGGCAGTGGTATCCCCGCAAGTCGCAGGTAACGCAAAGCAGTGTTACTGTTTCGGATCTGTCTTTGATCTGGCCTGGCGGAGCTGGACCTCGCTGTGGTTGGGCGGCTGCGATCCGCTGAAAATAAATCACTTACAGATGGGAACTCTAGACACCGGGGCGGAGTCTATGTTGAGTGGGAGTCACGGCTCCGTCACAGTCGCTGGATGTGGTGGAAACCGGGCCAAAGCAGCAAATATTCAAGGGCGCGGTAGGGTGGAAAATCCTATAATCAGGGGACGCCAACATGGCGGGAGCAACCACCTTGAGTGATCTGGCAAGTGCGATAGGAATCCGGTCGCAGGAAGAAGCAGCGATCGTCGCGGAGCTGAAGGCCGGCTCAGAAACGGCGTATGCCTGGCTGATCGGCGAGTTCCAGCAGCCGGTGTACGGGCTGGTTTACCGGATCGTGAACGATCCGGCAGACGCAGCCGATACGACGCAGGATGTCTTCGTAAAAGTTTTTCGCGGGATGAAAAACTTTCACGGCGAGTCGAGCCTGAAGACCTGGATCTATCGCATCGCACTGCATGAAGCGGCAAATCGGCGGCGATGGTGGTTCCGGCACAAGGCGAAAGAGACTTCAATTGAGCCCACGGAATCGGAAGGCTCGGGCGCGGCGGAAAATGCCATGCAGGTGGCACTGACCGATCACGCGGATTCCCCCTTCGATAATGTGGCGCACCACGAGGTCCAGCGCCGGGTGGAAGAAGAATTGAAGAAAGTTCCGGAGCCGTACCGTACAACGCTGATCCTGAGGGATCTGGAAGAGATGTCGTACGACGAGATTGCCGAGGTGCTGGAGATTTCGCTGGGAACGGTGAAATCGCGGCTGACCCGCGGCAGAGACGCGCTGCGACAGCGCCTCGCGTCGTACGTGCGCGAAGTTGGGAGCGAATTGGGGCTGACCGCAGCGGAAGTGGAAAGCAAGCACGAGAAAAAAGAATCTCGGAGTGAGCGATCGCAGGTTGCTGGCGGGGGTAGAAGGGTCGAGGTGATTTCATGAAGGGCACCGGGAGAATCACGGGGTTGAAGTGCCCCCAGGCGAAGCGGCTGTTCTCGCCATACCTGGACGGAGCGGTGACAGGCGCGCAGATGCTCGCGCTGCAAAATCATTTGTCGGAGTGCGAGGCGTGCGAGGAAGAATACCAATCGCTGCGGCAAACGCAGCAGTTGCTAGTGAGTGCGGGACGTCCGAAGGCCCCGGCGGATTTGGGGTTGCGATTGCGGCTGGCGATTTCCCGCGAGGCAGCCGCGGCGAAGCGACCTCCATTTGAAGGCCTGAGGGTCCGTCTGGAAAATACGTTCCAGGCATTGCTGGTGCCAGCGACGGCGGGCTTTGTTAGCGCGTTGATAATTTTCGGAATCGCGATGGTGTACTTTGTAGCGCCGTCGACCCTACGGGCGGATAACGATGTTCCGCTGGTCATGGTCAATACTGAACCTGAGTTGCAGCAGAGCGCGCTGGGCATGACCATGGACACGATCGACGCAGATTCGCTGGTAATCGAAGCTTACGTCGACGCCAACGGGCGAGTGCAGGATTACCGGATTCTTTCCGATCCGCCGGACTCGAAAGAGGTATTGCCACAGGTGAAGCGGATGCTGATTTTCACGACGTTTCGTCCGGCACTTTCGATGGGAAGGCCGACGGCGAGCCGCGCCGTGTTGTCGTTCTCGAAGATCAGCGTGCGAGGGTAGCGAGGAGCAGGGTTTCGGAGTTTCGAGGTTTCAGAGTTCGAAGTTTCAAAAGGCGGAGCGCATTGCGTTCCGCTTTTTTCTTTTGGGACGCAATGAGAACCACTTCTCGCGCAAGTTGCGCGCGACAAATGGGTCACCCAGGAACACCGTGCCCATGACTACTCACTATTGCTGGCAGGAATCGCCGACGGAGCGGACGTCGGTGACTTTCAGGTGTCCGTGTTCGGCATTGTTCTTGGTGACACCGGTATCGTGCGCCATATCCAATTCGTCCTTCTTCAGGTTGTGGTCTTTCGCGTGTGAGACCACACCCTTGGCTTCGACGGTGTGGTTGACTTTGTCGCCGAGATCTACGCCGTCGTTGCCGTGAATTTCCCGGGTGCTGCCGTCGATAGCAGTGAGCAGTCATTCGTTGCCTCCGGTCTTGGTGAGACATCCGTTGAGGGTTCGAACTTCGCCCTGGATTTGGCGTCGGATTCTTGCGCGACTGCCCAAGCGGTCATAAGACTTGCCAGCACCACACACAACATCAAGCGATTTAGATTTTTCATTAATTTGCTCCTTTGATTAGCGCCTCAAAAGGCTAATAAGGGCAATGCGAGACATGCATTCGTTGGGGAGAGTTGCGGTGAAGCGAAAAGAGTACGCGCGGATTTCGATTTACAGGCTAGATGAGACCGTTTGCAGCGAGGCGAGGAGTTTCTCCTGAAAGCGGTCGGACTTGGGAACAACTTCGCGGATCCCGACGCTTTTCGCCTCCATCCGAAGTTGATCGCTATCGTGCATCGTGAACAGGAACATCACCACGGAGGGCGCGATGGTGGCAATTTCGCGCGCTGCGTCGAGCCCGTTCATCACCGGCATGGAGAAGTCGAGAATCACGACGTCAGGCTGAAGCTCGATAACTTTCTCAACGCCCACGCGGCCATTTTCAGCTTCGCCGCAGATCGACCAATCCGTATTGGCCTCGAGGAAAGCTCGAAGAAGGCGACGGATGACGGAATTATCGTCCACCAAGAGAAGCTTAGGTTTCACAAAAATGCCCCACGGCCTTGCGGGGTGCCTGGCCGAGGCAACATCGGAAGGGACGACAGCCGGGAACGGGGAAAGGCAAGCTCAAGCTAGCCCCTCCGGCGAGCGAATGACATACAGCAGACACCGTACGCTATCGAACAAAACAAAGTCGATGGAGCGCGGTAGGGTTTCAGAATATTTGAAGCGGTTCGGACACTGATGCCAAACCGAGGCCCATTGGAGTCAATCAATCATCGCGTAAAAGTGCCGGGCTTTTCTTCCGGCCAAGGATAAGTAGACGCTCGGCCCTGTTTCAAATGGACTCCTTCCTCCCTTTGCGGGTTTGACCCTCTGCACGCGACACCTTAGACTGGTGGATGTTCTCCGCCTATCTCCATTTAGTGGCTATCGGTTGGCCATCCTGCGGGAGGGATTCCTGAGTCGTTTCCTGGGTTTTGGACTTCGAGCTTCTTTGGTGGCGGCCGTGCTGGGGCTGCTGGGGCCGCTGTGCGCGGCTGACAATAGTTCTCCGATTACGCTGGATACCAGCGAGACGCTGTTTGCGGTGCTGACGGCGATGAATACGTGCGGGTACGACGTAAACCTGAACGGGTCCGACGCCCAGCGGCTGAACATTCGGGCCGAGGTGCAGCGAAATTTGCGGGGCTCGGAGGATGCGCAGGCGGCGACGGCGGCGATGTGCGATTGGTATGTGGCGCACCGGGGAAAAGATCCGGCGCATGATCTGTCGCAATTTGTGTCGCTGGCTCTCTATCTGCAGGGGCCACCGCAGTTTCTGCCCCGGGTGAAGGAAGACGACATGCCTCCGGATGCATCTCCAATCGCCGGGTTTGGGGCGCTGCTGGAGGCGTTCTACGATAAGGCCGGGCTGCACTCGATCTGGGAGCGGCATCGGGCGAATTACGCGGCGCTGGTCGAACGCTACCATGTGCCGCTGGCAAAGATGGTGTTCGATACCGATATCTACCTGAAGTTGCAGTCCGGGGGATACCTGGGGCGAGGGTTCACGATTTATCTGGATTTCATGGGCGATCCGAACCAGGCAAACGCCCGCAATTACGGAACAGACTACGATGTCGTGGTGTTTCCGTCGCCGGATCCGACGTCGATCGATCCGCTCAAAATGCCCCAGATTCGGCATACATATTTGCATTACTTGCTGGATCCGATGGCAGAGAAGCATTTCACGTCGGTCAAGCGGCTGGACCCTTTGCTGCAAAGCGTGAAGCGCGCGCCGCTGGAGGAGAGCTTCAGGACGGACATTGCACTGCTGGTGACCGAGTGCCTGGTGCGGGCGATTGAAATCCGGACGACCGGCACGAAGCAGACGGCCGAGGCGATGCGACTGCAGGCCGTGGATGACGCGGTGAAGCAGGGATACATTCTGACGCGGTACTTTTACACCGCGATGTTGGCCTTCGAAAAAGACCCAGCTGGGCTGAGGAATTCTTATTCCGAGATCCTGGACGCGATTGACATCAAGCAACAGGAAAAGGCGGCTGGCGAAGTACAGTACGCCCAGGATTCAACGCCGGAGCTGGTACAGTTGTCCCGGCTGGAAGACCGGCGAATGCTAATGACGGCGGAGAAGCGGCTGGCGGCGGGCGATCCGAAAGGTGCGCAGGAGCTGGCGCAGCAGGCTCTGGACAAAAACATTGGGGATCAGGGGCGGGCGCTATTTATCCTCGCGCAGGTAGCGGTGGCGAGCAAGAATCGGGACGGGGCGCTTCAGGATTTCCAGAAGGCGATTCAGGTCACGAAAGATCCGAAGGTGGTGGCGTGGTCCCATGTATACCTGGGCAGGATTCTGGACATGAAGGAAGACCGGGAGGCCGCGATGAGCGAGTACCGCGCGGCTTTGACCACGGGTGCGGCGCTGCCGGAGGTAAAAGAGGCCGCGGAGCGCGGGTTGCAGCAGGCGTATGAGCCTCCGGCGAAACCTCAGTAGTTAGGCATCGGGGCCTTGATCGTCCGGCGTCGGCAAAACCTGCGATTTCTCAAAGTCCTTACGATAGAATGCACGGTTGCATCATACGAAGTCGATCTGGATTCAGAAGCTAGGAGAACGCATGAAGCGAATCGCGATCGTAGTGGCAGTGCTGGGAATGTGCGCGTGGAGTTTCGGGCAAGGGGATAAGAAACCGGCAACGCAGGCCGCGCCTGCCGCAGCCACTCCGCAGGGAAAGCGGCCTCCCCAGGCCAAGACGCAGCCGGAGTTCGAGGCCTACAAGACAGCCATCGCGATTACCGGTCCATTGGCCATGGACGGGCACATCACGGCCGGACAGGCGATTCTCACATCCGCGCGAAATTCGTTCACGGCGGGCATGTCCGGCTTCAAGGTCAACGTTGGGGGCGCAGGAGCAAATGGGGCAACGCTTAAGACCTCAATCGCGAGTTATCAGAGCCCCACGCAGGTAACGCTCGCGGACAAAGCGGCCACAACAACCACGAGCGCGATGGTGGCAGGCGGCGGCGACGCCGCGGCGTTCGAAAAAGCCGCGAACGATTTCGCGGCAAAGTTTCCCGACAGCGAGCTGAGGGTAGTGCTGTTTAAGGCGGTCATGGCGGCGTATCAGCAAGCGAACAACGCCGACAAGATGCTGGAGATGGCGCAAAAGGCTTTGAGCGTAGATCCCGACGAACCCGAGGCACTGGTCGGCGTAGCCCAGGTCACGACGGAGCGAACTCGCGAGACCGATTTGGATAAAGACCAGAAGCTAGCCGAAGCCAAGAAGGATGCGGAGCGAGCGCTGGAGACAATCAATACCGATGTGCCTACAGCGGGATATCCGCCGGAAAGAATCGATCAGTTCAAGCGCTACGTGCAGTCCGAAGCGTATGCCGTGTTAGGGACGATCGCCTCGAACCAAGAGAAGTGGGCTGACGCGGAGACCAATCTGCGCAAATCGATTGACGTTTTTCCGGAGCAGGTCGACTCAGTGGCAGTACTGCGGCTGGCCATTGCGCTGGACAAGCAGGGCAAGTATCCGGACGCATTAAAGTCGGCCAATCAGGCGGTGGATCTAACCAAGGACCGTCCCGATTCTCCCGCAGGCCAAGCGGCGCGGGCGGAGCAGGATCGCCTGACAAAGCTGAATAGCGGCACGGCACCGGGCGGCGCAGCGCCTCCGAAAAACTAGCAGGCGGAAGTCTTCGAGAGCAAAGCTGCTCTCGCCGGACAGCTAGAGCGGCTGTTGCCACATCTTTGTCCCACGATCGTGCCAGCTTATGAAGGAACGGGAAATCACGGCGCTGGAACACGGACTGGGGTATCACTTCCGGCGGCGGGCAGTCATTGAGCAGGCGGTTACGCATAGCTCACAGGCGCGAGAGCAGGAAGCCCAGCAGGCGGGTGAGAGCAAGTACAAAGTCAGCGATAACGAGCAACTGGAGTTTCTAGGAGATGCCGTGCTCGCGCTCGTGACCAGCGAGGAACTGTTCCAGCGCTTTCCGCAGTTTCGGGAGGGCGAACTTTCCAAGCTGCGGGCGCATCTAGTTAGTGAGCGGCATTTGATCCGAGTGGCGCAGCAATTGGAACTCGGCCATTACCTGCGCCTGGGGCGGGGTGAGGAAAAAAGCGGCGGGCGGGGAAAGACAGCTCTGCTGGTGGATGCGCTGGAAGCGATCCTGGCGGCGATTTACCTGGACGGCGGATTGGAGGCAGCGCGGGAATTCGTTCTGCGCAACGTAATTGCGCCGGAATTGGAACGGATGGAGCGCGGAGGCGGCTCGCTTCCGATAACGGATTTCAAGTCGGCGCTGCAGGAAGCGGTGCAGAGCCTTGGGTTGCCTCAACCGGCGTATGTGCTGGTGGAGGAAGCGGGGCCGGAGCACAGCAAGACATTTACCGTAGAAGCACGACTGCACAGCAGAAATCATCATAAGGATGCGGAATTTGTGGGGCGCGCGCAGGGATCGACGAAGAAGACTGCGGAGCAGGATGCGGCCCGTCAATTATTGACGTTCCTGGCTTCGCGTCCGAAGACCGGAGAGGCAAAAGCGGCTGCGCGAACGCCGCAGGCCGTAGATAAGTAGAGTTCATGGATTCTCCCAGACCCCGCATTGTTACCGATTTCGGAAGCGACCTGATTAGTTCCCTGCAATCACTGATGGGTACGGTCGTGATCGCCATTTTTGTGATCACTTTCATCGTGCAAGCATTCCAAATTCCCTCCGGGTCGATGAAAGATACCCTGCTGGTGGGTGATTACCTTTTGGTGAACAAACTTTGCTACGGTGGGAAAGGGTTAGGGGATCATCTGATGCCCTATCAGAAGATCGCGCGGGGGGACATCATTGTGTTTCATTACCCGGTGGATCCGACCCAGCATTTTGTAAAGCGGGTGATCGGATTGCCGGGGGATCGCCTGCGGCTGGTAAACAAGAAGGTATTCGTGGATGGCAAGCCCTTAGAGGAGCCCTACGTTCATTTTCTGGAGCCGCCGAATAATCTGTTCCGCGATAACTTTCCGCGAACCGACATTCCAGCGTACGGGCTGGAAGGAAAGTGGTGGCTGGAGATGAGAAAACTGGTTGAGGACGGTCAGCTCATCATTCCAGAGGGTCATTACTTTGTAATGGGAGATAACCGGGACGACAGCCAGGACAGCCGCTACTGGGGCTTCGTGCCGCGGGAAAATATCATCGGGAGACCGCTGGTGATTTACTGGTCGGTAAAGGACTGGGACACCGGAGCTCCGACATCGCTGGCAGGACGACTGCATCATCTGGCATACGCGGTGACGCATATCTTCCAGATCACGCGCTGGAACCGGACGCTTCGGCTGGTACACTGATAGCGTTGAGCTTTGCGGCCCACAACCTTTCTGTTCCGAGCACGGGAATTACATTGGCGAAGAAAGACGAAAGCGTAGGGAAGAACGTCGCGGACGAGAAGCCGAAGGAAACTACGGTCGAGTTTCTTTCGTCGCTGGCGGCCGTGCTGGTGACGGGGCTGTTCATCATCACGTTTGTAGTGCAGGCGTTTGAGATTCCGTCGAGTTCGATGGAGAACACGCTGCTGATCGGCGATCACGTATTCGTAAACCGGATCCAGTTTGCTCCAAAGAGCAATTGGGTGGGGCCGCTGCTTCCCTATCGCGATGTGCGGTTTCGAGACATCGTGGTTTTCTTGTCGCCGCAAACACCCGGACTCTACGTCGTAAAAAGGATCATCGGGCTGCCCGGCGACCGAATCCACCTGCGGAACGGCGTGGTTTATCGCAACGGTGAGGCGCTGGTTGAGCCGTATGTAGACCACGACGACGACCGGGAGGATCCTTATCGAAACAATTTTCCGGCCGTCCCGCCAGGAGATGATCCCAATGTCTGGAGCAATTGGATGGTGGACCGGGATTCCTATGTTCATGGCGACGACATTGTGGTGCCGCCGGATCACTACTTTGCCATGGGGGACCACCGCGGCGTAAGCCTGGACAGCCGTTACTGGGGGTTCATTCCGAAGGAAAACGTCATTGGACGGCCGATGTTCATCTACTGGTCGTTCGAAACGCCGGCTGATCAGTACCTCAAGACGTCCCCGAGCGAGCGCGTTGAGTTTTTTCTGGGCCAGGTAGTTCTGCATTTTTTCGATAAGACACGCTGGAGGCGAACGCTCCAGGTCGTAAAGTGAAGGCCCTCGAACCTTCAGTGAGAGAGCGGTGAAGTTCTTCTCCTCCAAACGCCGGATGGCAGTGGTGGCAGCCGGGATTCTGCTGGCGCTGTTCTGGCTTCGACCGGGGGCCTCGCAGCTGAAATCAAGGATCGTTTCTTCGATCAGCGCAGGCGTCGGACGTCCTGTAGAAATAGGTTCTGTTCACATCCGGCTGCTGCCGCAGCCGGGATTCGATCTGGAAAATCTGGTGGTGTATGACGATCCCGCGTTTGGGGCGGAGCCCATCCTGCGGGCAAGCGAGGTGACGGCGGAGCTGCGCCTCATGTCGTTAGTACGAGGGCGACTGGAGATCGCGCGGCTGGACCTGACGGAACCGAGCCTGAATCTGGTGCACAGTGAGAGTGGGCGCTGGAACCTGGAAGCTCTGCTGGAACGCACGGCACACAATCCGCTGGCACCGACGGGAAAGGCAAAGTCCGAGCCGCGGCCTGGCTTTCCTTACATCGAAGCCACCTCGGCGCGAATCAATTTCAAGAATGGCCCGGAAAAGAAACCTTACGCGTTGACCAACGCGGATTTCTCGTTGTGGCAGGATTCGGAAAACACCTGGGGAGTACGGCTGAAAGCGCAGCCGGTTCGGACCGACATGAACTTGAACGATACCGGACTGCTGCAAGTGAACGGAACCTGGCAACGTGCGGAGAAACTTCGCGACACGCCGCTGCAGATGACGGTGGAGTGGAGTCACGGGCAACTGGGGCAGGTCACAAAATTTTTTGCGGGAAACGATAAAGGATGGCGCGGAGCGATTCAGATCGATGTAGCGCTATCAGGAACGCCGGCCAATTTGTCCATTACGAGCGGCATTGCAGTGGAGGACTTCCGGCGATACGACATTCCCGACGGGAAGGCTCTGCGTCTGGCAGGCCGCTGCGATGGGAAATACAGTTCGCTGACGCACGAGTTTCACGGGGTGATGTGCAGTGCGCCGGTGGCGAATGGGTTCCTGGCGTTGAAGGGAGACATCGGGCTTCCCGGAAGCCATCGTTATGGAATCGAGGTTACGGCTTCCGAAATTCCCGCGAGCTCGGTGCTGGTGCTGGCGCAGCGAGCGAAACGAAATCTGCCCGACGACTTGACGGCGGAAGGTACACTGCGCGGAGACTTTTCTTTGCAGGAAGACGCCGCATCGGGAACCCCACCGCGCCTTGAAGGACACGGGGAGATGGCCGATTTTCGTCTGTCGTCGGGGAACAAAGCGGAGATTGGGCCACAGACCATCCCGTTTGTGCTCTCATCCGGATCGGGCGGCACTGGTACGCGAATGGCGAGCCGAGGCCTGCCGGGAATGAAGATTCCCGATGGCGCCCGGCTTGAGGTGGGCCCGTTTGCGGCGGGAACTGGGAGGGGTGGAACTCCGACGATCCGGGGGTGGGTGACTCGCGGAGGCTACAGCTTCTCGGTGGTCGGGGAAACGGACATTGGGAGGGCGTTCCGGCTGGCGAGGATCGCGGGCGTTCCGGCGCTTTCTTCGACCGCAGAGGGCACGGCGCAGATCGATTTGCAGATCGCGGGATCGTGGACGGGAGAGAGTAATGGCACCGCCGCAGGCTTCGCTGGACCGCAAGTGACCGGCTCCGCCAGGTTGCGGAATGTCCGCGTGACACTTCGTGGCACGGCCGCCCCAATCGAGATTCTTGCAGCTGACATGCAGCTGGCTCCAGATGCGGTGCGGGTCGGCAAGCTAAGTGCGAAAACGGCCGCGACCGCGTGGACCGGATCATTGGAAATGCCGCGGGGCTGCAGTTCGGTCGACAACTGTGCGGTCCATTTTGTTCTGAACACGAATCAGGTCTCGCTTAACCAAATACGGGAGTGGGTAAATCCCGGCGCGAAGCGGTCATGGTATCAGGTGCTAAGTGGGAATTCGGCGGGCGGACCGTCGTTGCTGGCAAGGCTGCACGCGTCGGGACGAGTGACTGCCGATCATTTCCAGATCAGTGGTCTGGATGCGGCGCACGTTTCTACAAATGCGGTTCTGGAGAGCGGCAAGCTGCGGCTTTCCGAGGTTGATGCCGATTTTATGGGTGGGAAACATCGGGGAGAATGGGCAGCGGATTTCAGTGTAAAACCGGCGGCTTGCAGCGGAAGTGGAACCTTTTCTCAGCTCTCTCTGAGCAGCCTTGCGCTCGCGATGAAAGACCGGTGGATCACAGGAACCTCGAAGGCAAGCTATGAATTGACAGGACCATGTCCTGCGTTTTGGCAAACCGCCGAAGGAACGCTACAGGTAGACGTGACGGACGGACTGTTGCCACACGTGTCGCTGGGGGAAGATCCGGGACCCTTCAAGGTTATGCGTCTGGTTGGAGAAGGCCGGCTGCGGGCGGGTCGGATCGAAGTCAGCGATGCCCGGGTTGACTCTTCAGGCGGGAAATATCTGTTGAGCGGGACAGCTTCGTTGAAGCGCGAAGTCGACTTCAGTCTGACGCGGATTTCCAATAACGCCGCGTCCTCCGGTTACGCGATTAGCGGTACGCTTTCTGATCCCAGGGTCACACCGCTCGCTCGAGTGGAACAGGCGCGACTCAAGCCAGCCGCGGCGAAATAATTCTCACAGTACTTCTGACGGCACTTCTTAGGGCACATAGCCCGGTCCGCGCAGAACCTTGCCAGGAAGACTGCCGGTCATCTTGCCCAGTTCAAGCACTGGGACACCATTCACCAGAACATAATCCATCCCTTCGGAAAGTTGATTGGGATTATCGAAGGTTGCACGGTCGCGCACAGTGGCGGGATCGAAGATTACGACGTCAGCCCACATGCCTTGCTTGAGAACGCCACGATCAGTCAGTCGCATGCGCTGAGCCGGCAGCGCGGAGAACTTGCGAATGGCATCTTCTAGAGTCAGAACTTTTTCTTCGCGGACGTATTTGCTGAGGATGCGCGGAAAGGTTCCATAGGCACGCGGGTGCGGGTGAGCCTGGCCGAGAATGCCTTCGGGCGAGGTGCCTTCGGAGTCGTTGTCGATGGCGACCCACGGCTGCTCGAGGGCCAAGGTCACATCGGGCTGCGACATGGCAAAGACCGCAACGCCGGTGGACGGGGCGTCGATCAGAAAATCGAAGAGTGCGTCCATCGGGTCTTTGTTCCAGAGCTTGGCAATTTCCGAGAGGCGCTTGCCTTGCAGCGCGAGGAATTTGGGATTGTCGACGGCGCCGATCATGACCGCATCGGGGCCGGGGATTTCCTGCCATTCGTTGTCCCAATCTTTCGAGGGAGTCAGCATGTCTTTGCGAATCCGTGCGCGCGCCGCTGGATCTTTGAGGCGATCGACCATCTTCGCGGTGCCGCCATCATGGGCCCAGGGCGGGATGAAGGCGGAGAAATCGTTGTACCACGCGGTATAGGCGTAGGTGTCTGCGGAGACATCGGCGCCGGCTGCGCGGGCGGCGTTGATTTTGGCGACGACTTCGGGCATTCGTCCCCAATTGTTTTTGCCCGCGACTTTAATGTGCCAGATCTCGACGGGGATATGGGCTTCGCGGCCAATGCGGAATGCTTCGTCGAGCGCACCGAGGATCGAGTCGCCTTCATCGCGCATGTGGGTGGAGTAGATGCCGCCGAATTTTCCGGCCTCCGTCGCGAGCGCGATCAGTTCGGCGGTCTTCGCATAAGGCGCTGGCGCGTATTGCAGCGAGGTGGAAACGCCGACCGCGCCGTCCTTCATGGCGTCCCGAACGAGAGATTTCATCTGCTCGAGTTGTGCAGGCGTGGGCTGTTTGTCGTCGTCCCCGAGGATCATCCGGCGGACCTGGGTCGCGCCCACATAGCTGGCGAGGTTGATGCCCATCCCCTGTTTTTCGAGCCGCCCGAAATATTCCCGAAATGTCCTCCAGTCAGGAGTGATTTTGTACTGATCGAAGTCAGAACGGTCGGATTGAATGATGGCGTCGTTGAGCGGAGCGATGGAACTGCCTTCGCCGGTAATTTCGGAGGTAATGCCCTGATAGATTTTTGAGGGCAAGCGCGGATCGACTAGGATGGTCGTTTCCGATTGGCCGAGCATGTCGATGAAGCCGGGAGCAACGACTTTGCCGGCGGCGTCAATGGTGCGCATGCGAGGGGCGGCGGAGAGATTGCCGATGGCGGCGATTTTGCCGTCACGGATGCCGAGATCGCCCGAGTACCAGGGAGAACCTGTGCCGTCGATGATATGGCCGTTGGTGATGACGAGGTCGAAGGCAGTCGTTTGGGCGAGAGCGAGAGATGTGAGCAGCAGGAATATTCCGACCGGCAAGGTCATCTTGATGTTCTTGCACATGGTTTGTACCCTCCGGGCTAAAGCCCCAGTCATCATGGTTGCGGGATGCGGCACGACTGAAGGTCGAGCCCTTCCGGGTTCTCCCACGGTCCAGTTCAAGGCGTGACCCCCTCGGTGACTGCTGAACCTCTGCGCGCCGAAACGGCTCCGAGCACTATCCACACGCTAAGCGCGATCCATTCATACGCCGTGAAATGGCCTGGGATAAAGGGGAGGAGTTTCATCAGGGCCATTGCCATGGCGACGACTAATCCAAAGGCCGCCAGGGCATGCTCGGCGGCTGAGAGTCTCATCCGTTCCGGGCTCGAGCGCTCCAGCGCCAGGCACGAGGCGCAAGTTGCCGCCCATCCGATCGCACAAGCAACCGATCCGACCTCTGTGACGGGGACAAGGATCGCATCTCCCATCAGCATACAGGCCGCGGTGGCAAGACCGACGCACAGAACGGCGGCAGAGGGAGTCCGAAATTGGCCATGGATGGCACCAACTCCGGACGCGATCATTCCGCGGCGTCCAAGCGCGAAGAGCAGGCGACTGGCGGCGACGAAGTTTCCGTTGAAGCACTTGAAGAGCGAGAGTAACGCTGCGGCGAGGATGATGTTGACGATCCATCGTGCGCCGAGAGCTTGCTGGAAGGCCACCGCGGTCATGAATTTTTCACCGACCAACTGGCGCCAGGGCGCGACGAAGGCAACGGCAGCAACGATGCTTGCGTAGAACAGGATGCCGATAGCGATGGCCATCCAGATCGCACGGTAGAAGCCGCGAGCGCGGAAGTCGGGGCTGGCTTCTTCTGCGGCTTTGCCGACGGACTCGAAGCCGGTCATGAAGTAAGGGACGATCTGAATCACCAGCAGAATCGAGACTAGCGGAGTATGGGTGAAGAGGGGAGGAACATTCGCGATGGAACCGCGGCTGGCACCGAGTGCGACGAAGATGACGAATAGGGCAAGTGTGCCGAAGCTGGTCCAGTTCTGAAAGGTGGCGCTGAGGCGGACGCCGCGGTAGTTGAGGACGGTGAGCAGCGCGGTCAGGGCAAGGCCGACCATCAGGTGCGGGAGAAACACAGGGCGGCCTGCGACGCGGTAAAGCTCGATCGAGTCGATTCGCGGGAAGATGTAAGCGGCGATGCGGCCGACGGCGACGGCCTCCCAGGGACAGACGATGAAGTAGGCGAGAGTCATCATCCAACCGGTGGCGAAGCTGGCGGCACGGGGAAAAACTGCGGAGGTGTAGGCGATCTCGCCGGCGGCGTCGGGCATGGCAATGACGAACCTGCCATAGACCCATCCGACGGGAAGCAGGAGAGCGCCGCCGATGACGAATCCGAGGAGTGTGCCCAAGGCTCCGCCGCGCAACAGCCAGTCGTCCATAATGACGAGCCAGCCGACGCCGACCATGGTGCCCCATCCCAGGGTGAAGTAGTCGGTGGCGCGCAGCTTGCGGGCAAGAGTGGTCAAGAGGGCTCGATGTCTACGATGGGGAGCGGCGCGAATTATAAAGCATTTGGGCAGGCGGCTGGGCCGGATTGCGGCCGGGGGACGGCGGCGAACGGCTGTCATCGCGTTCAAAGTGCCTGTTTCGCGTGATAGTATCGAATTCAGCCCTGCATGACATTTGAATCTCTGATTTCCACAAACAGCCCTGTGTTTCAAGGTGGGTCGCTGGTTGCAGGGCCCCATAGCCAATGAAGGATTCGTCCAAAACTCGCAAACGTGTGCTTAGTGGCATGCGCTCGACCGGCAAGCTGCACCTGGGAAATTACGTGGGTGCGCTGCAAAACTGGGTTCGCATGCAGGACGAGTACGAATGCTTTTTCATGGTGGCCGATTGGCATGCGCTGACCACCGACTACGCGGACACGTCACACATCAAAGAGAATTCGATCGAAGTCGCTCTGGACTGGCTGGCGGCGGGGCTAGATCCGGAAAAGTCTGTGATTTTTGTTCAGTCGCACGTGCCGGCGCATGCGGAATTGCACTTGCTGTTTTCCATGATCACGCCCTTGGGATGGCTGGAGCGCGTGCCGACGTACAAGGAGCAGCGGGACAACATCAAGGACAAAGATCTGGGAACATACGGATTCCTGGGATATCCCGTGCTGCAGGCGGCAGATATTTTGATTTACAAGGGAGATGTGGTGCCGGTGGGTGAGGATCAGGTGGCGCACGTGGAACTGACACGGGAGATTGCGCGCCGGTTTAACGGATTCTATGCCGCAAAGAGGCAGGTTTTTCCCGAGCCGCAGTCTCTATTAACGCCCGCGGCGAAGTTGCCGGGCACCGACGGCCGCAAGATGTCGAAGTCTTACGGAAACACGATCATGCTGACGGATCCCGAGCCGGTGGTGCGGCAGAAACTGAAGACCATGGTGACCGATCCGGCGAGGGTCCGGCGGTCGGACCCGGGAAATCCGGATGTGTGTCCGGTGGGCGATCTGCATAAGATTTTCAGCTCCAAAGAGACAATGGCCAAGGTGAGCGAAGGTTGCCGGTCAGCCGGAATTGGCTGCATCGAGTGCAAGGGCTGGGCGGCGGATGCACTGGTGCAACTGCTGAATCCGATGCAGGAGCGGCGCAAGAAATTCGAAGAGAATCCTCGGCTGGCCTGGGATATTCTGGAAGCGGGCTCGGAGAAGGCTCGGAAGGCCGCCGGGAGGACGATGGGGGATGTGCGCGCGGCGATGGGGATGTCGCTGGAGTATGAGGCGCCGGGGAAATGACGGAAGAAAAACAAATCGGGACGGGCGGCGAGCCGGGAACGACGGTTTTGCCGGAGATTGTCGCAGGCGCGTCCGCGACGAAATCGAAGGACTCGACCAAGAAGGAAGAAAGCGATTCTTCTTTTTCCGTCTCGGTAACCGATGTTTATGAGGGGCCGCTGGACCTGCTGCTGGACTTGATCCGCAAGCAGGACATCGATATTTACGACATCCCGATCGCGAAGATCACGTCGCAATATCTGGCATACGTAGAGAAGATTCGAGAACTCGATGTGAATGTGGCCGCGGAATTTATTTACATGGCAGCCGTGCTGATCCACATCAAGTCGAAGATGCTGCTGCCGCGGGATCCGATGGCCACGGCTGAGGGTGAAGAAGATCCGCGGAGCGAACTGGTCAACCGGCTACTGGAGCATGAGAAGTTCAAGTCGGCGGCCCAGATGCTTCTGCAGAAACAACAGATTGAAGATGCGGTACTGACGAATCCATCTCTGAAGGAGTTCATGGAGGCGGAGGGCACCGAGCCGGAGATTGCCGCCGATGTGATCGATCTGGTCAAGACGTTTCAGCAAGTGTTGGAGCGGGTGCGAACGCGTCCAGTACTGAATGTCGACGAGGAAACGGTCACAGTAGGACAGATGATTGATTATCTCCGGCGCCGGCTGTCGCTGGAAGATCGCCCGATCCGGCTGAAGCAACTGCTGATGCGAGTGGAGTCGCGGCAGGCGTTGGTTTGCATGTTCCTTGCGCTGCTCGAACTGGTGCGGTTGCAGGCCATCCAGGTGCGGCAGGAAAAACTGTTTGGTGAGATTGCAATCCGCAAGCACACGCACTTTGAAGAAGTGATGAACGAGCGGGCTGCGGTAAGGGATGACTGGAGATAGAAGTTTCAACGTTTCAGAGTTTCAAGGTTTCAAGGACTTTGAAGCAATGAAATTTTGGAACCTTGTTCTTATGCCTTTAAAAGCTCAACTCGAAGCCATCATCTATGCGGCGGAAACGCCGATCACGCTGGAGCAGATGACTGCTCTGGTCAAAGAGAGCGTGGTTGCGGATGGAACATCGGACGACGCAGAGATTAAGTCGCGCGTACGCTCTTGCCTGGAAGAATTGGTTGGCCAATTCGGATCGCCGGACCACGGGATCGAGATTCGCCAGGTTGCAGGCGGGTACCGCATGTCAACGAAGCCGGAGCAGCACGAAGTCGTGCGCTCGTTCGCAAAGAGTTTGAAGCCGCCGATCCGGCTGTCGCTGCCGGCTCTCGAGACGCTCGCCGTAATTGCTTACAAGCAGCCAGTGACTGTGCCGGAGATCAATGAAATTCGCGGAGTCGATTCCGGCGGCGTAATCGGCACGCTGCTCGATCGCAAGCTGATCACGACCGCAGGGCGCAAGCAGGTGATCGGGCGGCCTATTCTCTATAAGACGACCAAGGAATTCCTGATGCGATTCGGCCTGAAGGACGTAAACGAATTGCCGAGCATGGAGGAATTCGAAAAGCTGGTGGCGGAATCGTTTCAGTCAGAGTTGATTCCGGTGGAAAGTCCGTCTGCGGTCGAAGTTGCGGAACCTGCGGCCAGCGTCGCGTCGGAAGAAGGAGCGGAGTCGATCGGTGAAGTATCGGAAGCGGAGAAGACAGCGGGATAGGTTTGATCTTGTTGCCGAGCTAAACTGTTTCGCCTCACGTGGTCCTTCGTTGTACGTTTGGATTTTAGTCTTCTATGCCCCTTGAACGTTTGCAAAAGATTATCGCTGCTGCCGGAGTGGCTTCGCGCCGGAAGGCGGAACAACTGATTTCCGGCGGATATGTGCAAGTCAACGGAACGGTCGTCACGGAACTTGGCACTAAAGCGGACATTGAGACCGATCACGTGCGCGTGAACGGAAAGCTTCTTCACGGGGCAGAGCGCCACACGTATCTCCTGCTGAACAAGCCCAAGGGCTACGTCACGACGATGAGCGATCCGCAGAAGCGGCCGACCGTCATGGATCTGATTCATGGAGTCAAGGGCCGGGTGTATCCCATCGGGCGACTGGACTATGCCAGTGAAGGCCTGTTGCTGCTGACCAATGACGGAGACCTCGCCCACAAGCTCATGAAAGCGGCCTCTCACGTGGCCAAGACTTATGTTGTAAAGGTGGCGGGTACGCCGAAGGAAGAAGCGATTACCAAGCTGCGCGCGGGCGTCTCCATTGCAACGGACGATGGAAAGCGGGTGAAGACAGGACCTGCTTTAGTCCGCGTGGTGAAGGAAGCGGCGAACCCCTGGTACGAGATCACGCTCATTGAAGGTCGAAACCGGCAGATTCGGCGCATGTTCGAGGCAGTGGGCCATCATGTGGAAAAGATCAAGCGTGTACGCTACGGACCGCTTACCCTCGATGTTCCACCGGGAAAGTTTCGTTCTTTGACGTTGAAAGAAATTGAGCGGTTGAAATCAGCGAGCAAGGGCGCGACAGGCGGCAAGAAGTCGATTGCCTGATGGCCATTTGATGCGCGGCATGATTTACGGCGAGCATGAGCCGATTTTTTGATCTGGTATCGAAGCCGGCGCGCGACATGGACAGCTATCTGTCAGGTCTACCGCCGAAACATCCTTCCGGTGGCACCCCTTCAAAGCTAATCCGGCTCGACTCGAACGAAAATCCCCTTGGTCCGTCCCCTGCGGCGATCGCCGCCATGCAGTCGAGTCTGGCGGCTTCAAATACCTATCCGGACGACGATTGCACCGAGCTGCGCCGGCGGCTTTCCAGTTATCACGATCTTCCGGCGGAGCAAGTGCTGGTCACGGTCGGATCCACTGCAATGCTTTCGCTGCTGTGTCAAACCATGCTGGGGCCTGGCCGGAACGCTGTGACCAGCGAGCGATCCTTCATTGTCTATAGCATGGCAGTGCGATCAACAGGGGCGGAGTTCATCGAGACTCGGCTGCAAGACGGTAGCTTCGATCTGTCAGCGATCTTGTGCGCGATTAACAAACACACCCGCATCGTCTTCCTAGCGAATCCCAACAATCCAACCGGGGCTTTGCTCAATCCCGCGAGTGTGGATGAATTCATCGCGCGAGTTCCCACTCATGTCGTGGTGGTTCTCGACGAAGCGTATTACGATTTTGCGGCGCACTTCGCTTCGCTGCGCAAGGTCGAGTATTCGCGTTCGTTGAGTTATGTCAGGCGGGGAGCGAATGTGATTGTGCTGAGAACTTTTTCCAAGGCGCATGGCCTCGCAGGACTTCGCGTGGGATACGGCTTGGGACCGGCAGAGTTGCTGGCTTATTGCGCGCGGATGCGAGATACATTTTCCGTGTCGACGATCGCCCAGGCAGCGGCGCTGGCGGCGCTCGACGATCGGAATTACATCGCACGAGTGGTCAATAGCAATGCAGAGCAACTGGTCGTGGTGACCGAAGGGTTGTCACGACTCGGATACGACATCGCTCCCACTTGGGCAAACTTTGTTTATTGCGACGTGCGAGAAGATGCGGCCGCATTAGCGATGCGATTGCGCGAGGAGGGCGTAAGCATTCGTCCGCTGAATGCGTGGGGTGCGCCGACGTGTATCCGGGTGAGCATTGGGACGGCCGAGCAGAACGAATTTTTTCTGGCCGCCCTGCGCAGAACTGGAAAGGCTTCACAATCAAAGTAGCGACACACCGCGCGGTTCCTAAGCTAGCGATTCCTGGGATAGCGGAATTCGGGCTGCGCCAAACAGTCCTGCATCACTGCCCAGCAAAGCGCGCGTGATGATCGTCTTGCAGAGGCTGTAGTTCGCGATCTGGGTCGAAGCGCCCTCCTTTTTCCCGACGGATTCATCGGGGGCAGTCGCGGCGTAGACCAGAGATCTTTCCCGCAATTCGGCGAACATCGTGGGAGCAAAGGCGTCCCACGCGCTGATCACGCCGCCGCCGATGACAAACATTTCGAGGTTCAGCACATTGATCAAGCTGGAAAGCAGATTCCCTAAGACGCTGCCGAAGCGCTGAAAGATGCGTTGAGCATCGGGATCTCCCGCGATGGCCCAATCGTAGATCGAGCGAGCGCTGAAGTCGGGGTTGGAAATGGCGGCCTTGGCTAGACCCGGGGCTTTGCCGGAGTCAATCGCTTCGCGGGCCATGCGCACCAGGGCGGTCGCGGAAGCGTACCGCTCTGAGCAACCATGGTTGCCGCAGCCGCACGGAACGCCATTCGGCTCAATGGTGACGTGTCCGAACTCGCCCGCCATGCCGTTCATCCCGTAGAAAATTTTCCCGTTCAGGATGATGGCGCCGCCGATGCCGGTGCCGAGAGTGATCATCGCCATATTGTCGACTTCACGGCCGGCGCCCAGCCATTTCTCGCCAAATGCGGCCATCTTGGCGTCGTTATCGAGGAAAACCCGAGCACCAAGACGGCGTTCGATGACGTCGCGCACGGGATACTCGGACCATCCAGGAAGGTTGGCAGACTTGCGCATCATGCCGGTTCTCATGTCGATGATGCCGGGGACGCCGATGCCCGCACCGACAAATCTGCCGCCGGCGGCATATTGAGCAGTCAAGCGATTGATGGCGTCGCACATTTCGCCGATGACGTAATCGCGGCCGAGCGCGACCTTCACGCCAAGAGTTATTTTTTCGAGAAGCTGGCCCTCCGTGCTGACAGCCGCAATGCGGAGGTTGGTGCCACCCATATCAACGCCAATGGAGAAGTCGGGCATAACCGTTGAGAGTAACAGAAAAACGCTGGCGGTTGAGAGTGGACTTTGGGTCCTGTGCGAATTAGGGACCGGACGGCCATGCGGAATTGGGTTATTTTGATTTCGGTCGCGAGAATTTCCTGGCGATTGCGATGCCAGAGATCAGGCCCCCATGGCGACTACGGGTGCTGCTGATCGAAGAGCGAGGAAAAATCCCATACTTGTTCGTTAGCCTTTTCCTTTCGCCCTCGAATTCACTTCTGGCAATTGGGACAATAGTGGCTGCTGCGGCCGGCGATCACAATCCTCTTGACGGGCTTTTTGCAGACCAGGCAGGGCTCCCCTTCGCGACCGTAGACGCGGTGCTGGAGTTGGAAGAATCCTTCTTCGCCCTCGGCGTCGACGTAGTCGGAGATGGAAGAGCCGCCGAGGGCGATGGCTTCTTTCAGGACTTCCTTTACGGCGACGTGCAGTTTTCCCAGTTGATCGCGAGTGATCGACGCGGCGCGACGACGGGGACGAATGCCTGCGCGGAATAAAGATTCGTCGGCATATATGTTTCCGACGCCGCGCAGCAGTTTCTGATTCAAGAGCGCGCTCTTGATCGGGGTCTTGCGTCCGTGGAACAGTGCGACAAACTGAGCGAGATTCACTTCCAGGGGCTCGACGCCTTTGGCGTCGAAATCTCCCGCAAAGGCGACGCTGAGCCGCCCGAAGCGGCGGGGATCGACGAAACGCAGTTCCCGTCCCGAGGAGAGACTGAGGATGGCATGCGTGTGCTTCGCAATTTCAGTCTGCGGCTCGCACACGCGCAAGCTGCCAGTCATGCCGAGGTGGACGATCCATTGGGCTTTGTTTGATGATCCGCGGGTTTTCGCGGGACCTCGGTCAAGATCGAAGACGATGTGCTTCCCCATGCGATGCACTGCAGTGATGCGGCTTTTTTCGAGCGCCGCCGCGATTTCGGACGCAGGGGATTTGAAGGATTGTTTTTTCTGGCCGAGCCAGACGGATGCGACGACGTCTCCAGTGACGCGCTTCGCGAGTCCGCGAGCTATGGTTTCGACTTCGGGGAGTTCGGGCATTGGGTCTTGTGCTATTGCCGTCCTTACGGGACTTGCTCCTCTCTTTCTGGTCTACCCATGACTTACGTCCTGGGCTAACGAATTCCGCCGCTTCGGGGCTTCAACGTACTACTTCTTCAAAAATGTTCCTTTCTCCAGGTCTCTGAAGGCTTGCTGGAGTTGTTCCTGGGTGTTCATTACGATCGGGCCGTACCAGGCCACAGGTTCTTCGAGCGGCTTGCCCGAGACAAGCAGGAAACGGATTCCGTCTTCGCCGGCGTGCACGCAAACTTCGTCGCCGCGATCGAAGACCACCAGGGAGCGATTGTCAGCTTCGGCAGGAGGATTTGTGTCGGCCCATTTGACGCCTTCGGTCGGAACGGCAAGCGGACCCGAGGCGTTGCAAAACTTTCCGCCTCCAGCAAAAACATAGGCGAAGGCGTGGCGTGTGGTTTCGACCGGAAGAGTCTTGCGCTCGCCGGGGCGCACCGAAACATCGAGATAGATGGGATCGGCGGCGATTCCGTCGACTGGGCCTTTCTTGCCCCAGAGCTCGCCGCAGACGATGCGGACGTGGGTGCCGTCGTCGTCGGTTACCTCCGGAATGTCGGCGGTCTTTACTTCCTGATATCGCGGGTTGGTCATCTTGAGCGCGGAAGGAAGGTTCGCCCACAACTGGAAGCCGTGCATGCGGCCAGCCGGGTCGCCTTTGGGCATTTCCTGATGGATAATGCCGCTTCCGGCAGTCATCCACTGAACGTCGCCTGCCGCGATCGCACCGTGATTGCCCATACTGTCGCCGTGCTCGACGGTTCCAGCAAGGACGTAGGTGATGGTCTCGATACCGCGGTGCGGATGCCACGGGAATCCAGCGAGATAGTCCTCTGGAACGTCATTGCGGAAGTCGTCGAGCAGGAGGAAGGGATCGAACTCGTGAGTGCTGCCGAAGCCAAAGGCACGGCGGAGATGCACTCCGGCGCCTTCGAGAGTGGGCTTAGACTGGACGAGCCGTTTGATCGGTCGAATGGACATGAGATCTCCGGTGTCGAGGAGTCGCTTACGGCGCTGCGACGATCCTTCTTAATGTGTTGGACATTGGATGCGATTCACCCCGGTCAGGACGCAGGGGCGCTAATTGACATGCCAAGCTTAACGTCCCTAGTATTCTCGCACCGTATCAGTTTCGAAGGAGGCGACCATGGCAGCCAGCGAAATGAATTCCCTCACAGAAAACCGATTCGCCAAGCAATCTCTTGGTGACCGAAGAAGCTTTCTCAAGGGATCAGTCGCACTCACAGCCGGTTTTTCCACTCTGTTGGGAGCGGTCTCTCTCACCCCGAGAGCAGAGGCGAGCGACTCCAATCTCAACATTCTTGGACCGCGACCCGGATTCGGACCGCAACTGGGATCATTCGTCTCGGCGCTCACATGGATGCGCGAAGCCAATGGAGTCATCGCGGCCACCAAAGGGCTGACACAGGCCGACCTGGATTACCTGATTGATCCCAAGGCCAACACCATCGGCGCTCTGATGCTTCACCTTGCTGCCACTGAGACCTACTACCAGATGAATACCTTTGACGGCAAGAAGTGGGACAGCTGGCCCGCTTCCGTGAAGCAGCAGTGGGACTCTGCGATGAACTTGGGGGATGCGGGGCGGAAAACAATCAAGGGGCACGATCGAGACTATTACCTGAACACCCTGCAGGAGACGCGTGCGAAATCGCTCACAGAATTCCGCAAACGCGATGACACCTGGTTCCTGGCGGAAGACAAAGAGTGGCCATGGGGACCGACCAATAACTACTGCAAGTGGTTCCACGTGTGCGAGCACGAAGCGCATCATAGCGGGCAGATCGCGTATCTAAGAAAGCGTCTGCCGGGTGCGAAACCAGATAGCGAGTAAACGAAATCCTCAAGGATGTCGGGGCCGCGACTTGGCGAGGTCGCGGCTTAGTCTTTGAGAGGGACCACCGGGCTGCCGTCGCGGCAGAAGGTGGCCACGCGGCGGAGGTCGCCTTTCCCATCGGGAACGGTCATGACCGGACCGTAGCAGTAGACAGCATGACCACTGGCGGCAAAGTACCAGCGTCCGCCTTTCGCGTGTTTGGCGATCTGGGACGTGGGCTGGCCGAGAGGTTTGTGTGGTGCCAGCGGAGACACTGGCAGACTGAACAACAAGGCTAGGGTCAGAACCTTCATTGTTTACCCGCAATCTTGTGCTTGCTACTTTAATGCGCCGCAGAACAAAGTGTTCAGTCTTCAGTTATCTTCTTCAAATTCGCAGTTGCTTGCTGTTCAAGTCCTACATCTTAACTAAATCGTGATCAGATTGCGGCGGCTGTCGGCCAAGTCGGATGCCGGCTTGGCAGGCATCTCAAAGTCCGCCTTCGGTCGGCTTGCTGGGTTCTGCACACGGTGCTGGGGTCCTGCCTGGGAAGACGGGGCCTGCTTCGTTGGAGCCTGGTTTGACGGGATTTCGTTCGACGGGGACGGGTTCGACAGGGTCTGGGTCGATGGGTTCTGGGTAACCTGCGGATTCTGCGCAACAGGCGCCTGTATGACCGCGCCCTTGGTTCGGACAGCGTTTAGTTCGGTGTTATCACGGAATAACTCGCGAATTAACGCGCGTTGCGATTCGATGGTACGACCCTGCTCGACGATCAGCATGGTCATCAAGCCATAAGAGATCAGGAACAGCACAACTAATAACGGCAACCAGCCAGGCTTGCGGGGAGTCGCTGCGGAGTCGGCCAACTCCTGAGTTTCAGCAGCGGTCCCGAATAGCGTCGTCACGTAGCACCCCGATCAATTTGCCTCGACCCGCAGGCAACCTTGGAATTGCACCCAGCGAACCAATGAGGCGTTTTATGGTAACTAGCTGTATAAGCGGCACTTAGCAATGTTTTGCCGTTACCCGCGAGAGTGCGGAAGTGCAACTCGGTGCACATAATGAGCAACCGGGATTGGCTTCTACGCAATCTTTCGGAACTGGTGATGAGGTAACCTGGGTCACTTTTTCAGGGCGTCGTTCTCCTTTACGATCGGATTACGGAAGCGTTTCACGGCGAAAATCTCTTTCCTCCAGGGATCCTCAAAATGCGGATTCGGTACGCTTTGATCTTCGTTGTTGGACTCTACTGCATTGGGGCTGCGGGAGTGGCCCAAAGCCAGCAATCGTCAGAAGGTGGACGCAGGATCGTCCGGAGAGTGGATCCCCTCTATCCCCAGGTTGCGAAACGAATGAACCTGGGGGGAGTGGTCAAGGTAGTGGCAGTCGTCGCGACCGACGGAAGCGTCAAGAAGGTCGAAGCGGTGGGCGGCAGCCCGCTCCTAGTTCAGGCCGCGGAAAATGCCATCTCACAGTGGAAGTTTGCTCCAGGGCCGGAGTCCAGAGAGCCGGTAGAGCTGCACTTCACGCCGTAAGCCACTGTCAGGCTGCCGCGTCGCAGATTGTTGAAGCTTAGCGACCCTCGGTCTTTATTTTCCGAGCACGAGCTTGGCGATCGTCGCCAGTTGCATGTTCGACGTGCCTTCGTAGATTTTGCCGATCTTGGCATCGCGCCAGTACTTCTCGACCGGATAATCCTTGGTAAATCCGTAGCCACCATAGATCTCGATGGCCAGCGACGTTACGCGCTCGGCGACCTGCGAGGCAAAGAGCTTGGTCATGGCCGCTTCTTTGACGAAGTTGACCCCGGCGTCTTTCATGCGCGCGCAGTTGTATACCATGAGGCGCGCGGCCTCGATCTCGGTGGCCATCTGCGCAATCTGGAACTGGATCCCCTGGAAGTCGCCGATGGCCTTGCCGAACTGCTTCCGCTCGACGGCGTACTTGCAGGCAAACTCCCAGGCGCCACGGGCCAGGCCAATCATTTGGGCACCGATACCGATGCGTCCCTCGTTCAGGGTTTCGATGGCGATTTTGTAGCCTTTACCGGGCTCGCCCAGCACGTTGCCCTTGGGCACGTGACAGTCTTCGAGGATCAGCTCGCAAGTGGACGAGGCTCGAATGCCGAGCTTATCCTCCTTCTTGCCAACGGTAAATCCCGGGGAGTCCTTTTCGATCAGGAATGCGGTGATGCCTTTGTATCCGGCAGAGGGATCGATGGTCGCGAAGAGAACGAATAGTCCAGCTTCTTTTCCGTTGGTGATCCAGAGTTTGCGGCCATTGATGACGTAGTCTGTCCCCTTGAGCGCGGCGCGAGTCTGGAGGGCGAAGGCATCGGATCCAGAGCCGGCTTCGCTCAGAGCGTAAGCTCCGACAGTTTCGGTGGCCATTTTCGGCAGATAGCGTTTTTTCTGCTCTTCGCTGCCCCATCGCAGCAGGGCATTGTTGACCAGCGTGTTCTGCACATCGACGATGACGCCGGAGGAGGCGTCCACACGGGACAATTCCTCGACAGCCAAAATTGCCTCGAAGAACTTGGCAGCGCCTCCACCGTATTGCTCGGGGATTTCGATGCCCATCAGTCCGAGCTGGAAGAAATCGTGGATCAGGTCTTTGTCGAAGATACCTTTCTCGTCCATATCCTTGACCAAAGGGCGGATTTTCTCGTCGGCAAACTGGCGAATGTTGTCGCGGAAGAGAATCTCGTCTTCGGTAAGCGTCGTCAGGGGCGCGGGAGTGGCGGCTTGCAGCGTCTCGGGCATGGGGCACCTTCGCGGGTGAGATGGGCAGACTGTTTTATGGTAGCACTTCGCTAAGCCTGGTTGCCGACCCTAGGCGGAGGGACTTCAATGATGGCGTTCGAGGAGCACGATAGCATCGCCTTCCGCAGCGCCCCACTCGGAGGCACAATAAAAATAGCTGCCTGGGAACTCATCCAGTATGCATTTCTGTTCCGGCGCCGCCAGATGCGCTTTGATTTGCATCTTCCAGAATCGATAGCAATCGCTCGAGTCGATCCACTGTAGCGGTACTCCGATATCAGCCACGACGAAGTTGACTGGTCCGAACCGTAGGAGGTCCGCAACATCGTCTGCGCGCAATGATCTCAGTCGATGCACGGAGGCCAACGAGCCATCCTCTCGCCACACTTCTTCAAGAGGCAAGCGAGTCACAACTCTAAGTGGGGGATCCATCTTGGGAGAACAATCAGTCGCGCTTGTAGACCAGCCTCAGCCCATCTGCTTGCAGGATGCGCTTGATCTGGCTGCGGGCATGGACCGACCAGGGCCCGGAGGTATCGAGCTTTACGTAGGACTGCCAGTGCTTGAGGGCTTTGCGGGGCTCGCGGAGTTTCTCGAAGGCTAACGCGAGATTGTAGTGGGCGTCGGCATAGGTAGGAGCCAACTGGATGGCCGTCTTATAAGTAGCGACTGCTTCCTGCACGCGGCCGGTTTCGTCGAGCACGTTCCCCAAGTCGAAGTAGGCGAGCGCGTAGCGAGGATCGGATTCAATCGCCTGACGATAGTGCCGCTCCGCCAAACCGAATTCCTGACGGTTGTAATAGAGCGTCCCGAGATTAATATGCGCGGCCGCGTGAGTAGGCTCGAGGTCGAGCACCCTGTGATAGGCGGAAATCGCCTCGGCCTGGGTGTTGGGATCTTCTTCGAGAGCAATTCCACGGGCAAACCACGAGGTGACCTCGTTCTCGCGCGGCGAGGGTTCAGAGCGAGGAACGGGAGTGGTGGTCACGACTTTCTCGCGCTCCGAGAAATCCATCAGAAATTGTCCCGCGATCGGCTCGACTAGTTTGCCGTCGTGCCGGAAAGCCACACGGTGCTTGCCGGTAGACCAAGCTGCCGCCTCAAGCAGCGGTTTCTCCACGCCGGCGGCCTGTTTGCGCATGGCATCGAGCGACTGCCGAATGACTGTCGGGCGCACGCTCATAGCGCACAGGTCGCGAACTTTCTTGATTTCGAGCAGATCAGAGAAAGAGTAGGACTGGACAGACGTCACAAGTCCGTTCCGCTCCCAGTTGGCCAACTGGCGCGGGGTAATGTGCAGAATCCTCAGTAAATCGGCTCGACTGTACACGGTACCAATGGAAATGCCTGGAAATCGCGTGCGATAACCTTCCGGCCCATTATCTTCAACTTGCGAATCCAGTGCAACTGCTAACGGTTGGAAAAGCTGTGGAGAACCTGGTTGATTTACATGCAGCGGAGATGGTGCAAACCCGCCTGGAAATTAAGTATCTGGTGTTCGAACGGAAAGTCCCCACATCTCGCGAAGGCAGCGAGATTGGGGGCTCCCTTTGTACTAAACCGCGGACACCGCCGACTGATATTCCTCGTACGTGCCCTTGAAGTCGGTGATCTTGTGATCGTTCTCGAAGTGCCAGATGCGGGTGGCGACTTCGTCGATCAGATCGTGATCGTGGGTCACGAGGAACACCGTGCCCTGATAGCGCTGCAGGGCGATATTCAACGCGTTGATGGACTCGAGGTCAAGGTGGTTCGTCGGTTCATCGAGAACGAGCACGTTGGGCTTCTGCAGCATCAGCTTGCAGAACAACAGACGGGCGGCTTCGCCACCGGAGAGGACGTTGGTAGACTTGGTGGCCTCTTCGCGGGCAAAGAGCATTTGGCCAAGGATTCCACGCAGTTCTTCGGTGACCGCCGCCTCGTCCCACTGATGGAGCCACTCGATCGCGGTGGTTCCGGTCTCGATCAGGCTGCGATGATCTTGCGCGAAATAGCCGATCGAGGCTTCATGTCCCCAGATCACTTTGCCGGCGTCAACGAAAGGCCCGTCGTAGCCGCTGGTCTTGCGTAGTTCCGTTTCCGGCGTGGTTGGAGAGTTCGCCAGGATGGAGTTCAAGAGCGTGGTCTTCCCTGCTCCGTTGCGCCCCATGAGCGCGATCTTTTCCCCGCGGATCAGGCTTGCAGTGAAATCGCGAATCACCTGCTTCTCGCCGTAAGCCTTGCCGAGGTGCTGGATTTCGAGGATATGTTTGCCCGAGGGCCGCTTCTGCTCAAACTTGATGAACGGGCGGGCGATGTTCGAGCGCGCGAGTTCCGTGACCTGCAGGCGCTCGACTTCCTTGCGCCGCGACTGCACCTGGCTGGATCGCGTGCCCGCGGCGAACCGAGCGATGAATTCGTTCAACTGCGAGATCTTCTTTTCGCGCTGCGCGTTCTGCGATTCGATCTGCGAGCGGATCTGCGTCTTGGCGACGACCATGTCGTCATAAGTCCCGGTGTAGGTGATGATGGTCTCGTAGTCGATGTCGGCGATGTGGGTACAGATGCTGTTAAGAAAATGACGGTCGTGCGAGATCGAGATGACGATGCCATCGTAGGTATTCAGAAATCCCTGCAGCCAATGGATCGAGTCTAAGTCGAGGTGGTTCGTGGGTTCGTCGAGGAGCAGTGCCTGCGGATGGCCGAAGAGGGCTTGCGCCAGCAGTACGCGGACTTTTTGTCCACCTTGCAGCTCGCTCATCTTGCGGGTGTGGAGCTCGTCCGCAATATCGAGGCCTTGCAGCAGGATAGCCGCATCGCTCTCGGCGGTGTACCCATCCTCTTCGCCGACAATGCCTTCGATTTCGCCGAGCTTCATCCCATCGGCATCGGTCATGTCGGGCTTCTCGTAGATGGTGTCGCGCTCTTGCATCGCGGCCCAGAGACGCTTGTTGCCCATGATGACGGTATCGATCACGGAGTAGGCGTCGAAGGCGAACTGATCCTGGCTTAGCACGCCGAGTTTCCGCGGACGGACGACCGTGCCTTTTTGCGGCTCCAGTTCGCCGCTGAGCAGCTTCATGAACGTGGATTTACCCGCGCCGTTGGGGCCGGTCAGGCCATAGCGCTTGCCCGGGGTAAAAGCCGTTGAGACTTCATCGAACAGAACTTTGGCGCCGTAGCGCATGGACACATTGCTGACTGAAAGCATTTCTGGCTTCTCTTTTTCTGAGCTCTACTGAATTTCTTCAGGAACTGCAGGGAATACCGCCAAGACGGTGCGCAGCTGGTATTTATAGAATACCATGCGGCTCCTTTTTCCCAGGATTCAGCGTGCGCACGTGTCCCGTTGCGTTCATTCTGACGCTCAACGGCTCGCGAAGGGACCTGGCCGGAAACCCAGGATGGATTCCCTGCCAGTTCCAGACAATTTGCCCTGCGGATGCTGCTCTGTCTTAGCGGTGCTGGACCTGAGTCGCCGCCTCGATCAATTGTTGTACCGGCGCGGCCACCATCAAAAGCAGATCCGCGCTGGGCTTCTTGGCCTGCTCGATTACAGCCAGTTGTTGCACTTTCCAAGAATCGGGCGATGGCTGGCCTTTGTCGAGATACTCCAGTGCGAGCAAACCGGCCGCTCCCACCGCAGATAGGTTCTGCGAGATAGCACCGTCCTCGTGCAGAAGCGACGTTTGATCGAGTAAGGGATGCAGCTTGGCATCATTATCGCGCCAAGTCGTGAGCCAGCTTCGGATCTGCGCTTCGAGCGTCTGATCTTTGCAGCCACTCTGCACGAAGGCTGTTACCAAATCGCCGAAGTGTCTGGCGACATCACTCTCGGGATAGGCCGCGTCGATCATGCGGGTAAGCGGTGCGTGGAAGTCGATCGGACCTTTCGCATCATCCCAGCGGTTGTAGTCTTTGACTGGTTCGACGACATCGGCAAGCAGGCGGAGAGAAGTGATATCGGCGGCGCCAGCCATGCGATGTAACATATGCACGCGCGCCGATCGGTGCGTGAGACCCATCATTTCGAGGTCGAGGCTGACGGCGTTCATGCGCGTGTACATGGAAGCGACGTCGGTCACATTTTGCGGAGACCAGAGGCGCTCGGCGATGGCGGCATTGCGCGGCCAGATATGAGAGTCGATGTTTTCGGGCGTGACCCACTCCGCCCACTGGCAGGACTCGCCGCCCAGAATGCGTTTTTTCTCTTCCGGAGACAGAGTCGCGGCCTCGTCGCCCATTGGGTCGATGGCATAGTGACGCGCAGCCGGCCACATCAGGTCGAGGTAATATCCATACGAGAGCAGGGCCTGGTAGCCCTGCTTCGCCGACCCAGCCAATGTTTTCTGCCCCCTCCAGGATTGAGCCACGACCTCTTTGGGCAGATCGGGATGAAGAATCTCATCCCATCCCACCATGATCTTGTGATTCTTCGCGAGAATCTTTTGCAGGCGCTGATTGAAGTATGCCTGCAGGTCCTGATTATCCTTCATGCCGTGGGCGTGGATGAATTCCTGAATTTTCGGATTCGCATCCCACTGTTTTCCGTCGACTTCGTCCCCTCCGATGTGGAAATAGGCGTCGGGAAACAGCTTGGCCATTTCTGCGATGAATTTTTCCAGGAACTTGTAAGTGGTTTCGCGTGTAGGATCCATGATCGGATCGATGCCGCCGGCGTCGAGCGTGTATGGGCCGGGACCGCTGGCAAGATCGGGGTAGCCGATAAACCACGATCGACTGTGACCCGGGATATCGAACTCAGGAACGACGCGGATCCCGCGATCATGCGCATAAGCCACCAACTCGCGAATCTCCGACTGAGTGTAGAACTGGCCTTCAGAACCCGCCCCGGTCAAACCCGGGAACACTTTGCTCTCGGCGCGAAAACCCTGGTCGTCGGAAAGGTGCCAGTGCAGGACATTGAGTTTCACGGCGGCCATGGCGTCGAGATTGCGCTTGAGCACGTCGATAGGGATGAAGTGGCGGCTCACATCGATCATCGTTCCGCGCCACGGGAAGCGGGGCCGGTCCTTGATGGAAACGGCGGGTGCGGCGACGCCGTTGGTCGTAATGGTAACGAGTTGAAGAAAGGTTTGCAGCCCGTGGAGTGCACCGAGCGGCGTGCGCGCAGTCAGGGTCGCGCTGGAATCAGAGACTTCGAGTTCATAGGATTCGTCCTCGCCGACTTTCTGCACCGCGTCGCGGCCGTGGTCAGCGTGAACCGACAGAGTCGCGGCGGCTCCGGACTTGGGGCGGAACGGAATGCCAGTCTGGCGGGAAAGCTGCGCCGTGAAACCTTGTACAGCTGCATCGAGCGAGGCGTCGTGCGTTCCGGTGACGGCAACGGAAAATGACTGGGTGATCTGCAACTGCCCGGAGCCTGGCTGCATATCGGCAGGCATGGGCATCAAATTGAATTGGAGTTGAGTTTGGGCTGCGGCGAAACAGGCCAGCATAAGAATTGGAAGAAAGACGAACAGTCTTAGCATTGATTTCACAAGGCACCCGATGATCGAGATTCTATGCAGCAAAATTTTTTCCGGCCGTCCGACGCGACGTACGCATGCCGGCGTTCTTATAAAAACTGATCACTGCCCGCCGCCCAACTCGCGCACGATTCCGCCAACGAACTGCTTGGCGTCGCCAAAGAGCATGAGTGTGCGATCGAGATAGTAGAGCGGATTATCGATGCCGGCGAAACCGGGGCTCATGCCACGCTTGATCACCATCACGGTGTGCGCTTTATCGACGTCAAGAATTGGCATGCCGAAGATCGGGCTCGATTGGTCGGTGCGGGCGGCGGGATTGGTCACGTCGTTCGCACCGATGATGAGGGCAACGTCCGTCTGCGGGAAGTCGCCATTGATTTCTTCCATTTCAATCAGGCGGTCGTACGGGATGTCGGCCTCGGCGAGCAGCACGTTCATGTGGCCGGGCATACGTCCTGCGACCGGGTGGATGGCGAAGCGGACTTCGACGCCCTTCTTGGTGAGCGCGTCATACAGTTCGCGGACCTTGTGCTGGGCCTGCGCGACTGCCATGCCGTATCCGGGGACGATCACCACTTTGTTCGCCGCCGAAAGGATCGACGCCGCTTCTTCGGGGGTCGCGCTGCGCACCGGCTTCGCCTCCTGCCCGGCGGCGGCAGAAGCCTGCACCTGTCCGAAAGCTCCGAATAGCACGTTGGTGAACGATCGGTTCATCGCCTTTGACATAATGATCGAGAGGATGAGGCCGGACGATCCGTCGAGCGCGCCAGCGATGATCAGCAGCTTCGAGTTCAGAACGAACCCCATCGCCGCGGCGGAGAGTCCCGCGTAGGAGTTCAAAAGCGAAATCACGGTCGGCATGTCGGCGCCCCCGATGGGGATGACGAGCAGCACTCCAAAAATCAGCGATATGCCGACGATGATGGGAAAGAGTATCTTCGCTTCCGGATGGAGCACCAGGAAAACTGAACTGCCGACTGCGACGAGGAACAAAAGAAGATTGACGAGATTCTGGCCCTTATACGTAATCGGTCGCTGCGGCAGGATTTCCTGCAGTTTGCCCGCAGCCATGAGACTGCCCGTAAAAGTCAGGCCTCCGAGGATCACTTCCAGTGAAAGCACTGACAGCCCGAACTTCGAGTTGTTTTGCGTGCCGAGATAGAACTCCGCAGTCCCCACGAGCGTCACGCACAGAGCGCCGAACGCGTGGCTGAGGGCGGTTCGCTGGGGGACAGCGGTCATCTGCACCATACCCAGAGGAATCCCGATGCCCGAGCCGAGGACGAGGCCGATAATGATCCATTTGTAGTCGATGATGCCGTGGTGAAGCAGCGTGCCGGCAATGGCGAGCACCATGCCGATTTCACCCGCGAGAATGCCATGGCGGGCGGTGGCGGGAGAACTCATCCACTTCAGCGAAAGAATGAAAAGGGCGCTGGCGACGAGATAGATGACTTCGATGAGGTACTGGCTTCCGGCAAACTCGGGCGTCATAGATTAGGGCTTCGTCCCTTGCGCTTTGGCAGGACGGCTGGTCTTAAACATGCGCAGCATGCGGTCGGTGATAAAGAATCCGCCAACCACGTTGGAAGTTGCGGCTACGATGGCAATCACCCCAAGCACGGTCGCGAATGTGCTCTTCTTCTCGCCCACCAGGACGATCGCGCCGACCACAGCAATCGCATCGAGAGCATTGGTAAGCGACATCAACGGGGTATGCAGTAACGGAGAGACGTGACGGATGACCTCGAAGCCGATGAAGGCCGCGAGCATGAATACGAATAGTGCGTCGATCAGGTTGGAACCCATTCCTCACCCCACGTTTGCATTTGTCATCCTGAGCGGGGTGCTGCTTCGCGAACTCTTGCTCCACTCAGGATGCCAATTTTGAAAGAACTCGAAATCCTACCCGGCAACCGGCGCCAGTGCCGGCAGCTTGAAAAATTCACGCACGCGGGCGTTCACGACTTCCCCGCCATTCGTAATCATGGTCTCGCGAACGATTTCGTCCTGCAGGTTGAGCTGCAGTTTGCCGTCCTTCACCATATAAAGAAGAAATGTGGTGACGTTGCGGGCATACATCTGGCTCGCGTGGTACGGAACGCTACTGGCAAAGTTAATCGCACCGATGATGGTTACACCACACAGCTGCACCGTCTTGCCCGTGTGAGTCAGTTCGCAGTTGCCGCCGCGCTCCGCCGCCAAGTCGACAATAACCGAACCCGGGGCCATGCCCTTCACCATGTCGGAGGTGATCAGCACGGGCGACTTCTTGCCTGGAATCACCGCGGCGGTAATCACGACGTCGCTGTCGGCGACGACACGGGTCAGCAGCTCGCGCTGACGTGCATAGAAAGTTTCGTCCTGCGCGGTGCCATAACCGCGGGCATCCTGTGCATTCTGAGCTTCGATCGGAAGCTCGATGAAACGGCCGCCCAAGCTCTGTACCTGCTCTTTCGCGGCAGGACGCATGTCATAGGCGGAAGCGACAGCGCCCAGACGGCGCGCCGTCGAAATGGCTTGCAGGCCGGCGACGCCGGCGCCGATCACGAATACTCGCGCCGGAGTGATGGTCCCGGCGGCGGTGGTCATCATGGGGAAGATGCGCGGCGAGGTTTCGGCTGCGAGCAGGACGGCCTTGTATCCACAACAGGTGGCCATGGAAGAGAGCGCGTCCATGCTCTGTGCGCGGGTAGTGCGGGGCATGAGCTCGACGGAAAATGCAGTTACGCCCGCTTTCGCGATCTGCTGGACAACCTCCGCCGAACCCAGGGGGCGCAGGAATCCAATGAGCGTCTGGCCGCGCCGCATCAGCGGGAGGTCGGCCTGGCCGGTAACATCGTTCGAGCCGTAGCACAGCACCTGCACGACGATGTCGGCCGCACCGAAGACGACTGTGCGGTGGGGAACAATCTTCGCGCCCTTCTCGACATAGGCTGCGTCTGGATAGCCGGCCTGCTCCCCGGCTCCGGTCTCGACAATCACTTCGAGTCCGGCCTTGGTGAGGTTGGGAATGGCTACGGGAACGAGAGCGACTCGACGCTCCCCGGGATAGCTTTCTTTAGGAACTCCGACGATCACGCGGCTCTCGTCCTTTCCGTGCCGATATAGGGGCGACGGGCTATCGCACCCAGCTAAGCGGCAAGAAGCAAACTGGAAACAGTAACAGATTGAGGAAGGAACTGGAATAGTCAGGAACGGGCTAGTGAGTCAGATTGAGCTGCCGTGATCTTCGGCTATTGGCGTCATCCCGAGCGGAGCCGGCTTTGCAGGCGAAGCGAGGAGCTTCCGCGCGACCAATGTCTGCTGGGGGAGATCCCTCGGCCCGCTAGAGAAAACGCGGGCCTACGGGATAACGCCGAGTAATTTAAGAAACTAAAACTTACGCGAACCGGTAATGCCAAACTCTCGCCGCGCCGATCAAGTTCGTGTCCTCGCCGAGCGAGGCCAGCGTCAGTTCCGTCTTATCGGCGGGGACGAAGCGACAGCCACCGCGAATTACCGCGCGGATTTGATCCAGGAATAGTGCTGCGCTTTTCATCACGCTGCCGCTCAGGACGATCGCGTCTGGAGTAAACAGGTTAATCAGATTGGCAAGGCCGAGTCCCAGGTAGAGGGCCTCGTGCTCCACCGCTTTGATCGCAACTTCGTCCCCCTGCTGGGCCAGTTCACAAATGCGTTTGGCAGTGAGTGCCTGGCGATGAGGATAATGCGGGGGAGCTTCGCCCTCGAGCCAGGCGACCATGGCCGGGCCGGCCGCCAGCGATTCCCAGCAGCCTCGAAATCCGCAGGAACAGGCTGGGCCCGCGGGGTTGATCACTTGATGGCCGACTTCGGGATGAGCTCCGTCGACGCCACGATAGAGCTTGCCATCGAGAATGATACCTCCGCCAATTCCAGTTCCAACCGTGATGTAGATCATGCGCGTGCGATTCTGTCCCGCGCCCCATCCCGCTTCGGCCAAGGCAGCGGCATCGCCATCGTTCTCTAGGGCCACGCGAACATTGAAAGTCTGGGCCAGGTCCTTGACCGGGTTTTTCCCTCTCCAGCCAGGAAGGAAATCGACGTCGCCGAACTCGCCAAGCATGGGATCCACCGGACCGGTGGATCCGATCCCGATCCCGGTGATTTCGACTCCGGCCGCGGCCGAGGTTTCGCGCAGCAGCCGTTCAATCAGCTCAATCCCCATGGAATAGTGATCAGCATCGGTGGGAGCCTGAGCTCGGGAGAGAACCTTGCCGGAATCATCGACCACTCCAACCGCGATTTTCGTTCCACCAATGTCGACCGCGCCGATCATCGGAAGTCTCCGGCGACTACGATTTGATTTTGCATTTGAATACAATTCTAGAACGTAATCCGCAGCGCGAATTGCAAAACTCGCGGCATGTGAGCTCCGGTGGTGAACATGAAATTCGTGGTGCTCACGTACGGGTTCACACCGGTCCATTGCGTGTGATTGAAAACGTTGAATGCCTCGGCACGGAACTGGACGTTCAAGTTCTCCTTCGGCTTGAAGACCTTATAAACCGACATGTCAAAGTTTGTTCGCCGGGGATTGTTCAGGCTGTTCCTGCCCGAGTCGCCGAAGGTGAGGCCCTGGGTCTGAGTATAGGCGGCGCAGTTGAACAGCGGCACGCCGAGCGTCCCGGCAGCGAGTGGTGGACAATTCGGCGAGGCGTGCGGATCGCCGATGCGATCGGCGTAGGAACCGATCCCGGTCGTGCCATCAGCCACACCGGCGCTGTCACCATAAACACCGTTGACCACCGAGAATGGCGTGCCGGTCTGGGCAGTCATGATGCCGGCATACTGCCAGCCTCCAAGAAAAGTCCGCGAAAGCCGTTTGCCGCGAAAGGGCACTTCGTAGGTCCAAGCTACGGTCAGAATGTGGCGTTCGTCATAGTTGGAGCTGGCATAGTTCTGATGCACGTCGTAGGAGTTTACGAAGTTGCTGTCGGTGGCATCGGATGAGTCATCGAGAGAATGGCTGTAAGTGTAAGCCACATCAACGGTGAGGGCACCGCTGGTCTTGCGCAAAGAGAATTGCAATGCGTTGTAATTGGAGTTGGCTTCGGGCTCGACGCGCTGAATCGAGCTCAAGCCGGGGTAGTTGGTACGGAAGAAATCGGGATCGTTGCCGCAAGCGACCGCCAGATTAATGGCCGTCTGGCCCTTCACGGTTTTGCCATTTACGATGAACTCCGGTTTGAGGGCGGCGCCGAATTGACTGCCGCAAATGTCATCGGTGATCGGCTGGCCGGGTTGGAACGGATTCGCTGACGCTGGCACCGGCGCCAGTTCATTGAGTTCGTGCTGCAGGGTGAGATGAGTTCCCTTTGCGCCGACGTATGCCAGTGTCGCCACCGTGTTGCGAATCAGGTCGCGCTGCACATCGACGTGCCACTGCTGAACATAAGGCCAAATCGCCTGATCCGGAATCGAGGTTGTCGATAACGGAAACAGCAGGCCCAGCCCGCCGACTTTCTTATAACTTGTGATGTTGTATTGCGTGGGAGTTTCTACGATGGGCGGGGTGCCTTCCAGATCCTCAGCGTTGGCTTCCATCCCGTTGGTGTGCTCGAAGAAGATTCCGTATCCGCCACGAACCGCCATTTTTCCGTTACCGAAAGGATCCCAGGAAAATCCCAGTCGGGGAGCAGGGTTGAACAAGTGACCTTTCAGACAGCCCCGCGGCACGCCGCCCTCTCCGCAGGTAACCATGCCATCAAACGGATTCCCCGATCCCGGGATGATGGCGCCTACCTGTCCGGTGTGGCCTCCGTAGACGTCCAACTGGGGCGCAGTACCGGGATCGTAGGCAGCCGGGTCCCAGTTCGAGATCAAGTGGTTCCTCTCCCAGAAAGTGCCGTACAGGCTGACGCGCACCCCCAGGTTCAGGGTCAGGTTCTTGAAGATGTGGTAATCGTCCTGGAAGTAAGGCTCGAAAATCTTGAAGTTGATGTGATATTTCGGCTGCGCGTTGGCCTGCGAATAGCTGGAAATGCGTCCGCCCAGCATGTCGGCGAAGGCATTGCCGGTGGAAACCGGATAGGTGCTGTCGAAATACAGGTCGCCGCTGAGGTCGGTGTAGGCCATCTCATTTTTCTCCGCGTTCATGAGATAGGCGCCAAACACAAGCTTATGCTTCCCCGCGCTCTTGGTGACATTGTCGCGGTAAGTGAACGTGGGGTTCGAGTTCTGCCACGGAAAAGCGGTCGGACCCTCGCAGAATCCGCCGCCGTATGCTCCGTAAGTTGAGAGACAAAAATCCGGCAGCTTCCCGCCGAAGTTGGAAAAAAGGCCGGGCATGGTGAAGCCCGAGGTCAGCGTCCACACGGATGGGTTCGTGTTGATCTGCTGAATGTGGTCGGTAGTGTAACTGGCGACGAACTCGTTCAGCAGAGTAGGAGATAGCGTGGCCGTCAACCGGGCAACCATTTCGACGCCGGGACCGATGAAGTGCGTTCCGATCGTTGGGAAGCTTTCACTCCCCCAAGTCACCGTGGCTTTGGTCGTGTCCCAGGAATCATGAATGGCGCGGAAAGTAAACCTGACTTTGGAACTAAAATCGTGGTCAAGACGAACCAGGTCCTCGCGCCACCTCGTCGGCTGACCGATGGCCGCAGCGTAAATGGACTGGCCTCCAGAACCCAGGTTCGGCGCGGGGATCATGTTCAGCAGAAGTTGGGCGTTGGGATCGATCGACGGTAGCGTGTTGTTGGGAAATGGATTTCCCGTGGTGGGATCCAAGGGACAATCCGTCGGGGCAGCATTCTTCGGCGCGCACATGTCGTTAAAATTGCCCTGCCGATTCTCCAGTGAAGGCACGAAACTGTAGAAATTCTGCGGCACATCTTCCCGCCGCCAGTTCTGTAGCCAGAAAAAAAATGTGCGGTTCTTCCAGATCGGCCCACCGATGCTGTAACCGAAATCGTGCTTCTTGTAGCCCGCCTTGGGAGTTCCGGGAACATCAAAATAATTGTGGGCGTTGAAGGCTTCGTTGCGGGCAAATTCCCAGAGCGATCCGTGGAACTGGTTGGTGCCCGATTTGGTCTCGACTTCAACCGTGCCCGATCCATTCTTTCCATATTGCGCACCGTAGTTGGAAGTAAGCACCTGCACTTCTTCGATAGCCTCGACGCTGGGATAGACGTTCAGCGAAAAGTTGCTGCCGTTGTCCATCATGTCGCCGCCATCGACTTCCCAGTTGTTATATTCTGTGCGGCCGCCGTTAACGCTGTAGCTGATACTCCCTTCGGCTCCGACTACGCCTTCATCCTGTCCAGTCTGGTTGCTGACACCGGGGACGAGCGTAATCAACTGGGTGAAATTGCGGCCGTTGAGCTGCAGTTGGGTCAGTTCTTTGCCGGTAATCGTCCCGCCTAAATCGGAAGACTGCGTATTCACCTGCGCGAGGCCTTCGCCATGGACGGTGACTTCTTCGTGAGTATCTCCGATCTGAAGAGTCACATCGATGCGGGCATTTTGAGCCACGCGCAGGATGACGCCTTGTGCGACGTACTTGCGAAATCCAGTCGCAGTGACGGTGAGGTTGTACTGGCCGGGCGGCAGGGCGGCGCCGACGTATTCACCGGCGGAGTTTGTCTTGAACTCGTGGACAATTCCGGTCGCCGTGTTCTTGACCGCAACCGCCACATTGGGAATCACGGCGCCGGTATGGTCACGGACTGTACCGGTCAAGGTAGCCGTATCTTGGGCGAAAGCTGGCGCCGAAATGAATAGAAATAACGCGAAGACCAGAAAGCGACACCGCAGAGTTGTGGTCTGCATATCCCCTCACGATCGAACTGCCGCTGCCTTTTCGCTTTAGAACTCTGGTGGAATCGCTTTTGCTTCCTCCAGAGTGAGGCGTTTCTTATGCTTGTAGGACAGATTCGACATGTGCACCGCGATGGCAGAACGGTAGCCGATTTCCGGCGGAGCGTTGGGCGTGGCGCGGCTGCGGATGCAATCGATCCAGTTCTTCATGTGGTCCTGATCGTGAGTCTTGCCGCGCTCTGACTCACCGTCGGGACGATTGGTTTTTTCGGGCCAGTACTGCAACGCCTCGTCAAAATGATGCTCAAGCGTGCCGTCGCTGCCCAGAATCCGGTCGCCCAACTCATAGTGTTTATTGCTGAAGGTGGACTGCCAGGTAACGACAATGTCTTTGGGGAAATCGAGGGTTACGGCGATAGTATCGGGAACTTCGCGGCCGTCCTTTTCCGAAAAAACGCCACCGGACATGTAGGCCGCCGAGGGCAGCGGCAGATCGAGCGCCGACATGATCCAGGCAATCTGGTGGACCATATTCTCGGCACAATTGCCGCCCGCAAACTCCCAGAACAGGCGCCAGTTGATCAGTTTGTAGCCATCGAACGGGCGGTCGGGGCGTCCGTTGAGAAATGCGCTCCAGTCAACGTTCTGCGCGGTGCAGTCGGACGGCACCGGACGTACCCACTGACCTTTGCCATGTGGCGTGTTGCGGCTCATCCAGGATTCCACGCTTGTGACTTTGCCCACACGGCCATCCTTGATCCATCGTTGGGCGTCAGTGAGGGAGCCAGAACTCTCATACTGTAGTCCGATCTGCACCACGCGTTTGGACTCATTTGCAGCCGCCAGACACTTGTCGGCCTCGGGGATGGACCATGTCATCGTCTTCTCGGAATAAAGGTCCTTGCCGGCAGCAAGAGTATCGAGAAAATGGCGGGCGTGAATGTGCAGCGGGCTGGCAACGATCACCCCGTCGATATCTTTCATATCGAGCAACCGGCGGTAATCGTCGAAAGTCTGGATGCCAGAGACCCGGCTCTTGGCCTGGTCCCTGCGCCTGCTGTAAACGTCAGCCATTGCCACCAGTTCGATGTTAGGCACTTTGAGAACCTGTCCCAAAAGGTCGTTGCCGCGATCACCGACGCCGATCATGCCGACGCGTACGCGGTCATTCGCCCCCAGCACAGTGGAAGTTGGATAAGCCAGCACTGCAGCAGTAAGCGCGGCCTGCTTGAGAAACGTGCGTCTGGTCTGATCGGTCATGGTGTCTCCCTGCGGACTACAGAGCATCCGCTTGCTGTAGAAGCTTTTTCATTCCGGCCCAACTCTTTCGCGAGCACTCTTCCGGTGAACCACCGCCGCTCCAGTGAGTCTCGAGACTTACGGCGAAGTGGTAGCCGTCGCGCTTCAGGGCTTTGTACTGGCCGGCCCAGTCGATAATGCCGCCGCCCATGGGCGCCCAGTCATCCTTGCCCTTCTTGAAAATATCTTTGCAATGGCAATGGCCGATGCGATCCTTGGGCAGGAGATTGTATCCGTCCGGATAAGGGATCTCGCCGCGGCCTGCAGCGTTCCCGGGATCCCAGTTCAACATAAGCGACGGAGACTGTACTGCGGCCAAAACCTTGGCAGCCTCGGCCCCAGTCGCGGTGTTGCAGGCGGACTCATTTTCGAGGACGAGAATGATGCCGTTCTTCGCCGCTTTGTCAGCGGCCTCACGCAGTTTGTCGTTGATGGCTGCGCGGTAAGGTGCTTGATCCGCGAGACGCCAGAAATCGAAGCATCGAACCCGATCGGTTCCGAACGCTTTTGCCATGGCGATGGCGCGCTCCATCACGCCATCCTGCTCCTTCCAGCTGAAATCCGCGTTGAAACTCTTGCCCTCGCTGTACTTGGATTTGGGGGCACCGGGCCAGTCCGTCTTAAACAGCGGGCTCGCGATGTCCGTCACCTTGAGCTGATATTTCTGGAGAATGCCGCGCGCCTCGGCAACCTCCTTTTCGTCCAAATTAACGATGTTTTTCTTCCACATGCCGCGCAGTTCGATCCATCCCATGCCAAAATCTCGCGACGCTACTTCGCAGGCATGGCCAAAATCCTGGGAAATTTCGTCATTGATCACCGAGATGCGGAAGGGAGAGTTGGAATCCGACGACACGGCGAAGCGGGATGCAGCGGTCATCACTGTGGTGGCGGCGATTCCTGCCAGGAATTCGCGGCGTGCAAACCGGACGGGCATGGCTCTGCTCCTTGAGGGGCCGGAACGGCAACGAGCGGCGCAGATAAATCTACACCATCAAAACATTTGGGCGGTAGCAGGAAGAGTTCGGACGCGAGACCTTCGAGGAGATAGGGGAGGAAAGGTTTTGGGCAAAACAAAACGCCCCAGACTCGATTTGAGTCATGGAGCGTCTGTTGATCAGCCCTCCCCCAAGTGCTGCTCAAGAACAACTCTAGTCTCGACCCTGAATTCGGTAAATGGCTCGGGGGTGCTATGGATGGCACGAACAGGCCGCGCAGCCCGATATTGGAGAAATACGAATTCTCGCGCGCAAAACAAAACGCCCCAGACTCATAAGAGTCTCGGGACGTCTGTTGATCAGCCCTCCCCCAAGTGCTGCTCGATGACAACTCTAACTCTGCTCCCCAAGGCGGTAAATGGCTCGACAGTGCCATGTATGGCACTAATGGGTAGGTAGGGTCAAAACCGGGTAAAACCCGAAAGCCGGGGTATAATTCCGGCATGTTCCGGGCGGCCTTATTGGCGCTGGTGGTCGTCTCACTGCTGGGTAACGCTGTCGAAGCTCAGCGGGCCGGCGGGGGTTCGCACGCCGGTGGTTCAGGCATGGGACATTTCCAGGGTGGCGCTTCGGGCAGCGGTTTTGCGGGACGAGGTGCCTACTGGGCGGGCCGAGGTTCGTATTTTTCTCCGTATTTCCTGCCGGATGAATCGTATGGGGCCGAAGGGTCCGCGACTGAGCCTTTCCCGCGCATCATTTATTCTCCACCTGACCCTGAGAAACCTCCGGTTCAGGCCCAGGTGATTGAACTTCCCGGCAATTCTTCCTCGAAGGACTCGAAAACCTCTCAGCCGGCAATGTTCATCCTGATCAACGGAGAGCGGCTGGAATCGCCGCGATTCCTGCTCACAGCCAGCAGTCTCTCAGTGAGTGTCAACCGGCGGCAGCGCATCATTCCCATGGATGCCATCGATCTCGACGCGACTGTCGCGGCCAACCGCGAGCGAGGAATCGACTTGCACATTCCCTCGGACGGGAGCGAGATTTCGCTCAGTTTCTGAGATCCGGACAGGTGTTTAAACTATCTCGTTCTTCTTTTTTCTGGCGCATTCGGTCTGACCCGCGTTGAGGTCCGGTCCCGATGGTGAGTTCCTTGACAACAAGGACCCAGACGCCTAGCATCGCTGGCCAGACGCCAAAGTTGGCGGCGACGCGACCCGTCGGGTTCGGGGCGATTGAAGCGCAAAATCAACGAAAAACTCCCTAGTTTCCAGGTGAAAGCGGCATGAAGTTGCTGTCGAGAGTGGTGTGGGCGGAAGGAATGTATTTGGCGCCGCAGCATTTCCAGGCGCAGAACCGCTATTTCGAGGAGGCGGTCCAGTTCGCGACGGCCAGCCTGTGGAACGATGCCTATGGTTTGGCATCCTGCCAACTCGACGGAGACGCCCTGCGCAACGGAACGGTAAGCCTGTTGCACGCACGCGGCATGTTCCAGGATGGCCTGCCGTTCGACATCCCTGAGTGCGACCCCCGTCCTGAGCCGCGCAACATTGCCGACAAGTTTCTTCCCGCCACCGACAGCCTGACCGTAGCCCTGGCCGTTCCACGGTGGGTTCAGGGAAGGCAGAATTGCGAACTGGACCCGATTCCGTCGGGAAATTCGCGTTACCTCAGCACAGTCGAGATGGTTCACGACGAGAACACCGGGCTCGACGCCAAGCCGATTCAGATGGCGCGCAAAAATATCCGGCTGGTCGTGCTTCCTGTCGAGGATGAAAATCTGTTGACGCTTCCGATTGCCCAGGTGATGCGGGATCAGTCCGGGCACTTTGTCTACGACCCCACACATGTGCCGCCCTGCTTGCGCCTGACGGCGAGTGAGCGACTATCGTCGATGCTGCAACGGCTGATCGAGATTTTAGAAGAAAAGAGTGCGGTAGTTACGCAGGAGCAGCAGCAACCGGGTGGGAAATTTCAGACCGGCATGTCGGCGCGCCAGGTTGCCCAGTTTTGGTTCTTGCACGCCATCAACTCCAGCCTGACACCCGTTGCGCCATATCCTGCTGGCGAAACATCGTCATCCTGAGGAACTGTTTCGTGAAATGTCACGGCTGGCCGGTGCGCTGTGCACCTTCAGTCTGGACACGAATCTGCGTTCCCTTCCCGCTTACAACCACTATGATCCCGGACCGGGCTTCACTTATCCTCGAAGACCACATCATCCGGCATCTCGAGATCATCGTTCCGTCACAGGCGGTCGTAATTCCGCTGAGACCGGCTGCACGATACTTCTATCGAGGGCGAGATCGTGGACCAGCGCTGTCTGGGACGCTCGCGCTGGATGTTAGGAATTCGATCGTCCATCGGAGAAGCGGACCTGATCTCAAAAACTCTGCAGCTGGTGAAGGTATGTTCTTCGCAATTCGTTTCGGAACTGGTGAAGCGGGCTCTCCCTGGGCTGACGCTAAGCCATATGCAAGTTCCTCCGGCAGCGATTGCCGCGAAGGTCGACAGCCAGTACTTCGTTATCACGCGGAGTGGCCCGTGTTGGGAGCACATCATGCGTACGCACAGCGTGGGCGTATATGTGCCGGGAGAACTCCCGTCGCCGGAAATTGAACTGATTGTTTTGCCAGAGAATTAAATAATGTCATCCACACAAATCACGCCCCTGGGGAGTTATCGAGGATCGAGTCCTGCGATGGATCGGCGCGGGTGGAATCTCGCGCTGGGATTTCAGGAAGTATTCACCGCCGTGGTGCGTCTGCGTTACAACCGCCAGTCCGTCGTGGACGCCGAGGCTTTCCGGGCGCAGATGAAGCAGGGATTGCGCGTCGCCGAGCAGGATGCGCGAAGCCGTGGCTGCAGTGCCGAAGATGTGCGGCAAGTCGTTTTTGCCGTCGTGGCTTTTCTGGATGAATCGGTGCTAAGTTCCGGGAACCCTGTCTTTGCAAATTGGCCCAGGCTCCCCTTGCAGGCGGAGTTGTTTCGTCATCAGCTCGCTGGCGAAATTTTCTTCGAGGAATTACAGAAAACCTTGAGCCGCCCGGACTCTCAGGAAACCGCCGACCTGTTGGAGGTGTATTACCTCTGCCTGCTGCTGGGATTTAAGGGACGCTACGCCGCGGGCGGAGACTTGCGATCCATTATGGTTGCGATCCAGGAAAAGATCCGGCGCGTTCGTGGTCCTGCGGGGCCTCTGTCCCCGCGTGGAGCGATTCCGGCCGATGCGGTGCGGTTAGTGCAGTCGGATCGCTGGAGCCGCACTCTGGGGAGGATTGCCATCATTACAGCGGCGTTGACCGTCGTGCTCTTCGTGATTTTCAAGTTTGTGCTGATGTCGGGTGCGTCGGCACTCGCGGCGAAATAGGGGGTTGGGATGTACTGGGTGACCATTCTAGTACTGCTCATTTATATGGTGCTGGTTTGGCTTCTTGGCAGGTGGCTGCCGTTGCATGGCACAGATGTGTGGGTTATGCGGGGTGTTCTCGCGCTGCTTGGACTGATTGGGGCTGCGGTCGCTCTCTGGTACCAGCACAAGATCAAGCAAGCCAAGGAAGCCGCCGGCGACGATGATTCGCAAGCCGACGCCACCGATGACCTGGATTCTTTGGTGCGAGAGGCCGTCCGGCGGCTCAAGCAATCAACGTTGGGAAAGGGCACGGACCTCGGAGGCCTTCCACTCATATTTCTGCTCGGCGATCCCGGATCGACCAAAACCACGGTCCTCATTCATTCCGCGCTCGATCCTGAACTGCTAGCGGGGCAGGTATATCGCGACAATGACGTAGTGCCGACTTCCACTGCAAATATCTGGTACACGCGACAAGCCATTTTTGTGGATCCTGCCGGCTCCATGATGGGGCAAGCCGGCCGGTGGAAGCGCCTGGTCAAGCTCTTGCAACCGGCACGATTCTCCGCCGCGATTGGGAAACGGTCGCAAGCACCGCGGGCCGCGGTTGTATGTTTCGACTGCGAAAGCTTTTTGCAGCCGGGTGCGAGCGAATCTACGATCTCGGCGGCACGCAGGTTGTCCGTGCGCTTGCAGGAAGTTTCCCAGCTGCTGGGGATCAGCTTCCCGGTCTACGTGCTCTTCACGAAACTGGACCGGATCTCATTCTTCACCGAGTTCGTTCGCGGGATGAGTAAGGATGAAGCCTCCGAAGTGCTGGGGACTACGTTGCCGCTGCGCTCCGTTAATGCCGGCGTCTATGCGGACGAGGAGACGCGACGGCTCACCAAGGCATTCGACGAGATTTTTTATTCGTTGGCGGAACGGCGCATCCTCTTTCTCCCTCGCGAGCACGAAGGGGACAAACTGCCGGGCATTTACGAGTTTCCCCGCGAACTGCGAAAACTGCGAACCCTGCTGGTGCAATTTCTGGTGGACTTGGCACGTCCCAGCCATCTCGGCACAAATCCTTTCTTGAGAGGTTTTTACTTCACGGGAGTGCGTCCGGTAGTAGTAGACGACGTAGTCGCAGCGCCGTCATACGCGCCGGCCGAAGCGGAAACGGGCTTTGATGCAGGAGCCACGCAAATTTTCCGCGGAGTGGGCTCTCAAGCCGCACAGGCTCCGATGCCCGGACGCGGCGGTGGCTCCCGGCGAGTCCCGCAGTGGACTTTTCTGACCAGCCTGTTCAACGATGTTCTGGTAAAAGACCGCGTGGCATTGGCGACCAGCGGCTCCAGTTCGCGAGTCAATGTCCTGCGGCGTATCGTGTTGGGAACAGCGGTTCTGATCGGAGTCATCTGTCTGGCCGGCTTCCTGATTTCATTTCTGCGGAATCGTGCTCTTGAGACCAACGTCCGAGATGCGATGGCTGACTTGCATATGGTGCAGGCTCCTGCGACGAATCAGACGTTGAGCATCAGCGATCTCACCAAGCTCGATCGTTTGCGGGAAGCGCTCGACCAGATTTCCGACTTCAATGACAACGGCGCTCCGCTGAGCTATCGTTGGGGCCTGTACGAGGGCGATGAAGTCTATCGCGCTGCGAAACCTGCCTACTTCGAACATTTCCGGCGACTCCTGTTCGCGGAAACGCAAAAGCGACTGACGGACGATCTGCAGGCTTTGCCGGACAAGCCTGCACCCACCGCTCCAAACGACGCCTACGAAACCGCATACAACAATCTAAAGGCGTATCTCATCACCACATCGAATCATGACAAGAGCACGAAAAACTTCCTGACCCCAGTGTTAATGAGTCATTGGATTAACGGACGCGACATCGACAAGGACCGCAAGGACCTGGCGGCCGCGCAGTTTGATTTCTACAGCACGGAACTGGTGAAGGAGAATCCGTTTCCGAGTGGGAATTCTTCGATGCTCGTCCAGCACACGCAGACATATCTCGGCCAATTTGGTGGAATCGATCGCTTTTATGTGCAACTGCTGAACAAAGCCACCCAGAACAATCGTGATCAGAGCTTCAATGAGCAGTTCCCGGATTCGGCAGGCATCATTTTGAGCAGCCACAAGGTAAGGGCGGCGTTCACGCGCAGTGGCTACCTGGTCGCGCAGGATGCGATCAAGAATCCGGCGAACATGGGCGGAGAGAAATGGGTGCTGGGGGATGAAGGCGCCAAGGAGATGGACCCGGCCGTCCTGACAAAAGGACTAACCGATCGCTACAGCGCTGATTTTGTGGCGGAGTGGCGCACCGTACTGGATACATCAGCGGTCACCCCCTACCGCGATTTCAACGACGCCGACAAAAAGCTGGAAAAGCTGACAAGTCCCACCTCTCCCCTGCTGGTATTGTTCTGGTTCATCTCGCACAATACTGGAGTTGATTCGCCCGCTGTGTCCGATCCGTTTCTCCCAGTTCAAAGCGTCGAGCCTCCAGGGCCACCGGACAAATTGCCCGATGCGTACCTGCTTGCGAACAACAAAGATTATGTGAGTGCTTTGGCCAAGCTGCAGTCGGACATCGACGCCTTGGCCCGTAGCGCGGCGGGAGCTACCGATGCCACGCTGAGCAATCAGGCACTAACATCGGCTGGAGCGGCCAAGGTGGCGGCCACTTCGACGGTTGGAACTCGAGTCGACCAGAAGTTTCACAACGAGAATCTGGTGCGGCGACTTCTCGAGGAGCCCATTCTTAACGTGGAGAGCTTGCTGACGCGCGCTCCCGGAGAAGAACTCGGCAAAGCCGGTAAGGATTTCTGCAACACGAAGTTCGCTACTCTGATCAACAAGTATCCATTCGATCCCAAGGCTCACGACGAGCTGACCATCGAACAACTGAACGGCATCTTCGCGCCCACCACTGGTGAATTGTGGAAGTTCTACGACAAGAGCCTGAAACAGTTCATCACAAAAGACGGCGTCCACTATGTCGCGACGTCGTCCGGTAGCGTGAAACCCTCGCAAAAATTCTTGTTCTTTTTCAATCGCGCCGCGGGCGTGAGCGACGCCTTATACCCGTCGGGGAGCGCACCGCCGCACTTCACTTACATCTTGAAACAGATCCCCAGCAACCTGGAGGGTGTGGTACTGAAGATCGGCGGCACGACATTGAAAGGAGCCGGCGAGCAGCAGACTTTTGTATGGACCGGCGCTCCGGAAACGATCGAGGTCACAACCAAGAATGGGGATCCTCTCGACTCGGTGACCGGCCCCTGGGCCATCTTCAAGTTTGTTGCCGAAGCCCACCACCTGGGCTCGAACAATCTGGAGTGGGTCATCGAGAACAACAACAAGCCGGTAATGTTGACCAACGGGAAAGTCGAATCGTATCAGTATCAGCTACAGGTTGGGGGTACCGTGAATCCCTTCTTCGATCTGCAGGGCATGCGGTGTGAGAGTCAGGTAGCTGGCCATTAGCTAGCGGCTATTCAGGTCGAACTTTTGTGCATGTCTTGTCCAGCAAGCCGTCCAAGGAGACGTTCCTTCCACGACGGATGCATGGCCCGAATGAGCAGGCACGTGATGTTGTCGTCACTGCCGCCGCTCTTCGCAGCTTCGATTAAGTCGGCGCATGCTTTATCCAGGGAATCCTGGTTGACCAACTCGGCCATTTTGTCTTCTTTGACGTAGCGTGACATACCGTCGCTGCACATTAACAAAACGTCTCCCGGATTCAATTCGTGATCGGCGAGATCGGGCTCGACCGTGTCCTCGGTGCCCAGCGCACGCACGATGACGTTCTGCATCTTGGATTGCTCCGCTTCCTCTAACGTAAGCAAGCCGCGTCGTACCTGCTCCATGACGAGGGAATGATCGTTGGTGAGTTGCACGATGTCATTGTTGCGGATCAGATAAATGCGGCTGTCGCCTACATTCGCGATGGAAAAGAAATTTCCCTCGACCACCAGGGCCACAATCGTGGAACCCATCCCCGTGAGACGAGAATCCCTCGCTCCAGATTCGTGGATGGACTGATTCGCGTTTTGAATCGCGCTCGCCAATGCTATTGCGCGCGGCGAGACGCCTACGAACCGGTCTGCGCCAACGTTCGCCACGGTCCCGGTATGGCGGAAGTAGTCGAGGACCGTGTCGACACCGATCTTGCTGGCCGTTTCTCCGGCTTGCTGGCCTCCCATGCCGTCGCAGACGACGAAAACCCCGGTGCGCAAGTCGTATCCGAAATTATCCTCGTTGTTCTTGCGCACGAGGCCGATATCGGTACTGCCGGCGGCTTGGATCACGTAACTCATAAATGCGACTGCAGGCGCTAAATCCTACCGTACCTTGGCCCATCGGTAAACCGCGAACGTGGTGAATTTACGGACCCCCTAAACTTGAAGGGACAAATCGCAATTCGGACCTGCGAACTGGAAACAAGGTGCGAGGCGCGGCTACGATTGGCCTGAACGGCCAAACACTTTCCCCTTCTCGGCGTTCTTCGTGAGCATCAGCCATTCATCCCGCAAGTCGGAGCTGGCGTATTCGGTGACGGTTTTCGCGGTTTTCAGGGTGCGAAGCGCCTGCTTCCGATTTCCCGCCCCGGACTCCGCCCGGGCCTGTTCCATCGCCGCGGATAACTGGCGATCGGCCACCATCTTTCGGCGTAAAGCAAAGAGGGTGAGAATACGGCTGGAAAGTGGCGATGCGCCGCCGGACAAATTCTGCGGAATACCGGCATCGATCTCGAAGCGATCCAGAGCCGCGTATGCTCTTCCAATCGCCTGGAGGGTCGCCAATTCCTCCTCGTGAGCGGCACGCAGCCGTTGCAGTGCAGTCTGAACGGGCTCGGACTGCAGCACAGCCGGTTCCTGCGATTCCAGCGATTTGATTGCCTCCGCGTGTTGCTCCCGGGTGGCAAGAACCGTTGCAAAGTGAAGGGATTCGTCGATCTGGCGCTGAAAAGATTGCAGATGGTTGCGGGCATCCTCCAGTAAAAACAGGAGAGAGGCGGTTTCGGGTTCTTCTTTGATCGGCGCTAGCAGTTCGACCACGCCAGCATACGACCCACGGGACATTAGATCCTGCGCTTGCTTGAGCAGTTCCTGGAAGCGGCTGTTCTTCTGCCGCCGATCGGCCTCCTGCCGGGCGAAGTCCATCAGTTCGGCGATTTCGGGAGAAGAGATGCCTTCCTTCTGACACGATTCGAGCAGGCGCAATGCTTCGCCGTACCTGCCGCTGCTCAGCGCCTCATGGGCGCGCGTCAGATACTGCGCTCTCGAACGCTCCAGGCTTCTCTCCGAAAGTTGCTCCACGATGCTGGACTGGACCGCCAGCAGCCGCTCGTTTGCGGGAGCCTCGTGCAGCATCTCGCGCACCAGTTTTAAGGCCTCCTCCGGCGCCGTATCCATCAAGTTGCGGCAGCGCAGAGCAACCTGATCAACGCGGCGACGCAGTTCCTCTTCGCGCATCTGCCGCGACAGGTGACCCTTGAGTTTCATCAGAGTCGGCTCAGTGGGCATCCGCTCCAGTGCCTGATCAACGAGTTGCATGGCCCGGGTTAACTCTTCGACAGTGGAGGCCAGCGCAATTTCATTCTGCAACTGCTCCAGAATGCGGCGCCGCTGCTCATGCTCGCGTCCTGTTCTGGCTGCCGCTTGCAAAGAAATCAGTTCGGGATTCGAGGGATCGATGCGTTCGACCTCCGCGAGCGCCTCGATGGCGGCAGTGAAGTGCCGAACGCCGATCTCCTGGCGGGCGCTCTCCAGCAGAGTTCTGGCTTTCGTCTGTCGAGCGGCTTCTTCGATCAACCGCGCGAGCGCGACATGAGCGGCGCGGACGCGCGAATCCTGACGATCCGCCTCGAGCGCTTTTGCAATGACTGCTCCGGCTGCTTGCAGATCTCCGCGGTCTCGAGCCAAGTCTGCTTCGCGCAAATAACCGTCAATCATTTCTCTGAGCCGCTTCTTCCCTCGAGCCGTCTCGAGCAGTTCGGCCAATTCCGAATTGGAAGGTTCAAGACCGCAGGCCTCTTGGAGAGAATTGATCGCCTCGTCATAGCGCTTGTCGCTGGCCGCTGCCTCGCCGCGCACCCGCAATTGGCGGATCTGTTCGGCACGCTGCCTTATGTTCAGATTTTGTTGAACCTGCGCGATCAGTTGGCGGCCAGCCAGATGCTGGCTCTCGACCTTCAACAACTGCAACAGAACTTCTCGGGCTGCCGTATATTGCTCTTCCTGGACTAGATGCTCCGCCCGCTGCATCCATTCGGCAACTTGCTCCTTCTTCAGCTCGTGAACGACAGAAGCGATCTCTGCGGCCATTTCATCTGCCGTGTCGTAGCGGTCATTCGGGTTCTTTGCCAGCGATCGCTGCAGTATTCCGTCGAGAGCTGGAGGATATTGATTGAGGAACTGGCTTAATGGAGGAGCCTGTTCCGCAAGAATCTTCTGGACGATGCTGTAATCGCCGGTGAAAGGAAGCTGGCCCGTCAACAGTTGAAACATCACGACTCCGACGGAGAAAATATCGGAGCGGCCGTCGAACGCTATATTCTTCAGCCTTTCCGGCGCCATGTATTGGATGGTGCCGATCACGAGTCCGGTACGGGTCAGATGCCCGTCGAGTTTTTCCTGGCGCGCAATACCGAAATCCAGCAGTTTCACCACACCGTCCGGTTGCACGATGATGTTGGCGGGCTTGACGTCGCGATGAATCACTTCGTTGCGATGCGCATATCCCAAGGCATAACAGACTTGCTCGATGATCCTCAGCTTGAATGCCAGCGGCTGGGGCTTGCCGGACTGGATCACCCGGTCCAGAGGATCGCCGGACAAATATTCCATTACGATATAGGGAAAGCCGTCCTGCTCACCCAGATCGTGAACGATCACAATATTGGAATGTTTGAGCGCTCCCGTCTTGGCCGCCTCTCGATAGAAGCGCTGCAGCATCTCTTGGTCACCGGTAAATCCTTCAGTGACCGTCTTAATCGCCACCTCGCGATTGAGCTGACGATCGAAAGCGCGATAGACCAGACCCATTCCACCGCGACCGAGGACCTCGATCACTTCGTACTTCCCGATTCGTTTTATCGTTGGAGCGGCCACAGAAACTTAGTTTTGCAACCTACCCGAAAGTGAAGGGCGACACCTTGCAGGTGGTCATGCCGAACAGGATTTCGCAATCTCAAATCCGAAACAGTTTACTACCGCCAGCCCCGGCCGACTACGCGAGCCCCGTTCGCCCCATTACACGGAACTGCCCGGCCAAACCATGTTGAACTGCTCTCGCAGGAACTTTTTGGCTTCCTCGCGCTCCGGCGTGGGAGCATCGGGCGTCGAGTTCAAGTACAGGATATAAGATTCGGCGGTACCGTCATTGTCGCCATCCATCGCATGCTTTCGAGCTTGGGCAAGAATTTTGCCGGGAAGTGATTCGACCTTCTCCTTGACATCTTTGATTAAGGCCGTACGGGTCGCGATTTCGACGTCGCCCAGGAACTGAGCCTCGTCAGGCGGAGTTCCAGTTTGTTTTACGTTCTTCGTGTCCTCCGGCTTCACGTTCTCCAGCACGATGGCCGTGTTGTGCGCCGAATTCTTGACGGACGGGGTGACCGCGATGGTGTTGCCGTCGTGATCGACCAGGCGGAAGCCGAGTTCGACCGCGGCGGTCAGGTCGATTGTCTTTTTCGTGTAGGTATAGGGCTTGATCACGTCCTGCAATGTCGTCTTGGGAATGGAGTCCATCTTACGGTGAGCTTCTTCTACGCGTTTCTGCGCATCTTCGACGGCGGCAGAAGCGGCTTCCATTTCTTTTTTCTTGTTATGTGCTTGGGCTCCATCCAAAAGTTTTTGCGCTTTTTGCAAATCCAGATTTGCCGCTTCGTAATCCCGGTTCGCTTTGTTCCATTCGTCGTTCGGCTGCTCTCTCTCTGCGGCCCGATATTCCGAATCGATCGACTCGACGCCCACCTTCGTAACTGGCCGGTGTTCCAGGACGTCCCCAATCAACTGGAAGTTCGGCTCTACCGGCGTGACGTCAGCACTTCGGACGATCCTGACCGGTAAGGCGGTGGTCTCCAGACCGGTGGCGATCGCGTCGGAAAGTTGGTCGGCGAAGCCGGCACTATCGCGGCGCGACGTCTGGTCGCGGAATACTACTTTGATCGACAGCGTGGATCGGATCGCGTGGATCGATGAAAACTTTGTGCGTGAGTCGCGCACATCGTCCCGATTCGACTGGTACTGCTGGGCTTCGTACAAGTAAAGCCATGCGATACCGATTCCCGATCCAAGCGGCTTGTCGAGATATTTCTTGGCTTGCGCGACGTAGTAGTCGCTCAGAGTATCGGCGACGAGTTCAAGACGTAGTTTGAGATTCTGGTCGTCCGGTTGCAGTGCGGTCGCTCGCCGCAAAAGATCGTACGCCTTCTGCATTCCAATCTCATCCGCGCGTCCTTGGATGGGCGTGTGAGCTTCTTTCTGTTTCTTGGCTTCATCCGACGCGCTCTTGAGGTAATTGGGCTCAAGCGCGGCCATCTGGTCCTTCACGAGCGCGCGCGGTGTATCGGGGAGATCGGCCAGAACTTCGTAGGCCTCGATAAAGCGCTTATCCTGCTCGAAGGCGGCACTCTGCTGTAGAGCGACATCCGCAGCGGAGCGATTGGTGAACGACTGCAAATCACCTTGCGCTTTTTTCAGGGCGCTGGTAGCCTCAGAGGTTGGCTTCAGATCAACCGCTTTCTGGTATTCCTGGACAGCCTCCCGCCATTTTTGACTGGACGCGTTCGCCTTGCCCCGATCAAGATGTGTTTTGTAGGCCGCGTTAATGATGGCGGAGATGCGCGGCTCTTCGTCAGCGAAGAAGCGGAAGTCGGCCACCGCAGCTACCGCCTCGTCATAGCGCTGTGAGGCCATCATCGATTCGCCGCTTCGAAGCGCCGCGTCGACTCGCTTACTCTCCGCTGCGACCGCGCTCTGCAGCGTCAGGCCCTGATCAAAGTTGGCATCGACTTCCAATGCATGCTCTGCCAGTTGACGAGCATTCGCCAGGTGGACATATCCGGCAGTGTGCCCGTCAAGGGCTTGCTTGTAAGCCTGGAATTCAGACCTGGCCTTGTCGGCAATTTTTATTAGCTCAGAGCGAACATTATCCTTGAGCTTGGAAGCTCCTTCGTTGTTGGGCAACAGGTCGCGCACCTGGTCAGCCCGCTGGTAGGCCGTGTGGAGATCGGAATAGGCCGAGGTATTTGAGGAGGAATTTCGATAGGAGGCTAATTTATCTTCGCCCTCTTTCAACAAGATCGCCGCCAAGGCCTGCTTGCCTGGATCGGTGTGCGCTGCCTTTGGATAGCGGCCGAGGTAGTCTTGCCATTGCTCTATCGAGTGAGCGCGCTCTCCTCGCAAATACTCTGCAAGTTCGGTGTCGGGAGCCGCGACGATCACGATCTTAACCGTTGGCTTGAACGGCGGAAGCCCCGTGATTCCGCCAGGCGACGAACCGACGACCTGCCCTTGCAGGGTTGCTCGATCTGCTAACTGGGCAGGAGTGAGCGTTTCGTCTTTATCGAACTTTAAGTTGGAGGGGACTACGCACTCGGCGGCGCCACCCCGGGTGAGATTCATAACCCCTTTTGCGTCCCGCTCCAGCGAAGTCACGGAGGAATTCAGTGGAATCTTTGCCAGCTTGCCGTAAGTAGACTTGTTGATCTGAGCTGCCCCGCCGCAGGAGCGCACCTCGGCCTTGCCGTTGATCAGGAGATCGGCTACCTGGACAAAAGCCGCGCCATTTGGTCCATCAAATAACTCAATTGCAGTTACGGGGACATCCTTGGAGTGAACCGCAGACCCTGCTACCGCAACAAAAGCCAGCGCAAATGTGGCCTTCTTCACGAACGACAACAGACGTAGCTCAACATCGGACTTCGAACGTCGTGGCATAAATTCCCCAAGGTGATGGAAAACTGCATGAAAATTCGCCTGCTCGGTGCCACGTATCATACTCACCCCCTAACCGAAGTCAAGCCTGCCCAAGTGGTAACCGAGAGGCACAACAGTGCCATAAGACTGCTGGCGATAGGCGTTGCCTGGCCTGCGTTTTTGGCGTAACCTACAAATCCGAAAGTCAGCTGGGCATTCCCTTCAGATCGTTTTCATGGCGCAGTCCGAGCAGAAAACCGATAGCCGCGAGTTCACGATTTCCGCCCCGAGTCAAGGTCCGGCGTTGCAGGGAGATGCCGGTTTCACGGCGGTGGAGATTGCTGTTCAGCTCTGGATCCCCGACGGCTCCGATCGTTCTCAAACGCTGACCTGGAGCACCGAGAGCGTACTCATCTACATGATCGCAGACCTCGTACTGGCCACTGGCGGGCGCCTTTCCGAGGAGGCTTCCGCCGGCTTGACGGCGCACTTTGAGGATTCGTGGCAAGCGCTGGTAGCGGCCAAGCGGATTCAGACCTCAATCTTCGACTTCCGCTCTTATCGTCCAGCCGAAGGATTGGGCGCCGCTATCCTGATCTATCAACCAGCGCCGGACTACCCTGCGGGGTTGGCCGCCCGGACACTAAGGCTAGCAACCCCCGGTCAGATCCTCCTGGCACAAAGTGTCTCGCAGCATCTGCTGAATCTGCCAGGAATTGAGTTACGAATCGTTCCTGCACTGACCACTGATGGAGGTGAGCAAACCGAGCTGGTGGAGCTGGTTTTCGACTCGCCTAAGCAGGGCGCCGTTTTGCCGCCCGCATCCTCCCGGGCAAGGGGCGACCTGCCGCTGATCGGCGCGACGATGATCGTTCAATCTCCGCTTCAACGAGAGGCGCGAGCGGCAAACGAAACCTCCCCGGTCAATAGGGACGGCGACTCTTTGGTGGGTCATGAGTCGCTCGATTCAGTATCTCCAGAATCCGGCCACAGTCGAGATTTGAATCCCGTGTTGGAGGATTTTCCGGGTGGTTCGAGTATCCTCCTGACCGAGGAACTAGACGAAGCTGGGCGGCCGCTCTTCACTCAGACAAGAGTCCTCCTTGGGGCTGCCGCGTTGGCTGTGATTATAGCCGTGATCTTTGTGATTTCCCGTTCTGGAGGCGAAGCAAAAATCAAGACTTCGCAGCAGCGGCAGGCACAGGCGGGAGGAACCGAAAACTCGGGCAAAGTAACCCCGGCAATGCCGGGCGCGAACACCCAACCGGCGCAACCCGTGCCACCGACTCCCAAGCCAGTGTCAAAAGAACCAGTTGCCCAGAAACCATCCGCTGCCAGGTCCTTGCAGAAACGCGTGATCGCCAACCAGGAACCCGCGGAACCACCGCCTCCAACGGATGCTGAGGGAATTTCCGTGAAAGACATTCCTCGTCTGCTCGAATGGGGACGCCGAGATTTGGGAAACGGCAGCTTCGATCAGGCTCGACGGGAGTTCAACCAGGTTTTGCGTCTGGACCCAAGCAATCAGGCAGCCAAGGACGGGCTGCACAAACTCGCCTTGGCCGAAAGCGATAACCAGTGAAGTCTTGACCGCTGTTCAAGGATCTGTCTGATGCCCAATACCTTCGATTTCGGCGGCATCAATCTTACCGCTGGCGGCGATACCTCGGGCGCCCGTCCCACGGCAGAAACTCCGTTCAATATTGCTATCCTGGGCGACTTCAGCGGACGAGCCGGCCGCGCCATTTCCGATGCAAAATCGATAGCTCAGCGCCGCGGTGTCCAGATCGATCGGGATAACTTTGACGAAGTGCTATCTCGTTTGGGCCCTCAGGTCAAACTTTCCATGGGAGAAGGCTCCCCCATCCGCTTGCAGTTTTCCGAACTCGACGACTTCCATCCTGACCGGCTTTTTGAGCACCGCGAGATCTTCGGGAAAGTTCGAGATTTGCGAGTTCGGTTACAAAACCCGTCTACTTTCCGCCAAGCGGCAAAGGACTTGGGACTCGATGATGGCGCCGTTGCGGCTGTGTCGCGAAACGTGGATCCTGTGCCCGCCCCGGCGCCCAGCGCTCAAGAACTGGCCTCGGGCAGCCTGCTAGACGACTTGATCGAGCAAACGGAAGCCCAACATCGCGGCGGCGTCGATCGTCCGAGACGGGCTCCCGATGAAGTACGCGAGTTCGCGCAGCGGGCCGCCGAGAAATATACACAAGCGAGGCCGGATGGGAGCCAGCCGCAGGTTTTGGCTGTCCTTGATCGCGCGATTAGTGGATTGATGCGAGCGGTTCTGCACAACCCAGATTTCCAATCTCTGGAAGCCGCCTGGCGAGCGACTTTCCTTCTGGTCCGGCAACTCGACACCAGTTCGCGGCTCAAGCTTCATCTGTTTGATATCTCCAAAGCGGAGTTGGCAGCCGATATTGCCTCCGACTCGGATGTCCGCAAAACGGGCATCTACCGTCTCATGGTGGAAGGTAGCGTCGGAACCCCTGGGGCGGAGCCTTGGGCGATTTTGCTGGGCAACTATGCCTTCGATGCGGGGGAACGAGACACGGAAGTGTTATCCGGGATGGCTCGGATTGCGCGTCTCGCCCGCGCCCCATTTATAGCCGGGGCAAACCCCGAAGTTCTGGGCTGCTCTTCTCTCGCAGCGGCGCCACATTCTCGAGATTGGAGACTTTCGCCGGAACAAACTGGAGGGTGGCGCAAGGTGAGAACCCTGCCGGACGCTGAAACCATTGGACTTGCGCTTCCGCGCTTCCTGCTTCGATTACCGTACGGGAAGAAGACCTATTCCGCTGAATCCTTCGACTTCGAGGAATTCGAGGGTGCGCCGGGACATGAAGACTACTTGTGGGGGAATTCAGCCTTCGCCGTCGCACTCCGGCTAGGCCGGGCTTTCAACGAGGCCGGATGGGAAATGAGTTCCGGCATCTCCGCGGAAATCGACGGCCTGCCTCTCCACATCTACGACCAGGATGGCGAGACCCAATGCAAACCCTGTGCTGAGGTGCTTCTCACCGAAGAAACCGTAGGGCGAATACTGAACGAAGGTTTGATCCCCCTGGTTTCGTTTAAGAACCGGGACTTGGTTCGGGTCGCTATATTCCAGTCGGTAGCCGACCCGCCACGACCGCTCGCAGGGCGGTGGACGCAACACCCACCTCCCGAGTAATCCAGTGATCTGATTACCCCGTGGAAGCGGCTTCTGACCCTCAAATTCGCTCCAATCGAAGAAAAAAAGGCTTCTTGCTTGACTGTGGTTTGGGCATGTGATAAACCGTTGCACCACGACCCGTACGGTCAGATGGCAAGAGACCCGGCTGACTTTCCCGATTGAGGTTTCCCGCTGGCCTACGTTTCCCCGGTCGTCCGCTAACGCGGACATAACACCTGGACACCACTTCCGCTAAGACTCGAGAGGTTAGGGAGAAAACATGGCAAAACAAAGCACACAGCAAACATTGACCCGGGTGCGTCCGCCCCGCGTTCAGATCACATACGACGTCGAAACCGGAGGCGCGATCGAGATCAAAGAACTTCCATTCGTCGTGGGTGTCCTTGGGGATTTCACCGGGCAACCCGAACAGCCGCTACCCAAATTGAAAGAACGCCGCTTCGTCGAAGTCACACCCGATAATTTTGACTCGGTACTGGAAAGCATGAAGCCGCACCTTTCGTTCGCGGTGGAGAACAAGCTGAGTGAAGACTCCGGCGCGGGCCAGATTCGGGTGGATCTGAAATTCAAGAGTCTGGAAGATTTCGAGCCTGAGCAAGTGGCGCAGCAGATCAAGCCCCTCAAAGAGCTGTTGGACCTGCGGACTCGCCTCAACGATCTGAAGGGCACGCTGCAGACCAATGAAAAGCTGGACGAAGCGCTGCTCGAGGCGGTGAGCAAGACAGACAAACTTGACAAGCTGAAGGCGGAAGTCGGCCAGAAAGGGGAACCCAATGCCTGAGACACAGAAAGTTGCTGGCACCGCGGTGGTGGAGCGGAACGCAGAGTCCAGCCTGTTGGATGACATCGTAGAACAGGGGCGATTTAGCGATCCGGGCGCACGCGAGCGCGGCAAGAACCTGATCAAGGAATTCGTCGCACAGGTGCTTGAAGGGTCGATGACGATCGGTCGCGATGCGGACCAGATGATTTCCGCACGCGTCGCCCAAATCGATCATCTGGTTTCGCTGCAGTTGAACGAGGTCCTGCACAATGCCCAGTTCCAGAAGCTGGAATCGACCTGGCGCGGCCTGAAGTATCTCCTCGAGCAATCCGAGACCGGAACCAAGTTGAAAATTCGCATCTTGAATGCATCGAAGAAGGATTTGCTGCGCGACTTGCAGCGGGCTCCCGAGTTCGATCAGAGCGCGATGTTCAAGAAGGTTTACGAAGAGGAATATGGCCTTTTCGGCGGCGAGCCCTTCGGCGCGCTGGTCGGCGACTATGAATTCGGCAAGGATCCCGAAAGCCTGGAACTGCTGGAGAAGGTCTCGCAAGTCGCAGCCGCCTCCCACGCTCCATTCCTTTCGGCAGCTTCGTCGGAACTGTTGAACATGGACAGTTTCACGAAACTGGATCAGCCCCGCGACATCGGCAAAATCTTCGACAGCACTGAGTACGCAAAGTGGAAGGGGTTCCGCGAAAGCGAAGACTCGAAATACGTCTGCCTGACTTGCCCACGCATCCTGATGCGTCTGCCTTACGGCAAAGCCACTAAGCCGGTGGATGGATTCAATTTTGAAGAAGGCGTGGACGGCACGGATCACTCCAAGTATCTCTGGGGTAATGCCGCTTATGCGCTGGCGTCAAAAATGACGCAAGCTTTCGCCACCTACGGCTGGTGCGTTGCGATTCGCGGAGTCGAGGGCGGCGGCTTGGTCGACGGGCTTCCCTCCCATACCTTCCGAACCGACGAGGGCGATGTGGCACTGAAATGCCCCACAGAGATCGCCATCACCGACCGCCGCGAAAAGGAACTCGCGGATCAGGGACTGGTGTCGCTGGTGCATTGCAAGGGCACGGACAAGGCGGCTTTTTTCAGCATCCAGTCCTGCAACAAGCCCAAGCTTTACGACAGCGATTCGGCGACGGCGAACGCCCGCATTTCGGCGCAACTGCCGTACATGATGGCGACTTGCCGGTTCGCGCACTACCTGAAGTCGATGATGCGCGACAAGATCGGCGGCTTCATGTCCCGTGAAGATTGCTGGCGCTATCTGAACCGCTGGATCGGCCAGTATGTGACGCAGGATGACAAGGCCAGCCAGGCAACCAAGGCAAAGTTCCCCCTGCGAGAGGCTCGAATCGACGTGGAGGAAGTAAAAGGCAAACCTGGGGTGTACCGCGCAGTGGCATACCTGCGGCCGCACTTCCAGCTCGATGAGCTGAACGTTTCGCTGCGTCTGGTGGCTGAACTGCCGGCTGCTGCCAAGTGATACCCGTTGTAGGATCCGGTTTCAAACAAGGCCCCCAGGGGTCTTGTATCTAAATTGTCTGATTAGGAGGAAATGCAATGCCAGGTTCTGCGTATCTCTTGCTTAACGGGATTAACGGTGAATCCAAAACGGTGGGAAAAGAAAAGAACATCGAGTGTGAGAGCTATTCATTCGGTGCTTCGAGCCCTGCGAACATCGGCAGTAGCGGTCTTTCGGGTGGCACGCCTTCGGTCTCAGACTTCAGCTTTACGTGCGAGGTCGATGCGTCCAGTGCTCAGATCCTTTCATCTCTCTACAAAGGTACCCCTATCGACTCCGCTGTGTTTACGCTGCAAGAGTCCGGCGGCGGGGCGAATCCTTATGACTATGTAACAGTCACCTTCACCAACTGCTACATAACCGGCCACAACATGGGCGGTGGCTCGCAGGGAAAGCCTTCCCAGAGCGTGAGCTTCGCCTACGAGCAGATACAATACGCGTTTAGCACCCAGAACAGCGCGGACGGCTCGGTCAGTAATGCGGGCAATGCCACCTTCAACGCCTCCACAACTACGACGAGCTAAGTCGGGCAATGGCTTGATGTCGATTAAAGCTGGGGGCACTTCGGCGACTGCGAAAAAGCAGCGCGAGCCGGAGTGCCTCCAACTCTGTCATCGCGTTGATCAGTTTTCGTTCCCAGACTGCTTTTGCGAGTACTCGGACTCATCCTCAATCGTGGGTGCCTGAATGAATCCACTCGAGCTATACCGGGCCGGACGGCTGACTGACGCCATTAAGGCGTTAGGCGCGGAGCTGCGCGACAACCCGACGGACGTTCGCCGCCGTACTTTCCTGTTTGAATTATTGTGCTTCGCGGGCGAATATGAGCGCGCCGACAAGCAATTGGAAGTTCTGGCTCAGGCCGGCCCGCAGAGCGAAATGGGCGTGCTTCTCTATCGCAGCGCGCTGTTCGCCGAGCGCCAGCGGCAAGACGTCTTCGAGAGGGGAGACTTTCCCAGCGCGCAATCGCCGGACGACGATTCCGGGAGCCGGGGTGGAACCGCCAACGGAAAGTCATTCACGGATTTTTCCGACGCCGATCCCAGAATCGGCACCAAGCTGGAGATTTTCGCGGCAGGAAATTACCTGCTGCTCCCTCTCGAGCATGTAGCGTCGATCGAGATCCCGCCGCCCTCGAAACTTAGAGATCTCATTTGGTCGCCGGCCGCAGTTCGTACCACGCCTGCTTTCAAGGGCACCGAACTCGGGGAAGTTCTTCTTCCTGTGCTCGCTCCTTTTTCGTGGCGTCACCCGGATGAAACCGTACGCTTGGGACGCATGACGGTGTGGGAGACTCCCCAAGGCGGCGAATATCAAGTCCCTTATGGCCAGAAGATGTGGGTAGTGGACGAGGAAGAAATCCCGTTCCTTGAACTTCGAGCGCTTGAGTTCAATCCTGCCTCTGTGGCCGCCTGATCGAACATGCCCCTTCCCGACGATCTCCTGAATCCTATTGCGGGCTCCAATCCGAGCGGAGTCAATCTCCGCTATGACCCTGTCTACGACAAAATCAAGGAAGCGCGGCGCGAGGAAACGCAGCCTCCGCCGGGAATGACCGAGCAGGACCGGAAGGTTTCCGACAACGCTCAGGTGATCCGGCTGTCCACCGACGCGCTCACCAACAAAACCAAAGATTTGCAACTGGCTGCCTGGCTGACAGAAGCACTGTTGAAACAAAAAAGCTTTGGCGGATTAAGGGATGGCCTCGCGTTATGTGTTGGCCTGGTCGACAAGTTCTGGGACACGGTGTATCCGGAACTGGAAGATGGCGACGCGCAATCTCGTGGAGCCCCGCTGGGATTTATCGGCGTGAAGCTGGAGATTCCACTGAAGCTTGTGCCGGTTGTCGCGAATGCGCCACACAGCCTGTTGGATTACCAGCAGTCGCGTGAAGTGCCCTATGAGGATCAAGCAAAAACCGACGATGCCAAGAAGAAGCGGGCTCAGACGGTAAAGGACGGAAAACTAACTCCGGAGACATTTGACAAGTTTTTTGAAGACACTCCGAAAAAGTTCTACGCTGAGGCGGAGAAGGATCTTGACGCCTGTTTGCTCAACCTGGCTGAGCTGAAAAAGATCTGCGATGCCAAGTTCGGAGACGACGGTCCCGCGTTCGGCCGATTGCAGACAGCTTTGGAGGCCGAGCGCCATCTGATCCATGGCTTTCTTCAGAAAAAACGCGAGAAGGAACCCGATCCGGTGGAAGTGGTCCCGGTGGCTGAGGGCGCTCCGGTCGCTGAGGGAGAGGCTGCGGCTGCAGGTCCCGCTCGCACCGGCGTGATGTTCTCGGTGGAGAACTCATCGGAACCCCCCGACCGGCTCGAGGCCATCCGCAAGGTAGCCGAAGCCGCTGCCTTTCTTCGCCGCAGGGAGCCCACGAGTCCTGCGTCCTACCTGATGTTGCGCGGGCTGCGATGGGGAGAACTGCGAGCGGCAATCGATCTGGCGGATCCAACCCGGCTGGAAGCTCCTCCGACTGAGCTTCGACGCCATCTGAAAAAGCTATTGCTGGAGAAGAAATACGAAGCGTTACTCGAGGCTGCCGAGAGCGCAATGGCGCTTCCCTGCAGCCGCGCATGGCTGGACCTGCAGCGCTTCGTAGTGGAAGCTTGCGATGCCCTGGGCGACGGCTATGAGGCGATTGCACGCGCCATCCGTTGCGAACTGAAGGCCTTGGTCACCGACATTCCGCAACTTTTGGACGCTACCTTGATGGACGAAACTCCCGCCGCTAATCCGGAGACGCGAGCCTGGCTGGTTTCCCTGAGCCAGGGATCTTCCGACCAGGCGGCTGCCGCTGGAACGCCCGCTGCCGCTTCTTCGAACGGCTTGGGGACCAGATGGCCCGGGCAATCCACAGACGCCTATGCTTCCGCCCTGCAGGCGTTGCGCGAAGGCAAAGAACGGAAGGCCTTCGAGATTCTTCAGCAGGACATTGCGCGCAAACGTTCCGGGCGCGAGCGTTTCCGCCGCCGTATGCAACTGGTGGAGATCTGCGCGACCACCAACAAACCGAATGTGGCCCAACCCATCCTGGATGATCTGGCAGCGGCAATTGAGACGCACAAGCTGGACGAGTGGGAAGATCCGGGTATGGTGGCCAGCGCCCTGGCCACGATCCTGAAAATGAGTACCAAGGTTCAGGCCGATAAGGCGCAGCAGCAGAAATTTTTCGAACGCATCTGCCGCCTCGACCCGGCGCAGGCGTTGGGAGACGCGAAATAGATCATGGCCAAACGCGACGCCACCGGTCCGGTCACGCTATCGGTCTTGGATCGCTTGCTTGATAGCGAACCCAAGACCCGCGCAGAGGTTCCCCTGACGCGCGCGCAATCCCTGCGCGAACTCAAGCAGGCTTTGAAGCGTGATCTCGAATGGCTGCTCAACACCAGAAAGACGATCGATCCCTCCCCTGACTCGGCGCGTGAAACCAACCGTTCGGTTTACCACTACGGGTTTGCGGATATTTCTTCCAAGTCCGTCCTGTCGACCCGAGATCAAACCGATCTGGTCAGGGAAATGGAGTCCGCTATCGCTATTTTCGAGCCTCGCTTAAAACGCGCCCGGGTGCGAATGGAACAGACCGAAGGCAGCTATCGAACTCTCAAATTTGTGATCGAAGGGCTCCTGTGCATGGACCCGACTCCAGAGCCGGTCCGCTTCGACACCGTTCTCGAGCTCGGCAAAGGGGAATACGAAATCAAGGGAGACGGTCTTGCGCAATGAGCTGAGAAATTATTACGAGAGTGAGCTCACCTTCTTGCGTCAGATTGGAGCGGAGTTCGCTGACAAGTATCCGAAGATCGCGTCGCGGCTGTTACTGGAACCGGATCGCTGCGAGGATCCTCACGCCGAGCGGATCCTGGAATCCTTTGCGCTGTTAGCCGCCCGCGTTCATCTGCGCATCGATGACGACTTTCCCCAGATCACCGAGGCGCTGCTAAACATCATTTATCCCCACTACTTGCGGCCCGTTCCGTCCATGTCGGTGGCTCAGTTTCACACCGATGCGGAGCGCGGCAAGATGACCAGCAGCCTTAAGATTCCGAAGGGGTCGGTTCTCTATTCGCGTCCGGTGGAGGGCGTACCGTGCAAGTTCCGGACATCCTACGATGTGACCTTGTGGCCTCTCAAGATCTCGCAGGCGCAATGGACGACGCCGGATCGCATTCGCCCTGCTCTGCGAGCCTCTGAGGCTGCTGTCCTCCGCGTGGAACTGGAGTGTTTCCCCGATGTTTCTTTCGAAAAACTCGACCTGGAGAACCTCACTTTTTATCTGAACGGTGAGAGCGCCGTCGTGCACTCGTTGTACGAGCTGCTTTGTAGAAATTGTGTCCGTATCCTGGTGCGCGATCCTGGCAACCCTAAATCACCTGTGCGCGAGCTTCCCGTGCGGAATCTGGAGCCCATGGGATTTGCCGAGAACGAAGATGTCTTGCCGTATCCCCGGCGGTCGTTTATGGGATACCGGCTGCTGCAGGAGTATTTCGCGTTTCCGGAGAAGTTCTTTTTTCTGAACCTGAAAGGCCTTTCGCAGTTCCGGGGAGCCGGTCTTTCTTCCAAAGCAGAGCTTTTGTTCCTGATCTCGCCCTTTGAGCAGGATGGCCGCCACCAGCGCCTGGAAGTCGCGGTCAATGACAAAACGCTGCGCCTGGGATCAACGCCAATCATTAACCTGTTCGCGCAGGCCGCCGAGCCCATTCTGGTCGATCAGACCCGGTATCAGTATCCGATCGTCCCCGATGCGCGGCGCAGGCAGACAATGGAGATCTATTCAGTCGACGAGGTCGTCAGCACCGACGCGGAAACTCACGAGACCGTCGTCTATTCTCCGCTCTATTCGGAGCGGCACGTGGTGCAGGGCATCACGCCGGCCTACTGGTACATCACTCGATCGGAGTCGACTCGCAAAGGCGACGAGGGCACCGACGTCTTTCTTTCTCTGGTCGACTTGTCAGCCCGTCCGATGGAACTCGATTACGACACCGTCACCGTGCGCTGCACGTGCACCAATCGCGATCTGGTCGCGCGTTTGCCATTCGGGAGCGAAAACGGGGATTTCGAAATGACTGGAGCGGCCGCCATCAAGAAGATCGTAGCTCTCCACAAGCCTACCCGCACCCTCCGACCTCCCCTGGATGGAAAGACCTTGTGGTCCCTGATTTCCCACCTTTCACTGAACTACCTTTCCATCGTTGATGACGGCAAAGAAGCGTTGCAGAAGATTCTGGAGCTCTACGATTTTTCGGATTCGCCGGATTCCAAGAAGCAGATTGGCGGGATTACGGCGGTCGATGCCCGCCGTCACTTCACCCGGGTTGTATCGGAGCATGGCATCAGTTTCGCTCGGGGCACGCGAGTGGAAATTGAATTCGATGAAGAACAGTTCAGCGGCGGTGGTGCGTATCTGTTCGCCAGCGTGCTGGAAAAATTCTTCGGGTTGTATGCATCGATGAATAGTTTCAGCCAGTTGGTGGCTCGAAGCCGCCAGCGAAAGGAGCCTCTGGAAGAGTGGCCACCGAGAGCGGGACAGTCAATCCTGATTTAACAGCGACTGCAGTCGAAGAAAGGCTCCGCCGCGAGCCTCACTCATTCGACTTCTTCCAGGCCGTGCGTCTGCTCGAACGGCTTCTGCCGGAGCGTGCATCGGTGGGTCAGTTTGCCCACCCGAACACCGAGGTCGCCCGCTTTGCGGCTCATCCTTCTCTCGCCTTTCCAGCAAGCCAGATCCAGTTGATCGAGTGGCCGAAAGCGGAAGCGGCTCACCTAACCCTCAACTTCATGGGGTTGTCCGGTCCCCAGGGGGTGCTTCCCAGCGCTTACACGATATTGATCATCGAACGGTTGCGGGCCAATGACGAGACGCTGCGCGACTTTCTGGACATTTTCAATCATCGCATCGTCTCGCTCTTTTACCGCGCCTGGAGAAAATACCGCTTCGACGTCGCTTGTGAGCAAGGTGAGCGCGAGATTTTTTCCCGGCATCTGCTCAGCTTGTTGGGAATGGGAACGGAGGGTCTGCGAGACCGCCAGGCCGTGCCCGACGATGCGCTGATCTACTATACGGGCCTGCTGGCGCAACGCCCGCGCTCGTCGCAGGCATTGCAGCAAATTCTCTGCGACTACTTCGATGTGCCGGTGGAAATCGAGCAATTTGCCGGTGGATGGTATCCGCTCGATTCGGATACGCAATGCCGGCTGGCAGAGGGAAACAGTCCGAGCGGGGAACTCGGTTTCGGCGCAGTGGTGGGCGACGAGGTCTGGAACCAGCAGTCCCGAGTCCGCATTGTTTTGGGCCCGCTCACCTTGGAGCGTTACGCCGATTTTCTGCCCAACGGCAAATCGTTTAAGACCTTGCAGGCGTGGGTGCAGTTCTTTTCCAATGACGAATGGGATTTCGAAGTGAAGCTGATTCTCGAACGCGAGCAGGTTCCGGCCTGCAGTTTGGGAGCAGAAGGTGTTTCGGGCCCTCAGTTAGGCTGGGTGTCGTGGGTGAAGTCGCGGCCGTTGAGCCGGGATCCGGGAGATACAGTGCTCGCGCTGGAAGCAGCAGAAGGGGGACGTCATGAATCTCAAGTCTCTGATCGGCAAGCTTAACGATTCGACCCGCGGTGCGCTCGAGGCCGCGGCTGGCCTGTGTCTAGCGCGCACGCACTATGACATCGAGGTAGAACATTACCTGACCAAACTCCTCGACTCCTCCGACAACGACCTCGCAGCGATCTTCAAACATTTCGAGGTCGACACTTCCCGACTGTCCGGCGAACTGGCCCGGGCCATGGATAAGCTGAAGTCCGGGAACGCGCGCACGCCGGCGCTTAGCCCGACGCTGATCCGAATGCTGCTCGAGGCCTGGACCATCGGTTCCATCGATTACGGCGCAGGACAAGTCCGCACCGGCTTCACCATTCTCGCTTTGGCCACCAACGACGAATTGGTGCGCCTTATGCGCGACGTGAGTCGTGAGTTTCAAAAGGTTCAGGCCGACGCACTGCGCAAGGATTTTGTTTCGATCGTCGCCAATTCGGCCGAGGAAGCTCAGACGGCAACCGCCGCCAGTGCTGCGGTGCCGGGCGCATCCTCCGCTGGACCGCGTCCTGGAGGCAAGACTCCCAACCTCGATCAGTTCACCATCAATCTCACCGAGAAGGCAAAGACCGGCAAGATCGATCCTGTTCTAGGACGCGATTTCGAAATTCGCCAGGTGGTCGATATTTTGATGAGACGCCGTCAGAACAATCCTATCCTCACTGGCGAGGCAGGAGTCGGCAAAACCGCCGTGGTCGAAGGCTTTGCCCTGCGCGTCTCCCAAGGGGATGTCCCGCCTCCCTTGCGCAACGTGATTATCCGCACCCTGGACCTCGCCCTGTTGCAAGCAGGGGCGGGCATCAAAGGCGAATTTGAAAATCGTTTGAAAGGACTGATCGAGGAGGTGAAGGCATCCCCGATCCCGATCATCCTGTTCATCGACGAAGCTCACACCATGATTGGGGCCGGAGGGCAAGCAGGTCAGGGAGATGCAGCCAACCTTTTGAAGCCGGCGTTAGCCCGCGGAGAATTGCGCACCATCGCCGCCACGACCTGGTCCGAGTACAAGAAATACTTCGAAAAGGATCCAGCGCTAGCTCGCCGTTTCCAGGTGGTGAAGGTGGAAGAGCCGATCGAAACGCAGTGTATGACGATGCTACGCGGGATCGTTCCGTCGCTCGAAAAGCACCATAAAGTCCGCATCCTGGACGAAGGCCTCACCGCCGCCGTACATCTTTCGCACCGCTATCTCGCCGGTCGCCAGTTGCCTGATAAAGCTGTCAGTATCCTCGACACCGCGTGCGCCCGACTCGCCCTCGGTCAAAGCGCGACGCCTCCGGCGATTGAAGACAGCGTGCGTCAGATCGACGATCTTGCCGTACAGAAACGTATCCTCGAACGAGAATCAGCAGTCGGCACGGACCATCGCGAGCGATTGCAGGAGATCGCAACCAAGAGCGCAGAAATCGAATCGCGGCTGGCGGGACTGCGCACCCGCTTCGAAAAGGAACGGGATCTGGTGACGACGATCCGAGATCTCCGCGGTCAATTGGAAGGGGCCGCTGGGAAAAATGGAAATGGCAGCGCCGCAGGCAGCACTACGGAGATTCCCGGAGTCTCCCCCGACGGCGCAAGCCCGACTGCTACCGCAGTTGCTGCATCGTCTTTGACGGCGACCGCCGTCGAAGAAGCCCCGAAACCGGTGGATCTGACCGCCCTGCGCGCCCAACTCGCCCAGGCCGAGAACGAACTGGCAGCGCTGCAAGGCGAATCGCCAATGATGCGCGTTGCCGTCGATGCTCAGATCGTCGGTGAGGTCATCTCTGCCTGGACGGGAATTCCGGTCGGGAAAATGATGAAGGACGAAATCTCCACCGTCCTTTCCCTGCCCACATTTCTTGGCCAGCGCGTGATCGGACAACTCCACTCACTGGAAATCATCAGCCAGCGGATTTCTACCTCCCGTGCCCGTCTCGACGATCCCAACAAGCCTATCGGCGTTTTCATGTTGGTGGGACCGAGCGGTGTCGGCAAGACCGAAACTGCACTCGCACTTTCCGATCTCCTCTATGGCGGTGAACGCAACCTGATCACCATTAACATGTCGGAGTTTCAGGAAGCGCATACTGTTTCGACTTTGAAGGGATCGCCTCCGGGATATGTCGGATACGGCGAAGGCGGCGTTTTGACCGAAGCGGTGCGCCGCAGACCGTATTCGGTCGTGCTGCTCGATGAAGTGGAAAAAGCTCATCCCGACGTCCTGGAGCTTTTCTATCAAGTCTTCGACAAAGGCAATATGGAAGATGGCGAAGGTCGCGAGATCGACTTCAAGAACACCATCATCATTTTGACCACCAATGCCGGTACCGATACGATGGCCAAACTCTGTGCCGATCCTGAAACCATGCCAGGGCCGGAAGGGTTATTGAAGGCGCTGAAGCCGGAACTCAACAAGATATTCAAGCCGGCATTCCTCGGACGGATGGTGCTGATTCCCTACCTGCCCATTCGAGACGAAAATCTGAAAACCATCATCCGATTAAAGCTGGGCAAGATCCAACGGCGCATCCAGGAAAATCACAAAATCGAATTGACGTACGACCCAACTCTGATCGATGAGGTTGCGAACCGTTGCACCGAAGTGGAAAGCGGGGCCCGCAACGTGGATAACATTCTCACCAACACGCTGCTGCCCGACATATCACGGCAGTTGTTGGGTCGCATGGCTGCGAACGACCCGATGGAACGGATTCACGTCGGGATCGGAAGCGACGGAGCATTCGAATATCGATGACTGGGTTGCCGAGTGCTGACGCACTCCGCGGCAATGGTCTCAGAACAGCAAAGACGGGGAAGGAAAGCTCGTGCACCAAAGCGCAAGCTACAGTCAAGAACACCGGCTCATTGCCGTTGATACTCCGCTGGGCAAGGACGTGCTCCTACTGCAGGAGTTGACGGGGCACGAAGGAATTTCGCGTCTCTTCAGCTTCGACCTAGACTTGCTTGCTTTCGAGAATGACTCCATTTCGTTTGAGGATATCGTTGGACAGAAGGTTTCGATTACTCTTCGTCTTCCCGACGGCAGTCCTCGCTACATCAGCGGGTTTATCAGCCGATTCACGCAAGGCGAAACCGACGCACGCTACTTCACCCACTACAGCGCCCAGGTGGTGCCGTGGCTCTGGTTCCTGACCCGGCAGGCGGACTGCCGAATTTTTCAGAACCTCGCCGTGCCCGACATCATCAGCCAGGTTTTCAATCTCTTCGACTTCAAGGATTTCCGCCTCAGCCTCAAGAACACGTATTCGCAGCTCGAATATTGCGTGCAATATCGCGAAACCTCGTTCAACTTCGTCTCACGCCTCATGGAAGAATTTGGGATCTTCTATTACTTTGACCACTCCACCCAGGGAAAACACACCATGGTGCTCGCCGACCAGTCGAGTACTCTGCCGGATTGTCCCAGTTCACCGGTAAGTTATGACGTGCAAGTTGGCGGACTCGAGGACCCGGAGGTGGTCGATACGTGGCACCTGGGCCAGGAAGTGCGCACCGGCAAGTACACGGTGACCGACTACAATTTCACGACTCCATCGACCAGCTTGCTGGCCAACGATCCCACCGTGGTGGAGTTGTCCGCTAGTCAAAACCTGGAACTCTTTGACTACCCCGGGCTCCACACGACCAAGGATCAGGGCGATACGGTCGCTAAAGTACGGATGCAGGAGGAGGAGGCCAGCCACATGACCATATCGGCCTCGGGCAACTGCAGGGGGCTGATACCCGGATACTCCTTCGAGCTGAAAAATCACTACCGTTCCGATCAGAATACAAGCTACGTGGTCACCGAGGTTCGACACTTCGCCTCGGCCGGTGAGAATTACACGACCGCACCCTCTCCGGGCAATGAGACGTACTCCAACCACCTGGCGTGTATTCCCGCCTCCGTTACCTACCGTCCCGCGCGGATTACTCCGAAGCCTTTCGTTCAAGGTCCGCAGCCAGCGTTGGTAGTTGGCAAAGCGGGAGAGGAAATCTGGGTCGATAAATACGGTCGTGTCATCGTGCAGTTTTACTGGGACCGGCTCGGACAGAAAAACGAGAACAGCTCCTGCTGGATCCGTACATCACAGCCTTGGGCTGGTGGGAACTGGGGAGCGATGTGGATCCCCCGCATTGGCCAGGAGGTTTTGGTGAGCTTTCTGGAGGGCGATCCGGACCGTCCGATTATCACCGGTCGCGTCTACAACGCCGACCAGATGCCTCCCTATACGCTGCCGGATTACCAGACGCGAAGCACTTTCATGTCGCGCAGCTCCAAGGGCGGCGGTTCTTCCAACTACAACGAGCTTCGCTTTGAAGACCTGATGGGCCAGGAACAGATTTTCATCAACGCAGAAAAAGACATGGATTTGCGCGTGGAGAAAGATTCGCGTGAGTTCATTGGCGCGAACCGCCATTTGATCGTTACCACCAACCAGGTGGAGCAGATCCAGACGGACAAGCATTTGCATGTACAGGGAAAACATTTCGAGAAGATCGACTCCGACATGTCGCTCAACGTGGGCGGCAATCAGATGGAGAGCGTAACCGGCAACAAATCCCTCAATGTTACTGGAGATCAGAAGGAAAGCGTGACCGGCAATGCGTCGCTCAGCGTTACCGGGAACCAGAATGAGAGTGTCACCGGCAATGTATCGCTCTCGGTGACCGGCGGGAAGATGGACTCAATCACGATGGGATACATGATGAGCGCGTTGAGCATTCATCTGAGTGCGGACGCGGGGATCGTGATTGAGTGCCCGGCGGGAATCACGCTGAGTTCGGGCGCCAATTCGATTGATATCGGCCCCGCCGGCGTGTTCATCACCGGAACACCGTTTGTATTTAAGAATAGCGGCAGCTCTCCCGCCAGTACCTCGGACCCGAGTTCGGGATCGCCCGACAGCCCGGATTCTCCTACGGACCCGCAGGACCCAGACACTGCGGACGATGGCAGTAAAGGAACGAAGCTGAATAGTTGAATTTCGCTCCCCCAAAACGATTGACCAAATGGAGGGAACCACATGCCTTGGGAAACGTTAAAGTCTAATGACGGCATTTACTTGATTAACTGGGATGGATTGTCCCGTGTGATTCGAACCTGCAAGCGCGCGGAAGCCATGAACGCCTATTCGGAAATAAAGACCGAAAAAGGTGAAAGTGGCGGCTGGCAGGTCTTGGGAATGCGGTTGCCGGATTTGCATACTGTGGAGGTTGACTGGCAGCGGGTGAACTTGGAAACAAACACGCGAACCGAGAACGAACTGAGAAGTTTCTACGCCGGCGCGCGAATATCCATGAAGGCACAGCTCAGAAATCTCGTGCAGATGATGGAGCAGGCCGACGACGATCGGGACTCGTTTCACGAAAAACAGGCTGAAGCACAAAGCAAAACCCAGGAAAATATTGAGAGTCGTGTTGAAACCGCCGAAACGATTGTCGAAGGTCTCAAGGAGATTCGCGATACCTCTGGCGAGATCGTCATGGTGGGCGCCACTTACATGAGCGGCGGTGCAGCCGTGGCTTTTACCACCGGTGGTTCAGCCATGAAGGGTTTTTTTGCTTTTCAGGATACCGGCAGGGCCGACCGGGCCGTGGCCACTTTCTCCACCAACCTGCTGATGGGGGCGTTCGATCTCAAGGTGGGTGCTCTGACCAAAGTGATGAAGACAGCCGACAAAATCGGGATCGGGATCCTGTGGGCCAAATCAAAGGCCATTCTGGATGTTCCCAAGAGCCTCATTGAAGGGAAGAGTCTAAAGCAGGCGGTAAGCGGAGCGGCGGTAAAACTCATCTTCTCAACCCCCGGAGCCGCAGGAGTCGAAGGCTTGAAAGCCAAGCTGGGCGAGGAGGCCGAGGACTGGGCTATCCCCGTGGAGGTCCTTCTGAATCGAATCCAGGACAAACTCGGGGACAAGCTCGGGGAATCCGGCGAAGAAACGAAAGGTCCGCCCGCGCGTTTACGTCATCAACATCCCAATCATCACCTGATGGACGCCGTGGTTTATGACGAATCCATCATCGAGCAAACCGCGGTAAGGCAGATCGGTTCGCTTGCAGCCTGAGAGTGCTTTCTCATTTTCGGGCTTGGTGCGGACGTTTCAATGAAGCGGGACCACTTACGGCACCATGACCGACATTTCGCCTGGATCGACGATACTGATGACACCGGCCCACATGCACATCAGTGTCGACGTATCGTCGAGCGTGGGCATGTCAGCGAGCATCACGGTCGGTGCTCCTGGAACCCATGGCGCTACGGTCATGGGAATGCACGGCATGGGCGTCAGGACGCCCATCGCGGCTGCAGTTGCGGCGGCGACCATCGGGTTGGCAGGTGACATGCACATGCCGAACGGCATGATGTTCACCATGGGAATGTTGTCCATGATGTTGGCGTCGGGTGCTTCCTCCGACATCGACATGTTTGTGGGCAGAACCACGAGCGAACTGGGCGCCACCCCCATGGTGCACATCATCATCGCTCCCATGCAAACTTGCATTGGCATATGAGAACCCCCAGGCCAATTTGGCTGCACGGCATTCTAGCAAAGCCCGAAACGAATTCAACGGTTTGTTTGCTTTTGATGCGCACGCGGTTCCTGATCTCGCGATATGGAGATTTCGATGGGCGATCTGACTAATACGAACGGTCGGGGCCCGGTCGGGACTCCAGCCAACAGTCCGGTTAGCGATGGCGGGACCATGCCACGCACACAAAACCGCCCAAATGTGTCCTATGGGGCAGCCCCTGGCCAGCCAGGATCTGCGGCGCCAACGACCTACCAGTTCGGGCTCACAGACTCGGATCGCCAATTCATTCGTAACATCCATCGCGACACACCCCTCCCGCTAGAAAAGCTCATGACGCTCCGCTTTGAAAGTCTTCGCTTGCAGGAAGACGCCTCACGAGAATTCGGCCCCGTATCCTCCAGCGCGCTGTGGCTCCGACAAGTGATCGCAGCCTACGACGAAGAGATTGCCAAAGCAAAATCCCCGATGGGCAGCGCGATCAACGCACTCAAGACCGTTCTGGACGATCCAAACTCAACCGAAAAGGAAATCTCCGACAAGATCCGCGACGTGACTGGGGTCATACGCCAAGGCCAGTTGTCGGGAGTGGACGACCCATACACTCCGGAAGCAATGGAACTGATTGAAAAGGGCGTGGATCGCACTGCCGATGCGAGAACGAGTGCGCTCGAAGATCTTGTGAAAACGGAGAAAGCGTCGGGCGCCGTCACGGAAGACAAATTCAAGGAAGCGATCGCTGCAGCCATGGGCGCCGAGCGCCAGAGAGAAATGTTGGGCATGGGTGAAAGCGATGCGGGCGCGAAGAAATCAGTCAGGACGTTCGGGGCCGTCAGCGAGGTGATCCATCTTGTGTCCGAGCGACGAATCAATTCCCTGAAGGCGCTCATTGACCAGGAAAAGAAGCTGACGCGCTCGGTTCCTGATCAGAAGTTCAAAGAACTGATCGCCGGCGTCCTCGGCGACGAACGCCAAAAGCAGCTGATGGGAATTTCGGACGACAAATCCGGCGGGATACTCGCTGTCATAGAGGCGATGGGCCTCATTATGAAGCGCAGGCAAGCCGCCGTCTCGGATCTTTTGAAAAAGCAATCGCAGCCGGGCGGCGGTGTCACTGACGCTCAAGTTGATCAGGCAATCAAGGACTTTGACGAGATCCGGTCGCAAGCTCGGCGGCTGGGTATGTCGGCACCACAAGGTACTGTCACTCCAGGCACGCCGGAGATCGAGAGACCATAAGCCTTTCGTTGATCCCTCCCAAGCTACATGGGAGGCGGTAAAACACACCCGCAGCGGCGTGTAAAGACCAAGGTTTTTTCGGGAGCCCCAGCCTTTCCCTGGCGGATGGTAACCGTCCTGCGGGAAATGGCCCGCGGTGCTCGCGACACTCGCATCTGTATGATTCCAGGTGGTTTGTAGCAGCAACATCCGGAGCGTGGAACCCGCGCAGTCACCACAGTAACCTTGAAGAATTTCAGAGCATCCTCCACCATAAGGCGTTATGTCATAGGTGCGGCCCTCGAAAGCTGCAACCTCAGCATAAGGAAGGTAATCTTAGTTAGTAGTTACCCACAGTTTCAGGGTGCGGCAACTGGGAAGTTGTTAGTCCATGGCAAAAAGCAAAGTCACTTCGGGCATGTGGCGAATTGATCCGCAGAAGTGGTCTCGTGTCATTGATCGCTGCGGACAGCCGGTCGCTTCCGTCGAAGCGGAACTTGATGCAAACGGCAACGCTAGCCTCATCGCGGCAGCGCCGGACATGTTCGAAATCCTGGAAATCCTGGAAAATGACAAATCGATCCCCGAGGAAGCTGTCGAAGAAATACGCGTGGTGCTACGCCGCGCTCGCGGAGACTTCGGACCCGCGATCTTCTCGCGCAACGTGCCGCGCATCTTACGCTCGAGAACTCAGGAATGGTTGAAGTTTATGGAAGGCCTGTGGAAGTCTGACCGTCGTACGGAACAATAGCGGTTCGCGTCTCTGCTAAACCCTGGCGATCAGGTCGTGGCTCGTGCTTCAGCACTGGCTGGTCCAGCATACCCCATTTACCTTTGCTTCCTGGCTCAGGAATTGCTATTGTGGGCAGCCGGATTGAGAATGGCCGAATCCACCTTTCCAAGCCGACAGCGCCGCTGAGCTCGCGCCCCTATGAAGCAACTCAAACCAGTTCTGTGGACTAAGGGCACGTTCCTGACGCCGCAGCATCTCCAGGTGCAGGACCGCTTCATCGAGGATGCGCTGAATTTCCGGCTGCAAGCGCTGAAGTTCTGTCCATGGGGATTCCGCGATTTGGCTATCAATGCGGAATTACTCGCCGAGGGACAATTCGCCCTGACGCGCGCCGCCGGCATTTTTCCCGATGGTCTCCTGTTCGAGATCCCGGAAGCCGATCCTCCGCCCCCGTCCAAATCGCTCGAGGAGTTCTTCGATAAAGAGACAAAGAGCCTCGATATCTATCTAGCGATCCCTGACTACCGCCAGCGGGGCTTGAATGTTTCCACCGGGAAAGAAGCGGGGACTCGCTATTTGGCGGAAGTGGCTGCCTTTCGCGACGAAAACACAGGGATGGGGGAGAAGCCCATTCAGGTCGCGCGAAAGAATATGCGTCTACTCGCGGAGTCGGAAAACCGCGAGGGTTCGTCGGTGCTCCGTCTCGCCAACGTAGAACGAACCCCGGCGGGAACGTTTCAACTCAATCCTCGCTTTATCCCGCCCCTGGTCGAGATCGGGGCCAGCGAATATCTGGTGGGACTGCTGCGTGGCCTGGTGGAACTGCTCTCGGCCCGAAGCACTCAGCTTTCGGGCGGACGACGCCAAAAGAATCAAAGTCTCGCGGACTTCACCTCATCCGACATTGCCAACTTCTGGCTGCTCTACACGGTGAACTCAAACTTCCCGGTCTTCTCCCATCTCTACGAAAGCAAGATGGGCCACCCCGAAGAACTTTATGCCGCCATGGTTGCGCTCGCCGGCTCCCTCACAACATTTTCACAAAAAATGCGCCCGCGAGATCTGCCGCTTTACGTGCACGATTCCCTCGGACCGATTTTTTCTGAACTAGATGAGAAGCTGCGTTCGCTGCTCGAGACCGTCGTTCCGACGAACCTGATCTCGCTCCCGTTGAAGCTGATGCCAAACTCAAATTCGATTTATGGCACGGCCATCGACCACGATAAGTATCTGCAGAATACGCGCATGTATCTCGCAGTCAGCGCGGAGACCACTGAAGAAAACATCATTCAGAAAGTACCGCAGTTGGTGAAGGCTTGTTCGGCCACCCACATCGACCATCTGGTGAAGCAGGCTTTGCCGGGCATCCAGTTGCGACACCTGACGAATCCGCCGAGTGCGATTCCCGTGAAACTGAAGTATCAATACTTCGCCCTCAACCAGTCAGGTCCTGCCTGGGAGGCAGTCACGCGCGCCCGCAATTTCGCGGTCTCTGTTCCCGGAGAGCTCGCCAATCCAACGCTGGAATTGCTGATCCTGCTGCCGCAGTCGAACTAACCTTCCCTTTTCAACTCAGCGGGCTAATGCTTTAGCGCGAAGTAAAGCACCAGCAGCACTGCGACGAAAAAAAGTATAGTCAGGGTCAAGATGAGCGGCCACCAGGAAACTGGCTCGGGAACCTCAGCCTTCGGCATCTTAGGTGCTTTTGGAGGAGCCGGAATCTTGAGTTGCGGCAATTTCGGCGGCGCCGGCATGGGCGGTGGCTTGAATGCCGGAATCGGTATGGAAGGGAATGACCCGGCAGGCGTCTGCGAATGTGCCGCCGGTGGTTTTGCCGCGTCGCCGCTGCCGGTCTGCTTCACTGAAATAACCCTGGTATAGGCGCTGTCTTCGTGTACAGTCGGCGGTGGGGTTGGAACCGGCTCGTTCGCTGTTGTCTCAAACGAGCGAGTTGCTCCGCCACTATACGCCGAAACGACAGGCGCAGGAGCCGAAGGCAGCTTTTCGGCTGCAGGAGCCGGCGGAATCGGGATCTGCGGGAGCGAAGCCGGATAAGGTGGCAGAACCGGGGCCACGTAAACCGGAGGTGGAGGTGGAAAGTACGGGTCTCTTACGGGCGGCGAAAATGCAGAGTCACCGAGGTTGGACGGCGGCGTCATCTGCGAAGGCGCAGGCGGCAATGGCTGGACTGGGTCCGGCGGTCGATCGAACCAGTCGGTAAATCGCGGCGCGTCGCTTTCCATCGCGGGCTCAAGCGCAGGTGCGGGACGTTCGGAGGGCATCGGCGCGCCGAACATCGCGGTGAATTCTCCGACCTTCTTGGCAGGAGGAGCGGGCTCGCGGGAAATCGACGGAATGTCCGAAGGCGTATCTCCGCGAAACGGTCCTTGGAAAAAGCTGGTAAACTCGCCCGGCTTCGGACCGCTCTTGCCCGATGATGAGATCGTTTCGGTGGGAAACCTGTTTGCCGTGGCCTCCGGAATCGGAGGCTCGAAGCCACCCCTGGTCTTTAAAGTTTCTTCTCTCGGTGGAACGGAAATCGAAGAATTCCCTGGCGTCCATGGTGGCGCGGAATGCAGCCCGGAGGGACCGCCTGCAGCTCCCAGATTTGGCAGCGGTAGAGGTGGAATGGATGGTGGGGCCAACGGCGGCGCCTCGGCCTCTTTACGTTCTGCGATCGGGGCCCTTGCTTTCGCCTGTGAATCAAAATCCCGGAACATCTGAGTGAATGGAACGGGCACCGGCGGCTGCGGGAAGGGCGGGGCGGGGGGTGCCTTCGCCGCGATTTCTGCTACTGGCGTCGGGCTCTCTGTCGCCGGCATTTCCGTAGGCTTAGTGGACTCCGACGCGGCTGATTCCTGAGTATCCTTCGTATGGTTGTTGTACTCGTCAACCCAGATGCGCAGGCCGCTCTCGTCGGGCATCTCGGTGACGAGGTAGGCATATAGAGTTCCGCTGTACTTTCCGGTCTCGAGCACCAGCGCAACCGGTTCCGGAGCCAAGCGGCGAAATCCCTCGAGAACCCACTGCACCGTAGCCTGGTTAGGTTTTTGCGGGCCGCAATCCAGGATGTGCACCAGCACGCGCGTCCCCCGAACCTTATCGTTGGCAATGAAGGTCTCAACCGCGCCCGTGGTCAGCGATTCGAGAAGCTCGTATTTTTCCCCGAATTTCATTCTGTATCCACAATGCTTTGCAGCGGTGAGAGCCCATGATCGACTCCCACAGCCCCGCTATTCTGTGCCTAGACGCAGGATTATACCTCGCACCGCTACAAGCGTGGACCGCGATCATAACTGGGATTTCTCTTGACTTGATGGGTGCACGGTATCAAAATTGCCAACGCTTCCCTGTGTTTCGGGTAATCGTGTCTATAAGGGGTTTTGGCTGAGTCAACGCCGATGGACTGGACCACCTCCGCTCGGTCCACCGCCATCAACACTGCGACTGAGACCATGATCGCAACATCCGGAATCTTAATCACGCCTTGATCCGTTTCTATTCGGCAAGCAACCTTTCGACTGGGATTTGACCGTCAGGAGTTTCGCAAAATGAGTTTTATTCGTGAGAGCGAAAAGACCCTCTTGAGTTTCGTTTTTGTACTGGCGCTGGCGGTTGCGTTCGGCGCATTGGCTGGCGCACAACAAAAAAAGACACCTCCCGCGCCTCCCAAACCGAGCGCTCCCCACCCGGCCGCGAAGCCCTCGACCAGCCATCCTTCGAACCAAACCCGTTCCACCAATAGCCGGCCCGGTACGAGCCAAGGCAAGCCCAGTAACGGATCGGGAAGGAACAACCCCGGCAGGCCCGGAACAGGAAATACCGGAAGGAATGGGACGGGCTCCTTGGGAAAAACCGGCGGTTCCAGCAGAGGTGGGAGCGGGACGATGGCCAAAACCACGGGCCGCACTCCTCCCGGAAGGCAGGTATCGCTGAGAGGAGGCGGAACGGCCAGCATCCGCCCGGACGGACAGATCCGATCCATTAATCGAAACGGCATGCATATCGAGCATGGCCTCAACGGAAGCCGTCGGATCGAGAGTACGCATAACGGAGCCCGTATCGTCACCACCGGAAGGAATTCCGGATACGTGCAACGAGCTTACGTCAGCCGCGGCGGTCGCACCTATGTCTCCAGGACGGTGGTCATCAACCACGTCGCCTACGCAAGGGTGTATCGCTCCTATTCATACGGGGGATACTGCTGCTACTACGGGTATCATCCCGCGTTCTACTACGGCCCGGCGTACTACGGGTGGGCATACAATCCGTGGGCGACTCCGGTTGCTTATGGCTGGGGTTGGGGCGGATCACCTTGGTACGGTTTCTATGGCGGTTACTTTGCCCCGTATCCGGTATACCCCTCGGCGGCGTTCTGGCTTACTGATTACCTGATCTCAGCGAGCTTACAAGCAGCCTACCAGGCTCGAGCAGCGGCCAACGCCGCGGTTGCGGACAATTCCGGCACGGCGAACAACGGCGGAACGGATCAACCTCAGGACGGCGGTAACAGCGACGCCAACCAGCAAGCAAGTCCTGGTCCGGTCGCCCTCAGCCCGGAAGTTAAAGAGGCAATCGCGGAAGAAGTGAAAGCCCAACTCGCCGCCCAACAGGCTGCGGCGGCCAAGCCTGACGCTTCCGGCGGGACACAATCCGCAGCGGCAACCGAGGAAGTTCCGCCTGCACTCGATCCCGCTCGGCGCACGTTCGTCGTGGCCAGCGACCTCGCCGTCACCGGAACCGACGGTCAGGAATGCCAACTCACCGAGGGCGACGTCATCACCCGTATTACCGACACTCCAGATGGCGACCGAAAAGTCACCGCCAGCATTGCCGCCAGCAAGAAGTCGGATTGCGCCAAGGGGAAGCAGGTCTCTGTTGCCGTCGATGACCTGCAGGAGATGCACAATCACTTCGAGGAGCAACTGGATAACGGCATGAAAGAACTCTCGAGCAAGCAAGGAACCGGAGGCCTGCCGAAAGCTCCCGATACCAGCACCGTCCCTTCAGACGTTCCCCCGCCGCCACCAGACGCCAGCGCTGCTAAGGCTCTCGACGATCAGCAGGCGAGCGCGGATCAGGTGGAAGCGCAAGTCAACAAAGAAGCGTTCAGTCAAGGCTCCTGACGAGGAGCCACGGCGGTTTCTCTCATCGTGAGCGAAAGAATATCGTGAAAGAAACATTTCGCTCACGATGACAAGGTTCTGATGTCCGGTTCCGGGCAGATCTTCACTGGCGATTCTTCAGCAACTTCTCTTCTGTCGCCTGCGCGCGTCGCGCGCGATCTAGCCATTCCATCGCCTTCTTGTTCTGCGGATCTGCCGCTCCCGCATCCGTGAAGCTCTTGATAGCATCGCCATATTCGCCTTTATCCATGTGCGCGGTGCCATCGTTTATCAGAGATTCGGCCGATGCAGCAGGACTCGCGGGAACAGCTGGGGTCACCCGGATGTGGTTGTGGACGCCGGTGACGCCGTGCACCGAGCCCGCCAAAGAACTCGCCTTATCCGAGTCTTCGCGGGTCGGCGCGTTCCCTTCGAGGACCACTTCGCGCAAGTCCGTGACGGAAGCCGTAATTCCGTTCAGGTGAATGGTCGCAGATGAGGAGTTCTTCAGAGTGTCCCGGACCTCTTTCTCGATTCCTGCCCGCCGAATCGCCTGGTATTTCATATATCCAACCCAACCGACTAGCGCGCCCGCCAGACACAAAATTACGAAGGCGATGAGATACTTCAGCTGGAACCTTCGCGGCTGCAAAAACATATGCTGCGCCGCGCTCTTCACCAGGACCGAATCCGGCGGCAGTGCGGCCTTCACAGCAACCACTGGGGGTGCAGGCTCAACCGCCGGAGGTTCGGGAATGGCAGGCGAAGGCGGAGGAATCGGCACTTGCACTACCTGAGACGGCTCCGGCTTCGCGATTGCCTGTAATTCCAGTGTCTGCGAGGGTTCCGCCTTGGTTCCCGTCGGCACTTGCACCGCCTGCGATGGTTCGGGCGTGGGCACAGTCGCCATTTGCGAGACCGGGGCCGAAGGCGAGGCCGCGACATTTGCCGCCGGTTCGCTCGCCACCGGTTTGTTAGCGATCGGAATGCTCCGGACAGGTTCGATCTGAACCTGCTCCAGCGCAGCAACGAATTCATCGGCCGTCTGAAACCGCTTCTCGCGCGCTTTATCGATCGATTTCAGAATCACTTGGGAAAGTGAATCGGGAATCTGTTGATCCGGCGCCGCCTCATGCGGGGGCCGTACCGTTCCCTCCATATGCTGCATCATCAGGGAATAAATTGTTTCTCCCTCAAAAGGCAGCTGGGCGGTCACCATCTGATAAAGCACAACTCCCAGCGAGTAAAGATCGGTGCGGCCATCGATCTCTCCTGCCTTTTTCCCCATAAACTGCTCGGGAGACATGTAGAGCGGCGTGCCGACCACCATGCCGGTCATGGTCATTCCAGGCTGAGTATCTCCCGCCGCCTCGCGGAGCTTCGCGATTCCGAAATCGAGGACCTTGGCGTTTTCGTTTCCTTGCTCGTCGGTCGTGAGGATGATGTTGGCAGGTTTGATATCGCGATGCACCACGCCGAGCTTGTGCGCTACTCCCAGCGCTCGCGCCACTTGCACTGCAATGCGGATCGCCCGAGGGACACGAAACGGCCCTTCCGCCTGCAGGATCTCGCCAATATTCCTGCCCTCCACCAGTTCCATCACAATGAAGGGGCGACCGTCCTCGGTATAGTCGAAGTCATCGACTCGCACGGCATTCGGATGCCGCAATTTTCGCGTGACTATTGCTTCCGTCTGAAAGCGTTGCAGAAAGTTCGCGTCTCCGGCAATGCTGTCATTAACGATCTTGATGGCGCACAATTCATTGAACGTGATATGCCGGCCGCGATACACGGCGCCCATGCCGCCAATCCCGATTCGCTCGAGAATTTGGTATTTATTGCGAATGATCATCCCGGGCTGAAGCTCGTGCGAGTTTTGGAGACCCGTCTGGTCCGCTGGACACACGTTGTAGTCGCCGGGATAGGTCTTGTGACAGGCGGGACAATATTTCATAACTTCGCGTTTGATGATCGGAAAACAGGCCGGCCAACAGTTGCCACTTAAGGCAATGCTCAAGCAGAAACCATCGTCTGTCAAGGTGCTTGCCTTTGCACCCGCAGGCGGAGGAAAATGGCTGGCGTCGTGACTTCGATGGATCACCATTTCCCGCAAATAGCACGGCTGGCCGCACTCTGTGTCCTGGTCACTGCAACCCTTTCTGCACAAACTCCGGATTTCGCGACTCTTCTTCGCCACGCCAAAGCTGGCGATATAAAAGCCCAGTACGATCTGGCTGCGGCTTACATTGAAGGCGCGGGAATCCCCAAGGATCCCGACCAGGGGATCGTCTGGTTGCAGAAATCCGCGCAGTCGGGCTATGCGTTAGCGGAAGCCAGTCTCGGCGTGTTCTACGAAAATGGCGTTCATGTCGCTCTCGATCCGCATGAAGCGGCGAAGTGGTACCGCAAGGCGGCGGCACAGAACATCACGAAAGCGCAGAACCACCTGACCGAAATGCTGGCAAAAGGCCTGATCTCAAAGCAGGAAGCAAAATGGGTGATCCCTGAACCCGCCAAGGAGGCGAAAAATACCAAAGCGCCTCCGTTCTCTCTCGCCGAGGTCGAAACCGGCCTGTCTGGAGGAATCACAAGCAAAAGGATGTCCGATCTGGTCAGCAAGTATGGCGTGGATTTTACGGTGAGTCCCTCCACGAGAAAAAGCCTCTCTGATGCGGGCGCGGACGACTCGTTGCTGAATACAATCGCCTCCTCAAAACACTAGCATCGAAAAGGCAAGAAAACGGGATCCAACCAGGCTATCCTGCAGTCCCCGAAGGGGTTAGCTAGTCGGTAGAACGGCCAATGTACCTATTTACTTGGGCCTATAATGCCCTTAGAATCAGGGCTCTTGCGCGTTTTCGGAACCTCCCCGCGATTAGGGCATCCCGCTCGGGTGCCGAGGGTCGAACTTGGGAAGCCAGCCCACAAAGATCGGAAAGTACGACATCGTCCGCGTCATCGGACGGGGCGGTATGGGTATGGTCTATCAAGCCGTCGATCCGACCATCGGGCGCATGGTTGCGATCAAGAAAGTCACGGCGGTTCTCTCCGATGATCCCGACCTGCTAAAGCGTTTCTACCGCGAAGCCCAGTCCACCGGCAAGCTGCAACACCCGAATATCGTTACCCTCCACGACCTCGGCGATCAGGACGGCGTGCCGTACCTGGTCATGGAGTATCTCGAGGGCGACAGCCTCGAAAAGATCATTCGCGAGCGCCGCCAAATCGTACTGGCGGAGAAGCTGAACATCATCATTCAGGCCTGCGAGGGGCTGGGCTACGCTCACCATCGCCAGATCATCCACCGCGACGTTAAGCCGGGCAACATTGTCGTGGTAAACGATGGCGGCGTGAAGATCGTCGACTTCGGCATCGCCCAGTTCGGCAATGAGCGCTACACCCGAACCGGGCAGGTCATCGGCAGCCTGTATTACATGTCTCCCGAGCAGATTCAGGACGCCGACATCGACTCGCGCTCCGACATCTATTCGACTGGAGTCGTTCTGTTCGAATTTCTTACGGGATCGCTTCCCTTTCAAGGCAGGGATCCCACTTCGACTCTGGCGCGGATTCTGCACGAGCCTCCGCCGCCACTGTCGAATTTCCTGTCTGCCTATCCTCCCGAGCTTGACGAAATCATCCGGCACGCGCTCGCCAAGGATCGCAATACCCGTTACACGTCGATGGAGGACTTTGCCTTCGACTTGCGTACCGTGCAGGAGAAGCTGAGCCAGGAGTTGATCGCGAACTTCCTGCGCTCCGCCGAAACCTGCATCCAGGGCCGCGATTGGGATAAAGCACGCGAGCATCTCCGGCAGGTGCTGAACCTCGACAAACAGCACCGGCGTGCCAATGAGTTGCTGCGCGAAGTCCAGGTCCAGATTCAACGCCAGCAACTCAGCGAGCAAGTGCGCCAACTCAGAAGCCGCGCCGACGATGCGCTGGCCATGCGCAACTGGGACGAAGCGCTGAACCTGCTCGATCATGCGGTCAAGATCGACGGCACCAACTCTGAGCTGATCCAGTTCCGAGACTCGGTTCGGCGTTCGAGCACATTGCTGACGGAAGCACTGCGGCGAGCTGAGTCGGCCCATGACGCTGGCGACCTGGAAGCCGCCAAGAAAGCCGTGGAAGAGGCTCTGAACGTTGATCCTTCCAACACGACTGCCAAAGCGCTGAACGCCATTCTCTCCAAGGAGATCAGCGAGCGCTCGAAGCGAAAGAAAGTCGACGACCTCATCGTCGGCGCGCGCAAAGAGATTGCTCTCCGGCATTTCACCTCCGCTCTCGAACTGCTGCGTGGAGCTGAAACGCTGGATCCCTCGGTCGCCGAAGTTCAACAACTGATCCGCAGCGCAACGGCCGGACGTGAACACGAAAGACGCCGGCAGGCTCTGGAGAAGGCTTGCAGCGAGATTGAAGAATTGCTCAATCGCGACGAATACGCCGCGGCCTGTAACAAGGCGGAGGAAGCGCTACAGAGTTTCCCGCAGGATCTCGGGCTGCTGAAGCTAAAGGGCTTCGCGGAAAAACAACGCGACGCTTGGAGCCGTCACCAGTTTATTGAAGCGCAGATGGCCTCGGCCCGAAAGCTTTCTGAGTCCGGGCAACTCGCCAAGGCGCAAAGTCTCTTGAACGAGGCGCTCGATCGCTATCCGGATGATTCGGGAGTCATTTCGCTGCTCGGAATGGTCACCGACGGCATTGCCCGCCAGGAAGCGCAACGGCGCGAAGCGGAGCGTCAGGCCAACGAAAGACGTCACTATATCCGCCTGCAACTGGAGACGGCCGCAGAACTGCAGCGGACCGGCCAGACGGCCCAAGCCCTGAAAAAGCTTCGTGACGCTTCCACTCATTATCCCGACAGCGACGAACTTCGGAATCAGGTCTCGGTTTTGGAGGCTGCATTAGCGCGGGAAGAAGCGGCGAGGGAGCGCGCGGAGCAGGAGGCGCGGCAGAAAAAGGCAGAGGTCGAGAAGCTGATCGCGGAGTCCTGGCAGATGTTGTCGAACAAACAGACTGGTCAGGCGGTCGTGATGCTGGATCAGGCCGTACGCAACCATCCCACCAGCGAAGATCTCAAGTCGCAACTGGAATTCGCTCAGCGGCGATTGGCCGTCGAGCAGGCTGAGCGCGAAAGGGCTGAGCAGGAGGCACGTCGCAGGCGAGCAGAAATCCTCAAAGAAATTGCGGCGGCGCAGCAACTCCTTGATTCACGGCAGGCAGCACGCGCGGTAGTGGCGTTGGAACAGACTACCAGCCGCTATCCGGAAAGCGAGGAGCTGAGATCTTTGCTGCAGTTTGCGCAAAAGCGATTGGCCGCTGACGAGGCAGAGAAAGAACACGCAGAAAAGGAGGCGCGGCGGAAAAGAGCTGAGATCCAGCAGGAAATCATGGCCGCGCGCCAACTGCTTGATGCCAAGCGCAACGACGAGGCAGTGGCTCACTTGGAGCAGGTGATACGGCGCTATCCCGGCAGTGACGAGGTGGGATCGGCCCTCGATTATGCGCGCCAGCAACTCGCGATCGAAGAATCCGAACGACGAAGAGCGGAAGAAGCGGAAAAGCGCCGTCGTTCGTGGATCGACGCGGAAATCACCGTCACGCGCCAGTGGATGGATGCCAAGCAGCCGGAACGAGCGGTGACAAAACTCCAACAGGCCTTGAACCAGTATCCCGAAAGCGAGGAACTGAAGTCTCAGCTCGATTCTGCCCTGCGTCGCCTTGAACTGGAGCGAGTCGAGCGCGAGCACGCTGAGCAGGAAGCGCGACGCCGGCGGGAGGAGATTGACCGGCAGATTTCGATCGGGCAGGAACTGCTTGAAGCCGGGAAAAATGACCGGGCCGTGGTCACTCTGGAAAAGGCGGTTCTCCAGTCTCCCGAGAGCAAGGAATTACGCTCCCTGTTCGAACTGGCGAAACAGCGCTTCACCGAGGAAGAACGCGAAAAAGAGCGGGTCGCGGAAGAACAGCGGCGCAAACGCAATGAGATTGGCAGGGTACTCCGATCAGCCCGAGCAACTGCTAGAGGCAAAGCAGACTGCCCGCGCCGTGACTTCTCTCGAACAGGCATCGGTCAAATATCCCGACAGTGGGGAGCTAAGAACGCAGCTGGACTCCGCGCGCCAGTACCTCGCGGCCGAGGAAGCAGAGCGAGAGAAGGCTCGTCAGGAAGAACGGCGTAAGCAAGAGGAGATTGAGAAAGAGATTGCAAAGGCCGCGAAACTGCTCGAAGCCGGGCGCACCGGCGACGCGGTTGCGAGTCTCCAGAACTCGCTGCGCCGACTTCCCGATACCACCGACATCCAGGTGCAGTTAGAGCGCGCCGAAAAGAAGCTGGCCGAAGAAGAGGCCGGGAAGCAACGGCGAGAACAGGAAAAGCGCCGAAAACTAGTAGAAATCGCTAGCGCTTTGGACGGCGCTAAGCAGTTGTTCGAGTCCAAGCAGACGGGCCGTGCGCTAACGGCGCTCGAGCAAGCGCTTCGCAGCCATCCGGAAAGCCAGGAACTACAGAATCAACTTGCGGTCGTCCGTAAACGTTATGCAACCGAACAGGCAGAGCGCGAGCGCGCTGAGCAGGAGGCGCGGAAAAGGAAGGCGGATGCAGACCAAGAAGTCGCCGCGGCCCGTCAGCTACTGGAATCGCGCCAGACTTCTCAGGCCATCACTGCTCTAGAAGCTGCCAGCGCAAAGTTCCCGGAAAGTCAGGATATCCAATCGGTGCTGCAGTCCGCGCGCCAGCATCTGGCCCAAGAGCTTGAAGAAAAGCGTCAAGCCGAGGAGCAAGCCAGGCGCAGGCAGGCGGAAATCGAGAACGAGATTGCTGCCGCTCGTCGCTTGCTCGATTCCAGGGAGACCACGAAAGCCGTCGAAGCGCTCGAACCAGCGGTCCGGAAATATCCAGAAAGCCACGAACTGCGCTCGCTCTGCGCCGAGGCGCAGGCAGGGCTGAAACAGGAGCGCGCTGCAAAGGAAAAAGCCGAGCGGGAGGCGCAAGCGCGCCGCCAGAAAATCGGTGCCGAGGTTGAAAACGCTCGGCGTCTGCTGAGAGCAAAAGAGACAGGAAAGGCTTCCGCAGCGCTCGAGGAGGCAACTCTCCGTTATCCGGAAAGCAATGAATTGCGCTCTCTGCTTGCGGAGGGGATAGAGCAGCAGGCGCGAGAGAAAGTCGAACGGGAGCAAGCTGAGAAGCGCCAGGAGCAACTGCGAAACGAAACCGCGAAAACGAAGTCCCTGCTTGAGGCCGGTGTGCCGGAGGAAGCGCTCAAAGCTGTGGAGGCCGCTCTACGAATCTTTGCCAAAGAGCCGCAACTAGTGCAGCTTCAGGAATCCGCCAAGTCCGCTATCAAGCGCAAAAATGCCGAAGAGAAAAAACGTGCCGCGGACAACGAAAAAGCGGAAGCGTGGAAGCGTCAGAGATCACGGGATCTCGACGACTTACGGCAGCTCTCAGACTCTGTGCCCACAACGACCAAACCAGGGGTTCTCGATCGGCTGCTTCGAAAAGCGGGCGAGATCGCGGCCAAGTATCCCGGCGATTCGGATTTTCAACGGAGCCTCGACAAAGCCAGAAGCGCAGTCGAATCGGCGCAGGCTGAGAAGCAACTCGCTTCCGCCGCTGAAACCCGCCTGGCGACGCGCGTATTCTCCACTGAAACAACCGCTCAGAGCGAAACAATTTCCTCACCGGCGAAAACTGCACCAATCCCAACACCGCAGCCTATTTCCTCCGGAGTCCTTCCGCAATTTCTGAACAAATGGGTCGTCATTGGAGCCCTGGGATTGCTGGTGGCTGGCTTCGCCGCGAGACACTTCCTTAGCACGGGCAGCGGGAAAACCGGCGGCGGTGGCGCTCCGACATCCTTCGTCGTTACGATTGAAACGCTACCGCCGCAGGCCAAAGTCCAGGTTGACAACCAAAGCTGCGTAACGCCCGCTTGTAGCCTGACTCTGGCGCCCGGAACTTACGAGATCACAGCCGACCTGCCGGGATATAAACCGCTGGCTCAAACGTTGTTCGTGGACGCGCAACATGGGGCCTCTCCTGTCAAAATGGCCTTCGAGCCACTCCATCCTGAGACCTCTGGCTACTTAATCGTGAACGCGGGCGTGGATGGGGCTGACGTGTTGTTAAATGGCACAAAGTATTCGCAGACCGGAGCCGGCGGTATGGTTCGGCTGGCGCTCCCGCCGGATCAGTACAACGTCGAAGTGCGCAAGCAGGGATTTGCGCCATCGAAAGCTTTACATGTGCCCATCCAAACCGGTCTGGAAAAGAAAATCGACTTCCGCTTGACTCCGATAACTCCGGCGAAATTACTGATTGCCGGTGTGGCCCCCAATGCGGAAGTTCTGGCCGATGGACACTACTTGGGCCTCACCGGGAGCGACGGAAGATTTTCGCAAACAATGGATCCCGGTGAATATGAAATTGCTCTGAAAAAAGATGGCCGGACCTCCACTGGAGTACGGAAGACCTTTGTTTCCGGTCAGCCCACCAACGTTGACGGAAGTCAACTCACATTCGTCGCGTTGCCTACGGCGATGGCAAGGATTCTGCTGAAAGGCCTGCCCCCCACAGCAATCGTAAAGTTAGGCGGGAATATGTATCGGCCGGATTCCGCTGGCACACTTCCCCTCGAGGTCCCACCCGGCGAGCGCACGTTCGACATCACGGCTGACGGCTTCGAGCCCAAATCCATTCACCAATCCTTCGCCAGCGGCGAGCACACGCTCGACGTTCCCATGACCCGCGTCGACAAAGAAGGACCCGAATGGGCCAAAGTGGAATCCACAACGGACATGGCGGCGCTTCAGGGATTCCTTAACCAATATCCGACCGGGAAAAATGCGAAGCAAGCGGAATCGAGATTGGAAAAGCTGATCGCCGCCAACGACTCCGAAAAGGAACTCAAGGAGTTCTACGAGAAATTTCCTAAGACATTTGCCGGAGAGGCTGCCAGGAAGAAAGTAGACTCCTTTGCCAAAGCCAAAGATCAGGAGATCACGGCTATTCGCGGCATGCTCGATCAGTACCGGCTCGCTTATGAACAAAAGGATTTCAAGGCGCTGACCGGCCTCTACCCAGGTTCGTCTGAAAACTATCGCAAAGCCACTCAAGCGATGTTCAAGAATGCAGTCTCGGTGAAGATCGAACTCACTCCCGACTCGCCAAAGGTGGACGGTGACCTGGCGACGGTCAAAGTAAGACAGAAGCTCACTTGGCTGCTGAAGGACAAGTCCCAATCGGAAGACTCGACGCCGCAACTCACCTGGCAACTCGCCAAAAAGGATGGGCGCTGGCTGATTCAGAAAGGGCCGTAAGGCCTATCCCGCACCCGCAGCAAAACAAATCCACACTTCAGAATTGCAGCCTCGCCGAAAACTCGAACTCTCGCTGGAAGGCTCCAGGGGCCGTGGTTGAAATGGTGCCCGCGCTGCTGGAATCCACGATGGGATTCGGCTGGCCAAGATTCACTTTGTTGAATGCATTGAACGCGTCGGCCCGTAATCGTAACGAGACGCGCTCGGTCAGCGATATTTCTTTCATGATGGCGATGTCGCTCTGAAAAAACTGCGGCCCGCGAAGCGAGTTTCGCCCTGCGTTTCCTATCTGCCCGCATCCCGGCCTCTGCCACGGACCGACTGCCGGTCCCACTGATGGGGCACCAGTCGTTTCATCAATGCCGCAACCTGCGGTAGGATTGGCGCCGCCGACGGGCAACGGGCCGCTCGCCGTGGTGTACCAAGCATTGCGATTGCCAGTAATGGAAACGGGGCCGACCTCGTTTGGACGGCAAGGGGGCTTATTGGCGCCTGCGGTTCCCAGATCAGTTTGACAGCTCGCGTCCAAGTACTGTGGCGTAAAAGGCAACCCACTGTACCAGGAGGTGAGCGCCTGAAGCGACCAGCCGCCAATGATCTTGTCGGCGGCGGCGCTTACATCCCGCAGGAAAAGACGACCGCGCCCAATCGGCAGTTGCCAAACATTGGCCATCGTGAAGTTGTGGCGTCGATCGAAATTTCCCGGCCCATACCCGATCCCAGGGTCGATTGCGAAATAATTGCTGTCGTAATCGAGAACCTTGGAATAGACATAACTGGCCAACACGCTGTACCCGCTGCTGAACCGTTTATTGAACTTGGCTTGTAGAGAATTGTAGTTGTTCGAAGCGTTATTACCGAAATAGTTGACTGGCTCATTCCATGGAGTGAGTGGAGTACGTACAAACTCCCGTTCCAGGCAATAGCTGCTGGAGGCGGATATTTCATTGCATGGAATATTGGCGCTCTTCAATTGAATTACGTTCTGTTCAGTGGGTTGATTGAGGTTGTAATACGATGAGGTGGACAGACTGATTGGCCCGGAAGTCTCCGACGGGTCGGTAAGAACGTGTGTCCCCTTGTTTCCGACGTAGGCCACTTCGAAATACATGTTTGGCGACAATTGGTGCTGAACGGTGAGATTCCAAGCGTCCACGGTCGGCACTCTGAGCTTGGATGGAAGAGCATTGAGGGCAACCGCAAGGGTCGGAGCGGTTGTGGTGCTGGGGCCGCAATTGGATGGGTCCGCAACGCCATTGGCAGCATTGCAAAGATCCGCTACTGTGAACGAAGCAGTCGCCAGCGAGATCGCGGCTGGCAGTGTATAGAAATCAGTACACGGATGCGTTGCCGCACCTGGCGTGTCAAGATAACAGCCGTTACGATTGATGATTAACGGCGCTACTGGTGGATTCTGTGTAGCGGCAATTCCGAATAGAGATCCGGCATACCCGACGTCGAAACTTCGCCCGTATCCTGCACGGATCACGGTCTTTCCTCCCGCCAGGTAAGCGAGCCCAACGCGAGGTCCAAAGTTCTTAAAGGTGTTCTGCACATTGCCCTGCAGATTCACACCCGAGGAACCGGCAACATTGATCGTGGCCGCATTGATCGACGGCAAAATATTGTCATGAATCAGCAGGAACCCTCCCGCTCCTGCCTGATTCACATACTGCGGGAAGTAAAGCTCCCATCGCAGGCCGTAGTTCACGGTCAGCCGAGAATTGACCTGCCAGGTATCCTCGCCGTAAAAGAAAGCTCGCTTCTGTCGCTCTGCCGCGTTAAAGGCAACCGGATTCGCTGGATTACTGTAAGTGCGATCAAAAAAATCCAGCTGCCCGGTCACGAATTCATAAAGAGTGCTCTCGGTCGGGTCGTTGGCCGCACCCACACCGAACTCCAAGTTCCCAGAGCGGCTGTTGGCGCTATCCAAACGAAAATTCCGAATGTAGCGGATATCGCCCCCCCAGCGGAGCGCATGGCGCCCTGCCATTTTGGTCCAGTTGTTCACCCACTGAAACTGCTGTTCCCGCTCCCGCAACGGGCAGTTGCAGTTATTAACCTCTGACGAGTAGCCATATCGTAGGAACCAACTGCTGCCGTTCGACTGATAACCGGTCGTCGGGGGAGCAGCCGGGGTCAGTACTCCAGCTAACGATGGGATAAAGAAATTGTCGAGTTCAATATCCGGCAGATCCGACGAGTACAGTGAATCATTCAGCCCGGCCAGGCCCGTGAGACTTTGTGGGATGGGATAGCTCCCGAAATCGGGAGCATTCAGGTCGAGGTGGTAACGCAGATATCCGAAGCGGAAATCCGTAAGCAGACTCGAACTCAATGAGTAGGAAAATCCCGCAGATCCGCTCTGGTTATAGGTGCGCGCACGTCCAGCGAACTCATCGGGATTGACTCCTGGTCCGCCGGCGTTCAAAAAGGCCGGGGTGCCGTCCTGCCGGAAATCGTCATAGCTGTAGCGGGCGAAAAACTTTAGGCGCTGCGGTGACGCGTAATCCAGTCGAAGATCAGAATTATCGCTGTTCAGCGGTTCGCTCCCTCCCACCTGGTAGTTATTGGTAAGCAATGGGCCGCCAGTGCCAGAAAGGTTCGGTTCCGGGAGCAGGCTCATCAGGAAGGCAGAGGACTGCGTGGGCACAGCTGGGGTAGAAACACCTTGAAAATACTCCTGTAAATCACAGGTCGAACTTCCCGCCGTCTCGCAGTTGTCGTGGACGAACTGAGTGGGCACCGATAACAGTGCGGTCGCACCCGATGCATCCCGGGTTCCCCGATAGTCGCCAAAGAAAAACCAGCGGTCCTTGATAATCGCGCCGCCAATCGAACCGCCAAACTGGTTTCGTCGTAGCGTCTCGTGGCTCAATACCGGCGAAACAATTACTCCCGGCGATGGCGAGGTGACCAGATCTGGGCTGGGCGCTTCCCCAACGCCGGATTGGTTATAGCCGAAAAGACTGCCATGCAGTTTGTTCGATCCAGACTTGGTCTGGACAGTCACGACACCCGCGGTGGCTTCGCCAAATTCCGCCCCATAATTCGAAGTCGTGATCTTCATCTCTCCCACGGAATCCTGATTCGGATTGATGACAACAATGCCTTCCAGCGCATCGCGGTTATCAGTTCCGTCCAGCTGATAAGCGGTCCCGCTAAAAATCTGACCGTTGACGTTGATGTAAGTGCCCTGTTGAGGATTTTGCGCCCTCGAGAGAACTGGCGTGACCGGTACAGCTCCGGGGGCCAGTACCTCTAAATTGGAGATGTTTTGCTCCGGTAGGGGTAAATCTTCGATCTCACGGCGCGAAAGGATGGTCGCAACGTCCGTCCGATCGATCTTCAGCACGCTGACGTCGGCCGCGCTTCCGGTGACAATCTCAGAGGTGCTGCCCGGCACCAGCTTAGAATTGACCTGGGTAGTGTTGTCAGCATAGACAGTGACGAACGGATGTTGAAACGTCTTGAACCCGCCCGCCTCCACCTTCAAGCTGTAATCATCGGGAGGGACGTCATTCAGGGTGTAGAACCCCGAATTGTCTGTCTCAGTACCAAACTTCGTTCCTTTGCCCACCGAGGAAAGTGTGACCCTGGCACCGCTAATCGGCTTCCCCCCAACATCGGCAAGATTGCCTTTTACACTTCCATAAACGGCTTGCGCTGACGTGAACTGGCTCGCAACGCAGACTACGAAACTGAGGAACACAGGGCCGAGAAGGCGACGAACGCTCATATCGTTCTCTCTCTTGCAGCATGAAATTTATGTAGCCCAGGGTCGGGGAAAGGTGAGCACTAACTATTGTGCCCTTTGGGGGATACACATTACCTTGAAAAATCCAGAACAGTCAAGCCCCAGTATTCGCCAAATTTCACCGGGAGAGCACTTGCCACGGGAATGGCTCTGCGGGCACCCGTGGTTGGGCGAGTCAGTGCGCCATCGGCCGCGCGTCGGACAATGAGGAACAGCCACAAACCCTAGGGGATTAAGATGACCATAAACGCGGCACGCGGATCAAGGAGGAGAAAACATTGGACACAAGACACGTACTAGCGAGGATCGTAATCGCAGTCGCCATTTTGCTTAATGCGGTAGCTTCGGCGCAGCCAGTCAAAGTCACCGCACGGGAACTGGTAGCCCGGATACAAAGCCAGGTGGGCGTCGAGTGGAGGAAGGACACGGTCGACACCTTCAAAGCGGGCAATCCGGACACCGCAGTCACGGGAGTTGCTGTGACCATGATGGCAACCATGGACGTACTGCAACGCGCGTCGGCCCAGGGATTGAACTTTGTCATCACGCACGAACCGACGTTCTATGCGCATTTGGATACGCCGGAGGGCATACCCGAAAGCGATCCCGTGTGGGCAGAGAAGCGGGCGTTTATAGAGAAGCATGGCATGGTGGTCTGGCGCTTTCACGATCACTGGCACATGCGCAATCCCGACGGAATCGAAGCCGGAATGGTGCACGCGCTAGCCTGGGAGAAATTCCAGCGTCCCGACAATCAATTCCTCTTCGTAATGCCGGAAATGACGCTAAAAGAACTGGCGAAACAAATCGCGAAACAGCTGGACTCGCCGGCAGTTCGGGTCGTCGGCGATCCGGAACTGAAGATCACCCAGGTAGCATTCAGTCCCGGTGCGGCAGGATCCCAACATGAAATACAAATGCTCGAGCAGGACAACGTTCAGGTGTTGATGGTGGGAGAGACTCGCGAATGGGAGACCGTCGAGTACGCCGCCGACGCCGTCAGCGAGGGCCACAAGAAAGCACTGATCGTAATCGGCCACGTGCCCAGCGAACAAGCCGGTATGGAGGAGTGCTCTCGCTGGCTGAAGACATTCGTCAAAAATGTGCCAGTTGAGTTCGTGCCTGCAAAGCAGCCTTTTTGGATGGCGAATGATCGATAACTAAGCATCGAAACAACGAGTCAGCGGGACTTCAAACCATCGAATACCGGTGCACCCAGCCGTTCAGTAAATACTTCCGCTGTTCGGAACAATTACGATGGCGATGTCTCTGGTTCGAGAAACCCCAGGTGAGCGCAAGGCTTTCACTCCAATAGTCAACAAATAACGCTCGATTTCGGTACCAACGTAACTCCGATGCGACGATCTTAGGCGCGAAGCAATATTCAAGACCCGGTTTGCCTCGATCAAACATTCAACATGGCCTTCATCGGCCTGATGCAGACGCCAGGAAACAGAGCCGAGATCTGTCCGCTCTCGAAACGCGTTTCCAGAATCCAGACATTCTTTGCCAACTGGCAGTCTGGGAACTGTCGCGCCCCCTGCGTAACGGAGTCAAAACCCGGCGCTTTTCCAGTTTCGGCAGGCCAGCCGGGGTCGCGGTGATCTGAGATATGGCCCGTCGAGTGCATCCACCTTTGTCTCCACCGTTTGTGCGGACACCTGCGTGCGCAGGATCCCGCGCAGCGGGCCCTCGACAACACAATTTTCGGTTCATAAGGACCCTTGATGGCTAGCATCGGCACGAAGAAAAGTCTCGAGCACGCATCTTTGAGCGACGACCTCTCCCGTCATTTGCGGTACACAGTCGGCAAGCTACCCGCCCAAGCCACGAAGCAAGATGTGTTCCAGGCGCTCGCATACTCGGTTCGTGAGCAACTCATCGACAGGATGTTTTCGACCGAGGCGCGATATACAGCCCAGAAAAGTAAGCAACTGGTGTACTTGTCCGCCGAATTCCTGATTGGCCAGTCACTGCGCAACAATCTCTTCAGTCTAGGCATGTTGGAAGAAGCTAACAAAGCGACGCGTAAGTTGGGATTCAGCCTCGAAGAGATCACCGACGCGGAGGCAGACGCGCCGCTGGGCAATGGAGGACTGGGAAGACTCGCGGCCTGTTTCATGGAATCACTGGCTACATTGGGGATGCCTGCCTACGGTTTCGGAATCAACTATCAGTTCGGACTCTTTAAACAGGAAATTGAGAATGGCTTTCAGACAGAACGCACCGAGCAGTGGTTCAGCGAAGACTCTCCGTGGCTAATCGAACGCGCCGCTGAATCGTGCACGGTGCCCCTCTATGGAAAGATCGAACACGGTGTGGATCGTGAGGGAAACTACAACCCCATGTGGGTGGATTGGCGGGTCGTGATTGGGGTTCCCTATGACATCCCAATTGTTGGGTTTGGGGGGAAGACCGTAAATCACCTGCGACTCTATTCCGCGCGTGCATCCGATGAATTCGACATGCAAATCTTCAATACTGGCGACTATCTGCGCGCCGTTGAAGCCAAGATGTCGATCGAAACGATTTCGAAGGTGCTGTACCCGGCGGATTCCTTTGCTGCAGGTAAGGAGCTGCGCCTGGTGCAGGAATATTTTATGGTGGCCTGCGCGCTGCGGGACACGATGCGCAAGTTCGAAGCGCAAAGTCCGGGCGCGAGCCTGGCGACCCTGCCAAACCAGTTTGCGATTCAGATGAATGACACGCATCCGGCCCTGGTGGTCGCCGAACTGATGCGTATTCTGATCGACGAACACGACATGGAATGGGAGCCAGCCTGGGAGATCACCCAAGCGACCTGCGGATACACCAATCACACCTTGCTTCCAGAGGCACTCGAAAAATGGCCGGTGGATCTGATGGACAAAGTCCTGCCGCGCCATTTGCAGCTTATTTATGAAATCAACCGCCGTTTTCTGCGGCAGGTTGAAGATCGCTACCCCGGCCAGCCAGAGCGACTGCAACGCATGTCACTGATTGAGGAGAGCGAGCCGCGTCAGGTACGCATGGCGCAACTCGCAATCGTTGGCAGCCATTCGATTAACGGGGTAGCCGCACTACATTCCGATCTGGTGAAACGCAAGCTTGTGCCTGACTTTGGGGAACTCTGGCCGGAGCGCTTTAACAACAAAACGAACGGAGTAACTCACCGGCGTTGGCTGGCGAGCGCTAATCCCGGCCTCGGCGATCTGATTACCGAGTGCGTTGGAGAAGGCTGGATTTCCGATTTTTCCAAGATCCGCGGCCTTGAAGCAAAGGCGCACAAGTCTGACTTTCAGAAAGCATTTCAGCAAGTGAAGTTCAGAAACAAGGAGAAAGTCGCGCATCTGATCCACCGGACTGAACAAATCACGGTGGATCCAGCAAGTCTGTTCGATATACACGTGAAGCGAATCCACGAATACAAGCGGCAACTGCTGAACGCAATGCGGGTAATCTACGACTATCTGAGCTTGGTCGAGGATGGCCAAACGCCTGCAGTCGCGAGAACCTATATTTTCGGGGGGAAAGCTGCTCCCGGATATTGGATGGCAAAGTTAATCATCAAGCTGATCAACAACCTCGCGGCCACGATCAATTCTGATCCTCGGGCTGCGGATCTGATGAAAGTTGTCTTTCTGCATGATTACCGGGTGTCGCTTGCCGAACAAGTCATTCCCGGGGCGGATCTCAGTGAACAAATCTCCACCGCGGGCATGGAAGCCTCGGGTACCGGAAACATGAAACTTACGATGAACGGTGCGCTGACGATCGGCACGCTGGACGGAGCGAATGTCGAAATCCTCGAAGAAGTCGGGAGGGACAACATCTACATCTTCGGTCTGAAGGCGGATGAAGTTGACACGTTGCGCAGTTCTTATAATCCATGGGAGTTCTACCGGAATAGCGAGATCGCGCGCAAGGTGATGGACGCGTTGCGCGATGATCGTTTCTGCGCCGGCTCTCCCGGCTTGTTTCGTCCCATCTTCGACTCGATTCTGAGCCAGGGAGATCACTACTTTCATCTAGCCGATCTTGATTCCTACATCGCAGCTCAAGAGCGAGTCGCACAGGACTATGTGCACCCGGCAAACTGGAATCGCAAGGCGATCCTCAATGTAGCCCGATCCGGTAAGTTTTCCAGTGATCGTACGGTAGCTGAGTATGCCCGTGAAATCTGGGGGCTCAGCGCTGTGTAAGGGCTCAACCAGGCCGAATACCATGTTGACTAGGCAAAAGGCGGGATTTCTCGAAATCATCGGGGTGGAATTCGAGATCACTCGCGGTCGCGCTCTGCCTCTCGGAGCGACTGTAGAACGTGGCGGCGTCAATTTTGCAATCTACTCCGAGAATGCAACTACCGTAACGCTGGTCATCTTCCTCCCCGGCGAGCAACAGTCGGTTCTCGAATTTCCCCTGGATCCGCGACGCAACCGCACGGGAAACATCTGGCATGTCTTCGTTGGTGGCATCGACCCAGGCATTGAATACGGTTATCGGATGGACCGCACTCCCAACCCGGAGTCGCATCTGGATCTGTTCGATCCATCGCGCGTGCTGCTGGATCCCTATGCGCGCGGCACTTCGCGAACGACGCTCAGCGGAGGGATCGACGTGCAACGGCGCTCAGTGATCGTCGACTCCCATTTTGATTGGGAGCAGGATCAGCCGTTGGATATCGCCCTGACAGACTCCGTGATTTACGAACTTCATGTCGGTGCGTTCACGAGCGCTCCAAATTCGAACGCCTTTTCTCCTGGCACATTTGACGGGCTCGCCGAGAAAATTCCACACCTCCAAGAGTTGGGAGTCACTGCGGTGGAGTTGATGCCCATCATGGAGTTCGACGAGGGGGACAATCCGAGATGTAATCCCTTCACCGGGCGGCGACTGATCAACCACTGGGGCTACCATCCCCTCTCATTCTCTTCGCCGCATCTGGCCTACGGGTGCAGCGCTTCGCCGCCCGAAACCCTGCGCGAGCTGAAACGGATGGTCAAAGCGTTTCATGCTGCCGGAATAGAAGTGATTCTGGATGCGGTCTTCAACCACACCGGTGAGAGCCATGGACCCGAGGGATGGTCGAGCTTTCGTG
>CAVXVD010000111.1:0-9879 GCA_963765015.1 uncultured Acidobacteriota bacterium | reverse complement strand
TGATTTTTTCTGCCGTCATCCCGAGCGAGGATTGGTCTTTGCGCTCTAACGGAAGACCAACCGCAGTCAGAGGATCCCTACCCCAATCCACCGGCTGATAGCGCTACTTTCTTGAAGGAGCTCCGCTCTCTGGACACGCACCCTAATCGCGCTCAATAATTCTCGATCAGCATGAGAATCTTCCTCCGGCTAACGGCTGCTGCGGTCCTGCTCTGCAGCTTAGCTCTGGCCCAGACGCATCCGGCAGGGTCGACCAAGCAGAAGCCAAAATCGTCCCTGCCCGTGTTCGAAGTGGCGCTGTCGGACGACCCAGACTACTCATCTCTTCCCGCGAAATATTGGTCGGAGACACGCCTTCCCGAAGCCACCTGCAATGGAGACGGAAATCTGTATATCTCAATCGGTGGACAAGGTCTTGTCGCGCTCACGCCCGCGGGCATCATTCCTTTCCTCACCGACAAAATGACGGACATCCCCCATCCAAGTGTGACTGGTCTCGGTCTTGACCCGGATATATCGGCGGACGGGCTCTCCTTCAGGGTTTCTGGAGTCGACGACTCCAAAGTAAAGACAACAACCTGGACCGATGACGCAGGTCATCCTCATGTAGAGAGGGACGCTACCGACGCCAGGATCAACTACATTGCCCGGTTTGATAAAGACGGAACCTACAAAGGCGCAATTAAGCTGGATCTTCCCTTTCTCATGTTCAAGTTCGCGACCTTTGATTCCGGCACTCTGCTCGCGCAAGGTCTGGATCAGAACGAAGTGCCTCGCGTTGCGCTGCTGGATGCAAGTGCCCAATTCATGCGCTATTTGGACTTGCGGAAAGACATCAGCACAGCTCTGACCGGACCGACTGACGAAGGAAAATGCTCCGGGTGCACCGAAAGCACGTTGTCAGTGGTTCTATCGAGCGATTTCACTCCATGGAACGGCAGAATGCTGCTCTGGCGCGCATTCATGAGCCGCCCCAGCGTCTATGAAGTGCAAGAGAGCGGCGAGACTCGTGTCGTCCGCATAAAAGCACCGCACGATTATTACCTCGGGGCACCCATCCGATCCGACGGGAACTGGCTGCTCTCCTTCAGGAAGATAGGTGCGAAGGAGGCTAGCTGGGTGGCATTCGATTCAGTGCTTGAAGTGGATCCTCAAAACGGCGAGCTAGTCAGAGAGTATCGCGTTAAGCCGCCAGATAAGTCCTTCGAGGCAATTGTCTCCTGTGTCTCGGACGGAAAATTCTGGGGTATTCGTCATGATGCGAAAGAAGACAGGATCAAGGTTGTCAGCGGAACGGCGCAGCTTTACCGGGGAAAATGAGCGTAGTTGGCCTTCGCCGGGCCCTGAAAATCGACTCTTCTCGCGCTCATAATCCCAGCCGCCAACTGAAACAAAACACTCACTGTGTTTCTCAAAAATACAACTCTGGCCTTTTGCAGGACATTGTTACAAAAATGCATTTATGTTCCCGCAGGAATGTTCCCACACTGCAAATAAAGGACTTACTTCTTCGAAAGGGGCGGAAGCAACTCTGGCGGCTTTTCCATTCCGGTCGTGGCGGCATCCTGCTTAGTCTTGCGCCAGACGTTCGCTACAGCCATCGTCCAAAACGGGACCAGGTCGAGGCCGGGGACGAGCTTGGCGAAAATCGATGGGACGAATTCCCAGTGCCATCCCAGCAGACGCACCATCACCGCCGCCATTCCCAGGTCGAGCAGGTCATCGGCGGGCGAAAGCGCGCCCTCTACGAACAGAGGCAAAAGGGCAATCTGCAGCGCGTCGGCCGCGATCGCCAGCACCATGGCCGTCATGAACTGCGGACCGGGGGAAACGGTGATGGAATCGTCTGCCATATCGGAAACCCTTGAGATCATTCTAGAACACTCCAGCCTGCGGCGCGCACGGTGAGTTTGCTGTTTATAGTTAGATTCAGTGGGTACCGCCAGTGTTGCGTGGTCCAACGCCCTCGATTTGGAAGCCCAGGATTGGGGATAGGGATCCTTCGACTGCGGGTGGTCTTTGCAGCTTGGGCGCAAAGATCAATGCTCGCTCAGGATGACAACTGGAAGACGTAGCGGCCCGGAACTTCAGGGTCGCCGGACAGCCGAGGGCGGCTGTCCCCACACAGGACTAACCCGTCACTGCGTTTTCTTCTGCAGAGCGATCGTGAATTGCGCTTTGCAGGTGTTCGAGGGGTCGTCGAAGGCGTTGCCGGTGCGGTCGCCTTCATCGGCTTGGAAAAAGAGTCCCCGCTTCAGGCGGTTGGGCAGGCCGGTGAATCGGGCTTTGCCGTCGGCATTCGTTCCCACTTCCAAATCGAGCTTGTGAGCGCTCATGAAACCGTAGGCGATGTGGACTTTGACTTTGGCAGCGTAAACAGGTGAGCCGGCGCCGTCATTGATCACAAAGTCGGCCGTGCAGGGACCGAGTCCGCCGTCCACAACCGGGATGGAGTGGGGATCGACCGCCGGGCTGGCACTCTGCGATAAGGCAATCGGGCCGGCACAAAGCAGTACAAGGCAGGCGAGAAGCGTTCGGAATGAATTCATAGCCTGAAGTTTATAGAAGTCAAAGGCAACTTGGATGCAAAAGAATCACGGACGGGAATTCTGGTCTTGGGCACGCAGGTTGGAAGCCATTGGTGTGGTTGGCGTTACGGGTTCTGGTTACTAACGATCATTGCTCGTGCACGAAAGTGACGAATATAATTTTTGAACACCATCCGACCAGTGAGGAAGCAGACGGGAATTCTATGCCTGAGGCCGGCACTCAATTGACTCGCCAGAGCCAGGAGTTGACGATTTTTCACGACGTGGCCAAGGCGCTCACGTCATCGCTGGACCTCGATTCCATTCTTCAAACCATCATGGAAAAAATGGCGGAATATTTCCGTCCAGGGACCTGGTCGCTGCTGATGGTGGACGAAGGGCACGACGAACTCTATTTTGCGATCGCTGTCGGCGAGAAGGCCGAGGCTTTGAAGAACGTCCGGCTGAAAGTGGGCGAGGGAATTGCCGGATGGGTCGCGAAACACGGCGAGGCGCGGATTGTGCCGGATGTCAGCGCGGAGCCCGCTTTCGCCAGCCGAGTCGATGAAACCACCCAATGGGAAACACGGTCGGTGATCTGCGTGCCGCTGCGATCGAAGCTGCGCGTGCTCGGCGTGATCCAGTTGGTGAACGTCGACATGGAGCGCTTCAAGGAGCCGGAGCTATTTTTCCTGCAATCCCTGTGCGACTATGCCGCGATTGCCATCGAGAACGCGCGCTGGGTCGAAAAGATTCAGGAACTTACCATTACCGACGACTGCACAGGTCTCTACAACGCGCGGCATTTGTACAAGACGCTGGAGACCGAGGTCTACCGCTCGTCGCGCTTTGGCTATGAGTTCAGCGTGCTGTTCATCGACCTCGATCATTTCAAGTCGGTCAATGATACGCATGGGCACCTGATCGGGAGCAAACTTCTCGCCGAGATCGGATACCTGATCAAGGCGCAGCTGCGGTTGATTGATTTTGCCTTTCGCTACGGCGGCGATGAATTTGTGGTTTTGCTGCCGCAGACCGTGAAGGATCAGGCTCTGGTGGTGGCGAAACGTCTGCGCGATGGTCTGCGGGCGAGCTGTTTCTGCCGCGAAGAAGGCTTGAACTTGAATGTGCGGGCTTCGATTGGAGTAGCGACGTATCCACACGATGCGCGCACGGCGCACGATGTCATCCGCCAAGCCGACGGCATGATGTACATGGTGAAGAACTCGACTCGCGACAATATCGGCGTGGCGCAGCGCGGCATGCTGAAGGACGAGTAGCGAGTTCGGGAAGCCAGACCTCGGACCTCAGACTTCAGACCTCGGACTTGACTGCTCTAGGCGATCTCCTGTCAATAAGATAAGGAAGGCACATCGCGGGCGATTTTCTCCGGTTTGTGCCAGTTTTGCGCTTCCTGGAAAGGTCCTCGAAACTAGCGTTCCGGCTTGGCTGCCGGCTCGGGTTCCGCCTTTGCGTCCGGCTTCACATCAGGTTTGGCATCGGGCTTCCACGGATTGGCGTTCGCCGGCGCCTTCGGGTTGACCCCGAAATCCCACACGTAGAGATTCATTCCTTCTTTTCCCAGCATCTCGACGATCGCGTATTCACCCGGCGCTAGGCTCTCGATCGGCGTGAGCTTCAGCCATCCCCCGGTGACGTTGGTGATGGTCGTCTTGACCAGATGTTCCTCCTGGCTGATCTTGCCCGTTACCTGACGCTTGACGTCTCCGACTATGCGTTTGCCGTTCTTTACTTCCGTGCGGACGATGCGAAAACGGTCAAAGGGGACAATAGCCGCCTGAGGTTGCTGCGGCTGCTGTGGTTGCAGGGTCTGGCTTGGATCGTCAGGATCGTCAGGCTTGAGATAGAAGGCGGGGACATCGACATGGGCCTGCACGGGGGCATGAGTTCCGTCGAGTTCGATGGTCTGTTTCAGTCCCGCGATGGGATTGATAGCTCCGCGGAAAATGTTTCCCTTTGTATTGCGGTTAATGTCCCCTTCGGCCTGCTGAATCTCGACGATCTGAGGCTCGTTCTGGAAGGTGTCGAGCAGATAAACGCCGGAAGATTCAGGGAGGCGGAGGCCAGGCGCGACCTCGGGGAGTTTCGCTTCTTCGAGATCACGGTCGTGTTCGATTTCCTTGTCGAGTTGGACGGCTTCCGGCGCGGACGCCCCGGCGGAGCGGTCCTTTTCGTATTTCTCTGTGGCGGGCCAGTCCACCAGAGCATTGGGCAATTCTTCCCAATCCTCGCGTTCGGAGCTGTAATAGCGAACGCGATCGCCTTTGACCTCCCATTTCGTGACGGCCTGGTACGAACCGTCTTTGAGGATGAGGCGTCGGCCCAGTTCCTGCGCGGCAGCGCGCGGAGAAAAAGAAAGCAGGAGCGCCATGGCCAGCGACGCCGAAAGGAATGCGAGGTCTCTCCGCATGGGTTCATTGTACGATTTCGGACGATTCCTGGACGAGAGCCTGGCTCCGGGGACTACCGGATCCACACCGGAATCGTGGTTGTAGTATCCTGATGCCGCGATTGCCACCGTCCGAAAAAATGAAACGTACTCTCCTCCTGTTCTCGACTCCGCTCTTATTAGTCTTCCCGGCGATCGCTGTCGCCCAGTCGGGCCCGGCCGCGGCGATGAGTGCGCCTGCGGGGATTTCCGGACAAGGCCAGCCCGTCTCGTACACCTCGGTCACGCAGCTGAACGGCATGCTCCAACAACTGGAAGACATGTCGAAGGCAACCCAGGCCGATCTGGTGAAGCTGCGGATCGAGCGCTGGAAGGCAAGCGGTTCGGATAAGAAACAGGCTCTGGGGAACGTGGATTCGATCCAGCGGAACTTGCAGGGGGCACTGCCGGGAATCATTGCACAGCTCCGGGCTGCACCGGAAGACCTGCCGGCCACGTTCAAGCTCTATCGCAATCTGGACGCGCTTTATGATGTGCTGGGAAGCGTGGCGGAGAGCGCAGGGGCGTTCGGGTCGAAGGACGATCTGCAATCGTTGTCGAATGATCTGAGCGGATTCGAGGGCACGCGAAAGCAGCTGGCGGAACGGATTGAGAATTTGTCGTCGGCGAAGGAAGCGGAGATCCTTCGATTGCGAAGCGACTTGAAGACGGCGCAGGCGGCGATTCCGGCAACGCCTCCAAGAAAGATTGTGGTCGACGACAATGAGCCACCGAAGAAGCCGACTGCGAAGAAAAAACCGGTTGCCAAGCCTGCGGCGACCAGCCCGGCGACTGCCAAGCCGTCGGCGGCACCGGCGACGCCAGCCCAGCAGCCTCCGTCTAAGCCGCAGTAGGCCGCAGCTTTCTCGTGCGTCAGAAGTCTGACGCGCAGCTTGACGGTCGTTTCTGCGAATCTGGTAACCTTCCCTACGCATCTACAATGAACCTCGCTGGCTTCGCTTCGGTCTGGGCCGGAGGTTCGATTCTCTTATGAATTCGCATGTCAGCATTGTCGCGGTGCTGTTTGGAATATTCATTATTTGGATAGTGTTGTTGGATGCGTTTGAGACCGTGGTTCTGCCGCGGCGGGTGAGGCGGCATTTCAAGCTGACGGCGTACTTTTACCGGAGGACGTGGATCCCATGGCGAAAGATCGCAAGCCATATCGAGACCACATCGAGGCAGCAGAATTTTCTGGGATATTTTGGGCCGCTGTCGCTGATTCTGCTGCTGGGATTCTGGGCCGCGGGGCTGATTCTGGGGTTTGCACTTATCCAACACGGAATTGGGGGGCACGAGCAGCTCAACGGAGAGAAACTTAACTTTGGCAAGATTCTGTATCACAGCGGCGAGACGTTCTTCACGCTCGGGTATGGCGATATTGTGCCGACTTCGGGCGCCGCGCGGGCGCTTTCCGTGTTCGAGGCGGGGATGGGGTTCGCCTTTCTGGGTGTGGTGATCGGGTACATTCCGGTTGTGTATTCCTCGTTCTCCCGGAGAGAAATTCAGATTTCGATGTTGGACGCGCGAGCGGGATCGCCTCCATCGGCGGTGGAGTTGCTGGTCAGGCTGGCCGGGAGGTCGGAAGATCCGGGGATGGAGCAGACGGTGCTCGACGAGGTACTGCGCGATTGGGAGCGCTGGGCAGCTGAGTTGCTGGAAAGTCAGATTTCGTATCCGGTGTTGACGTTCTTTCGTTCGCAACACAGCAACCAGTCGTGGCTGGGCGCATTGACGACGATGCTGGACGTGACTTCGCTGGTGCTGACTGGAATTGAAGGCGTGCATCCCGGGCAGGCGAAGTTGACTTTTGCCATGGCTCGGCATGCAGCAGTCGACCTGGCTCAGGTGGTTAATGCCCGGTACGACGCTGAGGCGCCCGAGCGGTTGCCGGAGGAAGAGTTGGAAGCACTGCGTGCGGCGCTGGAGGTATCGGGGCTGAAGTTGAGAGATGATGACTACGCTCACGACAAACTGACCAAGCTGCGGTCTATGTACGAACCATACGTGACTGCAATCGGCCGCAACTTGATGTTGACGCCGCCGGCCTGGAGATACGCAGTGAAGGCCAAGGATAACTGGCAAGCGGGGCCGTGGGACCGGGTGATTCAGGCGCGGGGCCTGGGGACAGTGCGGGCCCTTGAGCCCGGGTCCCGTCCACTGACGAGCGAAGATCACTTCTGAGTAGCTCCTCTTTCAATTCCAGGTGCCGGTACGGGAGCTCGTTCGACCTGAAGCGGTGGACCTGCGTGCTAACATGGCGCGACAGTTGCATGAAAAAGTGGGGGAAATGCGCCGGCTTCATCTCGCCTTAGGCATTTGCGAAGAGTGAATTGGAACAGCGAGGAGCCATTTTTGAGGAAACCCACATTCCCCGAATGTGCGCTAGCACAGCGCTTGAACCGGCCGGCGCGTGCACCATGAGATGCCGCTATATCCACCATTTGCCTGCCCTCAGAGCGCTCGAAATGCTCAGAAAGTCACCCGCTCCATCGACTTCAGACGGGACGCCAACCCCGTCGGAAGGCGCGCCTGTTTCCGAGGGGCCAGCAGCAGCGGCCATTCCTGAAATGCCAGGCCTGATGGACATCAGGGGCGAGTATGAAGCCCAGGACCCTCCTTTTTTAAGGAGAGCTCCTCTAAAAATCAATGAATATGTCCCCCAGCCCATTCAGTTGTTGAATCAACAGACTGACGCCGAAGAACGGCTTGCCGCGCTGCTGGCGGGAGCTCAAACGCAGTAGTTGTTTCTTAAAGGGATCTATGCATAAGATGGACTCTATGAAAAATTGGCTCCTTTCGCTTCCTCTTCTGTGCCACGCTCGCTTTTGCGGAGCTGGAATTCCGCTTGAAAGGAACGAGTGGAAAAGGCCAAAGCGGCGACTATATGGTCACCGAAGCCAACAAGATGATCACCATCCTCTGCCCATCCGGTCGATCACCCCCACCGCCGTCATCCTCGAAGAGATCAGCGCCCCCCTCCAAAACTTGAAAAAAAGCGGCCCGCTTCGTGGCCCGAATGGGTCAAAGCAAGAGCCCCCGGCCACACTTCCTGGCCTCTTTCTCCACCTCGATCGAGATCGATCTGCAAAACGGGCAAATCCATCGAGTGCTTTCTCCTTTTCCCGATCCGCCTGGATCCATCTTTCCGCAGAAAGAAAGCCTGTTCGCCACTCTCCTCCACCTCCCGATGAGACCTCGTTCCCGAGTCCAACCGGCGCAAGATCGGCCCTCCGCCCATGGGATGGCGAACCCGATTTCCGAAAAGGGTGGAATCCCTCCCTCGTCTTCGAGGGGAAAAAGATCCAAAATGCCCACTTCGACGTCTATGAGACCCTTTGGCCCGAAGACGGACGACTGGAACTCTCCAGATAGAACGTCTGCCTCTACTTCGACAAGGAAAAAAAGTTCCCCCTCCCCTTCTGGATCCAAGAGCAGACCTCTCACGCCATCTGCCGCGCTGAGAACCATCGAATCCGCGGGAAAATCTCCCCTCCGTCCACCGAAGACCATCCCGAGACGCGTGCCCGAATTCGTCGGCCTTCCCCAAAAAACGGAAATAGGACTCAGGCCTCATCTGCAAAAGCCCCAAATACTATCGAGCATTCGAACTCTTTGCCATCGACGTGACGACCCACGAAAAACAGATCTTTCCCATCACCCACTCGCTTGTTCCGATGGAGAAGAAGAATCGATCATCGGTCGAAATCCCCATACCGAAGAACTCAAACAAACCCTGGAATCCGACCACCGCTACACCTGGCTGCTTGTTCCCATCGGCCATAGCGAGTCCTATACCGAGATCCCTCAAACCGTTCGTCTGGACATCCAGAAATAATCTTATTCCCTTTGCCTTTGAGCTTAAACTTTACATCTCCGGTTTAAAAAATAAACTCAATAGACGCATTGCCGCAAAGAAAAATAAAATTGGACTTTCTCGAAAAAACCTGTCCTTTTACTCTGCGAACAATCTCATAGAGATCTCCTTCTATTACAACTTTTCACTTACGCAACCGCTTCACCGCCAGATCACTTAAAAACCTCCGCCTCTACATCTTTAAAAACCTCCTTTCAAACTCTTACGAAGGTTATGAACAAATTTTCCACAATTGTTTTCAGACTTGCTTTTTGACAAAGGAATGTTCTAAAATTCAAATTACGATGATCCACTTGATTCTTTCTTTTAGAAAATCGAAACGGACTTTGCGCCAGATCCACCGCCTCGATTCCCGCAAAGCGAATACGCCTCGACCAGCTTTCCACGAAATAAGACTGATCCAAGGCTATTTAACCGCTCTTCAGGCAGCCATCCTCTAAAAGATTCCGTTGCAGCGAAACAGATGGCGAAAGAGCTGGAACAGGCCTCGCTCCGCCTCATGCCCAAAACCTCTTTTGACAAAGCGCGCGATTTTCTTGGAGGGATCTTCTTTGCCCTACTGATTGCCGTATTGATCCGGACGATGTGGTTTGAGCTCGACACGATCCTCCGAGCGGATCGATGCGCCCCACGCTGGAAGAAGAAGATTTATCTCATCGTTTCTAAGACCGATTACGGCATCAACGTCCCCCTGCAAGAGGCCCACTTCTATTTTGATCCCGACCCTTGTCCAACGGGGATCGATCATCGTCTTCAACGGCGCCAACATGGACATCGCCGATTCCGACACGACCTACTTCTATCTCTTTCCCGGTAAAAAACAGTTTGTCAAACGGCTCATCGGCAAACCGGGCGACACGATCTATTTTCTACGGCGGGCCAGATCTATGGGATCGACGCCGATGGCAAGAACTCCCGATCTGCCGGAGGTCAATCGACTCGAGCACATCCCCTTCATCCGCTTCGACGGCAAGGTAGAACTTCAAGCAGCCCCAAAAATGGCTTTCATCACCTCGGTTTTCAGA
>CAVXVD010000110.1:0-31248 GCA_963765015.1 uncultured Acidobacteriota bacterium | reverse complement strand
ATCAGCGTGTAGCACCCTTCAACCACGATCATGTATTCGTCGAAATCGTGCACGTGCGGCGCGGAGGATCCATTCTCGCGACAGATCCAGAATGCCATCTGGCTGCCGTCCGCTCCATCAAACACATACCCGTCAACGCCGGGAGTCGCCTGGCTGCTAGTGGCGATCCGGTTGACGGGCTGCTTCATGAACGCAGGAAACTCTTTCATCGCGGCATAATCCTCCACGGAAATGATACCGGGAGGAGCAAGCTTCGCAAACACGCTGCGCGCTCCGGAGAACCCTGAAGTCTCCGGAAATTGGGGGCCGGATTACTTGCTCTTTTTCAACTCCACTTTCGCGGACCGGCTGTCGTTGATGCTCGTAAGCTCCAGATCCCCGATCATCCGATCGCCTGACTGTTTCAGATTGTAGGTGAACCTCCATTCGCCGGAGGTCAGCTCAAAAGTCACGCGGACTCCATCAGCCTTTCCGTTCTCAATGGGATACTGTTCCCCTGCATCAGGGCCGGCGGACCCGGTGAGTTTGTTCCCATCCTGTTTGAACAGGATCACTTGTGGAATAGCATGATCTCCTCCGGCGACATGGAAGCTTCCCGTCCACGTGCCCGTCACGTCACTCGCGGGCGAAACCGCCAGGAGCAACGCAATTACTGCAATCACGCTTTTCATAGAATTCCTTTGCCACTCACTTCGCGAGTGGCGTAACTCTTTCTGCGGCGCAACCACACCAGCATGCCACTGATTACCTGAACCGGCACGATGACACTCGCCAGACACACAAAAAGCTTGCTGGGCATTCCCCAGATGTCGCCTGTATGTACCGCCTCGTTCACGGCCAACATCCGTGTCGTTGGCGACAAATCGCTCGATCGCACAGAGGACAAAACACTTCCACTGGAAGGATCGATTGCAACCATATTGTCTCCGCCAATCCGGTCGCGTGGGTTTTCGAGACTCACGCGGAAAACACCACCGTATCTCGGCATCTGCATTCGATTGACGATTGTGCCCGGGATCATCGCGCGGGCTATCGCAACCGCCTGATCGGGCGTAATCGCCACTGCTCCGCTCATCGGTTCCCGCGGAATAACATGCGGGACGGGCCGAACGGGGACTGGAGTTGCCACTTTCTCAACTAAAGATTCAGCCTGATCTTCAAAACCAATCGCCGTGCCAGTAGCCGCCAGAACGAGCAAAGGAAGCAGCGAAAGAATTCCCACCGAGTTGTGCACGTCGAACCAGAATCCGCTGCGCCGCCAGCCTCCACGAATTCGCACCCGTTTCGCTGGCCACCACAGGTACAAACCTGAAGCGAGCAAGATCAACGTCGCCACTCCTGCCCATTTGACGACACTTCTGCCGAAGTCGCCCGCTCCCAGACGGGTATGCATGGCGCGAACCACTCCTAGGAAAGTCTGCCCTCTTGTCCGCACCCCCAGCACTTCGCCGGTGTATTGATTGACGTACACGATGCCGCGGGGCAGCACTACCTGCCAGGAAATGTCGGGCGAAGTGGAAGGCAAATAAGCCACGATCGGCTCGCCTGCATATGCGCGGGAAACCGCATCACCGATTTCCTGCAGCGTTAGTACTCGGCTGCGCGGAGATACATACGACAGATGGAAATGAAAGAGGCGATCCAGCTCCGGCTCGAACGACAGGATGCTGCCGGTCAGTCCGAGGATCATCAGGAATGCTCCGGCCACTAGAGCAATCGACAAGTGAAGATTCAGAATCAACCGTCGCGCAGTGCCAGGGGTCCCCATTCCTCTCCCTTAGAATCTTCGGACATCTTAGCCTTTCACTCGGCGCGCCTGCATCCGCTGTGTGTAGAATAAAGTTGAATGTCGCAAGCCGCCCCCGCCATCACGCGCAGTCCGGCCGAAGTCGTCCGGCTTACGCCCGTTTCCCAGGCGCCGAACGGCATCTGCTACGCTTCGGCCGGCGAGGTCGCGGTCAATTCGTTCGATCTCGAGCGCATGGTTGCTGCCGTTCCAACCAAAGTCGCCGGTGCACTCGAGCGCAAGGCATATTATTTCGTCCCGCTCACCGTGAGCCAGGGAGACGAGACCGTCATCGCCGACCGTTACGACGTCGCGCTTAGCGATAACGCGGTTTGCCATCGCAACCTGAACCTGGGCGACTCGCAGTGCGTCTTTATCTCCACCCGCCTGATGGACGACAAGTTTTCCGTGGCTTTCGAGTTCTATATCAACGTCGGCCACGCGCTGGTGGAGCGCGCCGGAGTCTCCCGGGAATTCAGCGAGTTGGCATGGAGCCAGGTGGAAGCCGGCGTCCGTGGCGAAACCTCTCTCGATGCCTGGGAGGCCCGCAAACTAGCCACCGCCAATGGTCCTGACGCGGAGCGCTTCAAGACTGAATACCTGGAAGCCACGTTTTCCGACACGATCTCGATTTATCTGCTCTCGCTCTATCTCGACGTCGATTATTACGATTTGCGGGAGCGGGATTATCCATTGCTGGCTCCATCTGCACTCGCCGAGCGTTTGCGGAAGATCGCCGAACTGTTCCCGCCGAATACGGGATTCGAATTCGCAGTCCTTTACAAGCGCCGCGGTTAGTCGCTGCTTCAAGAAGTGAAAGTCTAATGGCCCCCCAACGAGCATCCCGTTCCCCTCGGTGGTACGGCATCCCGGTGCGCGTGTTTCTGGTTACGTTTATCGGGACACTGCTTTCCTTCGCCGTGAGCCTGCTGCTGGCCATCTTCGGCACAGTCATCATTTCAGCGCTGCGCGGGGTTCATCCCGACATGCGAATCGCCTATCGTCATATCGCGCTGCCGATGGCGCTGGTCGCGGGTGGAATTATTCTCGTACTCACCATCGCGATGGAGGTTCGTCACTACCGCCAGACCAAAACCCTTACCGCCATCGAGAGGATGAGCTAGCGAAGTGGCGCCGCGCATCGCCATCCCACTCCCGCACTCGTTTGATCCCGAGTATGCCCTGCGCGCGATTCCGCAATATGAGCGGGCCATCGCGCTGGCCGGAGGAGAACCGGTGCGGATTTCTCTTGGGTTAACGCCGCACCAGGTGAAAATTGCGATCGAGCGCTGCGACGGAGTTCTGCTGCCCGGCAGCAAGGCCGATGTCGATCCTGCGAAATTCCGGCAGCCACGCTTGCCTCACACCGCGGCCGCCGATGCTCCGCGCTACGCGGTCGACTCGCTTCTGCTGGACGACGCTTATGCTCGCCGCAAGCCCGTACTCGGCATCTGCTACGGCCTGCAGAGCTTGAATGTGTACCGCAAAGGATCGCTCGTTCAGCACATTCCGGATTTTCTACCCGAGGCTGCGCGCGCCAAAGTGGATCACGAGGCGGGGAAGAATGTTGCCGTTGCGCACACGGTCGCAATTGAACCAAAGTCGAAGTTGGCAGAGATCATTGCAAGTGAAATGGGCAGCGCGAAATCTGGAGCCTCAGGCCCGACCATCCTGCCGGTGAATTCCTCTCACCATCAATCGGCGGACGTGATCGGTGAGGGCTTACGCACCGTCGCACGCTGCCCCGACGACGGCATCATCGAAGCACTGGAAGGAACCTCGCCGGATCACTTCGTGCTGGCGGTGCAGTGGCATCCCGAGCGTTCAGTGGATGACGATGGGGCGTCGCGGACGATTTTCAAGGCACTGATCGAACGGGCGAACCAGCGTCGCTAGCGGCCTCGCCGGGATTTCTTCGTTGCCCGGGACCGTTTTTTCCGCGGTAGAGCCTTTTCCAGCAGCACGACCACGTGCGCAATCGCGGCATTTTCGAGATTGAGACCCTCGGGCGTCTTCGCTTTCAACCCCACGCAATCGCCGGGGAGTCCGAGCAATTCCGCGACTCGCTTGCGAATTGCAGCGGTGTGGGGACCGATCTTTGGAGCGGCCAGAATGAGGCTGGCATCCATGTTTGCGACGCGATACCCGGCGCCACGGACGCGATCCAAAGCTTCCCGCAGAAAGATACTCGAGTTGGCGCCTTTCCACTTCAGATCAGAAGGCGGAAACAGAGACCCGATATCCGGCGCGGCAATTGCGCCGAGCAGAGCGTCCGTAATGGCATGCAGCAGCACATCCCCGTCGGAATGGCCACCCAGTCCCTTGTCATGCGGCAGGTCGATCCCGCCAATCTTCAGCGGAATACCAGGACGAAATTCGTGCGAGTCGAACCCGTAGCCAATCCTCAATTCAACCCCTTGTTCGCCGCTGATTCACGCGGGTCTACGCGGATTCTCTTTCTTTCATTTTCATAGACCAGGCGGCGGAACTGCGGCTCGACGCCAAAATTTAACAGCAGGCCGACTTCGATGTCGGTGGCTCGCAAATAGTTCAGTAACTGCTTTCCGTGCGCCTCATCAATCGTACGCGCGGCCTTAAGTTCGAGCAGAACCTTGCTTTCGACCACCATATCCGCACGAAAATCCCCGACCTGTTGCCCACGGAACCAGACCAACCCGGGAACTCCGCGGCGGAAAAACCTTTATTTCCCTAAGTAGAACTCCGCCAGTTCCATGTCTCCCGGGTTGGTGATCTTGAGATTTCGCGGCGAACCCATGACGACGGCCACTTCGTGTCCGGACCGTTCGGCCAGCGAGGCTTCGTCGGTGCCCATAAATCCGTCGGCGGCGGCTTCATCGAAGGCCTTCTTGATCACGTCATAACGGAATCCCTGGGGCGTTTGCGCAAGCACGACTCCCGCACGCGGGATCGTCGATTTGATGATCGCGCCTTCTGAGGTACGTTCCACCTGTTTTACAGTGTCGACAGCGGGCAAGCCGGCGATGGCCGCTCCATACTTCTTAGCGGCAGAGATAACCTCCTCGATGATTTCCGCGGTTACCAGAGGGCGCACGGCGTCGTGCACCAACACAATGTCATCCGGCGCGGCCGAGATCGCATTCAGCGCGTGCTCGACTGATTGCTGCCGGTGCTCACCGCCAACGACCAGTTCGACTTTTTTCTTGAGCACGTCTTTCGCTTCTTTTTCAAGCCGATCGCGGAAGCCCTCGATCTCATTCTCGCGCAGGGCAATCCAGATCTCACTGACCGCATCGACCAACGCGAACTTTCGCAGCGTGAGGATCAGGATCGGTGTCCCTCCCAACTCGGTGAATTGTTTCGAGGGATGAGGTTTCTTCGTCTTGGCGTCCATCAGCACTCGGCATCGGAGCCATGCGCGTCCCAAGACCGGCAGCGGGAATGATCACTACCACCTTCATGCGGGTTGTCAGTATACGAGCGCGGGTGCGGGAGTTCAAATCAGGCACCGAGCGAGTGCGCCCTACGACGCGCCATGCTTCGTGTCCACAACAGTGGCAGAAGGCACCGCAGTCGGTCCCGGCGGTGGTACCGTCCCAGTCGGCGGAGCCACCGGCACTGGCGCCGACTGGCGTGAATAGGCGGCGCGCTCGTCCCACTTGCCGAAAATCATCTTCCCAGCCGTGGTCTGCAGCACCGACGTCACCGAGACGTCGATTGTCTTGCCAATCATTTTCCGTGCGTTGTCGACGACCACCATCGTCCCGTCATCCAGATAGGCCACGCCCTGGTTGTATTCCTTGCCTTCTTTCAGGATGAACACCCGCATGGTCTCACCCGGCAGCACGATCGGCTTGAGGGAGTTAGCCAGTTCGTTGATATTCAACACTTCCACGCCCTGCAACTGCGCCACTTTGTTCAGGTTGAAGTCGTTGGTGATGATCTTGCCCTCATAGACCTTGGCCAGTTCGATCAGTTTGAGGTCGACCTCGCGGACGGCAGGAAAGTCATCTTCCACGATCTGAATCTGAAGGGTGGCGACTTTTTGCAGGCGCTGGAGAATGTCGAGCCCGCGCCGGCCGCGGTTGCGCTTGAGCGAGTCGGCCGAGTCGGCGACGAGCTGCAACTCCCGCAGCACGAACTGCGGCGTGACGATCACCCCGTCGAGAAAGCCGGTCTCGGCAATATCGGCGATACGGCCGTCAATGATGACGCTGGTGTCGAGGATTTTGTAGCTTTTCTTACCCTGCTTCTCTCCACCAAAGATTCCTCCCAGCGCCGCCAGGTTCAGCAGATCGCCCTTGTTGGCGCCTACGATCAGCCCGACGTAGGCCATCAGCAACATGACCAGGATCTGCAGGAAGCTGGAAGCGGGTCCGCTCGGGACACTGTTGCGGATAACCAGGGCGAAAAGGTAAGCCCCGCATATTCCAAGGATGCTGCCGATGGCCGCTCCGATCAGCCGCTTGAGGCTGACGGTGCGCAGCTTCCATTCGAACAGCACGATCGCAGCCCCGATCAGGGTGCCAACGCCCGCGTTCCAAGGGCGCGATAGACCGAACGGTGCAATGACGAAGCAGGTAGCAGCTACAACAATGACAAAAAGAAGACGAACAAGAATAAGATCCACGGTGAACCTCCCCGCGGATGCAGCGATCCCTTACTGGGTGATGCACCCGTGCCACCCCCTCGCCGCCCCCGGCGTGGAGCAAGCCTTTCGCATGGCGGAGCGCGCATAAATTAGGGGAATAAACATTGCGCCCCGTTCCGGCCTCATGGGGCTCGGCCGGCGAAGACAATAAGCCAACGCCAAGAGTATATACCTCGGGGAAAAGCCCGGCCAGAAGGGCTGTTGGACCGTGAGATCCACCCTGTACCTCGCTCTTAAGGAACTTGAAAACCGCACCTTTTCCTACAGGCTTTCCGGGAGGTGTATACAGCAAAACCGTCCGGACCGGGCATTCGCGACCGTCATCTGACTAGCGGCAGTTCGCGAGTTGCTGACGAGCAGGTCGCCCGGCCCGAAGTCCATTCCAGATTTTGGAGGATGTTTATGCGAGCTCTGCGCTTTCTGAATTTAGCGATTCTCTCAATCCTGATTGCCAGTTCTGCGGCCGTTTTCGCACAGGACGAGAAACATGACGACAACCCGCCTCGACAGGAAGAACCGAAAACCGCGCCCAAGCAGGATGAAGCGAAGCCTCCCCGGCAGGATGAAGTGAAAACTCCCCGTCAAGATGAGGCCAAGCCCTCGAAACAGGACCGGCAGGAGCCGAAGCAGGACGAGAAGCAGTCGCCCGAACCGATGCGGTCAGGAAGGCAAGAAAATGCCCGTCCAGAAAATGCTCAGCAAGGAAACGCACGGCCCGCAGGTAAGGGCGGCCATATTCCTGACGACAAGTTTCGCGCTCAATTTGGCCGAAGCCATACCTTCAGGGCGCAGCGTCCAAGCGTCGTGAACGGCCAGCCAACTTTCCAATACGGCGGCTACTCGTTTGTCCTTGTGGACCCTTGGCCCGCGGACTGGGCCTATACCGACGATTGCTACATCGACTACGTCGATGGCGAATATTTCCTGTTTGATCTGCTCCATCCTGGCATGCGCATCGCGCTCTTTGTGGTGCTCTAGCCAGTAAGCATCTCGGTCACAGTGAATTCTTAGGCCGCCGGCAACGGATCGTTTGGCGAATCCGTTTTCCGCGCGGCCTTTTTTGTTTCTGGACATCTTTAGATTCTTGCTCCAATACATCGCCAGGCCCCTGCTAGACTTTCTTCATGAGAGCCCTCGTTCTTTCCAGCCTGTCCGGACCCGATGCCATCTCAGTGCAAGATTTCCCTGAACCACAACTGAAAGCGGGCCAGAAGTTGATTCATGTGGGCGCAGGCGGTGTGAACTTTGCCGACCTCATGACAACGATGGGCGGATATCCGGGAACGCCACCGCCGCCGCTGGTGGTTGGGCGCGAATTCGCCGGAGCAGAAGACGACACCGGGCGGCGTGTCATGGGATACACTCAATGGGGCGCCTTCGCTGAAAAAACCGCGGCCTATTCCAACCTGCTGTGGCCCACTCCCAAGTCCTGGACCGACGAGCAGGCTGCCGCCTTCCCGGTCAATTTCTTCACCGCCTATCTCGGGTACTGGCAGGCTGGCATGACGCAGGCCGCCCCGGCAGGCCGCACCTATCGCGTCCTGATTCACGCCGTAGCTGGAGGCGTTGGTACTGCCGCGGTGCAGATCGGTCGCTTACTCGGCGTCGAAATGTATGGCACATCTTCCTCCGACGAAAAGTTGGCGCGAGTGAAAGAACTCGGCTTGCAGCACGGCATCAACTACAAGCGGCATGAATATGAAGAGGTCGTGAAGAATCTCACCCGCGGCGAAGGCGTCGACGCTGTCTTCGAGATGCTGGGTGGCGAGCATACAGCCAAGAGCCTGCGCTGTCTTCGGGACTTCGGGCGCGTCATCCAATACGGAACCGCGACTGGCAAGACTCCCAAACTCGACGTGCGCGCGCTCTATGCGAAATCAGGCAGCGTCCAGGGCTTGTGGCTGACCTATCTCTCGCAAAAGCGCGAAATCATGGAACCTGCCTGGCTACGTCTCTCGGGATGGATTGCCGAAGGCAAGCTCACTCCGCAGATTGGGCAGGTGTTGCCGCTTGAGCGGGCCGCCGAAGCCTACAAGCTTCTACAGGACGGGAAAAACTACGGGAAAATCGTGCTGAAGATTTCGAAGTAGATGGTGCCACACACAGCCCATCCAGCGGTTTGCTCAGCACCGCTCTTTCTCGAACACCCATCCTTCACTCACCAGGAAATTCGCCAGCGAGCACACGGCGATCGCAAGGGCGTTGGCGAGCAAGTAGTTCATGTGTCCCTGCCCGACCATCAATTTCATGAGAGCCAGATTGCCGACGATCGAAACCGCTCCGGTCGTCAGATTGAACCGCAACAGCCTCGGGAACGATCCACGCCACGAAGGCCGCACTCTGTCTGCCCAGGTGAACTGCTCGTGCCAGACGAAGTTGTGGACCACCGCCGCTTCCACCGCAATGGCGGTAGCCAATAGATAGTTGAAATTCAGAACCATCTTCAGCAGGAACAGCGCGCCAAACTGAACAGCGATCCCAATTCCGCCGACGAGGTTGAATTTGCACCATCGCATCAGCGTGGAACGCGCTCGCTGTTCGGCTGATTTACGTTCGCCCGACTTCCCGCTCATTGCGGAATCCTTTCTTCGCGATAGAGACGGACCGTGTTCTGCAAGGTAAAGACCACAACCATCAATCCCATGCCTGATAGTCCAATGGCACCGCCTAGGTCGAACAGCCGGTATTGTCGCCCGAAAAGGTGCACAATCGGCTTCCAGAACAAGGCAAGGTTGCCGATCGCGAGCAGCACTCGCAGTTCGGTTGGTCCAAAGCGCCAGAACGAGATGCGAAACTCGCCCAGCGCGTGGGTCGCAAGATACGACTGGATCGAGAGCATCAGGAAGGCGATGAGAAGTCCGATCGCGATGCGCGCATCCATGTAGCTAGAAAGAGTCAGCCCGCCCATCAGCGCAAGCGCTCCGAAGCTATCCACCATGTGGTCGACGTAGAAACCGTATCGTGGTCGCAACCGCTGGCGTACCCGCGCCAGCGTTCCATCGAGCGAGTCTCCGAACCAGTTGAGCGCGAGGCAGGCGATGACTCCAAGCAGCGCGTAGCGGTTCGAAGCCGCCCAGGCATAGCAGGCTCCGGCCCCGATCTGCGCCGCAAGACCCAGAATCGTCAAATCATCAGGATTGATCCGTTCCGGCACCCGCGCCGCAAGCCACAAAAGAGCGCGCTTTTCGGCCGTCGCCAGCCAGCTTTCGTGCACCCTCAGCATGTCGGGAAAGGGACGTTTTCGGCGCATTTCTAACAGCACGTTCGGATTGACCTGCTCGCAAAACTCCGTCATGGTTTGGGTTCCCAGGATTGCCATATTTGCCTCCGTAAGCTTTCGTTTCATGCCCAGCACCTGTTTCATGAACGAATTTCACTCGGAAGGCGCCGAAGGACAATGCACTGGGGGTCAAGATGGGCTCAAGCGATGATCAACCGGCAAACCACTGATAGGACAGTACATCGGGAAGGAGATCAATCGCGGCGGGCTTCGCGAATTGAGGCACACAGCTGGTCGACCGACCAATCGATTTGCTCCTGCGTGATGATCGCCGGAGGAGCCAGCAGAAGATGGTCTCCCGACAGGCCGTCGGCACTGCCCTGCATCGGATAGACGAGCAACCCACGTTTGAGCGCGGCTGCGCCTACGCGCCCGGAAAAGTTTCGCTCCGGCGGGAATGGACGCTTCGTCGTCTTATCAGAGACGAATTCGATGGCCCAGAGCAGGCCTATGCCGCGAACATCGCCCACCGCTTCTTCACTACGAAGACGCTCAAGCCCGGCTTTGAATCTAGCGCCGGCGCTACCGCCGCAGCCGGAGTCAGCCGCTTGGACGAGCTGATTCGCCTGCAGGTGCCGCATCACGGCTCGCCCGGCGGCGAGCGAAATGGGATGCGCGTTGTAGGTGAAGCCGTGGAGGAACGCCCCCGATCCTTCCGCGACTGCGTCGACCACCTTCTTGCTCGCGATGACGGCACCTAGCGGAGCGTACCCGCTGGAAAGTCCTTTGGCGGCAACGAGAATATCCGGCTCGACGTTCCAATGTTCAACCGCGAAGTTGCGCCCGCTGCGTCCCATACCGGTCATCACTTCATCTGCAATGAGCAGCACGCCCCGGCGCCGGCAGATCTCGGTGATCGCCTGCAGATAACCCAGCGGTGGAACTACCGCCCCCAGCGTCGCGCCGCTGACCGGTTCGAAGAGGAACCCGGCCGCCTCACCATCCGTCGCATCGATCGCGCCCTCGAGTTCCGCAGCATATTGCTGCCCGCAGTTGCGGCATCCGTCAGTGCAATCGAAGGCGCAACGATAGCAATAAGGCATGCCAATGTGCGGAAACTCTCGCACCATGGGCAGATACATATCCCGCCGCCGCTTGTTGCCCGAGACCGACAATGCACCCAACGTCGAACCGTGGTAGCTCTGTTGCCGGCTCAGAATCTGATACCGGCCAGCCTGTCCGACCTCCACTTGGTATTGGCGAGCCAACTTGAGCGCCGTCTCAATAGACTCCGAACCGCCGGAAGTGAAGTACACTGCACCGCCCCGGAAGTGTTCCCCCGCAAATGCCAGCAGTTCGGCGGCATACTCTTCGGCAACCGGGGTCGTGAACTGGCTGGTGTGGACGAATTCCAGCTTCGAAGCCTGCTCCGTCATGGCAGCACGAATCTCAGGCACGCCGTGCCCAATGAGGTTAACTGCGGCGGAGCCGGCCAGATCCACGTACTTGTTGCCGTCGGCATCCCAGACATAAACGCCCTCGCCGCGAACGGCTGAGGGAAAATTCTTTCGGAAAGAACGGCGGAAAACCGACGAACGGATCGAAATGGACGTCGAAGCAGGCACGGCTGATTATCGCATCCGTATACCCAACGATTGGACGACTTTTCGCAGCCTCCCGTCATCTAAGGACTTAGAAAGTACTGGCCCGGACCCGAACAGAGTTTGGATCGAGCAAGTGCGCCTTGCAAGGAGGCACTATGAAAGACGGTCGCTCAATTTTCCCCCTGATATTTGGCTTCACCCTATTGGCGTGCGCCACTGGCATGGCTTCGGCGCAGCAAGCGCCATCGGCCGGCGTTCCTGCTCATTTGCTGGTAACGGTCGAGCCTCACAAAGGCTCCGCCGCCCCAGAGATCAACCGCAGTGAAGTGATGGTCTATGAGGGCCATGATCGCGACAGCGTCACCGAGTGGACTCCCGCTCAAGGGGACCATGCAGCCCTGGAGCTGTTCATTCTGCTGGACGACGCTTCAAGTTCCAGTCTCGGTTCTCAACTGGAAGATATTCGGAAGTTCATCAACGCGCAGCCGGCCACAACCCAGATCGGCGTGGCCTACATGCAGAACGGCATCGCCCGCGTCGTACAGAATCTGACTACCGACCACGCGGCGGCAGCCAAGTCTCTGCGCCTTCCCATGGGAGACAACGGGGCCAATGCCAGCCCTTATTTCGCGTTGACCGATCTGGTCAAGCGATGGCCCGCGAGTTCGGCGCGCCACGAAGTCCTGATGGTCACCGACGGAATTGATCGCTATTACGGTACGGGCGATGCGGATAACCCCTACGTGGCGGAAGCTGTCGATGGCGCGGTTCGCGCCGGAATCCAAGTCTCTGCCATTTACAACCCCGGCGTCGGACATTTCAGCCACAGTTACTGGCAGATCTATTGGGGGCAGATCTACCTTTCAGAGTTAACGGATAAAACGGGAGGCGAAGCCTACTACATCGGCTTCAACGGGCCCCCGGTTTCGTTTGCACCGTATCTCGACGACCTGGGCCAACGCCTGCAGCATCAGTATCTGCTGACGTTTCTGGCCAAACCGCCGAAAAAGGCGGGATGGCAAAATGTGCGCCTTCGGACCGAGGTTCCGAACGTCGACTTGATTTCGGCAGGCAGGGTATACGTCACGCCAGAGTAGTAAAGGCGTTGAAGTGAGGCCGTCCGAAACGACTTCCCGGAGCAGCGATCCTGATTGACAGGATCCTGTTGACAAGTGCACGCCTCGACCGCGACACTCGTGGACATTCTTCACGCTCCGGGGAGACTTTCCAATGCATAAAATTGCCAGCCTGATGGCTGCAGTTTTGCTGTTGCTGTGCCTGGGATCAGCCCAAACTCCAAGTGCCGCTGGGTCCGCCGAGAACCCCACTCCCAAGACGACCTACATCCTCGCTGGAAAGTTGTTTGACGCGACCAGCGACACGACTCGGCAGAATGCAGTGATCACCGTCGTCGGCGAACGGATCCAGAGTGTTGCCCCGAATTCCCCAGGCGCCATTCCGGCCGGCGCAAACTTCATTGATCTTTCTCACTCCACGGTCCTCCCCGGCCTGATCGACTGTCACACCCACCTCAGCGCCCGCGCCGATCGCTACAATGAGATCAACCGCTTCAAAGACACTCCGTTCGACCACGCCTTCTTCGCCGTCGTCAACGCGCGCAAGACGCTGGAAGCGGGATTTACTTCGGTGCGCGATGTGGGATCGCCTCCATTCCTCGCGGTCGATCTGCGCAACACAATTAATGACGGGTTGATCCCCGGCCCTCGCATCGTGGCCAGCGGACCTGGAATTTCCATTACTGGCGGCCACGGCGATCTCAACAATTTCTCCCCCCAGACGCGGGTCTCGATGTTTCCCGATGAACGCAATTTCCAGATCGCCGACGATGCCAATCAGCTGCGCCATGTCGTTCGCGCCCAGGTAAAGTACGGCGTCGACGTCATCAAGATCCTGGCTACCGGTGGCGTTTTGTCGCGCGGGGATAGTCCCGGCGCATCCCAATTCACTTTCGACGAACTGAAAGTTGCCGCCGATACCGCCCACATGGCGGGACGCAAAATCGCCGCCCACGCCCACGGCACGCAGGGCATCAAGGACGCGATCCTCGCCGGGATCGATTCCATCGAGCACGCCAGTCTCATCGACGACGAGGGCATTCGGCTGGCCAAGGAGCACGGCACCTACCTTGTCATGGATATCTATAACGACGACTACATCCTGAATGAAGCGCCCAAGGTCGGGCTTCCGTTGGAAAATATCGAGAAAGAAAAAATGGTGGGGCGGCTGCAGCGGGAAAATTTCGAGAAAGCCGTGAAGGCCGGAGTGAAGATGGCCTTCGGCACCGACGCCGGTGTATATCCCCATGGCGACAACGCCAGGCAGTTTTTCTACATGGTGAAGTTCGGCATGACGCCGGCGCAGGCGATCCGCGCGGCGACTTCGAGCGCCGCTGATCTGATTGGACGATCCAAGGACGTCGGCACGATCGAGGCAGGGAAATATGCCGACATCATCGCGGTCGATGCCGATCCGCTCGCCGACGTTCGCTCTCTGGAGCATGTCGCCTTTGTGATGAAGGGTGGCAAGGTCTACAAAGGCCCGGGTGCCGGACCGGCAATGCAATAAGCGGGACCGGAACCACGCGGCGTAACCGGGCGGCATGAGCGTTGCGTGTAGAATCCCGGTTGAATGCCGAATTCTGACGTTTCCGATAGCGGGCAGACCAGCGGACTCGCGCGTCTTTTCCGTCTCTTCAGGCCCTCGCACCAGCACACGGCTTTTTCCGCGACTTTGCTGCTGATCTCGGCCGTGATGCTGTCGCGCGTGATCGGATACGCCCGCGATGCCTACATCGCCTGGGCTTATGGCGCGGGCGGTGCTACCGACGCGTACGTCGCGGCATTCACGCTTCCCGATTTCCTCAATTACATCGTGGCCGGCGGCGCGGCGTCGATCACCTTCATTTCCATCTACACGCGTTTTCTTGCCGAGAAGCGCGACGCCGACGCCCAGAAAACCTTCTCCATCATCATCACGGTGATGACCGCAGTCATGATCGTGGGCACGATCCTGACGGAGATTTTCGCTCCTCAGTTCGTGCGCTGGTTCGTCAAGGGTTTCTCGCCCGACAAAATTGAGCTTTGTGTCCATCTCACGCGCATTCTGCTGCCCGCTCAGATTTTCTTTTACGTCGGCGGAGTCGTCTCCGCCGTCCTGCTCTCGCACCGGCTCTTTCTCTTCCCCGCATTCGGACCGCTGATATACAACGTATTCATCATTCTCGGCGGCGTGCTGGGCGGGCACCATTTCGGAATCGCCTCTCTGGCCTATGGAGCGCTGATCGGCAGCTTCGCCGGCCCATTTCTCGCAAGTGTGATTGGCGCGGCAAAAATCGGCACCGGATACCGCCCATCGTTCGACATCATGAATCCCGCCTTCCGCGAGTGGGTCAAGCTGTCGGTGCCGCTCATGCTGGGCGTTTCCCTGGTCACGGCGGACGACTGGATTCTGCGGCATTACGCTTCGAGCGGTGTCGGCGACATCACCCGCCTCACTTTCGCGAAGCGACTATTCGCCGTCCCCATCGCCGTGCTGGGACAGGCGACCGGGCAGGCCTCATTACCCTTTTTCGCCCGGCTGTTCAACGAGAAAAAACTGAAAGAATTCGCCGCTACCGTGAACGATTCGGTCTACCGAGTCTCGGCCGCCTCGTTGCTCGCTACCGGATGGATGATGGTCGCGGCGCTTCCGCTGATCGACCTCGTCTACCGGCGGGGAAAGTTCTTGTTCGCCGACAGCCAGACCAGCGCGGTCTATTTCTTCTGGTTCTCGCTGTCGTTAATTTTATGGTCGGCGCAGGGCCTTTATGCGCGCGCGTTCTACGCCGCCGGCGACACCCTCACGCCCATGGTTGCCGTCAGCTTGATTACGTTGCTTTCCTTGCCCGTGTACTCGATCTTATTTCACACCTTCGGCGTAATCGGTCTGGCATGGGCATCGGACGTCGGCATCGGCATTAACCTGCTCGCGCTCTGCTTCCTCCTCCATTATCGGGGACTGGTCCGCTTGGAAGGCTTGCGTTGGCGTGAACTAGGGAAGGCGGCTTTGACGGCAATCGTTGCGGGAGGAATCAGCTTTGAAGTAGCCAAGGTTGTTCCGCTATCAACGACCGGACACGGCAGCCGTCTCATCGATATCATGCAACTCGCACTTGTCTCGGTGACGTGGGCGGCCGCCACAGCCGCCGGCCTGTGGCTACTGCGATCAGAACTGCCGAGTGACTTGCGTCGCCGCAAAGGCGCGGTTTATCCCTCTGTCGCGCAAGGCGAGAGCAAGGAAATTTTGGGAGCGGGGACGCAGCCGTAGTCCCGGCCATCAACGAGCGGCACGGCGACTCTGCGCTATACTCTATCCCCGGAGCATCATGATTACCGCCGCAAAGCCGGTTCCGATTCAGCAACTGGTAGAAGGTCTGCGCCGGCTGCCCGAGGCCGCCTTCGACCAGACCGAACCTGTGCGACGTTTCCTCGCAGACACTCCGGTCAGCGCGGATTCCCTCACCCCCTATCTCAATTGGGACCGCCAGCACTACACCCGCAACCTCATCGACCGGACTCCTTTGTACGAATTGATGGCCATCTGCTGGGAGGTCGGGCAGGCCAGTTCCGTCCACAATCATCGCGACCAGAACTGCTGGATGGCGGTTCCGATCGGCCGTCTGCAGGTAGAGAATTTTCATCTCGTCCATCAGGACATTGCGGGTGGCCACTGTCGGCTCGAACCGCTCAACACGGTTGAGATGAATATCTCTCATCCCTGCGCCGTCGACCCCTCCGATCCCGTACACCGGGTCTTGAATCCGCGTGAATTCAATCAGCGAGCCGTCAGCCTGCATGTCTATTCGCGGCCGTTTGATACCTGCGTCGTGTACTCTCCGGAACAGGGCACGTGCGGCGAAATCAAACTCCACTTCAACACCGAATACGGCAAACCGAAGTAGCCTGGCCAGGACTCCATCCGCTTTCCTGCTGCTACACTAAGCAGGTTGCCCCCTCGTAAGAAATCACCGCCCCCGACCCCTCCCGCGGAACCCTCTTCTGGCAAAGCGGCGAGTCGTAGCCCGTCTCCGTCCGCCTCCGATCATGGCCGAATCTATCTCATCGACACCATGTCGTTCATCTTTCGCGCCTACCACGCCATGGCAAGACAGCGTCCCATGTCGACCAAGAGCGGACTGCCGACCGCGGCGATCTTGGTCTTCGTGAACATGCTGCGCAAGCTGCGCGATGATTTTTCTCCGGAATATTTAGCAGCCGTCTTCGACGTCGCCGGACCCACGTTCCGCGATGAGCAGGCCGACGCCGTCACCAAAATCCGCAAGTTCGATATCAAGACGCAGACCTTCACCGAAATCGAATACAAGGGATACAAAGCCAACCGTGCAGCCATGCCGGAGGATCTGGTCCAGCAGGTGCCCTACATCCGGCGCGCGCTGGAGGCCTATCGCATTCCGATCCTGGAACTCACGCGATTCGAAGCCGACGACGTAATCGGCACCTTGGCGCGCAAAGCTTCCGAGGCCTCGCATCCTGTCTATGTCGTCTCCAGCGACAAGGACATGATGCAGCTGGTCACCGACAAAGTCCTCATCCTGAACCCGCCGAAAGATAACCTGATTTGTGATGCGGCCAAAGTAGAAGAAATTCTAGGCGTTCCTCCGGAACGTGTGGTCGACGTGATGGCGCTGCGCGGCGACTCCATCGACAACATTCCCGGCGCCCCGGGCATCGGCGACAAAGGATCGGTGGAGATCATCAAGCGCTTCGGCTCCGTCGAGCAGGCGCTCGAGCGCGCTTCCGAAGTCGAAAAGAAAACCTACCGCGAATCCCTGCTCAACAACCGCGACACGATTCTGTTCAGCAAGAGCATGGCGACCATCGACACCAATGTTCCAGTAGAACTCGATGTGGACGCGATGCGTGTCGGCGAACCGGATCTCGACGCCCTCCGCGCGCTCTTCACCGAACTGGAATTTACAACGCTGCTGAAGGAGCTCATCCAGGTCGTCGAGGTCAGCGACACTCACTACACGGAAGCCAAATCGGCTGAGGACGTGGCGAGCATCGTGACGTCCGTCGCTGCCGGAAGCGCCTTGGCGGTAGCCGTCGAACACGCGGAACCAGTCGACCTCGACGCCGAAGGGAATGAAAGGGAGAAAGAGCGGGAGGAAGACCCGCAAGAGGCGCAGATGTCTTTTATGGACGGCGCGATGACTGCGCCCAAGCCTGCGCCCGTCTCGCGGCGCATTGCCATCTCGGCAGCAGCAGGAACCGCGGCCATCGTTAAGCTTGATTCTGGAGAAGCCGCCGACGAACTCCGCAGCATCCTGATCAATCCAGACACTCCCAAAGCCATTCACGATTACAAAGCCGCCCTCCACACGCTAGCTGCGCTCGGCATCATGGCGGAGGGCGTGACCCACGATTCCATGCTGTATTCCTACCTCCTCGACCCCACCTATTCCTCGCACCGCCTCGCGGACGTCGCTTTGCGCCGCTTCAATCTGAAGCTGGCCGAGGAGTTGGCCGAGTCCGCCGACATTACGGGCAGACTCACCACCACCCTGCGCAGCGAGGTCGAGCAGGCAGGACTGACCAAGCTCTACGAAGAAATGGACCTGCCGCTCGTCCCCGTCCTTGCCCGCATGGAGCAGGCCGGAGTGAAGATCGACACCACCGCTCTCTCGCAGATGTCGACTGAACTGGAGCGTGAGATCGCAGCCAAAGCGAAAGAAATTTACGAAGCCGCTGGATTCGAGTTCAACGTCGGCTCTCCCAAGCAACTGGGCGACGTCCTGTTCAACCGTATGAATCTCCCGAAGCCGGTGAAATACGGCAAGGGACGGATGATTTCAACCGCCGTCGACGTTCTGGAAGAACTGGCGGAGAACCATCCCATCGCTCGCATGGTCCTCGACTACCGCCAACTCACCAAGCTGAAGTCCACCTACGTTGACGCGCTGCCGGCGCTCATCAATCCCGCAACCGGACGCCTGCACACCACCTTCGGTCAGACTGGAACCGCCACCGGCCGCCTTTCTTCGGCGAATCCGAACCTGCAGAATATTCCCATTCGCACCGAACTCGGACGCGGCATCCGCGCCGCCTTTATCGCGGAACCGGGCCACGTCCTACTCACCGCCGACTACTCGCAGATCGAACTTCGCCTGCTGGCGCATTTCTCGCACGATCCCCTGCTGGTCGAAGCTTACCGCCGCGGCGATGACATTCATACCCTGACCGCCTCGCAGGTCTTCGGCGTACCGCCGCTGATGGTCACCTCCGACCACCGCCGCCAGGCGAAGGTCGTGAACTTCGGCATCGTCTACGGATTATCCGCCTTCGGACTCTCGCAGCAACTCGGCATCGAGCCCAGCGAAGCCAAGCAGTTCATCGCCGCCTACTTTGAGAAGTACAGCGGCGTTCGCGCCTTCATCGACAAGACGCTGGAAGAAGCCCGGCGTGACATGAAGGTGAAAACGCTCTTCGGACGCGTGCGCCCGATCCCCGACATCAACAGCAAAAATGCGAATCAGCGTGGATTCGCCGAACGCACCGCCGTCAACACCCCGCTGCAGGGTACAGCGGCCGACCTGATCAAGATCGCCATGATCCGCATCGACGCCATTCTGCGCGAGCGCCGTTTGAAGTCCCGCATGACTCTCCAGGTCCACGATGAACTGGTATTCGAAGTTCCCGAGAACGAAGTCGAGATCATGCAACCCCTGGTCCGCGAGCAGATGGAAAAAGTCCACGCCTTGGCCGTGCCCCTGCAGGTGGAAATGGGCGTGGGCTCGAACTGGAGAGACCTGGAGTAGCTCTCCTGAAATTCCGTTTGTCATCCTGAGCGAAGCGAAGGACCTATGGAACTTGCGTGTGACGAAGCGCAGCCAGAGAATTGCAGAGGTCCTTCGCAGACAAAAACCGTCTCGCTCAGGACGACAAGTCTCGTGATTCGTCCGCTGTAGTGTAGAATTACCGAGTAAACCCCTCCGCTGGAGGCTAACGGATTGCCCAACGGCCACCGTCACATCAGCGGATCCTTCCAAAGTCGGGACGTGGCTCAGCCTGGTAGAGCACTCGCTTGGGGTGCGAGGGGTCGGCAGTTCAAATCTGCCCGTCCCGACCATTCTTCTCTGTAATTCTTCATTTCAGGGCTTCGGCGTACCCATCCCGCTCTTGACCTGCACCTAAATGGCAATTCGCGTAAAACGCCGGATTTCCCCGTTCATCGAGGTAGCTCTGGGTGGTTTAGCGATTTCACTCGCACGCGAATGACGACGTCCGAAACAGTGTCACCTTCAGGCAAGTGAATTCGAGTAGCCTGTTCCGGCTCTAAAGCAGAAGGGAAAAAAGTCCTTGGGTAAGGGTGTGCGGCGTAAGACATGTTATAGGGATTGAGTACAACGATGTAGTCTCCGGGAGCCACATAATCGAACTCAAAATACCCCTTCTCGTGTGGAGGAACTCCAAGCGAGTTCATCGTTCCCGACTGGTTCGCAATTTCTCGGTAGCGATTCGGGCCGTCAACCCGAAGAAGTTGTGCGTCCTGAACCCAGGAACCTATCTGCCGGCCGTCTTGGTCAACAACTCGCCCGATAATTCGACCTGCGGGAAACACGGCGATGTCGAATTCGCCGCACGCTTTCCCGGCCACGGGAAGCGACAAGATCGGTCGGTTGAACCTTGCATCACCGAGAGTTAGGCCATGAGGAACGTCTGCTGAAACCGAATAATTGCCTGGCGGTAGGTCCCTGAATCTATAGCTTCCGTCTTGGGCAGTCTTTGTCTCGAACTCGCGACCCTCTGACCGCAGCTTGATCGTAAGCCCGCCGACGCCAAGGTCGCTGTGTTCCACCGCGTCGCCCCAAGGCCCTGGCTTTCGGGTTAGCATGCCAAACATTGAATCGGGAGCTTTCCCGTCCCGAAGAACCCGCAACTCGGCAAGTATGGGGATCGTGATTCACTGAAAAAGTGCTGCCTGCCGTTCTTGGAGCAAACGTCACGCACAGAACCGTCCCCGGGTACTTTCGCGAATGTGGCATCACACCAAGTATTGCTCACTCCGGGCGAGATGACGCTGCAATGCTATCGGACGCACGTCGGTTCCCAGTTCCTGCTCAGTCTGACCCAAGCGCAGGGGCGGCGGACGCTCAACCATATCCGCAGTCTGGCATCAGGGCTTTTCACGCACGCCATCAATACGGGACGACTGGAGAGCAACCCATAGCGAGATGTCAGGATTTGGGCAAGGTCACCCAACCCAAACCGACTCAGCATTACACGCTGGAAGAGGCTGAGAACATCATCTCCGCACTCGTTGAGCGAGTCGATTGCCAGTTGATGATTGCCCTATCATTCTCGCACGGTTCTTTGCCAAGTGAGATTGCGGGACTGAAATGGGAAGACTCTAGCGATATCGCTGGTCCCGCTGCTGCCGTGCATATTCGACGTGCATGCGTGCGTGGCCTCGTTGGTATCCCGAAAACCCCTGAATCGCTTGCTACACTGCCGCTGCTGCCGCAGGTCACTATTCCGCTGACTCTGTGGCGACAATGAGTGCGGCAACCCGACGGACGGCTGGCTCTTCGCCAACGAGCGGGGCAACCCGCAGAGCCTCAAGGACGTGGTCAACAAGCCATTCGACAACACTCTGCCGAAGTCGGGATCCCCTCCGCCCGGTGTTATCCTGCTGCGATCATGGAAGCCAAAGGTCTGACTCCGATCTTGAATGTCTCCGATATCGCCGGCACGTTCGCCTGGTTTGAGAAGTGGGGATGGAAGAAATTGTGGGACTGGGGAACGCCTCCGACGTTTGGTGCCGTTGGATCGGGGAAAGAAGCGTGCATCTTCCTTTGTCAGGGCGCGCAGGGAGGCCGCGGCCGCGGCGCGAACACCACCACCTTTCAGCACGACGGAGACGAAGCGGGCGACAAAGGCGTCTGGATGTCGGTCTGGGTCGACGACGTGGACGAGATGCACAAGCATTGTGTCGCTGCGGGGCTCGACATCACCTTTCCGCCCACTAATATGCCGTGGAACGTCCGCGAGATGCACCTTCGCCATCCCGATGGCCACGTCTTCCGCGTCGGTCGCGGCTTCGAACCCAAAAAATAGAACCGGCTGCCCTCAAGGAAAGATCGTCGACACCCTTTAGAATGTGTGCCGCACTCCGGAGGGGATTGCGCCATGCGTCGAAACCGAATGGAACGGAGGCTCCACTTACATTTCTGCTCTCTCCTACGGATCTGGCTTGTTGGCATCGCGATGCTCCCCCCTGTCGCGCAAGCGCAAACGATGTCAAACCTCGAACGGGGCGAGGCACAGGACATGCTCCGCGCCGTGGCCAACGACATCCGCAAGCATTACTACGATCCTAACCTGCACGGCGTCGATTGGGACGCGGCCGTGGCGCGGGCGAGCCAGCAGATCGAAAAGGCCGTGTCGATGGAGGTGTCATTCTCCTATATTGCCGCCGCAGTCGACACGCTCAACGATTCGCACACGGTTTTCCGCCCTCCTGTCGGCTATCAGCGGTACGACTACGGCTGGCAGTATCAGATTATCGGAGAGCGCTGTTATGTGACCGCAGTTCGTCCCAAGAGCGACGCAGAAGCGAAGGGCATTCACCCCGGCGATGAAATTCTCACGATCAACGGATTTCTGCCCGACCGGTCGAATATATGGAAGATGCAATATCTGCTGACAACACTTCATCCACAACCTGCGTTGAAACTGCTCTTGCAACTGCCGGGAACCGGCAAGAGCCGCGAGGTGGAAGTCGCCGCTGAGATCTATCAGCGCAAGCATCCCAACGATCTTTCACTCAGCTGGAGACGTGCTATCGAGGAGCAAGCACGCGAGAAGCGCGCACGTACGGTGGAAATCAGCGATGAGTTGATGATTGCCCAGTTGCCCTATTTTGGACTTGAAAATTCTGCCGTCCTCTCCATGATCGGCCGTGCGCGGAAACATCGCACTCTCATCCTCGATCTGCGCCGCAATCCCGGCGGCTCCGTCGATACCCTCAAGTTCATCGTGGGCTCACTGTTCGACAAGGAACTGAAAATTGCCGACCGCATTACACGGAACGCGACCAAACCCATGGAAGCCAAGCTCCAACACAATCCGTTTACCGGAAAGCTTATAGTTCTGGTCGATAGTGAATCGGCATCTGGCTCAGAACTACTGGCCCGGGTTGTGCAACTGGAGCATCGTGGCATCGTTTTGGGCGACCGGTCTGCCGGGAAGGTGATGGAATCCAATTTTTACTTGAACCGAAACGGAGGAAGTCTGGTCTTCTTCTACGGTGAAATGATCTCGGATGCCGACTTGATCATGAGCGACGGAAAAAGTCTGGAGCACATTGGCGTAACGCCGGACGAAGTGCTTCTTCCGAAGGCCGCCGACCTGGCCGAGGGACGCGATCCGGTACTGGCCCATGCCGCCCAACTCGCCGGAGTTCCACTTACCCCCGAGGCTGCCGGAAAGTTATTTCCGCATGAATGGCCGTCCCCAGGGGACTAGCGCCAGCCATCCGGAACTCTCATTTCCCCGCCGCTCCCGCGCTCCCACTTTCCGTCTTCATCCCCAGCGCCTTCAAATACCCCTCATTCACCCGACACTTTTGCAGCCGTAGATTCTCCAGCAATTCAGCGAAAGCGCGGTTGATCGTCTCCTGACCCGGCCTCGCCTTCAGCCGTTCTTCCACGTGGCCGGTACCACGTGGCAGCTTCGCAAACTCCACGATCTGTCCCCAGTCTGCAGGCGGAACAATGCTGACGACTGCCGACGACTTTTCCATTTTCTTATAGGGCCAGAACGCCCAGCCGACATTATTCTTCTCCAGCGTTTTCACGAATTTCGCGATCCACTCGTCCGTGTTCTCGCCGGACTCACCCATCCAGATCGGCACATCATAACGTTCGCGAAAATCAACGTATTGCCGGATCACGCTGTCGTCTGGCGCCGTCCAGTATTTGTGGAAGGTATAGGCCACATTGCTATCGAAGGGTTTGCCGAACACGGCAAAGTTACTGTCCCATTGCGCGCCGCCGAGAAAAAGAATGTGGTGGGTATCCACCTTTCGTATCTCGCCTGCCACTTTCTTGTAGACCGGTTCCAGCAAGGGGTTCAAAGGCGCCAGCTTGGGAAAATGCGGAATCGGCTCATTCAGCAGGTCATATCCCAGCACTGTCGGCTCATCGTGATAATGCGTTGCCAGCCGCCGCCATACTGCCAGCAAATGCTCTTGCGCTTCTGGACTCTGGTACAGCCAGGGATATCCGGCGCTGTCATCAATGTTCGCGCCCGTCTGCCCGCCCGGCGCGGCATGCAGATCGAGGATCACATACAATCCCTCGGCGCGACTCCAGCCGATTAGCCGGTCCAGCAGCTTGAAGCCCTCCGCATCGTCACTCTCAAACAGGTTGTAATGCAAAGGAACTCGAATGGCGTTGAAGCCCGCCCGATGAAGTAATGCGATGTCCTCGCGTGTGACGTAGTTCTCGCGGTACTTCTGCCAGAACGCGGACGATCCTTCCGGCCCAAGCAGCTCCGCCACCAGTGCGCGGATCTCCGTCGCCGATTGCGGCCCACCATCGAACAGCCACATGTAACCTTCCGGAACCAACCAGTTGCCCAAATTGGTAGCGCGAATCAGGAGCGGTTTCCCGGCGCCATCGACAATCTGTTGGTGATCGGTATGGGCAAACTGCGCGCTCGCTTGGAAGGTCAATGCCAAGAGAAGAGGAAGGAAAAGAAGCGCCGGAAGTCTGAGCCTGAACATGATTTATCTCCCGGCGTAAGCCTATACCACAACCCTTCTACTGGCATCACCGGCCGGATCTTGTTAAAGTTTGACGGTCGTAGCGTCCCGTTCTACTCCTTCAGGTCGCTTCCAATGCTTAGGATTTTTGCCGCGCTGCTCCTGGTCGCAGCCTCGGCCAGCGCACAAACCGGTACACCAACGCCCGCACCCACCGACGCGTGGCTGGAAGTGCGCACCCCGTCTTTTCTTGTGGCCACGAACTCCACGGAGAAAGATGGCCGCCGAGTAGCTCGACAGTTTGAACAGATGCGGTTAGTCTTCCGCAGAATATTCCCCGATTCCGATCTCGAGACGCCTTCTCCAATCCTCGTCATCGCTGTCGTCGACAAGCAGAACCTTCAGGCTCTCGAACCAGAGGTCTATCTAGCCAAGGGGCAGGTCAGCATCGTCGGTCTTTTCCTGGCTTCTCCCGAAAAGAATTTCGTTCTACTCTGGCTGGCCGGACGTGCCCGGCATCCTTACGCGCCGATTTATCACGAGTACACTCACTTCGTCACCAGTCGCACGGGCGAGTGGACGCCCCTGTGGCTCAGCGAAGGTCTCGCGCAGTTCTACGAAAACACCGAAATTCTCGACAACGAAGTGCGCCTCGGCGAAGGCAGCGTCGGAACGCTGGAATTCCTTCAGCGCAATCCGTTGTTGCCGATCCCAGTCCTCGTCGCGGTCGATGCCCTTTCGCCCTACTACCACGAAGAAGACAAGGCTTCGATGTTCTATGCCGAGTCTTGGGCCCTTACTCATTATCTAAAGTCAAAAGACGCACGCGACAACAGCCATCTCATCGACGACTACCTGGCTTTGGTCCGTAAGAATGTCGACACCGTCTCCGCCGCCACCCAGGCCTTCGGCGATCTCGATCAACTGCAGGCCGATCTGCGCAAATATATTGTGAACCAGGATTACAGCTACATCTCCCTGCCCGGATCGACCGATGTCGATGATTCCTCGTTCCCGGTGCGGACGCTGACCAAAGCTGAGGTCGACACCGTCCGCGCGGAGTTTCTCGCTCACGATCATCGAGAGGCAGACGCCAGGAAATTGCTCGACTCCGTCTTGCACGAAGATCCCACCAACGTTGCCGCTCTCACAACCATGGGGTATGCCGCTTATCAGCAGGACAACTACGATGAAGGACGCAAGTGGTGTGGGCAGTCCGTCCAGCTCGATCCGCAAAACTTCTTTGCCCAATTCTGCTTTGCCGCTTCCATTCTGAGAAAGGGCTCGACCGATGCCGCTTCGCTCGCCAGCATGGAGAGCAGTTTCCGCGCCGCCATCAAGATCAATCCCTCGTTCGCTCTCGCCTACGACGCGCTTGGCATGTCCTTCGCGCTGCGCGGAAAAAATCTCGACGAAGCCTACAGCCTGCTGCTGCGAGCGGTGGAATTAGACCGCGGCACGCTGGAGCTCCGGGTCGACGAGGCACAGGTTCTCATGCGCCTCGCCCGCTACAAGGAAGCTTCTGACGTCCTCGATCTGGCGCTGAAAATGTCGCATACCCCGGAGCAGAGCGCCGCCGTTGAAACTGTGCAGCATGCGCTCAAAGAGTTCGTGGCCGCTCGCGCCAAGACACCCGCAGGTACAGATCTCAAAATCGGCCCCGCCGGCGGAACCAACCGGGCCAGCAGCGCGGGTGTGACCGAAGCTCGTGCCATTTATGCGCCCGAGCCGGAGTACACCGATCAAGCGCGCGCAGCTGGACGCCAGGGCACTTGTGTCGTCAGCCTCATCGTCGGCCTCGACGGAAAACCCAGCAACATTGTGGTCACGAAAAAACTGGGCCTGGGACTCGACGAAAAGGCAGTCCAGGCGGTCAGCAAGTGGAGGTTCGAACCTGCGCGCAAATACGGCCGTCCGGTGCTGACTCAATTGACCCTTAGCCTGCAATTCAAATTGTTCGGAGGTGGTACCGAGAAATTTTTCGACCTGTCAGAAAAAGCCAAAGCCGGAGACGCCGCCGCCGAATTCGAGCTCGCCAAGCTCTATTTCGAAGGCCGCGATATCCCGAAAGATGACACTCAGGGGCTCCTCTTACTCGAGCGGGCCGGACGCCACGGCTTGCCGCAAGCACAATTTCAGATGGGAGAACGCATTTACGGGGACGGCAACAGTTCCGACAAATACGTCGAAGCTTACGTGTGGTTCGCGCTGGCCCAACAGGGCGGCTTCGACCAGAGCGGCGCGAAAGTTGCCGAGTTGGAAGCTCGCATGACCGAAGATCAACTGGCGGAAGCGCATAAACGCCTGCAGAACTCCGGCATCCCGCCGGCAAAGTAGCTCCTGGAAATTGGGAGCAGTTCAGCCTTTTGCCTCCATCTCTTCCGCAATTTTCAACAAGGCGGTCACGCTGTTCCAATTCCGCGCCGTGCCCGTGACCTTGAGCAGCCTTTCCACCTGCGACCATGGCAGCTTGGATTTTCCCGCTCCATTCGGAAAGTAGATGTAGAGTTCCTGACCCTTCAAATGCAACTCCTCAGGATGCGCCCTCAGACCAGCCAGCGTAGCGGGCGCTTCGGGACCAGGCGCGGCGGCGAGGAAAGTCACCAACAACTTGCCGGGCTCGACGTCGGGCCGACCGCCGAAAGGATTGGCTGCAATCGCCCTCCTCAGCTCGTTCGTCGTCCGGAGAATCACCGGCGTACGACAATCGAACTTCTTCTCAATCGCATCCTGAATCTTCTTCGCAATCTGTGCGATGTTCTTCTCGTTTGTCCGGAAGATCACGTTGCCGCTCTGCACATAGCTCCGCGGTTCTTCCAGCTTCAGAGATTTGTAGAGCGCACACAAAGCCTCCATCTTGATGCGGTTGTGCGCACCTACATTCACCCCGCGCAGCATCGAGATCAACACGGGCATGGCAGTCTCAATTCGACTTCGAACTTCGGTGGAGGGCCATTCGACGGTAGACGGTTTTACCGTCGTCGATTGTTAATTTCCCAGACAGCGCATCCCCAAACACGTGGAACTCCCAATCATCGTGATCGTTGGCGGTACAACTCAGCGCACCTTGCTTGGCGTGATACCGGCAAGCCAGCGTGCCAATGAATTCCGGCGCTCCCTCAACGATCTTGTATTCATCGAGATTCAGCTGCTCAAAATCTTTCTTGTCGGTGGCGATCTGATACAGGACGTGCTCATCGTGGCATGGCGAATCTGGCACAGCGCATTTCGATTCGCCCTCCCAGGAACCAAGGATGGCGGCGAGCTGTTTGGCCGACTGCGCCCACGACAAAGGGAGTAGCGCAAGCATCACGAGGACGAGCAGAGCGTTTCGCATAAGATGCCGTTTCGCACAGCATCATAGCCGAGCTCTCGAATCACCTTCCAGTCCTAAGCCTGACCGATCTCGATTTCCGCCAATTTCCGGGCAAAGTGCCCTACCGAGTTCCGTGGAACCAAGAGAATCACTTTGACGAGAGCGGGCGTCCTCCGAAAATCATCGAAAGCAGTGCCGCGCCCACCTTCGCCGAACGTAGCAGCTCGCAGTGCTCTTTCCAATTCGCACGCTCGCGTGTTCGGGCTTCAGCCCAGGGAGAAGTAAATATGTCGGGACAAGTCGTTCTTTATTTCGAGGATCAGTCAGATGCGCTGCGATTTGCATTAGCCGCAGGTTCGGTCATGGCGGGCGAAGGGGGAAAGTTTACGAGCGACCTGCTGGAAAACACCGCGCGCGTCACTCGCATCCGGCTGGACACCGTGAATGCCGGGAGCGGGAAGAAATCAAACCCGGTCCGCGCCGCTTAGAAAGCGGTTACGCTGTGCCCGCGTTCGTAAAAGCCTCGAGCGCGTCCGACAGCGTGGGGAACATTAGAAAGATCTGCTCGACCCTGGTGATTTCGAAAACGTGCAGCACCCGCTTGTTCACCCCAGTCAGAGCGATGCGGCGTCCCGCCTTCGCGCACGTCGTGCAGGCGCTCACCAGCGATCCCAGCCCGGACGAGTCCAGATAGGGGACGCCGGTCAGGTCCAGAATCATCGTAGGAGCGGTCTCGCGCCGCACCGCGTTCATAAAGGGCGACACGTTCTCCATTGTGAGCGGTCCGCGCAGGCTCAGCACGCCCCGATCCAGCACATCAATTTCCAGCGGTTCTGATGCCATGGCGCAGCGATTCTAGGCTAGAAGGCAAGCCGGGTTCAAGTTGACGTGTCCTTCTCACAATTTCTCCATTACTTTTGGACACTGTCCTCCTTTGTAATCTTTTTGTGTTTTCTTTGCCGCAACGGCTTCATTCGCGCCACGCACGACTACGATTACGTCAACGGCATGTGGGGGGAAACGGATGATGAAAAAAATTGGAAATCCTTACGACCACTGTTCCAGCAAGTAGTCCCAGCAATCATTCCAGCAGTATCGCCAGTCCTGTTGCCAGCCTTATTGAAAGACATCCTAAGGGAACCAACGCCCGCGTTCTTCTGAGCTCCGTCTTCGGCCCGTACGCGCAAGACGACGAATTTGGCAGCCGCTCCATCAATCCGATGGAGCTTTATCACAATCAGGTCACGCGCGCCCAGGGTAGCTTCTCGTTGCGCATGTTTCATCGCTCCTGGGGCATCATGCTGATCCAGTCGAATATTTCTGCGCCCTGCGCCGTCCTCGACTTCCCCACTCGCGAAGACTTCGCGCGCGAATTGAAAGCCAATCAATACGACATCGTTGGCCTCTCCGGCATCATCGTCAACATCGGCAAGGTGCGTGAGATGTGCCGCATGATCCGCGAACTCTCGCCCCAATCCAAGATCGTCGTCGGCGGTCATGTCACCGCCATCCCCGGCGTCGAAAAGATGATCGATGCCGATCACATTGTCCGCGGCGAAGGCATTTCCTGGATGCGCCGCTATCTCGGCGATGACGAGAGCGCTCCCATCCGCCATCCCGCCATCGTTTCCGGAATGCGCACCCGCATCATGGGCATCCGCCTCCCGGAACGCGAGGGCGCCACCGCGGCCACCATCATTCCCTCGGTCGGCTGCCCCATGGGCTGCAACTTCTGCACCACTTCGGCGTTTTTCGGCGGCAAGGGAAAGTTCGTCAACTTCTTCGAAACCGGCGACGAACTCTACGAAGTCATGGCCGAGATGGAAGAAAAGCTCAAAGTGCATTCTTTCTTCGTCATGGACGAAAACTTCCTGTTGCACCGCGAGCGCGCCATGCGCCTGCTCCAGCGCATGAAAGAAAATCACAAAAGCTGGGCTCTGTCGGTCTTCGCCTCTGCCAACGCCATCCGCAAATACACCATGCAGGAACTCGTAGAGCTCGGTGTCTCCTGGCTTTGGATGGGTCTGGAATCTCCGCAAGCCGGCTACAGTAAATTGCAAGGCTCTGACACTCGCGAACTCACGCGCGAACTGCGCGAGCACGGCATTCGTGTGCAGGGCTCGACCATCATCGGCCTCGAACACCACACGCCCGAGAACATCAGGGCCGAAATCGAGCACGCCGTTTCCCACGACACCGACTTCCACCAGTTCATGCTCTACACCCCTGTCCCGGGAACTCCGCTGTATAAGCAGATGTCGGACGAGGGCCGCATGCTCCCCGGCGTCGACCTCGCCGACGTTCACGGCCAATTCAAATTCAACTTCAAGCACGCCGCCATCTCGCGTGAGGACTCCAAACGGTATCTCGACTGGGCATTCTGGCATGATTTCGAGATCAATGGCCCGAGCCTCTACCGCATTTCACGCACGCTGCTGGCCGGATGGAAGCGTTACAAAGACTATCCCGACCTTCGGGTTCGCGAACGTTTCGCGGGAGAAATGGGACGCCTCAGCGGCGTTTACAGCTCCGCCTTGTGGGCCATGGAACGGCAATTCCGAAAAGTCGATCGCAAAGTGAGCGACGAAATCCGTGCTCTCCGCCACGAGTTCCGGCAGGAGTCCGGATTCCTCTCGCGCATGCTGCCGGCTGTCCTGGGTCCGATCCTCTTGTGGACGACGCGCCGCGAAGAAAAGCGCCTGGCGCGCGGCAAAACCTACGAGCCGCCCGACGATCCTCGAGCGTACGAACTGGGTCGAGGCGTAAGAGCTAACCGGCGCCCCTCTGGAGTCGGTTAAGCCGGCGGCTTACGGGCGAACTGGTGCGTTTTCGCCGGCATCATTCAACACCCAGGCCAGAACGGGGTCGCGCCCGGACCTATAGTCGTCCCACGAGGTAGTGATCTCACGATCCGGACGGATGAGGTTTTCTCCGCTGTCCACGAACTTGTAGAACTTGGTCGAGTAACGGACCGTCCAGTGGGAATTAGGAAGCTGCATCTCGCGAGCTTCTTGGTAGCTGTTCGGCTTTTCCCCGACGGTCTCGCCAACCAGGATCGCGTTGGTCTGGTAGCGGAAATGCGTGGAGTTCGACATAGCGGCTGAGAAAGTATTCGGACCGGTCAGGATGAACAAATGTCCTTTGCGATTGATGTCCGATAGGCCGCGAATGGGTTGCACGAGATACTTGAGCCCTTCGTTGTAGTCACCACCACCGTTCTGGCGCATGTCGATCACAAGCTTGTCTGGGTGTTGCTGTCGGATCACATCCAACAAACCCTTCGCATGTTTGCCGAGGTCTTTATACCCGCGAAAGTTGCAGTACACCGTATGAGAGTCGGGGAGGTAGGTGTACCAAAATGTCTCGTCAGGCTTTTGCCGAAACAGCGGTTCTTTCTGAAATGCGTACGCCCAGCTGAGATTCTCGCCCGGAGTGGCTGCGTGGACATCGATGGCGAACTCATTGCCCCTGTCGTCTGCCACCGTGTAACGCGCCACCGATCGGTCCGGGATGATTCCCATCCCGTGAAGGAAAATCCCGGTAGTGAGAAACCCGAGGACCCGGGAATCGCGCAAGATCTGCGTTTCATCGCCCGGCGTCAAGGGAAGAAGCAGTTCGCGAGCACGCTCAACGGGTAGTTCCTGAATCTTGAGTACGCGCGTACCCAGCGCTTTGTCGTACCCGGATGCCGCTGCCACCACCCGATACTCGTCTCCAAAACGCTGGATATCGATGGGGAAGTTGGCATTGTCCTTCGGAACTTTGACATAGGTGTGACCATCCCCGATCGCATTCGCGATGCGGTCCATTCCCACATAAATTTCATCGCTGTTCAGGCGGTCGAGTCTGCCATTGAGTTCTGCCACCTGCTCCTGGAACTGTTCGCGACTGATGAAGTGAAAAGCG
>CAVXVD010000109.1:0-28510 GCA_963765015.1 uncultured Acidobacteriota bacterium | reverse complement strand
AATGTCGGCTCCGAGCCGCGGCGCATTCATCGAGGGCGAACCGCGCTGGGAGTACAAATTTATCCGTCAGGCGGAAGAGGACGACCGCATGGTGCAGATTGCCTCCATGGTTCGGACCAAGCGAAAACAAAATCTACCGCCAGGGAATTTCCGATCCCAAAGAACTCGCCGACGGTTTTCCTTCCCGCGCGGAGGACCTCTTCGCTTATCAGGGATTGATTATCGGGTCAGTCGTATGACCTTTCCTCGCGCCATCGCCTCCATCAGCACCAGCGGAATACCTTCGCTTTGGCTAGTGAGTACGACCACGTCTGCACCGTCATACAATTCGTTCATCCGCTCTCGCACAACGTGGCCCAGCAGGGTTACATGGTTCTCAAGCCCCATTTTTCGAATCACACCTTCCAGACGGTGACGCTCTGGTCCTTCGCCCGCGATCTGACAGTGGAATGGCATGTTGCGAGAACGAAGCTCAGCACAGGCTCGTACCAGGAATGCATGGTCCTTCACTTTGTGCAGGCGCCCCACCGCGAGCAACTTGAGTGCATCACCTGGCCTCACCACAGGAATGCTCGGCGCAACCTCGGGCACGTCGACTCCAAGGCGTGTCACGACGATTTTGGATGGGTCCATCCCTAGATAACGCTTCAGAATGTACTGGCGGTTATATTCCGAGACTGTCACACAAAACGCACAACTCTCAAGTTTCACGTCGAGATACGTGCCATGCAGGAGCAAGTCTGATCCGTGGAGGGTCATGCTGAAACTCACGCCCAGCAGCCGCGCAGCAACCATTCCTATCCAGGAGCCGAAATATCCGTGATGTACGTGGATGTGCTCGACGCCACGACCCGCCAACATGATGGCGTAGCATGCACCCAGCCACGTGTGCACCAGTGCTTTAGCGCGCAGCAGCGGCCCTTCGCGGCCCCCCACGAGCACGCGAGCCATCAGCGGCCCCATCGCCTTCCATTGTCGCAAGCAGAGCGTTACGGCCCGCAGCAGAACAATTAGACGGAGCGGCTGCAGTACGATGCCCGGCGCGATCTCGACTGTGGGTTCCATCCGAGTCCGCCGCACGCTCCCCGCGATCACCCGCACTCCTCTCCTTCGAAGCTCCTGAATTTCTTCGATCACGTAAGGCTCAACCGCGGACGGAAATGTGTTCGCCAGATACGCAACCGTCAACATGCCTCTATCTCCGCGCGGCGCCGTTGAGCGGCCAGCATTCCTGCCAACGTGAAAAGCAATCCGTTCACGAACTGATAACTCATCACGACGACCGCCGCGTTCACCCAATAGACTCCCAGTACGACTGGCCACACACGGTGGAACTGTTGATCGAGAAACCCGTCTTTCTCGTGCAAAATCATTGGCACCCGCCCCAAGAGCCACATCTCCCACATCAGCCATAGATAAAGGGCCAGCCCCGGAACTCCATGTTCGACCAGCAACTCCAGATACGTGTTATGCGGATACAAAACCTTCTCGCGATATCCGCTGACATGGCGTGGCAACTCGGCGGGCATCTCGTGAAAGCCCCAACCTGTCCACGGCCGCTCCAGAAACATCGCCCAGCCTCCCGCATACACCGCCGCGCGATAGTCCAATGGACCCTGCTCTTGCAGCCGGTCGCCTATTGCTCCCGTCGCCCCCTCCGAACTCATGAAAACTGCCAGAAGAACTCCCGCGACCAGGGCAAATCCTACGCAACAGCGCCGCTGAGCCCGGCTACCGAGGAGAAAGATCAGGGCCACTGCGCTTCCCGCGAATGACAACCAGACGGCCCGAGTCATAGTGGCCAGGATGGCGATCGGAACCGAAGCCAGCAGGATCTTTGCCTTGAGTCCACGCAGTCTCCCTCGCCGGTAGGAGTGCATTGCCAGGAGCCAGAGCACATTGAGCGACACTCCGTTAGCCACCGCCTGCAGCAGCGGCCCGCGAGCGCGGTCCGCGTGAAATCCGAGACTTTCATCCAGGATGAACCGGGGAAAGATCAGCCAGTCAGCGCCGCAAAGGAAGGCAATCGCGGTAAAACTCAAGTACGAGAGAATCACCAGGACAAATATTTCGAACTGCCGGAGTCGCGCCTCCTCTGAGAACACAAGTCCGGCCACATGAAACAGGGCGAAGGGCACAACGAATTTTGACGCCAGCAGGCTCCATGCTTCGGGGTCGTACGGTTGCGCGGCAACGCTGATCAGGGCCAGCATTGTCAGACCCGCCATAGGCCAGGTGGCCCGTTCCACAACGAAGAGCCGTTGTCGATCGATGATGGCTCGGCCCACGACTCCGAAGACCAGCAAACCAAACGCGATGCGATCAATCTCGAAAAATGGCACGTCCGGATGCCGGAGCAGCATCGCGGTCAGCGCCGCAAGAAACAAGAAAGACGGGACAGTCACGAATGTCTGCAAAGGGCGGAGCATCATCCGCACGGCCCAAGCAGAACACTCCTCCTCCCATCGCCATGGGATCGCGACTGGCAACGAGGGAGCCTGCATTACTCCCCACTCCCTCGAACCACCGCCAGACAGGTCCTGAACAATATCCGCAAATCCAGGCCCAGACTCCAGGTCCGTATGTACTCCCGATCCAACTCCATGCCGCGCTGAAAAGAAGGATCACGCCGAGCCGTCACCTGCCATAGCCCTGTGATGCCTGGAATCACATCGAGTCGAGCCAGATGCCCGATCTCATATTCGGCGACATCATCCAACGGGTGCGGCCTCGGCCCCACCAGACTCATCTCCCCTTTTAGAACGTTCCACAACTGCGGCAGTTCGTCGAGGCTGTAGCGGCGCAGATAATGGCCTATCCGGGTGATCCTCGGATCGTTCGTGATCTTGAAAATCGGCCCCGACCGTTCGTTGCTTGTGCGCAAAGAATTTTTCAGCTCATCCGCGTTTGTCACCATCGTCCGAAACTTGTGACAGCGAAACAACCGCCCTTTGCGTCCGGCCCTTTGCGCAGAATAGAAAACCGGGCCGCGCGAATCGATTTTGATCAAGGCAGCAATCAAGGCCAGCACCGGAAATAATGCCGACAGCAGCAGACTCGCAGCTAATGCATCGAACAGCCGTTTCATCACTAATCCCGCAGCCGGCAATCGCTCGGCATGAAGACAAATCACGGGAAGGTCCCCGACACGCTCCACAGGTCCGGCCGACTCGCAGCCGAATAGCTCGGGAACGATCTCCAGGTCCAGCCGCAGGCGTCGTGCCTGACGCAGCAACTGTTGCGTCGACTCTCTTTCCTTTGGAGCAACAAGAATCACTTCATCCACAAACTCCTGACGCGCCATCCGCCCTAGATCTGCGACCCGTCCAATGACTCCGTTCCCGAGCGGCAAGTGGTCATCGAGAAAGCCACAGATTTTTCGTCCGGCAGCGGGATGTTGGGCGACGTAAGCGGCTACGCGCTGTCCCACTCCCCCCGCGCCCACAATCAAGACATTCCGAGGACCGTCGAAGTATCGCTGAATGATGCGATCTGGCTGCTGCATCCTCCAGCGCCAGATCCAAAGCACCCCGAAATGAAGCGCCCCAGCGACGCAGAACAGGCCACATACAGTCCACGGAGCACCCTGCAGACCATAAGCGAAACAGAGGACGGCGGTCCCCCAGAGCACAGACTTGGCGAGAAGGCTCTTTTGGCAGGGCAGACCGAAGTCAGCCGGATTCGGCTCCTCCGTATAGCTCACGAGCGTGATCAACGCCGCCTGAAGGAATGCCATGCCGAGGAGGTATCTCGGAACACCCGCCGCATAACCAAACGTTCGCACATGCGGAAAGAGTATCCGCAACGGTACCAGCGCCGCCCCTATCAGCAGCCAATTGAGTGCTACCAGCGCGAAGTCCGCAGCTACCGATATCAGCCACTTCCAGGCCGCCCGAGTTTGTAGCGGCCCTGGCAGCAGGAACGCAAGACTGCTTTCCCGGAGCCTCGAAGATTGGGGTCTATCTGAGATCTTGTCCAATGGAAACGGCCTTACTCCCTGAACCGGCTTCTTTCCGGGCCTGCGAAATTCCGGAATCTCCCCGGGTATCAGACGAGCCCACTCCGCCGGTTGAGGGTTTTGGGTCGAATTAACAGAAACAACGGGCACTGCTTCCTCCGCCACCAGAAAGGGCTCACACCTTCTAAAGTCGCCGGTAAATTGCGTTCGGGATGGGAAATTCGCGCTCGCACAGGACTGCGCCCAAAAGCCGGGCTTGCGCCTGTTCCAATGTTTCCTTGATTTTTTCTGCCGTTACTCGACGGGTGCGTTGCGCCAACAATACGAGAATGATTCCATCCGCGAACTGAGCCATGGCCGCCGCTTGATTCGATTCTCCCGCTGGCGGTCCCTCCACGATTGAGAAATCGAACTCGCTCCGGATCTTTCCCAACAAAGCGTGCAGCGACGCCGTGCTGCGTTCTCTCCAGCACACGGGCACGAACCACAGGTTGCCCCGCAACCGGGTGCCGGACTGTCTCAGCGGCTTGGCGGACCCCGGCTCTTCATCTTGGTTGTCTTCTTCACCATTGAACCGTGGGCCTTCGCCGACCACCGCGATCTGTCCTGTGGTTTCCATCGCTAGTATTTCGCCGGCTCGCCTGCAGATGGTGCTCACATCGGTCTCACCCTCGATTGCGCTGAACACGACTTGGCGCGCCAGAGCTGGCGCATTCGACGAGAACACCCTCCGCACGAGACTGCGAATCTGCTCCCGCGCAAATCTTTCCGGATCCCAGCCGTCCCCGTGCCGGAGAGTTCTACCTTGCGGTAAGACTCGCTCCCGCCCCCTATCGCTTATCACCGGGGCACCTAAAAATCCCGCGTTGATGAGTCCTTCTCTCATGCCGACAGCTTTCCCCATGAAGACCTTGGCAGCGATGCCAACACAGGAGCTTTCAGATATGCCAGAACATCGTCCGGGTCGCGGAATGCCGGGTCCAGATAGTCCGCCCCGAACGCCGCTGCCGTACCTGCTGCCCCGGCCCCAGCGAATCCGATTGCCAATACCATCCACGCTGACCAGACCGGAAGGGCCGGAGCCACGGGCTGCTCTGCAATCGCCACATTGACGATGCCCCGATCGTCGAGGGCATCGTTCATCCGTGCCTCTTCTTCTTTCTTCACATACAACAGGTAGCTTTCCTCGGCCTCCTTCTCGTTGCTGAGCAGATCGTCTTGCGCAACGGCATCCGCACCCAGCTTCTCAGCGATCGCGCGACACTCTGCTTCTTCGGCGCTGCTGGCTGCCTCGCGCGCCAACAATGTCTTCTCCTGCACTTCGGTCCGCTGCAACTCCGACTTCGCCCACTCGTAGTTTGCATTCTTGTCGGTCGTTTCATCGCGTACCGGCGACAAGCTCTCTGCGACAATCGCCGTCTGCGCCTGGGCAATCTGTTGATCGACCTCTGCGACCAGACGGTGATTGGGCTCGAACTTCGTCAGAAGCTGGGTCCGCTTCAGTTGGAGGTCCAGCAGGCTCGATTTCAGCGCCTTCAGCAACTCCGGATTATCTGCCGTACGAACTTGTGTAGTCGTCCGCTCGGGCAGCTTCGTCAATTGTCTTTCCAGCACTCCTACGCGCTGGTGAGTTTCAGCTAGTTCGATTCGAGTCTGCCGGTGGTTCGCCTCCAACTCGCTCAGCCTCTGCAGCGCAAGATCGCGCTGCTGTGCCGCTGCTACCACTCGATGGCCGGATGCGAATCGCAGTAGCTTTTGCTCCGCTTGTTCCAGTTGCTGCCGGGATTCTGCCCGCTGCTGCTCAAAAAAATGCGACTCTCCGCTTGGACGATGAACGGCCACATGTTTCTCCAGGTACACACTTGCGAGGGACTGCAACACTCTGGCCGCCACCTGTGGATCTGCCGCCGCATAGCTGATCGCAATCAGATTCGTCTTCTTCACCGGCTCGACCTTCAGCTTTCTGGCCAGCCGCCGCGCAGCGCGCTCCACTCGTTCTGGTTGCCCCTCGTTGAGGCGCAGGAAATGGAACCAGTCCCGTCCTCCCGCCCCGGTGGTTTGCACCACCGTTCTTAATACCTCGTCGTCCCGCAGCAGCTCCACTTCCGAATTCAGTTCCTCCTCGGTGACCGCCATTCGCGTCAGGTCCAGCGGAGCATTTTCTCCCGCGCTCATCGGGGCATCGGCCCGCCCGCGCCGCACCAGGACTTTCATGTTCGCCTGATACGTCGTTCCCGCGATCGCATAGAGGACCGCCACTGCCAACGTCAGTCCCGAGACGCAGACGAAGACCCTTCGCTGGCGGAACAGCACCATGGCCAATTCCCGCATAGTGGGCGTAGGCGCCTGAATCCGTCCGCGAATTGGGTCGTCGTCTGACACGCGAGTGGGGGACATCCTTGCCTAAAATTGGGTAGAGTTCATATACATGCTGACGGAAGGCCGGCTGAGGAAGCGACCCATCTTCGAAATCGTGTTCTGTGGAACAAACACCATGTCGCCCGGCCGAAGGTGTGCATCTTCTCGCAAGCTGGTCTGTTTCAGCATCTTCTTTAAGTTGAGCAACCTCGTTTCCATCAAATCGTCATTCACGCGGCGAAATAACACGACCTGCGAATGTTTTGACTGCGGCGTCAGCCCTCCGGCAATTTGCACCGCCTCCGCCACCGTCGTATCCGAGCGCAACTCGTACTTACCTGGCTTTCCGACTTCTCCGCCTACAATGAAATACGGCCGTTCGAATTCCTTCAGAGCTACAGCCGCTTGCGGATCGTGCAGATATCCCTTGTACGCGTTCTGAACCGCCTCGCTGAACTCCTGCACGTTCAGCCCCTGCGCCTCCACCAGCCCGGCATCTTTCAGCATGACGTAGCCGTCCGGCTGTACGGTCAGAGTCTGATTGAATTCCGGTGCCACGGTGAACGTCACCTCCACCACATCACTGGGTCGTAACCGGTAGAGCGGACGGCGCTCCCCTCCGAGTATGGGGTTTCCCAGTCCATCCGCTCCTCCGGGTTTTGCGGCCGTTGAACTCCTGTCTCCCTCTCCAACTCCGGTCAAGCCGGAAGGGAAAACCTGCTTTCCTCTGCCCAGGTCTTTCTTCTCGTCCTGAGCGAGCACGGCCGAGCGACATCCGAAAACCAGCAGCGCGATTGCGAAACAGTGGACGAAATTTGTGAGTCGTCTCATTTGTCTGTGGCTGTCGTTTGCCTAAGTGTCACTCTCTTTCGTGACCCTCTACTTGCGCAAGTTAAGCCGATTGCGCCCAGCCAACAAGACATGAGAAGTCCCATCCACTAAAGTGGAAAGCTTGCCGGATTCGGGAAGAAATCCTCTCCTGCGAGGAAAACGTAGAGGATCAACCTCTTTGTCGGGATTTTTCGGCGAGTGGGGATCGGAACTCACCGGAGGGACGCGCCCTTAGCAGTAGCACCCACAAAAGTGGACTTGCACGTTTGCCATGTCACAAGATTGGCGCGCACTGAGCAATCAGATATCGTTCCCCTGAGCAATGCAATCCTCGATTCATGCTGTGTTCACGATGGTTCCTCGTTTCCCTTCTCGTCTCGTCCGCATTGGAACTGGCGCCGCAATCACACCATGCATCCTGATTTTCCACAGCTACTTCCTCAAACCATAACTTTTCTGCTCCACAGGATTTCAATTCCCAATTTGGAAGACGAACCCGGATTTTGTGACGAGTTTCCTTGTGAGATCCCACTTTGTCTCCCTACAATCGCCGCATCTTCTCTCTCACATTTGTCAGGGAGACCTGTTGCATGAATGCATCCGCCGCCACTGCCGTCACCGTGCTTGTTGCAGACTCGAATCGCATGCAGGCCCAGCTATTGATCAGAGCTCTACGTCGCCACGTGGAATTCGACATTGCCGCCTGCGAAATGGACACCGCCTCCATCCTTGAGGCTGTCGCTTCAAAGCTCCCCCATGTGGCCCTTTTGTCGATGAATGTCTCCGCAAGCATCTCGGAGACCGTCATGACTCTCCGCCATTTTCATCTCTCGTATCCCGGAATCGCAAAAGTTCTCCTGGTTGACGCTTGCGACCGGGAACTGGTCGTCGGCGCCTTCCGCTCCGGAGCTCGCGGCATCTTTTCCATTTCCGATGCCAATCTTCGCCTCTTGTGTAAGTGTTTGCTTCGCGTCGCTGTCGGGCAGATTTGGGCGAATACCCAGCAACTCAACTATGTAATGGATTTGGTCTCCGAAGTTCCATCGCTCCGCGTACTCAATTCCAGCGGAACCCGGCTGCTAACGCCTCGTGAGGAGCAGGTCGTCGCCCTGGTTGCCGAAGGACTCGGCAACCGGCAGATCGCCCGTGAGCTCAACCTCAGCGAGCACACGGTCAAGAAATATCTATTTCACATTTTCGAGAAACTCGGCATCTCGACCCGCGTCGAACTCGTGCTCTACGCCTTGAACAACGGAGAACCCCGCCAGGCGGAATGGCTGGCGGGGACAGCAACCCTTCTACCCAACCCATGAGGGCAGCAATTCGCCTTGACTTATGACTCGGAGTCCGATATACCGGATACCGACTTATGAAGGATCCCATCACCTCTTTCCTGCCCTTGTCTCCTGCAACCCTGCACATCTTGCTGTCCCTTGCCGCTGACGATCTGCACGGCTACGCCATCATGCAAGACGTCGCACGCCAGTCAGAGGGCACCTACAAGCTGGGTCCCGGTACGCTCTACGATAATCTTCAGAAGTTGATTCAACAGAATCTTGTGGATGAACTCGGTCACCGTCCTGGGGACGATGATCCACGACGCCGCTATTACCGTCTTTCCTCGCTCGGTCGCGGAGTTCTAGCAGCAGAGACGGAACGCCTGGCCGACGTGGTGCGCGAGGCTCGGATCCGGCTCCAGCTCGTCAAGTCTCCCATTGCGCGACCAAGGAGGGCCTGATGCTTCGACCTCTATACCGCTGGGTTCTGCTGGCGCATCCTCCCGCGTTCCGACGCCGCTTCGGGGACGAGATCCTCGCGATCTTCGACGCCTCCCCGCGTAACCGGGACCGCTACCGCCTGCTGCTCGACGGTTTGCTCTCGCTGCTGCGGCAGTGGACCTTGCGGCCGGAATTCTGGCAATCCAACCCGCAGCCCGCAGAAGTCATCGCCGATGGCGTGCCTTCGTTTCAATCCCTCGATCCCTTTCGTCCCCGCTCCACGGCCGTGTTCCAGGGACTCGTCCTGTCGATCGCTGTCTTTTGTCTTACCTGTTTCGCGATCCGGTATAGCTGGATCCGGGTTCTGCACGTCAGTATTCCCGAAGTTCAGTTCGAGCGGTCGGAATGGGTGCCACCCGCTCCAAGCAGCGGCGCATCTTGGAGCCAGCCGTCAGTACAACCGGCCCAATCGGCCGTTGAAGCTGAGCCTCCCCCCGCCCCCCCGTCCACTACAGCAGTGTCGAAGCCTCATCCGACCTCGGCTCCTCAAGCCAACAGTGATCCACGCAGCATGGATCAGCCATCACGGAAAATGAAGTCGATTTCTGAAGTGACCTCAGACACACCGGTCATACCCCAACAACAAATTGCCGCAGCGGGCGCAGACAGCACCCACGCTGACCGAGAATGTCACTCTGGATGCCGCGGAACGAAGACGCGTGGTCGCCGGGGCGTCCGCGAATTTGAAGCACTACTACGTTTATCCCGACGACGCCGATAAGATGGCCACAGCACTCGAAGCCCATCAGGCCAACGGCGAAGACGATAACGTGAGCGACGGCGACGACTTCGCCAGTCTCCTGACCACGCAAATGCGCAACGTTAGTCATGATCAGCACCTGATGGTGAGCTATAACGCGATCGGCTCCTCTGAACAGAATCTCGGCTCCTCTCCTGAGGAGCTTGCCCGTTACCGCAAGGAGATGCAGCGCGCCAATTGCACTTTTGAGAAGGTCGCTATTCTCCGGCAAAACATTGGGTACGTGAAATTCAATTCGTTCCCCGACCCAACCATTTGCCAAACCACTGCTGCCGCCGCAATGACATCCCTGAATCAGGCAGATGCAATCATCTTCGATTTGCGCGACAATCGCGGCGGCTCTCCCAGCATGGTCACCCTCATGGCCAGCTATCTATTCGAGCACCCGACCCATCTGGACGATTTGTACAACCGCTCGGGCGATTCGACGCTGCAGTCCTGGACTCTTTCGCCGGTTCTCGGGAATAAATTGGCGAACAAACCTGCCTATGTACTGATCTCGTCCTCAACTTTCTCGGGAGCGGAAGAATTCGCCTACGACCTCAAACTTCTTAAGCGCGCTACGCTCGTAGGCGAAACCAGTGCGGGTGCGGCCCACATGGTGCGTCGCCATCGCATCGATGAGCACTTCACCATCGGCGTTCCCGATACCCGGCCGATCAATCCCATCTCCCATGGTGACTGGGAAGGAACGGGCGTCGTCCCGGATATCAGCGTGAAAGCAGACGACGCGCTGCGCACTGCAGAATCTTTGGCCATCCGAAACCTGGAAAAGAAGTAGAGATCCAACTGCCCGCCTTATTTGAAAAGGGTGGCGTTGCCCTGTATAACTTTGGATCGGAACCTTGCCCGACGCCATTTCCAACCCGGCTCCCACTCCTGCGCCCAAGCCTCGTGGCTGGAGCCTGGTCGCCGCTGGACTGCTTTTGATCGCGTTGGCAGTGGTCGTGATCTACACCAGCCGGCCAGCATTCTCCAGTCCATTGGCCATGGTGGTGGTGGCCGCCATCGGATTGGCCGCTCTTTTACTGCAACTCCGTCTGCGGAAAGATCTCGTTAACCCCGTCCACGCTCCATTGTGGCTCAATGTTCTTGGACTCTTATTCGCCATCACCGCCGTTTTCGCGGATGTCCTTCATCTCAGTGCCGGCTGGATGCTGGTCGCAGCGCTTGGGGCCGTCATCTCTTTCGGGATCAGTGGCGTCGCGGTTCTGCACGCCTTGCGGAAAAAGAAGCACTGACCTCGCTTGTTCTATAGAGAACTGGGCTGGCGCCTGCTGCTCGCACCAAAGAGGTAGAGGCGGACTCATTCGTCCGCCCCGATCGAAGAAAGTGCCATACTCAGCCACGCCACTGGATTCGCGCGCCGTGATTATGGTTTGAATTCCACCGCGACCGTGGTTTCCACAATCGCCGGCTCCCCATTGACCCGGTAAGGTTCAAACTTCCACCAGCGCAGCGCTTCCATCGCAGCCTGAGCCAGAATATCCGGCCCGTTCAGGGCGTGCACTTTGACCACGGACCCATCTTTCGCCACAACAATGTCCAGGGCAATAATTCCCTGCAGGTGATCCTTGCGCGCCTCCGCCGGATACTCCGGTTCGACCCGGTGTACCAGCAGTTTCTGCATCACTTCCGCCGGAACCTGCGCCTGTGGCTTTTCGGAGGGAACAAGCTTTATTTTTAGCCCGGTCTCCAACTGTTCCCAGGCCCGATTCCATCGCCACCACCCGGCAACTCCAGACGCTATCGCAATCAACAGAAATGAAGCCAGCCATCCTCGCCGTTTTTTTCTCGGCTTGCCCTCTCCGCCACCGCCGGAATTCGATTTTTCTTCCGGCTCAGATTCCTCTTTCGACGCAGTTTCGCTCGCCACTGGAGTCGCGCTTAGCTCGCTGTCGGCCTTAGCCTCTTTCACCCACTCTCGAATCGCCTGCCGTTGCGCCGCCGACAGCGACACAAACTCGAGGCCAGACTGCAATCTGTCCTGGTATCGCACCAACGCGCGCGTGCGCAGCGGTTCGGACGCCTCCGACAGCCGCACTTCGACTCCCACGGTTTCTCCGGCGACCAGCTCTCCGGCAAAAATGGCTGCCATCCCACGCTCGCACACGTTCACCGAACGCCCAGGAACAAAATCAGGAATTCCCGATCGCAGCACTGCGACGTCCACGGGCGATTGCATGGGAAACCGCTGCACGCTCCTCCGCGACGGCCCGCTCCATCCCTGCATCTGTGCGCCCATTGCTTAACTTTATGTGGAGCGTTGAATTAATTGGGGACAGCCGCCCTCGGCTGTCCGCCGCGCGCAAGCCCGGCTTCCCCGATCAGCCCGTTACTACCGTCGCAACTCCACGATCTCGCTCCCTCGCGCAAACAGCACCACGCTTGCCATCCCGAGAAACAATCCGTGCTCCACAATTCCCGGCATCTGGCTCAATTCGAGCCCCAGAGCATCCGCATCCCGAATCTCGCCGAACCGGCAGTCCAGAATATGATTATTCTCATCCGTTGCATACGGTGTGCCATCCTGATTGGTTCTAAGCCTGACCTCGGCTCCCATCGCCGCGATCCGCTTCGCTACCAGAGCCTGCGCGAACTTGATCACTTCCACCGGCAACGGAAATTTTCCCAAGTACCGGCACTTGCTTGCTCGCATCGGCCACAATCACCAACTGCTTTGTAGCTGACGCCACAATTTTTTCCCGCAGCAGAGCCCCGCCGCCGCCTTTGATCAGGCGCAGCTTCGGATCGACTTCATCCGCCCCATCCACGGTCACCGCAATCTCCTGGCACTCATCCAGTGTGGTTAGCGGAATCCCCAAACTCATCGCCAGTTCCTGTGACCGCTCCGATGTAGGAATCCCCCGGATTCGCAACCCGTTCCGGACTTTTTCGCCAAGGAGCTTTATAAAATAAGCTGCCGTCGAACCGGTCCCGAGTCCCACGACCTGCCCGTCTTTCACGAACTGCAAACTAGCTCGCGCTGCCGCCTCTTTTTCCTGATCGTTCGCCATAATTTCTTGTGTGGGGACGGACGCATTCGTCCGTCCCCCGAGCCAAGCGAGGGATTTACTATCCCAAGCTCTTCTCGATGTAAATCAAATAACCTGCTAATGCTACGCCGAACAGCACGATCAGGATCGTTACCAGATCCAACACGAATCCCGCTGGCTCGAACTTGCCCAGTTCCAACTGCATCCGCGTCCTGCGATACCGTAGCAATCCCGCAACGACGAGCACGACACCAGCCACAATCGAACTCGCTCCCAACCAGACAGAAAACCCGACGGTATGCACCGGGTGTCCCTGCAACGCCGTCAACTGCCGCATTGCAATCGAGAACCGTCCAATGGCGAACCCGAACACGACAATGGCAGCCCCCGTCCGTACCCACGCCAGGAACGTGCGTTCATTCGCGAGATGATCGCGCGCCTGATTCGCACTGGATTCTCTCGCTTCGGTCATATCAGCTCCGATCCGCCAGTTCCGACGCCGCCTGCATTATTCCACAGCCTGCGCGATCACCACCCCGGCCCCGGCAAGATTCTTGATCAGTTCCGCCGGCACGCCATGCCTCTGCCGCAGGTATTCGGGATCGTTATACGTCACCCATACCTTTCCTGCGGCGTCCTCCGCCACAAGCGCCTTCAATGGCAGATCAATGGCCAGGCTCGGTGCTGCCACCATCAGCGGCGTCCCGCCCTTCGGACTTCCAAAGATGACGACCTTCGTCGCTGGCATCGTGAGCCCGACTTTTGCCGCCTCGCCGCTATGATCGATCACGGCAAATACCTGCATTCCTTTTCCAAGGAATGCCGCCTGCAGCTTCTGCACTGTCTCGTCCACCGAATAGCGACTTGCAAGTCGTACCAAACCAGCCCCGGTCATGGTTGTCAGTTCCTCCCATTCGCCTGTGTCGGCCGGAACATTCTATCCGACGGTTTGTCGTCTCCACGTGTCCTTCCTGTGATAACGTTGTCAGCCCAAGGAGTTGCAGTATGCCCCTCCGTTGCCGTGCTCTTTTCTTGGTGCTTTGCATCTCGATGGCAGGATCCTCCCGGGCGCAGACGCCCCAAGCCAATTCCGTTCCGACACTGAAAGCCAAAGCCCGTCTGGTTCTTGTCGACGTGGTCGTCACCAATAACAAAGGTGAACCGGTCCCCGGGCTGAAGAAGGACGACTTTGAAGTCTCGGAAGATGGCAAGCGGCAGACCCTTTCCACCTTTGAAGAGCATCGCGGGGTGCCTATGACGCAGATCACTCTGCCGCCCTTGCCGCCCCACGTCTACACCAACTTTCCGCTCACTCAATCGGCAGATTCGGTCAACATTCTGCTCCTCGACGCTCTGAACACGCCGGCGCGCGATCAAACCTATGTGCGCTCCCAGATGCTGAAGTACCTGAAGACCATACCGCCCGGCACGCGGGTCGCGGTCTTTACTCTGGCGTCGCGGCTTCGCATGCTGCAGGCCATCACCACCGATTCATCAGAGTTGCTGGCTGCAGTCAACAGCAACCTCATCACGCAGTCTCCGCTGCTCGCCTCTGACGCCGAGAATGAAGCCAACGAGCACCACATCGAATTCATGGAGCAGGAGGAGCAGGGACCTCCGCCCAAGACGCTCGCCGAAGCGGCCGTCAACCCCGTTCTGGCGGCCAAGCAGTTCATGGCGGACACAGCCGCCTTTCAAACCATGCAACGCATCGGCATCACATTGGATGCGATGCAGCAAATGGCCCGCTATCTGGGCGGTGTTCCCGGGCGCAAGAATGTGATCTGGTTTTCGGGATCCTTCCCTACGGGCATCTTCCCCGATATGGACCTGCCCGATCCTTTCAATATCGCCGCCAGCTTTCAGGATGAGATTCGCAAGACGACCGATCTGCTCACGGCCAGTGAGATCGCAATCTATCCGGTCGCTGCCGAGGGACTTGCTGCCGATAAGGTTTACGAGGCCAATGCCAAGGAAATTGGCGGAAAGCGCCCTTCGCTCGCTATTCGCGATCAGGTCAAGCAAATGCAAACCGGCGACGCGACCCGCGATTTAAATCATCAGGCGATGGATGAACTCGCCGAGGATACCGGCGGAAAAGCCTTCTACAACACGAACAACCTTGGCGACGCCCTTACCCGCGTGGTCAACAATGGCAGCCGCTACTACACGCTTACCTACGTCCCGACCAATGCAGCCACGGACGGAAAATACCGGCACATCCAGGTGAAGCTGATTTCTGGCAAGGTAAACCTGGCCTACCGTCGCGGCTATTACGCCGATGATCTGAATGCCGCCTTGGCCCTCGGGCAGAAGCCTGAGTCCGATCCACTGGTTGCGCTGGTAGCCCGCAACATGCCGGACTACACACAGATTCTTTATAAGGTGCTGGTGCAGCCCTCTAGCCCTCAGCCTGCGCCCGATGCCGCGCCTGTCGGCAGCAATCCTGACATGAAAGGACCATTCACCCGCTACGGGGTAGACTTCGCGATCTCCATCCGCGATCTCAAGCTTGAGACCCGCGCTGACAAGGCAGTTCAGGGCAAGATCGAACTCGCGCTTGCCGCCTACGATCGCGAGGGTAAGCCGCTGAATCTCGTCGTCACTCAAGGGGATCTCCTGTTCAAGCCGAATGAAATAGCGGCTGTTCTGAAAGGTGGTTTGCAAATTCACAAAGAGATCGACGTGCCCAAAGGATACGCATTCCTGCGCACCGGCATTTACGATCTGAAGGCGAACACTGCCGGCACCTTAGGAGTGCCCCTCAACCAAACGACGACAGCCACCAGATAGGCGTGCAATGTTGGGAAGGTTTGATGTGGGAACAGCCGCCCTCGGCTTTCGTTGGGCGAAGCCCCACTCCGAAACTACAGCCTGTGACTCATCTGGCGTAAAATCGCCAGTCACATTCTTGTCGAGAACACGAACCATGAAAAAATCCGCGCATCAGTCCGCCATGGCAACCTGGGCGCTCTTTGCAGCCCTCATCTGCGGCATCTTCGCCGCCCCTGCGCTCGCCCAGTCCGACTACCACCCCACCCCTGAGAATCTTCAGGCCCGCCGCGAATTTCAGGACATGAAGTTCGGCATGTTCATTCACTGGGGCGTCTACAGTGTCCTTGGCGATGGCGAATGGGTCTTCCACAACCGCAAGCTCACCGTCGACGAATACAATCGCCTGCCTTCCTTCTTCGATCCCGAGAAGTTCGACGCCGCGACTTGGGTGTCGCTGGCCAAAGCCGCCGGGATGAAATACATCACTATCACCTCCCGCCATCATGACGGCTTCGCCATGTTCGACTCGAAAGTTTCGGACTGGAACATCGTCGCTCGCACGCCCTATAAGAAAGATCCTCTTAAAATGCTGGCCGACGAATGTCACCGCCAGGGCATCAAGCTCTTCTTCTATTATTCGCAGCTGGATTGGCACAATCCTGATTACTATCCGCGCGGCGCCACGAATTGGGACAACGGCCGTCCCGACCACGGCGATTTCAACGCCTATCTCGACAGCTACATGGACGGTCAGCTCACCGAGTTGCTCACCAACTACGGCCCCATCGGCGGCATCTGGTTCGACGGCATGTGGGACAAGCCCGATGCCGACTGGCATCTCGACAAAACCTACGCGCTGATTCACAAACTCCAGCCCGCGGCGCTGATCATTCCAAACCATCATCAGACGCCGCGTCCCGGCGAGGACGTGCAGACCTTTGAACGCGATCTGCCCGGCCAGAATTCCGCCGGATTCAACACCACCTTCATCAGCACCCAGCTTCCCCTGGAAAGTTCCGACACGCTCAACGACAACTGGGGATTCAATATCGGCGACAGCAAGTACAAAAGCGCAGCCGAAGTCGAGCGCCGTCTGGTTCGCGCCGCCGGCAACAATTCCAATCTGCTGATGAATATCGGACCCTACCCGAACGGCGAGATCGATCCGCAGTTCGCGACGCGCCTGCGCGCTGTCGGCACCTGGCTCGCAACCTATGGGGATTCAGTCTACCGAACGCGCGGTGGCCCAATAGCGCCCGAGGATTGGGGCGTGACCACGCAGAAAGACGACAAAGTCTACGTCCACGTGCTGAACTGGGCCGCCCCGCTGCTCGCGCTTCCTGGGATCCCAAGCAAGATCGTTACGGCGCATACGCTACTCGACCATCGATCGATCGACTTCACGCAGAGCGCCGATGGCGTTGTTCTCAAAATTCCGGCCCAAGGGAAAGACGAGACCGATCGCGTCATTGTGCTAACGGTGGCCAAGACAAACTGAGCACATGAACCGGACGCGCAGACCGACGCTGCAGAACAAAGCCACAGTTCGACATCGCATCTTGAGCGCAATGCCCTGGTTACGATAACTGACTCAGAGGCTTTTCCACACTTGTTTTCCTGGCCAAGGGGGGGCACAATCAAGTGCCCGCCTACCGCATATATGCCAGCGTGAGTCGGCGGTGGCTCGCTTCCTGCGTTAGGCCGATATGGACACCACGCCACAAAATGAATTTCATGCCATGACGGGGCTTTTCCCCGGCGACTACTTCATTCATGAGTTTGACTTTGACGGCCAGAGTTTGTTCGCCTACGGGCTGCTCCGCAGCATAGACGGCACGAAGTATCATGCGGATTACAAGTGCAGCAATCCACCGTCACAGCCATTGACGGTATCCAAACAGTCACACCGAGTTGTCGGACGCATCAGCAAGCGTGCATATCAGTTGGCACGTTTGCGGCAATGGCCCAATTCGCAAACAGCGGTTTCAGCGTTAATTGATTTCTCGGCTGGCAAAAAGATACCGCTGTCTTTTTCAGAGAGGTTTAGCTTACTTTTTGTCAGTTGACATTCGAATCGGCCTAAACGCCGGAGTCAACACCCGCTAGCTGTCGCTAAATCCCCATTTTACTCACTGCCCCGGTCGTGAGCGAACCCTGCCGGGCCCATGCCCCAAAACCGCCGGATGCGTAGAATGATCAGAGACGCAATCGTGAATGACAGGCAGAGGAGCGAGTGGCCATGGAAACGCAGAACGAACGTAATCCCGAAGCAAATCCGGCTAAGGCAGAGGCCCACATCAAGAGTGCTCACCAGATTCTAAAGGCACTGCAACAGAAAATCGGAGAACATCCAGAAATCGGTGCGGCCATCACGAAACTGGAAATGGCGCTGAACGATCTCGCGATCCAAACTGGCGGCGTCCTGTAAAGACGGCATAAGCGCAGGCGCTGAAACGGTTACACACTACCGTCGAAAAAGTCGGTATTCCTCTTACCTGCGCCTCTCCGCGCCCTTACGACTGCACAATCCGTTCCAGCGCCACGCGGCTGCGGATCACCAGCGTCGCTCCCTTCAACTGCATCAACTGCTTCTTCTTGAACTCGGAGAACAGCCGGCTCACCGTCTCCCGCGTCGTTCCGATAATCTCGGCGATCTCCTCATGCGTCAGCGTCATCTTGACCTGCGACGATCCGTCATCCTGCGTACTCTTCGTCGACCAGGAAAGCAGCAGCTTCGCGAATTTCTCCGACGGCGAAGCGGCCAGTCCCAGCGTGCGAATCTCTTCGTACGCGGTGTAGTAGTTGCGGCTCAATTGTTGCGCCACCCGCACGGCGACTTCCGGAAACTCTTTCAGCAGGTGCAAAAATGAATCGCGAGGAATGAAGTTCGCCTGCCCCGGCTCCATCATTTCCGCCGTCACCTCGTATGGCCGGTTGGAAACCACGGCGTTGAGTCCAAGAATGTCTCCCGAGTCCGAGATCTTGGTTATGATCGTTTTTCCTTCTCGGGACGAGGTCGACAGCTTCACCTTCCCAGCGCAAAGCACGAACACTCCCCGCGGTTGTTGCCCTTCAATAAAAAGCATCGCCCCCTTGGGATAAATAGCCGTCGACTTGATCTCGTTCAGCCTCTGCCCCGCTTGGGGCGAAAGATTGCAGAATAGGTGTTCACCGCGAACTGGACAAGTTAAGCAGTTATCAAGAATGTTCAGACCGTAAGGAGCCCGCATTGGAAACCTCCTCGGGGAAGGTCGTACCGGAACCCCTCCGGCTTGTTGCCTTACCCGCATTGGGTAATGGCACGCCGCTCGCCACTCCGCGGTTAACCGCCCGCTGCAGACATCCAGGTTTATCTCGCAGAAAACAAAGGACTAGCTGGACTGACCAGAGCCCGGGACTTTCCTGGACCAGTTGCTGCGGAGGGCTTTTGGGTTATTTCCCTCACGACGGTGTGTGATCTGCATCACTCGTTTGTGTGATTACTTCAACTTTGAGGAGGGTAACGTCGCGGCGGCCTTTCCCTAAAGAGCCTGCTTTCAGCCAGTCGAAGCGGCTCGCCCTTGAAGATTCGGACTGCCTTCGAGGCAGCGATTCCGCCTCAGGGCCCCACCGTCACTTGCAGCTGGGACTGCGTCTGCAATCGGTCCCGGTAAATCACATTCTTTGCCGCCACTTCCCCCACCGCATCTACGTGGATGACATAGCCCCCATGGGGTAAGGTCTCGCCAAAAGGCAACTCCTTCGACACCGTGCCGCGCCGCAGCAGGAAGTGCTGATATCCGATCGCTGTAGCTCTCCCATTCGGAGGCACGGCCATCACCACAAACGTCAAATCGATATCGTCCGGCGTGGTATTCGACACCTCAGCGCTGCCCTCGATCCGGTTCCCGTTCACCCGCGCCGGGTTCTTCCAGTTCAGCATCAACGCCGAACGCACCCGCAGTAGAAATTCCCTCTGCACTCCTCGATGTTCGCTGCCATCCCGGACCGCCACCGTGAACTGAAACTCCCCCGTTCGCTCCGCTTGCCCATGAAGCAAGCCATCGTCCTCAAGCTTCAACCCAGCCGGCAGCGCTCCTTTTTCTACCCGCCAATGGAATACGGGCACCCCTCCGTGGGCGTGAAACCGAAGCTCGTAAGGCGCATGAGGGAAGGTATCCGGCAAATCCGGCTCATTCTCGATGACCAGCGGGTGCTCTTCGTCACTGGCCGCCGGACCGGGCGTTTGTTTGTCCGTCGGGCCGGTCGCCTGAAATCCGGCGGCCTGGACCACATTGAGCTGGCACTCCGTCACTGCAACGAACAGCAATAGCAAAATCGGTGCGCCAAACCGGACCATCCGTTTGAACCTCTTCATCTCAGACCTCAGGAAAGATTCCGGCTCGCGCTACGCTCCCCAACCCCGGTTCCTTTACTCTCCCACACTTTTCCAGCTCCGGTATAGGAATGTTCGGCCAGGACTATCTTGCGGGCAAACACGGTAGTCACGTTGACTTGGGTTCAGTCTTTCTGAAAAACTAAATCATCTGGGTGGTTTTCCAAAAGGTGAGCTGTCATAGGCTCGCGATTACTTCGTCCGCTTTGCATGGAATTGCTGCTCAATCTCGTATGGCTGCTGCTGGCGTTGCCGGCCTATTGGCTGTGGCGCAACTCCAAAATTGCATCCTCCCGCCGCAGATGCACATCTCTCCAATGTCTGCTGGCCTTGGGTTGCATGCTGGTCATCCTGTTCCCCGTAATTTCGGCCACCGATGACCTCCGTGCTATGCGGGCGGAAATGGAAGAATCGCCCGCCAGCAAGCGCAGTGCTCGTCAAAGTAGCGGCGAAAAGCCTTCCACTTGGAAATGGCAAGCGCAGCCCGCGCTGCAGCGTAATGTGACTTCCTTCGTGGCGCAAGATCAAGGCTGGCAGATTCTGCCAACCGTCTTGCCCTCCCTGCCCGCGACTCCTCCAATCCGGCAGATGGGTCGAGCTCCCCCCGCCTGTTTCCCAGGGTGACTTTGTTCGGATCGCTGATCCGTTCCAGAAAAAGAACGGTGGCGATCTTCACTCTTCTTTACACAACTCTTATGCGGGAAACGAGATAGTAGTGCTTGTCGGCGCAATATCGCCGACCCAGCCCTCTTTCTTAGGCTGACGCCTTTCCCTCATGGTGCCCAAGTTCGTACGGGATCGATTTCTTATGCGTTTGACATTACTCATCGCGCTGGTGGCGTTCGAGACCGCGAGGCTCTCCGCCCAATCCCCGCCCCAGGCCGCACCAGCGTCCGCGGCTCAGGTCTGGACGTGGGACCAGGTGAAGGAAAACTTCGAGCTGAACAACACGACGCTGCTGGCGAGCAAGCTCAACATCGACGAACTGAAGGCCCAGGAAATCACCGCTCACCTGCGCCCCAATCCGGATTTCGCCCTCTCTGCCGACGGTACCCAGATCGCTCCCAGCCGAGGCGTATGGCAGCCCTTTGCGGGTACCTTCATCTCTCCCAGCATCAGCTACTTATTCGAGCGCAGGAATAAACGCAATCTTCGCTTCGAAGTCGCCAAGGAAGGCACCGCGGTCGGGATCGCTCAGCAGTCCGATTCCGAGCGCACCCTGCTCTTCAATCTGCGCTCCGCTTTCGTTGGCGTCCTTCAGGCCAAGGCTGTCCTTCGCCTCGCGCAAGACAATCTCGAGTACTACGACAAGATTCTCAAAGTCAGCCGCGACCGTTTCGAGGCCGGCGACATCGCCCGCATCGACCTCGACCGCCTTGAATTGCAGAGACTCCAATATGAGTCGGACCTGCAAACCGCACTGGTGAACCTCCGCACCAACAAGATTAACTTGCTGGCGATGCTCAACGATCGCCGGCCGGTGGACAGCTTCGATCTCGACGGCCCCTTCGATTTCAGCCAGGACTTGGCTTCACTCGACGACTACCGCAAAGATGCCATCGATGCTCGTCCCGATCTCCGGGCTGCCGTCCTCTCCGTAAAGCAGGCGGAAACCAGCTACAAACTCGCGGAGGCTGACGGTTCCACTGATCCCACCATCAGCGTCTGGTTCACCCACAATGGCTCGTTCAACAATCCCGACGCGCTGAACACCCTGGGAGCCAGCGTCAGCATTCCGCTTCGCATTTTCGACACTAACCAGGGCGAGAAGCTGCGCACGAAAATCGACATCGCACGCAACGAGAAGCTGCGCCAAGGTACCGAGACCCAGGTTTACAGCGATGTCGATTCCGCCTACGTCAGTCTGGCCAGCAACATCGAACTGTTGAAGCCCTATAAGCGCCAATATCTCGCGCAAGCAGTGCGCGTCCGAGATACCGTTTTCTTCTCTTACCAGCACGGCGGCGCAGCCTTGCTGGATTTTCTGAACGCCGAGAGCGAATACCGCACCGTCGAGTTGAGTTACGTCAATCTGGTTGGCTCTTATCTCAACGCGGCCGCACAACTCAACCAGGCGGTAGGGCGCGAGGTCCTTCCATGAGAATTCATTTTCCTGCACGAACTTTTTGCCTTTTTCTATGCTCCGCCTGGGTGGCGGTTACCAGCGGATGTAGTAGTGGCAAGGCCGACCCGAAAGCCGAGGCTCCGCCGAAAACCGTCGTCGAGCCCGATCTCGACGCCAACAACTTCAAGATCGACCACCCGGAACAGTTCCCTCTGGCGACCGCCGTCGAGCACAAAGCTGCCCCCGCTCTCAATGTCACCGGAGTTGTCCAGCCCGATATCACCCGTGCCGTTCCCGCAGTCTCTCTGGCTTCCGGCCGCGTCATCGAATTGAAAGCCCGGCTCGGCGATGAAGTGACCAAGGGGCAAGTCTTGCTCCGCGTCCAAAGCAGTGACGTCTCTGGCGCTTACCAGACGTATCTGAAAGCCGAAAACGATGCGCGCCTCGCTCACACCCAACTGGAGCGCGCGCAAATTCTCTACGAGAAAGGTGCCGTCGCCAAGAGCGCTCTCGAACAAGCCCAGGCAGCCGATGCCGACGCCCAGGCCGACCTCACTGCCGCCACCCAACAGTTGCATCTGCTCGGCATCGATAAAGACCACCCCTCCGGCATCGTCGATATCAAGGCGCCCATCTCCGGAGTCATTACCGATCAGCAAGTCACCAACTCTTCCGGTGTTCAAGGATTGTCGGGCCCAAATCCATTCACTATCGCCGATCTTTCGTACGTGTGGATCGTCTGCGATGTCTACGAAAACGATCTCGACGCGGTCCACGTCGGGGAGACCGCCGACATCCATCTCAATTCCTATCCCGGACGAGTTTTGAAGGGACGCATCAGCAACATCCTGCCCATCCTCGATCCCAATCTCCGCACTGCCAAAGTTCGAATCGAAGTGCAGAACCCGGGCATGATCAAGATCGGAATGTTTGCCAGCGCTACCTTCTACGGCAAGCAGCCCGAGACGCACGCCGCGGTTCCGGCCAGCGCAATTCTGCACTTACACGATCGAGAGTGGGTCTACACGCCTCTCGGCAGCGGCCATTTCAAACGCCTGGAAGTCGTCACCGGCAGCATGCTGCCCGACAAGCAGCAGGAAGTCGTCTCCGGCATCAAGCCGGGCGATCAGGTCGTGTCCAACGCTCTCGACTTGCAGAATACGGTGGAGCAATAGATGATTCGCCGCGTCGTCGATTTCGCTCTCGGCAATCGGTTGCTGGTCCTCGGGCTGGCCCTGGTCTTGTTCGTGTGGGGAATCATTTCGTTCCACAATCTGCCGATCGAAGCCTATCCCGACGTCGCTGACAATTACGTCGAAATCATTACCCAGTGGCCCGGAATCTCCGCCGAGCAAATCGAGCAGCAGGTGACCATTCCCCTGGAAACCGCCATGAACGGCATTCCCGGAGTCGTCCATCTCCGCTCCTTTTCGCTCTTCGGACTGTCTGACTTGAAACTGATCTTCGAAGACGGTACCGACAACGCCTGGAACCGCGAGCGCGTCCTCGAGCGCCTGGCTCAGGTCACATTGCCGAACAATGTTGTCCCGCAGATGGGCACCGACTGGAGCCCGGTCGGCCAGATTTATTTCTTCACCCTGCACAGTTCCAATCCCAAGTATGACCCGATGGAACTGAAGCATCTGGAAGATTGGGTCGTCGAAAAAAATCTCAAGTCGGTTCCCGACATCGTCGACGTCGCCAGCTTCGGCGGGCCCACCCGCGAATACCAGGTTCGCATCGATCCCAATAAATTGGTCGCCTACGGCCTCAGTCTTTCGCAAGTCGAGCAGCAGTTGACCAACAACAACGCCAACGCCGGCGGCAGCTTCATCCAGGAAGGCCTGCAACAGATCAATGTCCGCGAAGTCGGTCTCGTCGATCACGTCCACGACATCGAAGAGACGGTCATTCTGACCAAAGCCGGCACTCCGCTTCGCATCAAAGACATTGCCGTCGTCTCGCAGGGCCCGAAAATCAGGCTGGGCCAGTTTGCCCGCGCCTGCACCTATTGTCCCTACGGCCCCCATGGCGCCATTCGGCATGACGACGGCAAAATCATCGACAACGATGATGTCGTTTCCGGTATTGTGCTTCTGCGCAAGGGCGCCGCCGCTGATCCCGCCCTCAAAGCGCTGCACGAAAAAATTGACGAAATGAACGATCACATCCTGCCGCCAGGTGTGAAAATCGTTCCTTTCATCGATCGCAGCACGCTGGTGCACTTCACCAGCCATACGGTACTGCACAATCTGATCGAAGGAATGATCCTGGTCTCGATCATCCTCTTCATCTTTCTGGGCAACATTCGCGGCGGCATCATTGTCGCCACGACAATCCCGTTTTCCCTGCTGTTTGCTTCCATCTGTTTGGACTTGAAAGGCGTTCCTGCGAACCTGCTTTCTCTGGGCGCACTCGACTTCGGCATGGTCGTCGATGGCGCGGTGGTGATGATTGAAAACATCGTCCGCCACATGAGCTTCTCCCACGACATGCAAACTCCCACCGAGCGCATCGCCGAAGCCGCCCACGAGGTCCAGCGCCCGGTCTTTTACGCCATTGGCATCATCATCACCGCTTATTTGCCCATCTTCACCCTTCAGCGCGTGGAAGGTCGCCTGTTCCAGCCCATGGCGTGGACCGTCGCCTTCGCCCTGCTCGGCGCCCTGCTGTTTTCCATGTTGATCGCCCCGGTGCTGGCGAGCTTCGCCTTCGCCAAGGGCGCAAAAGAGTGGCACAACCCTGTCATGCAGTTCGTCGTCGAGCGCTACCGCGTTGCGGTCCGCGCCGCCATTCGCCGGCGCTGGATCACGATCGGCATCTGCCTTGTTGGCGTAGCGGTGGGCACGTACCTCGCTTTCGGTGGCGCCATCGGCTCCGAATTCCTCCCTCACCTCGACGAAGGCGCACTTTGGGTTCGCGGCACCTTTGCTCCCAGTACTGGCCCCGACGAGGGCATTCGCGTCGCAAACCAGGCACGCATCGTCCTCTGCTCGTTCCCGGAGGTTCCGCAGTGCACCAGCCAGGTGGGACGGCCCGATGACGGCACCGATACCACCGGCTTTTTCAATACCGAGTTCTTTGTCGATCTCAAACCGAAAGATGAGTGGCGGCCGGTCTTCCACGAAAATAAAGAAGAACTCATCGCCGCCATGGGCCGCGAGCTCGATAAGATTCCTGGCGCCATCTGGGGATTTTCTCAGCCGATTGAAGACAACATGGAAGAAGCCGTCAGCGGCGTTAAGGGCGAACTCGCCACCAAGGTCTATGGCGATGACCTAAAAACCCTTGAGGAGAAAGCCGACCAGATCGTCGGCGTGATGCATGGGGTCAAAGGCATCGAGGATCTGGGCGTCTTTCGCGTACTGGGCCAACCCAACCTCAACGTGACTGTGAACCGCGACGCCGCCGCCCGCTACCAGATTAATGTCGCCGATGTGCAGGACGCGGTTCAAACCGCGGTCGGCGGCAACGCCCTTACCCAGGTTCTGCAGGGCGAAGCTCGTTACGACCTCGTGATGCGCTACCTCCCGCAGTTCCGCGACACACGCGACGCCATTGAGAAAATTCGCCTACTGTCGCCCACCGGAGAGCGTGTTTCTCTCGCCCAGCTTTGCAACATTCAGGTGGCCGACGGTGGTTCGGAAATTTATCGCGAGGGCAACCAGCGTTATATCGCCATCAAGTACAGCGTCCGCGGCCGCGACCTGGGTAGCGCCGTGGAAGAAGCCATCGATAAAGTCACCCATCAGGTGCAGTTGCCTATCGGCTATCACCTGAAGTGGGAAGGGGAATACGCCAGTCAGAAGCGGGCCAACGCCCGTTTGCTGATCGTGCTGCCTATCACGATTCTGATCATCTTCATCATCCTTTACACGATGTTCAAGTCGTTCAAGTGGGCGATGCTGATCATGGCGAACGTCGCCATCGCCCCCATTGGCGGTCTGCTTGCCCTTCTCTTTACCGGCACGAACTTCAGCGTTTCATCCGGCGTCGGGTTTCTGGCGCTCTTCGGCGTCTCGGTGCAGACCGGCGTCATCATGCTGGAATACATCAATCAACTGCGCGTGCGCCGCTTCACCATCGAAGACGCCGCGGTCGAGGGAGCGGTGTTAAGGCTGCGTCCCATCATGATGACCATGCTGGTGGCGACCCTCGGACTCCTGCCGGCTGCCATGTCGCACGCCATTGGCTCCGACTCGCAGCGTCCCTTCGCCATTGTCATCGTCGGCGGACTGATGGCCGCCCTGATTATGAGCATTTTCCTGCTGCCCACGCTCTACGTCTGGATCGCCGGCGACCGCGACGTCCTCCCCGCCGCCGAACGAGGCTTCTCGGAAGGCGAACACGTTGATTAGGAAGTGAGAAATGTAGCGATGCGCGCAACCAGCCGTGGCGCCGGCCAGGACGCAGTCGCATCCTGGACGATAAGAAAGTCGTTCAGATGACTCAGCCATGGGCACGGACCGTTAAGATCAGACCTGATCCAGCCGCGGAGCGGCGACATCTGTTAGCTCAGGGCGTAAGCCCTGGGTTAGGCCGGGCTGGGATACGAGTCCCGCAGGGACGGCTCGCCTTTCCGACGCGGGCGTAAGTGGGCCGGTGGTGTAAGGAACACGGCAGGTGTCGATCCGTCGACGCTTGCAGATGCAAGTTCGAATCTTGCCTGGTCCACCAATTTCAAAACGATCGAGGTTCGGCAAACCGAGAACTTCCCCGCTACGGATTCACGCGGATTTCCACGGATCGAAATCCGACGAAAATAATCTTGGATTTAGCTGGATTGCACAGCTTATGAGTGACGGCAGAGACTAACGGCTTCAGCAGAGGACTTAGCGCTCGGAATACGGGACTCGCCCAAAAAATTAAGAGTTCCGAGGTGATGCAGGGTTCATTCGTCTCGGCCAGTAGCTCGCGTTTGACCCTCACTCGACCTGCTCTCGCAACTCGCCCTTGCGGGGTGCTGCGCGCGATCTTCGCTTGGGCTCCGGGCTCACCGCCAACCGGAAAAACCTACCCTACGCCTCGGAACTCTATCTTGCCTTCAACATTTCTTCTCGATTCTCCTCGACCAGCACTTTGCTATAGACCCTTGCTCACCCTCCTTCCCGATCTTTCGACCAAAAAGGTGACTTCGCTTGAGCCCCGGACGCCGCGCCAACCGGAAAAACTTAAGAAGTTGTCAAAGAACGATCTTGTTGTACTCCTTCTATTTTTTTCGTCAACGAAAAATACGCATTTGTAAGTACATGTATTTTCAGTCGAGTGCAGCCCGTTCACAGCCCGCTGACCGGATTTGGTGCAACTGGACAACTGATTTTCCGCAATGGCCGCCCCCGATGGAGCTTTCCTCCGGATTCGTGGGTGGAAACCGATCCTAGCGCCAAGTCCCGCTCCTGGACTTACCTGTGAAAATCAAGCACTTCCCGCTCCCGGCAAGGGTTTTCAGGGAGCGCGTTAATTAGACCTGAGGCCGAGCGACCTCGCACGATCACGATCCCTACGAGGCTCTCCGGCCGGCGACTCGCTGGGCTGCAGCACAAGTTGTTATTCCCCGGAGTTGTTTTGTTATGGTTTTCGGGAGACTCTTTGGGAAAAATCCGCGCTTTTCCATAAAGACAGAACCCGTTTCGCTCCACGAGCCTCCTATCAAAGCTCGCACGCCATTGCAGAGTCTCGGTTGGTCACTGAAATCTGTCATCTCGCACCTTTTTTAAGTAGCTTCGTCATTTTCCCGAAAAACTAAGCCCATCCTCCTTTCCCATGGCAGCACGGGTGCACTTGGAACTTCTCGTCATGTCGAGCCGCATTCGCCATTGCGTGGAATGTCCCCGCTGTCACACCTACTACCTGATCGCTTCCAGCCCATATAGCAACGGAGCCTACCTCGTGCCCACCGGCGCTGGTTCCGAAGAGTACACACTTTATTGCTTCTGCGAAGACAAGCAACTGCCGCATATCGGGAAGTGGCAGCTAGCCATAGCATGCGATGTCTCAAAGGCCGCCCACCGCCAAGGCTACGGAACCCTCCACGAGGTCTGGCCCATCACTCGCCGCGCACCCCACTCCCCGTGGTCCTATCGCAGCGTCATGCAGAACCCATAAAACCCACCGAGCCGTCGCATCCTGAATTGGATTTTTCTTGACAATAAGACATAACTTATATAACTTATCACTTATGTCAGCACTGTCCACATTGGATGCCTCCTTCGCCGCCCTCGCCGACTCGACTCGCCGGGCTATCTTGGCGCGTCTCGCGCTTGGGGAAGCGACGGTCATGGAATTGGCGAGGCCGTTCGAGATGTCGCAGCCTGCCATCTCGCAACACCTGAAGGTACTCGAAGAGGCTGGCCTCATCCTCCAGCGGGTCGAGGGTACGAAGCGCCCTCGCCGCCTGGCGAAGGCTGGCATCGAAGCCATGGACCAGTGGCTTGCCATGTTGCGCAAAGCGCTGGAGAAAAACTACACGCGGCTGGACGCAGTTCTCGCCGCCATGCCAACCGAGACAGAGCAAACCGACACCAAGAGGAAAACGCGATGAGCACATTAACCCTGAAAACCGAAGGCGATACCCACATCGTTGTCACCCGGCACTTCGCCGCTCCGCCCGAAGC
>CAVXVD010000108.1:0-157142 GCA_963765015.1 uncultured Acidobacteriota bacterium | reverse complement strand
GCACGACGTCCAGCGCGGCACTTCGCGCACGGTTACAACCGACGAATCCGGCAACTACGCGGCTCCGGACCTCCAGCCCGGCACCTACAAGATCCATGTCGAAGCCAAGGGATTCAAAGGGGTCGACCGTCTCAATGTGCAGATAGAAGTTGCCACCGACGTGCGCGCCGATTTCGCCCTCCAGCCCGGGCAAATCACCGAGACGGTCACCATCAGCGAAGATGTTCCTCTGGTCAATACGACTTCGGCCACGCTCGGCGGCACGCTTAGCAATAAAGAGATTAACGACCTGCCTCTGAACGGCCGCAACTATGAAAACCTGCTGCAATTGCGGCCGGGCGTCATGCGCTATCCCGGTGGAGGCTTCTCCACGACCAGCACCAACGGGCTGCGCGCCGAAGACAACGCGTACTTCGTCGAAGGCCTGTTCAACAGCGAACCGTTTTCCGGACAGGGCATCATCAACGGCGCCGGCATCGCCGGAGACTCTGCGACCATTCTGCCGATCGATGCGATTCAGGAATTCAACGTTCAGGAAAATCCCCCGGCAGAATATGGCTGGAAGCCGGGCGCGATCATGAACGTCGGATTGAAGGCGGGAACCAATGCTGTACACGGCACCGCCTTCGCCTTTGGTCGCGATGGCGCCATGGACGCGCGCAACTACTTCAACGTCGCGCCCGCCCCCAAGACTTCGCGCACCCTCGAGCAATTTGGCGGCAGCTTCGGCGGCGCCATTGTCAAAGACAAAGCCTTCTTCTTCGGCGCCTACGAAGGCCAACGCTACGACGTCGGCAACTCTTACAGCGTGACCACGCCTTCCATGATGTCTTTCGCGTCTTTGCCCAACGCCGGCAACTGCACGTCCGTCCTGGGTGACTGCGGCAACAGCATTCCGGATGCGATCGCCGATCTGGTGGCCAATGGCGTCCCCATCAGCGCCGCCAGCCAGCAGATTTCGGGCTGCACCGTTTCCGGTTCGACGGTGACCTGTAAAGGCACCGGCTTCCCCATCAACAACACGTTGGGACCTAACATCGTGCAGGGATTCCCCAACAACGTGGGCGTAGACAACTTGCTGGGCAAAGTGGATTACAGCGTCAACCAGCGCAACAGCATCAGTGGCATGTATTTTTATGGCAACAACAACGGGACGGTCGAAGACTTTCCCGAGTTGCAATCCTACTGGCTTTCCAAGATTCACACCCGCGCTCAAGTCGTGGGCGGAAACTGGATATGGACCCCGGGTACTCGCTGGGTGAATGAAGCGCGCGTCGGCTACAACCGCCTCACCCAACCCACTTTTCCCGGTGACCTGAACACGCCAGCGTCAAGCTACGGACTCGACACCGGTGTGAGTGGGCCTTTCACCGGCGGCCTGCCGCGCATCGGCTTCGCCGGAGCATTTGTCCCCGGCCTCGGCGGCTTCAAGTGGCCCAAGTTCCAGGGTCCAGACTCCCGACTTCAGTTCATCGATCACATTTCTTACACGGCGGGCAAACATTCGCTTGCGCTTTGGAGGCGAACTTCACCACAACGCGTTCAACGGCGGCGCCTACGGCAACGCTCGCGGCAGCATCACCTTCTTAGGGGGCGTGGCCTTGGCCAACTCCACCGCGCTGGAAGATTTTTTTGCCGGCGACCCGTTCAAGGGCTCGGTGCAGGTCGGCGACCCCACTCTGCACATTCACAACTGGGCGTACGCGCTCTTCGCGCAGGATGACTTTCGCGCCAGCAAGAATCTGACGGTCAACTTCGGCCTGCGCTACGAGTTCAGCTCCGTGATCAAAGAACAGCACAACCTGCTGGGAAATTTCGATCCCAACTCGACGACCGGATTGATCCAGGCCGGCGAGCCCGGCGTCAGCGGTCCCTATAACCCCGATCATAAAAACTTCGCGCCGCGCTTCGGCTTCGCCTGGGACATCAACGGGAAAGGCAACACGGTGATCCGCGGCGGAGCCGGACTGGTTTACGAAACTGTGAACTGGGAAGCGATGCTCGCCTTCAACAACGCATTTGGCCTGGGTAACGTTCCCACCGGCGCCATCATTGACGGCGCCAACGACACCGCCGGCGGTACGATCACAGCCGGCAACTTGTCCATCCCGCCCGTCATGCCGCAGTGGGATAGCGGCACGCCCATCTTCGGGGCCAACGTCAGCACGGCCACGCTGAATTGCTTTAACAATCCTTGCCCGATCATGAGCGTGGCCCGCAACCTCACCACGCCTTATGTCTGGCACTGGTCCTTCGGCATGCAGCACTCGTTCACCCCCAATCTTTCGCTGGAAGTGTCGTACGTCGGCAACCACGGATCGAACCTGGTCGGCATCCGCGACATCAACCAACCGCCAGTAGGTTCGGGATGGCCCGCGGCAGCGATCTCTGCCTGTATCAACTCCAATTACACGGACCCGGTCAACTGCGCTCCCGACAGCACAGGCGGCGAAGAGGCGAATCGGACGTACGCGACCAAGTTTCCCTACCTGAGCAACATCTTCCAGATGGGCAACGTCTACCGCTCGAACTATGACGCTTTGCAGGCCACGCTGACGTCGCGCAACTACCACGGCCTGAGCATGGTCGCCGGTTACACCTATGGACACTCGCTCGACGCCGTCGGCGCCAACTGGGATTTCGGCTACGGCGCCGGCCTGCCGCAAGACTCTTACAACCTCGGCGCGGAATACGGGAACAGCGACTTCGACATTCGTCAACGTCTCACGCTTTCGTTCACCTACGCCATTCCCGGCCGTCAAGGTTTTGCCCAGATGATGGAAGGTTGGGAACTCAATTCCATCGTGACGCTGCAAAGTGCGCAACCCTGGGGCCCGATCGATCTCGGTACCGACGCTGCTGGCGTCGGAGCACTGCCGGTCAGTCCCCCGGCAAACGAACCCATCCGCTGGAGCTTCTACGGCAAGACGTCCGACTTCAAACCGACTCCCAATGGCATTCCATATTCGCAAGGCGCCTCCAACTCGGCGTGCGCAGCCCAGGCGCTCGCGGTGGATGGCGGAACTCCCGGCCCGTCCACTGCCGCTCTGAACTTGTTCGGCTGCTACGCGCAGGGGAACTCCGTCATGATTCCGCCGCCGCTCGGGCAATTCGGCAACATGGGACGCAACACGTTCCGCGACACCGGCTTCCGGAACTTCGATTTCTCAGTGGCCAAGAACTTCCATTTCGGCGAGCGTTTGCGCGCCCAGTTCCGCGCCGAGTTCTTTAACATCTTCAACCATCCGAACCTCGCCAATCCGTACGGCGGCCAGAACGGGTTCGGCCTGAATGATCCGTCAGCGCAACCCTTCGGTTGCGCCTGTGCCACACCCGATGTCGCGGCAGCAAATCCAGTCATCGGATCCGGTGGCAGCCGCGCCGTGCAGTTGGGACTGAAATTCACGTTCTAGCATCGGTCTGGTGTGAGTGAGAGCTTTGCAGGAATACGGTGAAGCTGGAATCCGCCGAACTCCAGCCGCGAAGCGGCGACATTCCTCAGCCCAGGGCGTAAGCCCTGGGTAAGCGGAATGACAGAACGAGTCCCGTAGGGACGGCACGAGTTCTCACGCGACTTTCGAGGTAGCTCCTGAACGCCGGACCGATTCCGGCCATTTCTTATCGACGTCGCCCGCGCTGTGGCGGGCCAGATCATCTGGGGACCAATCATGAGAAACAGAATTTCCTTCGTTTTCTTAACCTTGTTTTCAATTTGCGCCGCCGCACTCGCCTTCGCCCAAAATTCAGCTCCGCCGCAAAACGACCGCCGCGAGCGCACCATCGATGAAATCAAAACCGAGGCCGTCCGCCGCGCCCAGGTCGGGCAATACCCGCTAATCGGCCTCGATCCGGCCGACGTGAAAGAAGCCTTCGAGACCATTCACACCGCCGACAAGGACGAATGGGCCGCCGGCTTCATGCGCGTCGGCGACAAATATTTCAACGAGGCCAAGTCGCTCGAGAAGTCCGATCCGACCAAGGCGAACGCCGACTACATCCGCGCCTGGCGCGTCTATTCTTTCGGACGCTGGCCCTTTCCCGGCTCTCCGGGCAAGCAACGCGCGTATGAGAAGGCGCTCGAGTCGTTCCTGGCGCATGCGAAATTTATGGATCCTCCGCTCGAAGTGGTAAGAATTCCGTTCGAAGGCAAGGAGATCGTCGCCTACCTGCGCCTGCCCAAGAATGCGAAAGGCCCGGTGCCGCTGGTTATCGCGGTCAACGGCCTCGATAGCCGCAAGGAAGACTTGACCGAGAGCTTTAGCGCGATTCTTCCTTTCGGCATCGGCTACCTCGCCGTCGACGGCCCAGGCACCGGACAAGCGCCCATCAAAGTCAGCGAGACTGCCGAGCGCATGCTCTCGAAAGTCCTCGACTACGCGCAGTCGCGCCCCGAGGTCGACAAGAACCGCATCGCCCTCCACGGCGTCAGTTGGGGAGCATACTGGGCGACCAAGATGGCGATCGTCGAACACGCTCGCCTGCGCGGTTGCAGCGCCCAGTCGCCTCCCGTCCACGAATTCTTCCAGAAGGATTGGCTGCTCAACCATCTGATCGGCAACCGCGAATATCTCTTCGACCAGGTGCCCGCGCTCATGAACGTGTATGAAGGCGTGCACACCCTCGACGAGATGGCCGAGTTCGCCCCTAAGCTGTCGCTGGTGACGCAGGGCCTGCTTGGCAAGCCGATGGCGCCCATGCTCATCCTGCAAGGTGCCCTCGACACGCAGGTCCCCATCGCGGACGACTTTCTCCTGCTCAGCAAAGGCGACGTCCCCAAGGAAGCGTGGATCAACCCGTCCGGCGGCCATTTAGGCCGGCAAGTCGGCGTATGGCCCGATCCGCGCATTTTCAAAGAAGTCATCATTCCGTGGCTGGTGAAAACGCTGCAGGCGCCGGCAAATTAGACTTTGGATCGTTTTGAAGGGGATGGGCTTCAGCCCATCCGTGGTAAGAGAAAAACGTGGCTTTAGCCACTGAGGGCATGCCAGCCGTCGGGTTCCTGGCTCCGCCCCCTATTTCCCGACGCACGTTCAAGAACCAAAGTAAGGTGTCATTGTCAGCAGGCTGGAAACTAACATTGCTACACTGGTCGGACCACCGTACCACTTACTCATTATGTCTACTTTAGTCCCAACTCCGTCCCTCGACGCTCCCCCTCCGCGACCCAAGCGCAGGCGCTTCTTCTCCTCGCTGTGGGTGCAAGTCAGCGTCGGCATCCTGGTCGCGATCGTCTTTGGCTACTTGAAGCCGCAGAGCGCCGTGGCCATGAAGCCGCTCGGCGACGCTTTCATCAAGCTGATCACCATGATTATTACGGTGATCATATTCTGCACCGTGGTGACCGGAATTGCCGGCATGCGCGATTTGCGCAAAGTCGGCCGTGTCGGCGGCAAGGCGCTGCTTTACTTTGAAATCGTTTCAACGCTGGCCCTGGTGGTCGGGCTCATTGTGGGCAACGTGGTGCGGCCGGGCGCGGGCTTCAACGTCGACGCTCGGACGCTCGACACCCGCGCCGTCTCAGAATACGCCGGGCAGGCCAAGTCCCAGACCGTCACCGATTTCCTGCTGCACATCATTCCCACCACCATGGTCGATGCCTTCGCCAAGGGCGACATCCTCGAAGTGGTGCTGGTATCGATCCTGTTCGGCTTTGCCATGTCGGCCGCGGGGGCGCACGCCAAGCCCCTATTCGACATGCTGGAGTCGCTGACCAGGGTCGTCTTCCGCATGGTCGACATCGTCATGCGCTTCGCGCCCATCGGAGTCTTCGGCGCGATGGCCTTCACCATCGGAAAATATGGTCTCTCTTCGCTCGGCCCGCTGCTGAAACTCATCGGCTCCTTCTGGATCACCTCGATCCTGTTCGTGGTGATCGTCTTCGGCGCGGTGGCGTGGATGGCGGGCTTCAGCCTGTTCAAATTCCTGGCGCACATCAAAGAAGAAATCCTGCTGGTATTGGCGACCAGTTCGTCGGAGACCGCGATTCCCACCTTGATGGAAAAGCTGGAGCGGCTCGGCTGCTCGCGCTCGCTGGTCGGCCTGATCGTGCCCACCGGCTACACCTTCAACACCGACGGCAGCGCTTTGTACATGACCATGGCCGCGCTCTTCGTGGCCCAGGCCACCAACACGCATTTAAGCTTCCTGCAGCAGATGACGATTTTCTCGGTCGCGGTCCTCACCTCGAAAGGCGCGAGCGGAGTGCAGGGAGCGTCGTTCATCGCGCTCGTCGGCACCCTCAGCGTGATCCCCACGATTCCCGTGGCCGGGATGGCTCTCATCCTCGGCATCGACCGCTTCATGAGCATGTTCCGCGCCCTGGTCAATATGATCGGCAACGGCGTAGCCACGCTGGTAGTGGCAAGATGGGAAAACGAACTCGACCGAAGCACGCTGCAGAGAAACCTGGCGTGAAGACTTCTCCCGTCGCCGAAGCCATCAATTTTGCGTTGTCATCCTGAGCAACGCGAAGGACCTGTGCAACTCGCTGGCGGCGCCTCGCTGCGGGCAATTTGCATAGGTCCTTCGCTTCGCTCAGGATGACAAACGCTAAACGGCTGACAAAAAATGAAGAAATACGGCAGTTCCCGAAACGGGAGTAACCCTTTCGTAACCCTCCTGAAGTGCACATTTGTTGTTGCACTTTAATACTAGTGAAATATCTTCCATGTAACCTGTATTCAGGAGGCACTCATGGGGTCAGCCCGGATTGCGAAGTCCTTGCCGCTGCAGGTGGCTGCCATCTGCTACCGGCGTCGAGGCACGGCGATTGAGTTCCTTCTGGTTAATACCAACGGCGGCAACAAGTGGACTTTCCCCAAGGGCTCCACCGACCCCCGGCTGTCGCACAGCCAGGCCGCCGAGCGTGAAGCCGCTGAAGAAGCCGGAGCCATTGGGACGATTGAGCCTCGCCACTTTCATCTCTACATTCACTCGAAAGGCGTCTTCTGGCAGCCCGGCGGCGATGCAGGAATTCGTGGTCAAGGCCTTCCTCATGGAGATCCACCAGATGCGCAAGCCGGATGAAGCGAATCGGAAGCCCACCTGGTTCACTCCCGCGGAAGCGAAGCGTCGTCTCGCCAAAGGACGCGAAGTGAAATATTTCCACGAACTCGAAGCCGTCATCGACCGCGCTCTCGAGCGCATCCAGTTCCACAGCGAGTCCTGGGGAGCCTACCCCCCAGCGCGAAACGCCCGTCCCATCGCCGCAAGAGATCCCATCGCCGAAGCCGTCTGGCCGTAGAGAGCGCGATTTTTCCAGCCGCACAACTTGTCATCCCCGTTCCCTGCCCGTCATCCTGAGCGAGGATTTTGCTTCGTTGCAAGCGAAGCAAAACCGCAGTCGAAGGATCCCTACTTCCTTTCCATTGCCCGCCCCCGAGAGAAACTCCCGCACGTCGCCGAAAGCTGGCTTGACACCCGTACCAAAACATCCGCCGAGCCGCTCAACTCCACTGGCGCAGTAGGATCCTTCAACTTCGCGCTCACGATGACAATTGAAATGATTATTTCCGCGGAGGGTCCGTCGTCCAAGGTGGCGCCACCCCCACCGACCGCGCGTAAGCGATCTGCTGCCCAAGATGCTGCGCGATGTGTTGCACGATGTAGAGCAGCACGCCCCGCTGTGTAATCTTCCCGCCATTCCAAGCAAGAGTCTTTTCCAGGTCAGCATCGGGCATGGCGCGGATCGCCGCCTTCGCATGGGCGTAAGAAGCCTTCAGCGTGGCAATGACTTTTGCCTTGTCGGTGGTGGAGTCTTCGAGCGTCGTCGTATTGACGTCCGCCGGAGTTGGTGTGCCCACGAGTTTGTACAAGTTGAAATTGGCGGCGCTGGCGTGCAGGAACACCTGCGCGATGGTACGCACGTCCGCAGAAGGCCGCCACGTATATTTCTCGGCAGGAATGGCTTCGGCGAGGCGCACGAATTCGCTTTCCTGAATCATGACCTCCGCCATCACCTCCGAGCGATACCCGGTGACCCCGGGCGTTCCGTCGCGGTAGGGATAAACTTGCGCGGAAACTCGAATCGAGCCCGCTGTAACAAGAATCAGGCCGAGAACCGAGAGGACTCGTGGCATGCGACCTCCTGTGCCGCGCGAACGCGGATTCACCGAATCCGCGGATTATACCGGATGAAGTCGAACACCACGGGTTCGCACACTCGCTCAACCAGGTACTTCTTAGCTTGACTGCTAAGCACTCACCCGGACCGACTCCAGTTCCGGGGTGCAGCGGGAGTTTTGCAGGGATTTCATGGCGTCCTCGGCGGTGAACTTCCCCATCAGGAGTGCCAGTTTGCGGTTAGTCGTCAGGTGGATCGGTGTCGAGTCCATGCGCTGAATGTATTGGGGAGCACGGCCGCCCCGGGTCACTTTCACCACGAATTTGATGTTTTTCATAATTTATATCCTTGATTTCCCGGCGAAACATTTGCAAAACGGTGATTCATTTCTTCGAAACTGCGCATACCTCTGCGGTGAAAGGCTTGCCGCACTCCAGGCAGCTCAACTTCGATCGCAGCGTGATCAACCCGCAAGACGGGCACATCCTTTGGGATTGGAACCCGGCGAACTGCGGTTTCAGCCTGCGCATCCATCGCAGCAGAACGAGCGTGAACAGAACGATAGCCAGACCGAGCGAAACACTGGTTGTGTTCATTTAGCGATCCTCCTGGCGAGTGCTGCACAAAGAAAGGAGGTGCAGACCCTTCCCTGTAGAAAAGCCTAAGGTGGTAAATCTTCAGATGGACTGGCTTAGGTCAGAAGACCTGAAAGAGGAGAAAAACGTAACCGCCCCAGTAATCATTATAGCAGTCTGTGCCCCCTGGCGTTGGCTGAGCAGCGGCAGGGAGTACCATTGCCCATGCGCCGCATGCATCCTGAATGCCCCGACTCCGATCTCGTTGGTCTGCCGAATGCCTTCCCGATTTTTTTGCGAGTAACGAGGGACAACGACGATGAGGACGACGAGGACGAAGAAGAACAAGATGACGGCGAGGATGAAGACGACGATGGGGACGAAGGCTATTCGGAGTGAGCGTGCTCCGACGGTTGCCAAATCCCGCCATTGTCATGCCACCATTCCGCTCAAAACCCGGCGCCCTTTGCCTCCCAACCCCGCCGCCCCTGTTACGATAATTCCAGTTTAATTTTGAACGAAATATGATCCAGCTCTCCGGCGCCGGAAAACGCTTCGGCCACAAACTACTGTTCGAAAACGTCGACTGGCTCATTACCAACGACAATCACATCGGCCTGGTCGGCGGCAACGGCACCGGCAAGTCCACGCTGATGAAGATCCTCGCCGGCATGGATACTTTCGACTACGGCTCTCTCGTCGTCGCCAAAGGCACCTCCGCCGGCTACCTGCCTCAGGACGGCCTCACGCTTTCCGGCCGCACGGTTTTTGCCGAGTGCATGTCGGTCTTCGACGATCTGCGCGCCATGGAAACCGAGCTCGAATCCCTGATGCACAGCATGGCGGAGCTCGACCACACCAGCGCGGAATATTCCGCGGTGGCCGATCGCTACCAGCGCGTCGAACACGAATTCCGCACGCGCGACGGGTACTCCATCGAATCGGAAGTGGGCCGCGTGCTGATGGGGCTGGGCTTCGGCAAAGAAGACTGGCCGCGACTGACTGACGAATTTTCCGGCGGCTGGCAGATGCGTCTCGCGCTCGCCAAGCTGCTGCTTCAGAAACCCAACCTGCTTTTGCTGGACGAGCCCACCAACCATCTCGATCTCGAGGCCCGCAACTGGCTGGAAGAGTATCTCCATAATTATCCCTACGCGTTTGTGCTGATCTCGCACGACCGCTTCTTTCTCGACGTGACGGTCGACAAGATTGCCGAAATCTGGAACAAGCGCTTCTGGTTTTACACCGGCAACTACGACAAGTTTCTGGCGCAGAAGACGCAGCGCAACGAGCAGTTGACCGCGGCCTACAAGAACCAGCGCGACCGCATCGAGCAACTGGAAGTGTTCATCAACCGCTTCCGCTACCAGGCGACCAAGGCGAAGCAAGTGCAGAGCCGCATCAAGGAACTGGAGAAGATCGAACGCATCGAGATTCCTCCGGAAGAAAAGACCATCCACTTTTCGTTTCCGCAGCCCAAGCCCAGCGGACGCATCGTGGCCGAGTTCGAAGGCGTGGCCAAGGTTTATCCGGGGAAAACTCGGGACGGAAAAACCGCCCCCGACAAAGAAGTCTTTCGCGACGTCAGCTTCATGATCGAGCGCGGAGACCGCATCGCGCTGGTGGGCGTGAACGGCGCGGGAAAATCCACGCTGATTAAATTGCTGGCCGGGACCGAACCGCTGTCGAGCGGAGAATATCGCCTGGGCCACAACGTCGAGGCTGACTATTTCGCGCAGGATCAATACAAAGAGCTCGATCCCGACGCGCGCCTGCTCGACGATCTCAGTTCGGCCTCGCCGCGCTCGACCGAAACCGAATTGCGCAGCCTGCTCGGCTGCTTTCTCTTCTCCGACGAAGACGTGTTCAAGAAGATCGGCGTGCTCTCGGGCGGCGAGCGCGGGCGCTATGCCCTGCTGCGCCTGCTGCTGCATCCCGCCAACTTCCTGCTGCTCGACGAGCCCACGAACCACCTCGACCTGCGCGCCAAAGATGTCCTGCTCGAAGCACTGGTGAAGTACTCCGGGACGGTCGTCTTTGTCTCGCACGATCGCTATTTCATCGACAAACTGGCCACGCGCGTCTTTGAGGTCGGCGGCGGCAAGGTCGAGATCTTCCCGGGCAATTACGAAGATTATCTCTGGCGCAAGCAAGGCGGCCAGCGCGTCGCGCCCACGCTCGACGATGTTCCCGACGTAAAACCAAAATCGACGAAGGGTGCCCCAGTTCTTCCTGCAGTTGGGAGAAGTGGGGATTTTCCGTCGGATACTGCAAGCGCGCCGACCAATGGCAACGGTGCCGGTAACGACCAAGCCGAGTCTCTGAAGAAGCGCCTGAATCCGATCAAGCGCAAGCAGATGGAAGATCGCGTCCACGAACTGGAAGGCAAAATCAGCGAAGCCGAGGACGCCATCGCCCGCCTGGAAACCTCGCTGCAGAATTTCGTCAGCGCCGAAGAAAGCCAGCGCCAATCGGAAGAACTAGAGCAGCACAAGGCAAGCCACGCTGCGCTGATCAAGGAGTGGGAAGGCCTGTCGGAAGAGTTGGAAGAAGCGAAATAGGTTTTGATCGCCAGTACCCCCTCCGCACCCGTACACCATCTTCCGTAATCTCTCGTCCCGGCTTACCCCTGTGCGATAGTCAGGTTGGCCAAGTGGCCAGCAACTGCCGAACCGGCCACAAATTTCAAGACCAACCGCATGGAGCGACTGCCCCAGGCAGTCCGCGCGGAAACCCAAGGAAGGTCGCATGCTTCAGTCGTCGGAGAACTCGTTCAACCCTAAGGCCGGTACGCCGGCTGCCAACCCCAACGCCTATAACCCGGTCAAAACCGTGACCGCTCCCGTCGATCAAGCGACCATTGGCCGCACTTTGGTCATCAAGGGCGAAATCAGCGGCTCCGAAGCTCTTTATATTGACGGCCGCATTGAAGGCAAAATCACCATGCCCGACAGCCGCGTCACCATCGGCCGCAACGGTAAGGTCGATGCCAGCATCCAGGCCCGCGAAGTGGTCGTTATGGGCAAGGTGACCGGTAACATCGAGTGCAGCGACCGCGTCGACATCCGCGCCGAAGGCTCGGTGGCCGGCGACATCTCCACCGTACGCATCAGCGTCGAAGACGGCGCTTCGCTCAAGGGCGGAATTCAGGTCCGCAACGAAGGCAAACAGAATTCGCAGCCGAAGCCGGCCGAGGCTCCCAAGGCCATGGCGGCAACTGCCAGCGCGTAACCTACCGATCGATTTCAGAAAAAGAGGGCACGCGCAAGCGTGCCCCTTGTTATTGTTTTCGACCTCTCGATGAAGATGGCTTATCCGGAGAGCGGAACCCGAGATGTGCCCGCCACCAAGCCAACGGACTTGGCATCGCAGGTTTTTAACCATCCCCATTTTGTGCCAGCCTGGATTTTCTTCCTGCTGCTGCTCCTGATTTTCGTGAGCTTTCCCATCCAGAGAATTCTTCTCGTCTTGTGGGTCTACGGCAGGGAGGGTTACTTCCATCAGGGGATCCGGGTGCTGCCCGGCAAACCGGTTCGGTTCTCCGACGGCATTCTCGTTCCTCAAGAAATCGACATCGTGACCGGCTTTGGGATGTTTGCCGTGACGGTGTTTGGCTTGTCGTTCGCTCTGTACTTCGCGCTGCGGCTTTACGAGTGTTGGTTCGGAAATCGGCACGAACGCGACCGGTAATGGCGTGAAGCGTGCACACCCCGGCTATTTTCTCCGCCTAAACCCTTGATCAATCTGGACTTAACCTGACTTTTCTGAATTGTACGTACATTTCCGTACAGACATTCAGAGGAAATATCCTATCACTTCTCCTCAATTTGCACTGTGTTCGGAAAAGCCATCTGCTTCGCTCGCAGAATACCCTTTGCGGGGCCGGAAACGGCCCTTGCAGCGAGGATCGATCCTCGGGACGAGGCAATCATCAGACGCCGCAAAAAGAAGAGCCCTGCGGCTCGCCAGGGCCCTTCTACGACTTTTCAATCACTTACACGAAGGATCAATGACTTACAGAATTTAAAAGCATTGAACCACAGGGGACACAGAGGTTCACAGGAGAAATCTAAGAGCACAGAAGTAGGTTCTCCCCTGTGAGACCCTGTGTCCTCTGTGGTGAGTCTCTTACTTCTTCTCCGCGGGTCGCAAATCGAGCGATGCCGAATTCATGCAATAGCGCAGGCCGGTCGGCGCCGGACCGTCTTCGAACACGTGTCCCAGATGCGCGTCGCAGGTGGCGCAGCGGACTTCGGTCCGCACCATGCCGTAGGCGGTGTCCTTGTGCTCGACCACGCCGCCGCCGTCGGCCGGCTTGGTGAAACTCGGCCAGCCCGTGCCCGAATTGAACTTCGTCTGCGAATCAAACAGCGGAGCGCCGCAGCACACGCAGTGGTACATCCCCGGCTCTTTCGTGTTCCAGTACTTCCCGGTGAATGCGCACTCCGTCCCCGCCTCGCGCGTCACGTGATACTGCTCGTCCGTCAGCTGCTTCTTCCACTCGGCTTCTGTCTTCGTTACCTTTTCTGCCGTCTTGTCAGCCATGAATCCACTCCATTTCGATGATTTATGTATGTAGTGATTGGATGTTCGAGCTTACCAAAAGTGACGCGGAATGAGACCTCGTGAATAGGCTAGCTTTTCGGGCTTGGTTTATGATATAAACCAGTTCACAAAGGAGTCCGGTTGCCTTTACCCCTGAGCATAGACCAACAGGCGGATTGTCCAGCCCCTTGCGAAGTGACCGTTGACCACGGGCGGCTCCAGTATGTCACGAGGCTTCTGGGCTCTCAGCAAGGGCTTAACACGGCGCTGTTTGGAGCCTATTTATTCCGCTGGAATGTTGGGGAAATCTTGCACTGGCCGAGCGGATGGGGGAAGTTTACTAGGATGGTTAGCAGCGGTAGCGGCAATGAGAATTTTCTTCCTGGCTAACCAGCGCTGGATCCCCGAGTACTATGAGAAACGGTTTGGCTCGGTTAAGAGAGGCCCGTGGTCTAAGTGGGACGCCCCCTTCTTTTCGGGCTTCGTTGTGCTGCTCGTCATTGGTCAGCCCATCGCACATATACCTCGACCCGCGGTTTTCCAGTTTTGCCGGTCGGTTCACGTGATGATCTCCGATCCCGCGCACCAGATCAATCTGGCGCCTTCTTTCTTTTGGATGGCGGTGTTCCTTAGCCGGTTGCGATGGCACATGCGGCGTTGGGAACGCCAGGAATCGTATTCGCCTAATAGGCGGGCTGGTCGCGTCTTCCTCGATCGCCATTTATGGGATGTTGCAACCGGAAGCAAAGCAACTCTCGATATGGAAGATTCTGAACGCCGGCGGGTTCGGTCTCAGCTTGATGGTGATGGGGCTGTTCGATCACATCGCTTTGGTCCGCGCGCTGCCGAAGAGATTTGCGGAGGACGACGATGAGTAACCAAACCAGCGTGCTTCCTTCTCCGAATCGACTGATCCACGAACCCGCTCGGCTCGCGATCCTGACCGTGTTGTCTTCCTGCGCGTCTGCGGACTTTGTTTTTCTACAGAGGGTAACGCGCCTCAGCAAGGGAAACCTGTCGGTTCAGTTGACCAATCTGGAGCAGGCCGGGCTAGTCGTCATTCACAAGGAGATCATCGATAAGAAGATGCGCACGACTATCAGCCTCTCGAAACGTGGCATTTCTGAGATTGCAGACTATTGGAAAACCATGGATGAGATTCGTGCGCAAATGTCGCGAGAAAAGAAACGCCGCGCCCCGATAGGATTATCGCCGGAACCTGCGACTTAACCACTTGCCGATTTTCCTCTCGCACCTTCCGGTCCAAAGGTGACACGGCTCACTCCGCCCGCCGTCTGGCCCCGTAGATGTACCAACCAAAGATTCCAATGAAAAGGAGCAGAAAAGCGCCCGCGGGAATTGCGCGATCGAGAGGAAACCTGCCGCGGACGACACCGTACACTCCATACAGAAGAAATAAACTCCAGAGAATGGTGAGACGGATGGCGATGCGAACAGAAGTGCCTACGGCGTTGCGGCTCCTCTCCGGATCTTCCGCTCCCACTCTTAATAGTTTTCTGGACAACAGTGCAATAAGCCCAATGTTCGCCGTAAACCATATTGGGAGGGTGTAAAGCAGCCAGGTTGGCCAGTGCCCTGGTGAGTACTTCGTAGAACTGTACACAGCAAAACCAAGATAAGGGATCATCACCGCAAACACCGTGAGCATAAATAGAACACGCTTTGGGCTCGAAGGCATGGTACCTAGTCTTCTCCCACCTTCCGATACTTACCCCGGAAGAACAGCAGTGGGTCGCCTTCTCGCACTACCACGTCCTCGACCTCGGCGATGAAGATCGTGTGATCCCCGGCCTCTTGCGCCGTGTGCAACTTGCATTCCAGGTACGCCAACGCCCCGTGCAACACCGGGGTTCCATGCACGGTCCGGTCAAAGCGGGCTCCGGCCTGGGCCTCGGCGTCATCGTGCGAGCGCTCGGGACGCGCGTAATACTCCGAAATGGCCCGCTGAGTCTCGCAGAGCACATTGATGCCGAAGCGCTTCCTGGCGTGCAGATGCGCATGAGTGCGGGTGGTGTGATCGACGCAAACCAGCACCAGCATGGGATCGAGCGACACCGAGGCGAAGGCGTTGGCGGTCATGCCGTGGACCGCGCCATGAACCTCGCCTTCCAGGTCGACGGTAATGATCGTCACCCCGGTGGCGAAGCAGCCCATGGCTTTGCGAAATTCAGAAGTATGTAAGCTCATCCGCTTGTGTGGGGCCGGGTCCTTGACCCGGCCGCGGCCCGCAGGGCCGCATTTTCTTCTTCCTGGACCAATCAACTATGCGGGATAAGAAACCCCAGCAGCGCTGCGCGCCGCGACCGGGTCAAGGACCCGGTCCCACATAAACCATTCCACCCCCTTCCACTCAAACCAACCCTAGGACCCGCTACATTCACACCACACGTTGTATCATTCGATGGAAGTGGCCGTCACCTCCATTGCGCCGGCTGTACCGATTTCCCGCGAGGCCGCGCTGCGGCTGATTGGCTGCCCCGACGACGATTTGCCTGAACTATTGGCGGCCGCCCGCGCCGCCAAAGAACGCTTCAAGCCCGGCATCATTACTTATTCGCGCAAGGTGTTCCTGCCGCTGACTAACCTCTGCCGCGACTATTGCGGATACTGCACCTTCCGCCGCGATCCCGGCGACTCCCGGCGCGCATACCATGACTCCGGACGAAGTTCTGCTCAGTCGCCCGCGCCGGCGAAAAACTGGGATGCACCGAAGCTCTCTTCAGCCTTGGCGACAAGCCGGAACTGCTGTTCCCCGAGATGCGCGAGACGCTCCGCCACCTCGGCTATAAGTCCACGCTGCACTATCTCGAAGCTATGTGCGAACTGGTGCTGCGCGAGACCAGCCTGCTGCCGCACCCGAATCCGGGGCTGCTGAGTGCGGAATGGATCGCGCGGCTGGCCGCGGTTTCTCCCAGCATGGGTCTGATGCTCGAAACCACGAATGCCGCGCTGCTGGCCGCCGGAGCCGCCCACGACAACGCTCCCGACAAGCTTCCGGCGAAGCGCCTGCGCACCATCGAAGACGCTGGCAGGCAGAACGTGCCATTCACCACTGGCCTGCTGATCGGAATCGGCGAATCGCTCGAAGACCGCGTCGACACGCTGCTCGCGATCCGCAATCTGCACGAACGTTACGGACACATCCAGGAAGTGATCGTGCAAAATTTTCGCGTCAAGCCCTCGATCCCCATGGCGAACTGGTCCGAGCCCACGCGCGGCGAGATGCTGCGCGCGGTGGCAGTAGCTCGCTTGTTACTCCCCAACGTGAATATTCAGGCTCCGCCCAATCTCTCCGCGCCTTACTATGATGATTTAGCGGATGCCGGCATCAACGATTGGGGAGGGATCTCGCCACTGACGCCCGACTTTATCAATCCGGAAAAGCCCTGGCCGCATCTGGAGCAGCTTCGCCTGCGGACTGAAGCCAAAGGTTTCACCCTGCGGCAACGGCTTCCCGTGTATCCCGAGTTTCTTCCCGCGGTCGTCGAAAAACCCGGCCTGTTATCGGAGAAATTGCGGGCGGCCTCGCAAGCGGATGGCTTGGCGCGGAGGGCGGCATGATCTGCGTTCTCAGCGGCGGGACCGGAGGCGCCAAGTTCGTCGATGGCCTTCGCCAGGTGATGCCCGCCGAAGAGATCACGCTGGTCGTGAACACGGGCGATGACCTGCTATGGTGGGGCCTCTACGTCTCGCCCGATATCGACTCGATCACCTACGTGCTCTCGGGCATGCTGAGCCGCGAGCGCGGATGGGGCGTCAAAGGCGACACCTTTCTTTGTCTTCAAGCTATGGGACAACTGGGCGAGCCGACCTGGTTTCACACCGGCGATCGCGACCTGGCCATGCACCTGCTGCGCTCGCGCTTGCTGGCGGAAGGCAAGACGCTTTCAGAAGCGACCGCGGTCGTCTCGGAAAAACTCGGAGTGAAGGCGCGGATTCTTCCGATGAGCAACTCGCGCGTGGAGACTCGCGTGGACACGCCTGTCGGCGAGCTGAGTTTCGAAGAGTACTTCGTGCAGCGCTGGTATCAGGATCCAGTGAACTCGGTGCGGTTCGCGGGAGCTTCTGACGCCGAACCCGCGCCCGGCGTGATTGAGGCGATCGTCTCGGCGGACGCGGTCATCATCGCGCCAAGCAATCCCGTCACCAGCATCGCTCCCATTCTGGCGGTGCCCGGCATTCGCGAGGCGCTCTCGCGGGCGCGAGGGAAAATTGCCGCGGTGAGCCCCATCGTAGGCAATGCTCCAGTCGCCGGTCCGGCGGGAATTCTGATGCAGGCTCAGGGACTTCCCTGCTCGATCGCCGGAGTGGCGAAGGCGTATGAAGATTTTCTCGACATCCTGGTGTGCGACACGCGAGACGCCCGCTCCGCCGATGCGCTGCGGAAGAACGGCCTGCGCGTGCAATGCACCCAGACCCTCATGCGCAGCGCCGAAGACAAAGCTGGGCTGGCTCGCGAAGTACTCTCCCTCACCTCCACGGACGCACTGAAAGAAGTCCCCACTGGCACTTCCTTTCGGCGTTTGGACCGGCCGTGATCCTGGTTCCAATCAAAAATACAGCGACGGCGAAACAGCGACTCGCCGCCGTACTCGATCAGTCTGCACGCACGAAGTTGGCGCAAGCCATGCTGCACGATGTGCTGAGCACACTACACGGCTGGAAGAGCCGGCCACGGGTTGCGATCGTCACGGGCGATCCCTACGCGACCGCGCTGGCGGAGGAGTATGGATTCGAGGTGATCCCCGATCCCGACAATCCGGGAGAAACGGGAGCCATCGAAATGGCGACTCGGCTCTGTGTCGCAGCGGGGCGCGGACAGCACGCTGGTGATCCCCGCCGATATTCCGCTGATTCAGGCGTGGGAACTGGAAGAAATATGGAAGCAGGCGCCGGCGGAAGGAACCTTGCTCGTTCCCGCCGGCGATGGACGCGGCACGAACGCCGCCTTTCGACGCCCTGCGGATTTATTTCCGCTGCGCTTTGGCAACGACAGTTTCAAGCCGCATCACGCGGCCGCGCAAGCGACCGGCAAGCCCTGCATCGTGCTGCAACTGCCGGGCATTGCCGTCGACGTCGATAATCCCGAGGACCTGCAGCAACTCATCTCGCTCCCCGGCGAGACTCGCGCGCAGCGCCTGACCAGAGAATTTGCCCATGGGGACAGCCATGGGGGACGGGCACTCTTGCCCGTCCAGCCGCGAAGCGGCGCATCCTGAAGATCCACTGCGCCCAACGGATATGATGGCTGCATGAGCAAGCCCAGAGCAGGCCAGAAAAACCCAGCGGCAACCCGTCGCAAGAAACCGCCTGCACCGCCGGATGAACTTCGCCTGATCCCGATCGTCGTCGCGGAGGAAATCCAGCCAGGCGATTCGATTGCCGACAAGTTGCTGGCGGCGCTGCGCCGGCGGCAGCTTCGATTCCAGAGCGGGGACATCCTGGTCGTGAAACACAAGATTGTTTCGAAATCCGAGGGCCGATTGGTGGACCTGGCCACGATCCAGCCCTCGGCCGAGTCGGTGGAGTGGGCCAAGAAGTACAACCTCGACGCCCGCGTGATTGAACTCGCCCTGCGAGAAAGCCGCGCCATCATTCGCCGCAAGAATGGCGTGCTCATCACGGAGACGCATCATGGCTTCCTCTGCGCCAACAGCGGCATCGACGTCTCCAACGTCAGCGGGGGCGAGCAGGCGTTACTGCTTCCGGAGGATTCGGACCGTTCGGCGGCGAAGCTTCGCCGCACGCTCAAAAAGAAAACGGGCGTGGCCCTCCCTGTCATCATCACCGATAGCTTCGGGCGTCCATGGCGCGAAGGATTGACCGAATTCGCCGTTGGGGTCGCGGGAATGAAGCCGCTGCGCGACGATCGCGGCCGCCGCGACTCGCACGGCTACAAACTGAAAGCCAGCGTGGAGGCCGTGGCCGACGAACTGGCGTCGGCGGCGGGATTGGTCTGCGGAAAGCTGAACCGGGCGCCAGCTTGCATCGTCCGCGGATTTCGCTACGACCCGGGGGCAGGCGGAGTGAAGAATTTGCTGCGGCCTGCCTCCACCGATCTATTCCGTTAGGCGGTCAGGGGCGATTCTGGCACGTACGATTTCACCGCCGGGGCGGAGCAGCGCTCAATTGGCGGGGACTTAAGAACGCTGATTCTCGCCTGATCGCAAAAGCGTCGATGAGTGCTATGGCCCTGGTTCATCAAATATGTCAAGAGGCTTATAATGCCGCCATGCGCCGCCGTGTTGCGCAGTTCGTGGCCTTCACTGCAGTTTGCCTGTTGAATGGTAAACCCCACGTTTGGGCACAGAAGGCAGATTGCCCAAGCGACTCAGCGTTCGCCTCCGAGAACAGGCAGTCTACCCACTCCGAAATTTCAATAGCGGGGGTGACCTTTTCGGGATTCATCCAACTTCCAATCTCTGACCAAGACCAGATTGCCTCTTCGATCAAGCAGCAATCGCATGGAGACTCTCTCGAAGGGGTAATCGAAGAAGCATTGGAACGGGTAAGAACCGGCTGGCAGGACCGTGGATACTTCAAGGTGGAGGTTAGCGGAGATGCGTCGACATTAACAAGCACTCCCAACAGTCAGCGTATACTGCTGGATGCCCATGTGGACGAGGGCTTACGCTACAAATTGGCCCGGATAACCTTCAAACACAACAGGGCCATTAGCAACAACAAAGCGCTACGCGCTCTTTTCCCGATCAGGGACGGAGAGATATTCAGTCGCGAGAAAATTGCAGCGGGCCTAGAGAATCTTCGCAAAGCTTACGGCGAGTATGGGTACATCAACTACACGGGAGTTCCTGGCACTACGTTTAACGACGAAAGGAAGCTTGCCTTTCTCAACATCGACGTAGACGAGGGCAAGCAGTTTTTCGTCAGTAGTATCAATGTTACAGGCTTAGACGAATCCGCACGTCAAGCATTGTTGAACGACCTTCTAGTCAAGCCTGGTCAAATCTTCAACGGCAGACTCTGGGAATTGTCACTGTTGAAGCACGCTTCCATGTTTTCCATGTTTCCAAAATGTACGTGCCGCAACAGTGAACAGAAGCAACTGGACGAACGGTCCGGTACGGTTGCGATAGCACTCGACTTCCGGCCCTGCCCCTAATTTGTACGCTGGTGGTTGGCGAAACATCTCCATTTCACTCAAAACCCAATCCGATGTACCTGCTACCGAACCTCGAAGTTGACTGAAACTGTCGTCACAGCTTCCACTGCAACGCCATTCAGCCTCAATGGTTTCCAGCGCCATTGCTTAACTGCCGTAACGACGGCGCTCGCTGCCTCGGTATTACCCTTAAGGACCTTGATGCTGGAAGGCATTCCGGCCTTATCAATTTCAACTTCGACTGCCGCAATGCCCACTACGTCACTTGGCTTCGCGTCGGGTGGGAGAGTCGGCTTTACCATCTTCAAAATCTTTAGAGTGGGAGGCGTGCAGATGATTCGGGGCGGATGGGGTGCCGTTCGCTGTGCTGCGGTAGCCGCGCCGAGCAGCAGGCATAGCACGGCAGCTTTTCGCAATTCGCCCATCAACTAATAGTGACACCCCAACGGCGCAGGAGGTTCCATCCTGATCGCATGGCGGCAAACTGTCGTAACATCCCCATTTCACTCAAAATGGCACTTTGCCGCTCAAAGCGTGTAATGGCCTGATTTCGCCAGCTATCCCGGCTTGCAAGGTCCTAGCGCCATTCTTACCTCATCGCGTTCGTGTAGGACTCGCCAAATTTCCGCACATAATTCGTCAGTCTTGTCGGGATCGGTTTCGTTCATTGCCAGTTCCACCAGTTGTTTCAGACGTGCGGTTGTGTCCGCAAGTGGGTCCAGCATGTGGGCACTCCCCAATTTGGCCGAGTGGGGACATTACATACTATTCACACGGCAGTGCTGTGATGGGGATCACACATCGTGTCATTGTGTCTCTTAAATTAAAGCTATTAGGGCTGGGGTATGGCATGAGGGAGTGGCCAGAGAACCCCGACTCCTTTTGCTCCCTCATCTTTTCGGAGTCAGGGCCCAGTCTTTCTGTTTCGTTGCCTGCAACCCTAGTCCCAAGGGCAGACAATTGCAAGGGGTAGGGACGGGCACTTGAGCGCAATGGCCTGATCTATAAAAGGGGGTGTCAAGAAAATACTTCTCCCTCGACCGGAAGGCGGGAGGATTTCCGCGACATCCAGCCCCTGTCACCGCGAAGACGCTGGTCGGGTGTTGTGCCCCTGGGTTGGTTTTGCGTTGTTCGATCTCAGCAGTCTGCATCTTCTATTGGTAGCGACGACGCTGATCAGTTTTAGAAACGGTGCAAGCCCTGCGGTTGTACGGTGTCAACCATGGGTCTATCTGAGGCTCGGGGCCTAGTGCTTTTTCGGGTTATCCGAGGGGGCATAGGGGTTACACAGAGACTGGGTGCCACCGGCACCGTGTCGTCTACAGGCCATTCTCATACTCACCCTCGAACCCGAGCGTCTCCAGAACCGATCAGCCACCACCAGCAAAGCTCACCGGAGATGGAAGGGGCTCTTCACCCGAGACGCTCAAGCGGCTTGCGATGTTAGTTTTTCGACGTCGAAGTTTTCTCCCTTCTTCCACAGCGTCAGCGTGATCGCTGCAATCTTGCGTGCCAACGTGAGACGCGCCATGGTCGGCTTGATGCCTTTGGCCAGCGATGTTTGATAGAACTCCTGGAACGGTCCGGGACGCACACTGGCCATGGTGGCCGCTCCTTTGAACAGACCTTTCAGATCATGATTGTGATCCTTGTTCAATCCTCGAATACAAACCAGTTTCTTGGAGCGTTGCAGTTGGCCTTCTACAAAGCGGTAATCCGCGCTGGTGCGGGTCTCCAAAGCCAATCCGCTGTACGACCAGAGTTGTCGCTTGGTGCGAAAACGATGGGGAGTCTGCATCAGCGCCACGGCCAGCACCGAGCGAATCGGCCCCATGCAGGGAATCTGGCGCAGCCGGGCGGTGATGGCATGCTTGCGTCCTTCTGCTAATAGTTCCCGCCGCGCTTGCTGACGCAAGTGTTGCAACATGTCGAGTTGCTCATAGAGTCGTTCGGCTCGACGCCGCACCCCGGCTTCCCGGATCTTGCTCAGCCACTGCGCTCGATGCCGACGATAATAGACATCACAAGGAATCGCCCAGCTCCGACGATACACCGCTTTCAGCCGGTTCATGACCCGCGACAGATCTTTGACGATGGTCAGATAACTCCGCGACAGCTCGCGCAGCATCCGCACCCCGGTCTCGCCGTGGTAGACCGGCTTGAGTTGGTTCCCGCGTAACAGTTCCGCCAGTTTGCGCGCGTCGATGCGGTCACTCTTGTTTCCATCTTTGAGCAACGCATTTTTTCGCGGATTGCACACCACCAACTTATCGACACGAGGGTTGAGCAGATCGTACAGCCAGACCGACCAGGTTCCTTCTTCGAAGGTCACCCACAACGTTCCACGCAGTCCCCGCAAAGAACTCAAGAATAGTTGCTGCCTTGGTCTCCAGAATGGATTCCATGACCACCTTACCGCTGGCATCCATCACCGCCACCGAGATCGTTGCTTGATGCACGTCCAGCCCAATATACTTTTCATCGTTCACGAGGGTGCTCCTTTCGTAGGTCATGATGCGAACGATCACAACCTACTCCTAAGGGGCGCCCTTTTATAATGCGGTTACAACAGTCGTCGTGCTGTGTGCCACGGAAAGACACAACCCTCGCATATCCTAAAAAGGCTCGCCCGGCCCGCACTGTCGCTCTTTGCCGAGTAGAATCTTCGGAGCACTCGCGCCGCGGTTTTACAGGAGAAAAAGAAGCATGCAAAAGCCGCTAATGGGAACTGTTTTCCTTGTGCTTCTGGCACTCGGTTTCATTCAAGCATCCTCAGGCCAAGAAATTGGCAAAATCCCCCTGCCCCCGCCGGAGATGGCCGACGTAAGACCGCCGCACTTAACCGGAAGCGATCCGAAGCCGGAGGACGCCACGAAGGCGATTCTCGCCGCCTTTGACAAATACGAAGTCGTTGGAATCGGCGCGGCACACGGAAATCAGGACCTCGACGATTTTATTCTCAACCTTATCCGCAATCCCGGCCTTCCGAGCAAGATCAACGATGTCGTAGTGGAATGCGGCAATTCCTTAGACCAGCCCACCCTCGACCGTTATATTGCCGGCGACGATGTGCCGCTGGGCGAAGTCCGCAAGGTGTGGCGCAATACGACTCAGCCGATGTGTGGCGTCACGGCGTTTTACGAGCAGCTTTTTCCCCTGGTGCGGCGTATCAATCAGAAACTTCCTCCGGGGAAAAAACTTCGCGTTCTGGGCGGCGATCCTCCGATTGATTGGACCAAGGCGAAGGAGGACCACAGGCAATTCATGATGCGCGATCCTGCGATCGCCTCGGTGATGAAGAAAGAGGTGCTCTCGAAACACCGTAAGGCGCTTATGCTTTTTGGGGTGGGGCATCTTTATCATCGGGGAGAACTGGAAGGCGATGGAACTGCCGTGGAACTTTATGAGAAAGATTATGCGGGCGTTACCCTGGTGATCGCTGATCACGAGGGGTTTGGCAACGGGTCGCCCTTCGCTAAGTACAACAACGAACTCGAAGCGCGGATGGCTTCCTGGCCGGTTCCGTCGCTCGTGCAGCAGATGGCTGGAACCTGGCTGGCGGACCTGCTCGACAAGACTTACTCTTCCGGAAATGTCTTCTTCGGGAAAGGGCCGGGCGGCAAGCCGTTAGAGCCGATTCCGGCTGAGGAGAAAAGGTTTTCAAAAATGGCGGATGCCTATCTCTACCTTGGCCCGCGGGACTTGTTACTGAGCGAGCCGAGACCGGTTGAGACTTTCTTGAACAAGGATTACATGGCGGAACTGCAACGGCGAGCTGCCGTCATGGGGGGAGGGCCGGTATGGGATGAGGCGGATCCGGCAAAAATTTCCGACCGCGATTACACGCCGTTCTTGTACGACGAGATGCAGAAGGATCTGAAGCCTGGGAAGATGCAGTTCTTCGGTCCGGGTTCGCCTGCGCCCGAAGCACCGCAGAGATGAGTCTTTCTTCGACACCTTTACTACCCGGTCCGCAACCGTGAAGCTGCGGAAATCCAGACTCGGGTGGTTATCTTGCGCCGAGGGACACGCTAAGCGCTGTCACATATACCGCTGGCGATGGTTGGCGTAACATCGCCATTACACTCATCATGGCCTTGCGCTCGGCACTTGAGTGTAATGACCCGATTGCAGAAACGACCTAATGGGCCTCAATTGCTTGCCCGCCGCTGACCAAGAATCTTACTGAATTCCGGCGGTATTCTCGCTCTCCATCGTTGACCAAGACACTGCCGGTTGCATCCAGAAAGCCTCCGCAGGGAAACGGACCGTTGGGAAATGGAGTGAATGCAACCCTATCCGCCTGGACGGTAAACAAGTTGAACGTGGCGAATTCGCGCTCGCAGGCTGGGCGATTTTCGACTGCGAGTGAACACAGGCTGTGGTCTAAACCACCAAGGACGACCGCAAACTTTGTGCCATTACCTGAAGAGATAGGAAAGAATTCCTGACCGGCGCAAGAGTCCTTAGCTTCCTCCTTTTCCTCCTCTGTTGGTGGTCGCCCATCTGGCGTAAATATGTGGAGAGAGCACAGCACGGGGTGGACGTACAGATCAAGGGTTACCCGCGCGGGTGTTGTTACCTGAAACACGCGCGGTCGGGACAGACTGGAATCTGTGTTTATTGGACCATCTCGAAAGACCACAGCGGCCTTCCAGATACCCAGTGGAAGTTCGGCTTCATAGTGACCGGCGGAATCGGCTTTCACGAACTTGATTGAAGCACCTTCAAAACCCACCCACCGATCAGGGAGCGCCCGCCCAAGCTGAGTGATCTTTCCCGAAATATGGAATGTCGAAGGGCTAGGAGATGACTGTCCGAAGAGATTCGCGCAAAGGAGTAAGAACGTGAGCCACATGCCGCGCACTCTGAGGGAGCAACCCATCGAGGAATCATACGCCGAGGCGTAGTTGGCGAAAAATCCCCATTACGCTCAAAACCCCCTGAAAGAGTTTTCAGGCCGTTGGCTGAGAGTCTCAACTCGGTCAATCATTCGACAACTGAGACTCAAGCACAACGAATTGTCCAGCATAGTACGGTGAATTCATCGAGTCCCTCACGTCGATGGAGACAAGAGCCAGACCGCGTTGCGAATCGCCCGTGAGGGGTTCGACCGATTCGCACGGCACCATTCCCGGTTGTGGGTAGTCCGAATCGCTCCACAGGTCCTGAGTCGTGACGACCGGGATCTTCTTGATCAGAGTGTGCCGCCTGCCATTCGCATCCGCAAAAGCGCAATGGACGAAACCGGGAAAAGACTCATCGGCAAAACCGACGATGTCAACACAAAGCCATGTCACACCGGGGATTGTAATCCTCCATGGCGTAACATCCCATAGCATTCACCGCCCCCGCATCGCTCTAACAAAACTGCCCTCGAAGCGTTAAGATGCACCTTGACCGTTCAGGAGCGACCATGACCAAGGACATCTCCCGCCGCGAATTTCTTGAGAACATCGGCCTGGGTGCCGCGGCCGGCACCAGCCTGCTGCTGCTGAAAGATGTCGCGCAGGCGCGGCCCACCGCCGCAGCGCTTCCTTCCCGAACCCTGGGACGAACCGGCGCGAAAGTTTCGATCCTCGCCTTCGGCTGCGGCAGCCGCTTTCTGATGTATAAGGACGAAGACAGCGCGAGCGCGATCCTGAACCGCGCGATCGATCTGGGCATCACCTACCTGGACACGGCCTACGCCTATGGCGACGGCGAGAGCGAAACGCGCGTTGGCCGAGTGATGGCGACGCGCCGCAAGGATGTCTGGCTGGCCACGAAAATTCCCGACCGCACGCGCGACGAATTCCTGCGCCGCCTGGAAGCCAGCCTGAAGCGGCTCAAGACGGATCATGTGGACCTGGTCCACATCCACAGCCTTGGACAGGCGGACGACCTGGCAAAGATCGAGGCTCCCGACGGCGCCATGAAAGGTTTGATGGAAGCGCGGGAGCAAAAAATGGCGCGGTTTGCGGGCATGACCAGCCACACCAACGGAGAAGTCATGGCGACGGCCATCCAGCGCCACGATCTCGACTGCGTGCAGATGGCACTGAATGCCTCAAGGAATGGCCGGTTTGAAGAACTCGCCCTGCCTGCCGCCAATGCCAAGAACCTGGGCGTGATCGCCATGAAGATCACTGGCCAGGAATTTCTGGTCGGCGATGGCCCGGGCAAAGCGGACATGAATTCCCTGTTGCGGTATTCCATGAGCCTGCCGGTGACCACGGCAGTCGTGGGCATGCCGCGTCCCGAAATGCTGGCCCACAACATCGAGACGGCGCGTAGCTTCACCGCGCTGAATGACCAGGAGAAAGAACGCCTGCGGCAGCAACTCAATCCCGCTCGGGAAGGAATGGAAAAGCGTCTCGTCGGACATCTCGATGGACCGACAGCCAACCCGGAAATATTCCTGGCGTAGCGCGCGGTGCTAAACTTTTGAAATCCAGCCGGGCAGAAGCGTTTACGAACTTTCTAGAACGGTCTAGCCGCTGGGGTAGGAGAAACTTGTGTCTCGCGAACTGATCTCTTCGGAACTGGAATCCTTCCCCGCGATTGACTGGTCTGACGTGGCTCCCCGCCTGACGCCAGGCGTGCGTTCATCTCTCGAAAAAGTTCTCGGAACACAAAACGGCGCGGACTTGTCGCTGGAAGAATCGTATGCGCTCGCGAATGCAGACGGCGATGACCTGCTCGGGCTGCTGGTCGCGGCGAACCTGCTGCGCGCGGAGCTCTGCCGGCAACATTGTCACCTACGTGGTGAATCGCAACATGAATTTCACCAACATCTGTTTTGTGGGATGCAAGTTCTGCGCCTTCAGCCGGGGGCCACGCGAGGCGGACGCTTATTTTCATAGTCTCGACGATATGGCAAAAAAAGCGGTGGAGGCCTGGGAACTGGGCGCCACCGAGGTCTGCATACAAGGCGGGCTGCCGCGCGATCTTCCCAAATTTTATTACCGCGACATTCTGCGCGCCGTGAAAGCGGCCGTGCCCAAGATGCACATCCACGCGTTTTCGCCGATGGAGATTGTCTACGGCGTGGAACTCACCGGCATGCCGCTCGCCGATTACCTCTCGATGCTGCGGGACAACGGGCTCGGAACGTTGCCGGGCACCGCCGCCGAAATTCTGGACGACGAAATCCGCCACATTCTTTCGGCCAACAAGGTTTCTACGGCGCAATGGACCGATGTGATCCGCACCGCGCACCGCTGCGGCATTCGAACCACCTCGACGATGATGTACGGCCACGCGGAGACGCCCGCACACTGGGTGCGGCAGATGCGCCTGCTGCGCGAGATTCAATCCGAAACGGGAGGTTTCACCGAGTTCGTCCCTCTGGGATTCGTGCACCAGAACACCTTGCTGTTTCAGCAGGGACTGGCGCGCACCGGTCCAACTCTGGCCGAGCATCTCAAGGTGCATGCCCTGGCCCGCGTGCTGCTGGCGGGATCCATCAATAACATTCAAGTTTCGTGGGTGAAGCTGAACCGGCAGCTGTCGCAGCTGTGCCTGCACGCCGGGGCCAACGATTACGGCGGCACGCTGATGGAAGAAAACATTTCACGCGAGGCCGGAGCTACCGCGGGGCAATATACCAGTCCGGAAGATTTTCAGGCGCTGATTCTGGAGATCGGCCGGATCCCGGCGGAGCGCAACACGACTTATTCGCGCATCCATATCAAGCTTCCCGTGGAGGCTTTCACCGCCGATCAAGCTCTGGAGGCCGAGTTCGCATGAGTGCGAATGCGGGAGCGCCGATCCGTCCAATCGCGATCATTGGAGGTACCGGTCCCGCCGGATTGGGACTGGCGCTGCGCTGGGCACGGGCCGGAGAGACCATCATCATCGGATCCCGTGACAAAGCCCGGGCGCAACAAGCCGCAGCGGCGATTCAGCAACGAGTCCCCGGCTGCAATGTATCTGGCATGGAAAACAGCGATGCTTGTGCCGCCGCCGACATCCTGATGCTGACCGTGCCGTTCGACGGCCAAGCCGCACTTCTGAAACAACTCAAACCCGCCATGGTTCCGGGGAGCATTCTGATCGACGCGACCGTGCCTTTGGCGGCCGCGGTGGGCGGGCGCGCGTCGCGTCCACTGGGCGTATGGCAGGGATCGGCGGCGCAGCAGACTGCCGAACTCGCGCCCGACGAAGTGAGCGTGGTGGCGGCCTTTCACAACCTCTCCGCGGAACTGCTGCAGGGCGATGCGCCGCTCGACTGCGATGTGATTGTGTGCAGTGACGATCCGGACGCGGCGCAGCTCACCCGCGAACTCGCAGCGAAGATTCCCGGCGTTCGCCCGATCGACGGCGGGAAGCTGGAGAATGCCCGCATTGTGGAACAGATCACCGCGCTGCTGATCGGACTGAACATCCGGCACAAGGGACACGCCGGAATCCGCATCACGGGCCTTCCGCCGGCGGCCTATCGCTAAGCTCACTTCACGCATGGAGCGCCTTGTTTGAGCCAGAACGATCAACCCGACGCGGCGCGACAGTATCATAGCGGGACCAAGCATTCCTATCTCAGCCTGCGCCTGCATCCGCACGCGCTCGACTGGGAGACGAAGCCGCTTCTCTTCAAGATTTATCCCACGCTGGAGATAACGCGCCTTCCCCGTGACTTTCGCGACACCGGCATGCCTGCGCTGGATGCGATCGCTGCTCCGGGCGCCGCAGGGCAAGCGGAAGCCATCCCGGATCTCGAGACGCTCGCACAACTGTTATTTTTCTCCGCGGGTGTTGTGCGCAGCAAGAAGCATGCGCAGGGAGAGACTTTCTTTCGCGCTGCGGCTTGCACCGGGGCTCTGTACGAAATCGAATTGTACGTAGTTTGCACGGATCTTCATTCCAACGATCAGCCGGGGCATGCTCCGGCGCTGCCCGCGGGCGTTTACCATTTCGGCGCTGCCGAATTCGGATTGCGGCAACTCCGAGCGGGCGATTACCGACAGACGTTGATCGAGGCAACCGGCAGCGAAGCGGCAATCGCGCATGCGCCCGTCATCATTCTTTGCACCGGCACCTACTGGCGCAACGCGTGGAAGTATCACTCGCGTACGTATCGTCATTTCGGCTGGGACAACGGCACGATCCTGGCGAACCTGTTGGCGATGTCGGCGGCCGCAGAACTTCCGGCGCGGATCGTTACCGCCTTCGTCGATTCCCAGGTGAACGGATTGCTCAGCCTCGACACGAAACGGGAAGTGGCATTCTCGCTCGTTCCGGTGGGACACACGAATGTGACGCCCTCGAAGGCGCAGGAAATCGCGCCGCTCGATCTGCCCATCGTGCCTTACTCCAGCAGCGAAGTGGACTATCCGGCGATGCGGAAGATGCACGAAGCGTCATCGCTGGAATCCGCCGCTGAAGTGACGGCGTGGCGAGGGAAGACGCCGCCGCTACCACTGCCCGCGCCGAAGGGGGCGACGACAACGCTGCAGCCAATCAACGAGTCGAGCATTCCGCACGACACCATCGAACAGGTGATCGCACGCCGCGGGTCGACGCGACACTTCTCGCGGGAGGCGATCACGTTCGCGCAACTTTCAACCGTGCTCGACCGCGCCACGCGCGGAATTCCTGCCGACTTTCTCGACCCCTTTGGCAGTCCCTTGAATGATCTGTACCTGATCGTCAACCATGTGGACGGGTTGGCTGCGGGAGCCTATGTTTATCATCGCGAGACAAAGATGCTCGAACTGCTGAAGGCCGGGGACTTCCGCGACAAAGCCGGATATCTGGGACTGGAACAGCAGATTCCGGCCGACGCCGCGGTGGATGTGTTCTTCCTCGCGGACTTGAAGAAGATTCTGGAGCGTTATGGGAACCGTGGATATCGCGCGGCACAACTCGAAGCAGGGATCGTTGGGGGAAAGCTCTATCTCGGCGCGTACGCGCAGCGCCTCGGCGCCAGCGGCCTGACTTTCTACGACGACGATGTGGTGAGCTTCTTTTCACCTCATGCGCGGGGAAAGAGCGCGATTTTTCTGGTGGCGCTGGGCCGAAGCGCGCTGCGGAAGTAGGCCGTGTTTATCTTTCCCATAGCCCGGCGCGACGTGCATGACAGAGAAATAATCCTGGACGGTGCAACAATTGCAAAAGGCGTATCGGATGAGTGTCCCTCAAGGTTTGACGTATTCTGCCGAAGTCGTAAATAGAGGGACCGAATGCGACCTCCGCAGTATGGCTCTGTTTCTTGGAGACCATTTGTTATCCGAATAAACCGCCGGAGGCTCATTCTCATCAAAGATGAGACCGTCCGACATATCTGGTGTCACGGACAAAGGATCGGGATCGACGCTCACTTTCTTTATCTCGAAAACCGATGACTCGCTCAGGCGATAGCGTGCTTCGTTTTCATTCGCAGCGCAAAAGATTCTTTCGGGGGGCATATGTCAATCAAACATAAGCAGGAGTGTCGGAAAAAATTGACGAGTCGATCGTCCAAATCATGTTATAAACTTGGGCCACGGGCAAAGGATGCCACATCGAGGCACATCATGACCAAGCAAACGAAGCCGCAAAGCAAAAAGCAATCCGGTTCTTCGCCGTTGGAACGTGATTACTTGCACACGTTTACCCCGCGCCCACTGCCCTACCAAGGTCTCTACACGGACGAAGATAGTTTGGAACAGCCCTCTGAATTGGTGGATGTTCCTTCAATATCCGTCCCTAGCATCGAGGGATAATGCCGAACTGGCATCAAGTATTTCTGGAAATCCAGAAAGTGCAACAAACTGGCTCCAATGCCCAGAACGTAATCCGACATCAATATCTCAGAAAACTCCACGAGCACACAAAGCGAAACGTCATTGCTTACTATTCTGGATGGCTGTCAAAGTACAGTCTAAGTTCAGAAATAAATGACGAGGACAAAAACGGGTTCATGACGACGGTCCATCAACTGGACAGGACCCTCGGCTTGGACTTGATCCTGCACACTCCTGGCGGAGGCATAGCCGCCACCCAGTCCATTGTTAATTACCTACAGACGATGTTTGATGGCGATATTCGAGCCTTCATCCCTCAGATCGCGATGTCAGCGGGAACTATCATTGCCTGTTGTTGTAAGGAAATTTGGATGGGAAAAGAATCAAACCTTGGCCCTATCGACCCACAGCTTAGGGGGATCCCTGCTCATGGCGCAGTGCAGGAATTCAAGCGTGCGCTCAAGGAGGTAAAGAAAGACGCGAGCCGCATCGTTATCTGGCAGCAGATTATCGGGCAGTATCGTCCCACGTTTCTGGGACAGTGCGAGAATGCCATAAAGTGGTCCAACGCGTTCGTAGAGCAACAGCTCGCAAGTGGGATGTTCGCAAATTTGCCAGATAAAAAGGCTAAAGCAAAGAAAGTCACGAAGTCTCTTTCCAATTATCCTAAGAACAAATCCCATGACAGGCACTTTCACGTTGACGACTGCGAGAAGATGGGCTTAGTTATTAAGCACTTGGAAGACGATCCAGTGATGCAGGACTTGGTTCTTACGGTTCATCACTGTTACATGAATGTCATGATGAACACCAACGCTTTCAAAGTTGTTGAAAACCATAATGGAGTGGCTTTAATCAAACAGATCCCTGCGCCTGCTCCGGGCGCCCCTACTCCGAAGCAGTTGGTCGAGTAGCCCGTCAGGCTTTGACTGCATTCAGGCTATCTTTAGTCTGTGCGGGCGTGAGATCTCTGGCCTTGAATTGTCTACATATAGGTGTTCTAGCTGGTACCGGTCATAATCAACCACTTCAACCCGAACAATCCCCACATCGTAACTTTGACGGGCAACGTTAATGAGCGGAGCAGGAGGAACCTATTCCTCCCCCACCGGCTTGGTCATTTCCTCGGCGGGTTCCCCGCCGGCCATGGATTGGGCGATGATCAACTGGCGGGCTTCGACGCGGATTTTGGGCAGCTGTATGCTGAACCACCAGGCGCCAAACACCGAGGCCAGGCCGCCGATCGCGACCGTCCAGGGTGCACCGAGACGATCGGACAGTGCGCCGCCGAGCAGCGCGCCGATCGGGCCCATCCCCATAAACATCATGGAATACACGGCCATCGTCCGGCCGCGAAGCGCATCGGGCACCATCACTTGAATCAGGGTGTTCGACGAGGCCATTTGCAGCATGATGAAGTAGCCCACCGGCATCAGCAGGAGCACCGACAACCAGAATGATGTCGAAAACGCGAACAGGATCAGGGTTACGCCAAACCCGGCGCAGCACACGCTGACCCAGGTACCCAAGCCTTTCACGCCGGAGCGCAGGGCAAGAGTCAGGGCCCCGAGCAACGCTCCCACACCGGAGGCGCCCATCAGAATCCCCAGCCGCACTGCACCCAGGTCGTGCGATCCGATCAGCGAGGCGAATTCCTGTCCGCCGTCGTGCAGCACGCGGTCGGCAAAGAGAGGCATCAGAACGGCGTACGGCATGCCGACCACGCTCACCAGTCCCAACAGCATCAGCAGCGCCCGAATCGGAGCGGTACGGTTCACGAACTGGAATCCCTCAATGATGTGCTCGATCGGCGAGGTATTCGTGGAAACTCGCGCGGGCGCATGCACGTTCATCAGCAGCAATCCGGCGATCACCGCGATATAGCTCACTCCATTCACAAAGAAGCACCAGCCTTCACCCAGCCGTGCGACCAGAATGCCGGCGACTGCCGGTCCAACGACGCGCGCGCCATTGAACATGGACGAATTCAGCGCGATGGCATTCATCAGATCTTCCTTGCCGACCATGTCCACCAAGAAAGACTGACGGCCGGGAATGTCGAAGGCGTTGACGACCCCGAGCAGCGCGGCCAGCACGAAAATTTCTGTGACTGTGATCCTGTGGGTCAGCGTGAGTGCGGCCAGCACGAACGCCAGGAGCATGGACGCGACCTGAGTTCCGATAACGACGTGCTTGCGGTTGCTGCGGTCGGCGACGATCCCGCCGATGGGGGCGAACAGGAATACGGGAATCTGGCTGGCAAAGCCAACCGCGCCCAGCTTGAGCCCGGATCCGGTGAGGCGATAAACAAGCCACGACTGCGCGACGGTCTGCATCCAGGTGCCGATCAGAGAAATCAGTTGTCCGCTGAAGAAGAGCTGGAAGTTGCGATGGCGCAGGGCGCGTCCGGCATCCTGCCAGCGCGGGGTGCGGCCCTGGCCAGCTGGGGCGGGCACGGCAGAGTCTGGCCGGGCAGGGTCTTGAAGAGAAGCTTTCGATTCAGCCACGTTGAGTTCTTTGGATGAGCCTCGGATCGCTTGCGCTCTACTATATCGTGCATGGCGGCGCCGCGGTTTCAACGCCAATTTTTCCACAGCGAGCGCTCATTTTCGAGACAACAGCAATCCGGCTGCCCGCCTCCAAGTGCAAGGGAATGACCAATTTGGGAATCGATCGATACCGTTACTAACTTGCAACTTCTCTTGCCGCCCCGCATAGGCTAGAGTGTCCTCCTGCAATTTTCGGCGACGCGGCAGGGATGTGACGGCACTATGACCACTTCTCCAGTTCGAGTTGAACGCCGTGTCGGACAGCGATTCCCTTACCTGCTTCCGATTTCCATCCGCCAGTGTGGAACTGCCATTGAAGGCGTGGGATTCACCCAGGACTTGAGCTCGCGCGGCGTTTTTTTGTTCACCGACGTACCCCTGACTGAAGGCAGCGAAGTTGAACTGACGCTGCGAATGCCTTCTGAAATCACTTTGGGAGAGAGCATGCCAGTGCGCTGCCGCGGGCATGTGCTTCGCGTCTCCAGGCCGGTGGTGCGGGAGCACGGAACGCCCGCTGCTACACCAGCCGAAACCAAGATCGGGGTCGCGGTCCGCCTGGAATGCTACGAATATCTGCAGGAATCCGCCGAACCGGCGCGGGTGGCAGCGCTGCATTCTCACCACGAGGATGAGCGGCCTTTGGCGCACTCTGCGGCACGGCCGTCGCTGATCTAGATTCGATCCAGGCCAGTCTGAATCCTTGAGTTGCTTGTCGTCATCCCGGCTGCCGACGTTTTCTCAGTCGTCTTCCCACGTCTGGCAAAAACGGTGAGACGTGGGGCCACCCCAGAGGGGAGATCTCTCCCTCCGCCTGAAAAGCGGCTGCGGTCGGGGTGACACCGAGTCGAGCGGCATTCTTTTTCAGGCGGAGCCGCCATCGGCCTCGGAAGTACCCTTTTCAATCCTCCTTGTTCTCGCTTACAATGATCCGCAACCGGCGAAGTTGGCCCAGAGGGTTTCCTAGGTTGTACAAGTCTTCCCAGCCGTTCCTCGAGCAATTGCGTAACTTTACGCGCGGATCGCGAGCTGGCATCGGTGCGGTCGATTACCTAGGTCACTTGGCGGAGAGTACGTTCTCTTTCTAACATGCAGACACCGAGAGAAATCAGCGAGAACCGCACGATGCATGGGATTGCAGTCGCCCTCCTGACCGAGGACCGGGAACATTTATCCACGCTGCAGGATCGTCTGGAGACGACGCGGCTCGGGCGCGCGGTGTTCAGCCATGCCGGCTTTCCGGCGGGGCCCACGGATGCGGTTCTGCGGCAACTGCAAGATTCGCGCGCGGAAGTCGTGGTCGTCGATATTTCCTCGCAAGATCCGCAGCGTGCCATCCGCACCATTGAGCTGATTCGCGCCACCACCCAGCAGATCGCCATCTTTGCCAACGGCGAGATGACGCAACCCACCAACATTGTGGCCAGCATGCGGGCCGGCGCAGGGGAATATCTGGATCATGCAGCCGGCTCCGAAGCGCTGCTGGACGCGTTGACCCGCTTCAGTTCCTCGCGTACCCGATCACTGGGAGGCGCCGGCAAAGCGCGGGTATTCACATTTCTCAGCGCCAAGGGAGGCGCGGGGTGCACGACCGCAGCCGTCAACACCGCGCTGGCACTGCAACAGTCTCACGGCGACGTGGTTCTCGTTGACTTTGCTCCTATCGGACATTGCGCCCTTCATCTGAATCTCCGGCCGCAATTCGGCGTGCTCGATGCCTTGCAGAACCTGCACCGTCTGGATGTCTCTTTGCTTGACGGTCTCATGACTCCGACGAAAGAAGGAATGCATCTTCTCGCGGGACCGCAGCAGCCCTACCCGACCGAGCCTACTCCGGGAGAACTGGCGCGGCTGTTTGATCTGCTGGTGAGCCACTATCGCTACGTCGTGGTCGACACCTCGAGCCGGCTGGATCCAACCACCCGGTTGCTCTCTGATTTATCGAACGCAGTATTGGTCGTCGCGCAGACGGATGTGGTTTCGCTGTGGAGCGCGGGCCGCATTCATACGTTCCTCGAAGAGGGGAGCGGACGCGACCGCCTGCGGATGGTGCTGAATCGTTATAAGAAGATTCCGGGCTTTACCGACGAAGATGTGCAGCAGGTGACGAACTGCAAAGTATTGTGGAAAGTCCCGAATGCGTTCCAAGCAGTCTCGCCCTCCATCGACCACGGCACACCGGTCGTCCTGCAGGAAGGGCTCGAGATCAGCCGATCGTACCGGGCGCTGGCGGAAACGCTGGCGCAGGCTTCGTCGAACTCCGACGGCGGCCCCGATCTGGTCTACACGCAGGAAGGCGCGCGCAAGAAGGCCCCGGGCCGCTTAAGCCTTTCTCCGGCTCGCGCCGGACAATAACCTCTTCATCCCAGCGGAACTCCTGCCGCAAAAACCACTACCGCACCCTATTGGCGCGCTATCGGAGCCGGGGATGCATCTTGGGGAAACATCTTGAGCACCACTTCCTGGGAGTGGGACGTGACTTTCTTGTTTACATCAGTGTCATTCTGGGTGAGCGTTCCCTTGAGCACGAAATAAGCTTCATCGCCGGGATTCTTGCCGTCTCCGCGCTCAATGGATCCCTTGAAGTCGAACGCGACTCCGTGGACGATCTCCGTGGTAAACACCAGCTTGCTTCCTTCCAGCTTTCCCGTCTTGAAGAACTGGTCGAGGAAGGCTCCCTTGTCGCTCTCGCCGTCGCCAAAGCGCGAAATGAACCCGGTGACGCGGCCAGCATCTTCCACTGTGACTTGCACGAACTCCCCCTCTTTCAAAAAGGTATACATGCCGGAGTAGGCGGGCGCGTCTTTTTCGGGCGAAGGCGGTTCGGTTGATTTGGCCTGCGGGTTGTCGGAGGGCTTGGCCTGCTGCGCGCGCAGCGGTGCCGCCCACGGCGCTGCCAGCGCCAGCAAACAGAAAAAGATCAGAGGGATTCGCTTCATGACTCACCGCCCCGGTTCAATCGTACTATACCGCGGTGGGCCGGGACGGAAGGCTTCTGGCGCAGAAAGCACGGGATTGGCAATGTCCATCAACGGCGAGGCAGTTTTCGCTGATAGGGATCCTTCGACTGCGCCTGCCCTTCGCGCCCTTCGGCGCGGTGGGCCGCCTTCGCTCACGATGACAGTTCAGCTTTATTTCTTGGTTGCTTTACCGTCCATGAACGTCATCCAGTTTTTTCCATCCATCGATACTTCCAACTTCAAGGTGTAGCTGGCGGGCGACAGGATTTTCATCGTCATCTTCTGCTGGATGTCCTGGCCACCGTAGTTCGCCGAACTGGTCCAGATCCAGGTGTCGCCGCTGACGGTTCCCTTCGAAGATTGGCGGTGGCCCTGGCTATTGAAGGCGTCATAGGTATAAACGTTCTGGTCGGTGTCATAGCCGATAACGGAAATTTCCTTGCCATCGCCGCCGAGTTCCGGAGGCATTTTGAAGTCGGAGTGTCCTTGCACAAAGAAATTGCCCGACATCCACTCGCTGGTGTCGGTCGCAGTGAATTTGCCGCCCGCTCCCCATGGGCCTTGTGCGATGGTGCATTCGGTGGTCCAGGTCCCTACGAAGTAATCGAGTTTCTTCACTTCCGGCCCCGGCGTGGAAGGCATCTGAGCCCAGGCGGAAACCGCGATCAGCAACAGAACTGGCAGCAAGAGTCTTTTGGAATTCACGTGTGTGCTCCTCGGAAGGCGTCGTTGGAAACAACTTGAGCGTAGCGGCGCCGGAACGAGCCCGCCAGTGCTAATCGTCAAGCGGAAGAGCTGACATTTGTCACCCGCCGCGGTGTTCTACCAGTCGCCCCAGTGCGAGGCCGTCATCTGGAAAAACTTCATCTTCCACACGTCGCCCTGTTTGACCCAGACCGTGCTGAAGTGCTGGTAACGCGGGGGTGGTCCCTGATCTTCCGACGCGGGAACGCGGAGCACGACGTTATAGGTCACGATGGCAACGCCGTCGCCGGCGCTGACCACCTTCATTTCATAGGGCAGCAGATCGATGCCACCCTGCCCGAATTGGTCGATCATGTCCTGACGGTCAGCCAATTGGCCATCGAATGCGACGAAAGAAAAATCATCGGTGAGGGTACGCTTGAAATAGGCAACGTCGCCCTTCTTGGCCGCCGCGATGAAACTCTTTTCGGAGGCCAGCAACGACTGTTCCAGGGGTGTAAGCGGTTTCTCAGGCGCATTCGCGACCTGCGCATGTGCTCCGCAAACCAGACCGCCACAAGTAAGGACTGACAAAAACAGGCATGACAGCATGAGACACGACACGAAATGATTCTTCATCCACCCTCCCCGTTGTTCAACGAGCTTCATCCGCCGAGCTTTCATCCTATATGTCGGTAACTCCCGGCAGTCCGTCGATACTTTGCCGGTTCTTCTGCTGGCGATAAATTTTCAGGCCTTCGGTTCCGCGCTTGTGGCACCAGGCAGGCAGTTGCGGCCGGTCGGCCTCATGTTGGAGCAGCGGCACGCCGTAGCCGCAGGAGTCGCTGATGCGCGAAAGCGCGACCGTAATGATCGCACGTGTGCCTTCATAAACCGGAAAATGACTTTGGAGACTCGCGAACTCCGCCTCGTGCGGCTCGGTGACCCGGCCATGCCCATGCAACCGCAAGATCCTGGGCGGCCCCTGAAAGGCGCAGAACATCATCACGATGCGACCGTTCTCGCGCAGGTGTGCGATGGTCTCGACGCCGCTGCCAAAGATGTCGAGATAGGCGACGGTGCGCGGTCCAAGGATGCGGAATGTGTCCAGTCCTTTGGGCGAGAGGTTGACGTGTCCACGGGCGGCTAGCGGCGCGGTCGCCACGAAAAACACCGACTGCGCCTGGATGAAGTCGCAGAGCGTTTCATCAATCTCTGGATACGATTTGGCCACGGCTATCCTTGAATCTTCTGCGGAAGTTCGACACGCGCCACTTGCACCTGCTCGCCCGTTGCCAGATTCTTCAGCGCGAACGCATTTGCCTTCACTTCATTCTCACCTACGATCAGGATGTACTTTGCGCCTGCCTTGGTGGCAGCTTCGAATGATTTCTTCAGGCGGAAGGTGTCGTCGCCCAACTCGATGACGAGGTCGTGACGCCGCAACTCGCGCGCCAGGCGCGCCGCCTCGACATTCATTCCCGCACCGACCGGGGCGATATAGGCATCGGGCTTGCGCAGCACCCTCTCGGCCGGAGTCTTTTCCTGCAGCGACATCACCAGCCGGTCTTCGCCGATGGCGAATCCAATGCCGGGAGCTGGAGGTCCGCCGAGCGCTTCGGAAAGCCCGTCATACCGGCCGCCGCCGAGAATCGCGTTCTGCGCGCCCAGAGCGCCGTGCGTGAACTCGAACGCTGTACGGGTGTAGTAGTCGAGGCCGCGAACGAGGCGGTCGTTGATATGAAACTCGACCCCAACGGACTTCAGGATTTGTTGCACCGCCTCGAAGTGCTTGCGGGAATCTTCGCCGAGGAACTGGGTGATGCGCGGCAAGGTTTCGATGATCGGCTGATCCTCGGGAACTTTGCAGTCGAAGACCCGCAGCGGATTGGTGACAGCGCGGCGCTGACAATCGACACACATTTGTCGAAGCAACCGGCTCCAGAGCTTTGCGCAGCGCGTCGTTGAAGGCGGTGCGGTCGGCGGGAGTTCCGACCGAATTCAATTCGAGATTCCAATCGGTGATGCCAAGACGGTCGAGCAAGCGTCGCCAGCATCTCCAGCAGTTCAGCGTCGCGAGCGGGGGACTCACTGCCGGCGGATGACGGGCCAATGATTTCGGCATCGATTTGATAGAACTGCCGATACCGGCCCTTCTGCGGGCGCTCGCGGCGGAACATGGGACCGATGCAATAAAGCTTGTTCAAGCCGCGATCGCCGAGTTTGTGCTCAATGTAGGCGCGGACGATGCCCGCGGTGGCCTCGGGACGCAGGGTCAGGGACTGGCCGCGGTCACTCTCGGCCCGGCCGCGATCTTCCCAGGTGTACATCTCCTTCGAGACGATGTCGGTTTCTTCGCCGACGCCGCGGGCGAAGAGTTCCGTCGACTCGAAAATCGGGGTGCGAATTTCCTGGAAGTTGTAGGCGCGGAAAACATCGCGCACCACGGCCTCGACAAAATTCCACAGCGCCGTCTCCGGCGGTAAAAGGTCTCTGCGTTCCTCGTACGGCTTTGATCATTTTCTCGCTTCCGATACTTGATTCTGTCGCCCCTCCGGGGCTCGCTCATGACGGATGCTATTCCCACGGCTTACGCCGTGGCCTGCATTCTGTCGCCGCTTCGCGGCTTGCCACGCCGCCCTCTCTTGAATCGACAGCCGGGGCCGAACCGTGGTCGAGGCCGGACCTCCCGGAAAAGCCCTTCAACCGCGGCTCAGTTCTAGATTATAGGGATCCTTCGACTGCGTCTGCCCTTCGCGCCCTACGGCGCGAACCGCAGGCTCCGCTCAGGATGACAATTCATATTGTTCGGTGCTCGGGACTCGGTACCCGGTACTCGGTACTCAGGACTCGTTGGTCAGTACTCGGGACTCGACTCTATCTCTCTCGCAAATACTCATCTTTATAGCCAAGATAATTCCGGGCGTAACGCATGATCATCTCGTCTTCGCCCTTTTCCAGTTTCCGCCGGAGTTTGCCGGGAGATCCCATCCATAGCGAACCGGGCTCAACGATTGTCTTTTCCGGGATGAGCGTGCCGGCCGCAATGATCGACCCTGCCCCGATGCGCGCGCCATTGAGGATGATCGATCCCATGCCGATCAGGCAGCGGTCTTCGATCACGCAGCCGTGCAGCGTGACCGAGTGGCCCACCGTGACATATTCGCCGAGGTAGACGCCCCACTGCTGCTTCATTCCGTGGAGGACGCAGTTGTCCTGCACGTTGGAGTTGGCGCCGATGCGGATCTCGTGAACGTCGCCGCGAACGACGGCGTTCATCCAGATGGAGGCGTGCTCGCCGAGCACGACGTCGCCGATGATTTGCGCCGATTCATCGACATAGCAGGTCGCGGGAATCGTCGGCCTGACGCCTTTGTAGGATCGAATCATGCTGTTTCCGGAAGGAAATTGAAAATACCACGAGAGCGCGGTTGGAGGTAAGGGCGGGGCGCATTCCCAGTCCGGGAATGAAATGAAAAAGTCTCCCGGCGATCACAGCCTGCTTGCCCGGCCGAATGATATACAGACCTTGGTTTCTGTCTGTCGTGCGTCCGGTTAACGCACGACGGGGCGTCCCTCCGAGTTTCATCCTGCAGGCAGGGGCGACCTTATGTTCGCATTGCGCCGCTTTTCTTTTCTGGTTCTGGCTCTCGTCACGGTTTTGATGTTTCCACCTCGGCTCATCGCGCAGGACTCTGCCACGGGATCGATTCGCGGCACGGTGCTCGATCCGTCGGGGGGGCTCATCGCGCAGGCTTCCATCGCCGTGGTGAACATCGCGACCGGCACGCGCTACAGCGCTACCAGCAATGCGGAAGGCGGCTTCACGCTCGACCTGCTGCCGCCCGGCGATTACTCGGCGCGCGTGGAGGCGCAGGGTATGTCTCCGCAGGTCACGCCGCAACTGCACGTCGACGTCGGAGGCACGGCCCAGATTGAGTTCCGCATGGCGATTGCGGGCTCGCAGGAGAGCCTAACGGTTTCCGGCGCGCCGGCCCTGGTCGAGACCAAGCCCAGCGCGGTCTCGACATTACTGGATGAGCGGGCTATCAGCGATTTTCCGCTGAATGGGCGCCGATTCTCCGATCTCGCCCTGTTCTCTCCCGGAGTCACGCAGGATCCGCGCAGCCTGACGTCTGCCACCAATGGCGATCTCTCGTTCGGCGGCATTCGCGGCTTTCAGAACAGTTTTCTGGTCGACGGCAGCGACTACAACAATGCCTTCTTCGCCCAGGCACGCGGACGCTACCGCGCTCCCTACCAGTTCTCGACCGAAGTGGTGCAGGAGTTTCGAGTTTCTACGAACGCTTACGGGGCGGAGCAGGGACGGTCGGGCGGAGCCGTGGTCAATGTGGTCACCAAGTCCGGCTCCAATCACATGCACGGCACGGCGTTTTATTATCTGCGCGACAGTTCGTTGGGCGCGGCCGATCCTTTCTTGGCGTTCAAGCCGCATAACCGACAGCAGCAAATCGGAGGCACGATCGGCGGCCCGATCAAGCGCAACAAGATTTTCTTCTTTGCCGGATTCGACCAGCACATCTTCCACGTTCCCAACGTGGTTGAATTTTTGAATGGCAGTGCGCAGGTCATTCCTCAGGCTGGCACCGGCCCGTACACTCCGGGAGACTACGAAGCTACCGACGAAGCGCTGGTGTTTGCGGCGGCCGCGCAACTGACATCGCTCGCCGGGGAATACCCGGCGGCGCAAATCGGCAACTCGTCGTATGCCAAGCTCGACATCAATCTCACGCCGCATCATCAACTGGCGCTGCGCGTGAATACCACGCGATACTGGGGAGCAAACAACGTCTTTCTCGATCCCGCCAGCCCGGTTACCTACGACTCGATCAGCGACAATGGCCAGGAACTGGTCTCGACCGAGACCGCCAACCTTTCGCTCACCAGCAGCCTCTCTAGCCATTGGCTGAGTCATTTTCGCGCGCAATTCTCCCGCGACCTGCAACGGTCTTATAGCAATACCAGCGACGTGCTGGTGAAGATTCCCGATATCCTCGATGGCATCGGCCGGTCGGACATGCTGCCGCGGGAGACGCGCGAGCATCGGCTGCACCTGGCCGAGACGCTCAGTCTCGAGGGTGCGCGCAACGCGTGGAAGTTCGGCGGCGACGCGCTGCTGACCTGGATTTACGACTTCTTCCCCAGCCAGCAGAGTGGCGAATATCTTTTTTATCCGATCAAGGTCGATCCCTTTACCTTCGAGCCCATGGAGTCCGGGCTGGAACTGACGCCGCTGCGCGCCTACGCTCACGAGATCCCGCACTATTATTTGCAGAGTTTCGGCAGCGCTACTTCCCGTCCCAACACCAACGAATACGCGGCTTTCGCGCAGGATACGATCCGCATGACCAGCCGTCTCGCCGTCAATCTGGGCGTACGCTGGGATTTGCAAACTTTTACGACCACTGGCTTGCTTTCGAACCCGCTGTTCCCGCCGTCGGGGAAAGTTCCGTTCCAGCCCCATAACTTCGCGCCGCGTGCGGGATTCGCCTACTCGTTCGGCAAGGCCCGGCCGCTGGTGGTGCGCGCCGGGTATGGAATCTTCTTCGTTCGCATCCCCCAGATTTACAACTCGGTCGTGCAAACAGACAACGGGGTCACCGACTCACAAGTCTTTCTCAACAACTCGGACTACTACGGGCATCAAGTCTTTCCGAGCTATCCCAATCCGCTGGTGAGTTGTCCGCTTTATCCCGCGAACTGCTCGTTGCCCGCCGGATTCACGGAGGGCGTAACCAACGACGTCTCGGCCTTCGCTGCGAATTTCGTCACGCCCCGGGTGCAGCAATCGAGCCTGACATTTGAGAAGGAAGTCACGGGTCAGACAACCGTCGCGCTTTCCCTGCTCAACGTCCGCGGCGAACATTTGATTCGCGCCTTGGATGTGAACCTGCCGCAACCGACCGCGCTCACCTATCCCATCATGGATTCGACCGGGTCAATCTTTCAGGGAGGGTACTACACCGTCGATTCGTTCGCGACCTGGCAGTTCACGCAGTCGCTGACTTGCCCGTTTCCACCATGCATCAATCCGCTGGGACGTCCGATCGCGCAGCTTGGGGCCATTGATGAATTCCAAAGCGAGGCTTCGAGCTATTACAACGGAGCCACGCTCTCGATCAACCGGCGCGTCGCCCGGGGAAGCTACCTGCGTCTTTCGTACACGTATGCCCACGCTATCGATGACGGGCAGGATGCCCTGGTCGCCGGAGAACCGGCCACGGTGCAGAATTCCTACAATCCCAGCGCGGAGCGCGGACCCAGCACCACCGACCAGCGCCAGCGGCTGGTGGCCGCATTCTCAGCGGAGCCGCGTCCGTTTCACCGGGAGCACGAACTCCTGGGCCGTTTGTTCAACGACTGGAAAATCTCGACCGTGGTCAATTACGGCTCGGGTCGGCCCTTTAACGCGACCGTAGCTGGCGATCCTAACCAGGACGGGAACGACCTCAACGACCGCTTGCCGGGCTACAGCCGAAATGCCTTCACCGGGCCGGACTACGCGACAGCCGATCTGCGCCTGACGCGCACCATCCATTTGCACGAACGTTGCAAGCTCAACCTGGTCCGCCGAGTCATTTAACCTGTTCAACCGCGATAATCAGCGGGTCGACATCACCTCGAATGGGATGGTCGCGTCCGCGAGCACATTCGTGCAGAGCTCGGTCACAGCGAACATCGCACCGTATCCGGGTTATTACGAATTGCCGACGAATTTCATGAAGCCGAACGCGGCGTATGCGCCCCGGCAAGTGCAGTTGAGCCTGAAGTTCGTTTTCTAGCGTGTTGCAGATCGTGTATCGTTTTTGTGATCCAGCCTGAATAAACGGCGTGTTAGAACATTCCCATCTCTCGAATTCGATTCGAGACTCCGATTATGTGCGGCGACAGGTCGAGTGGTAACGGATGAGATTACGGGCAAATTCTGGCGGGGTTTTGCTGCTTGTGCTCTGGGCGTTGCCAGGCTGTGGGGAAAAGGGCCATGTTCGCGTTTCCGACAAGGAACTTCCGGGTACTTATGTGGCGAGCTTCGAGACGGGTAAAGAACAACTGATCCTGCGCTCGGATAAAACGTATGAACAAATCTTCTCGTCGCCAAGCAGGAAGTTCACCAACCGCGGAACGTGGGAGGCGAAATATGTGCTGCTTGAGGGGACCGACATTGGATTAATTCACGCCAACTGCAGCGAAGACCGTCCGCTCTTCTCGCCGGACTGTTATCGAAACTTGAACGTGCACCGGGAAGGCGGCAAGCTGAAACTGGCACTGAATGAGTCGGCCGACTGGTATTACCGGCGGGAAGACTGAAATCGTCTCAAAATGAGGCACAGATCTCTCAAATTGAAACTTTGGTGATGAGAAACGCGGCTATCCTCTTGACTTAGGGTCAAATCCTTGTAATAACTATTCGGTCCATCCGGACGAGTCTGGGGGTGTGTCAGTTTGGCAGAAGTGAGACTTCAAGAGGGTGAGTCCCTCGAGAACGCTCTACGCCGTTTCAAGCGCAAGGTGCAACAGGAAGACATTATCAAGGAGGTCAAGCGCCACTCCTTTTACCTGAAGCCCGGCGAGAAAAAGCGTGTGAAAGCTGCACTCGCTCGCAAGCGCGCGCGGAAAAAGACGCGCAAGGAACAGGATTAATTGCAGGAAAGGGCCGCTCCTTCCCGGAGCGGCCCTCCTCAATCTGGCCCCCACCAAGTTGAGGTGAAGTAGGGGATTCATAAGAAGCGAGCTTTTTATTAACGATCTTCCCGGCATCTATCTCGATAAGTTGTACCCACGCATGGTTCCAGTGGCGTGGTGGGCCGAGTCCAGGGGCAGTACAGAGGGGGAGTAGTCACACAACCTGTATTTTCGGTGTCACCACCGCAGTTCTTTCCCCGCGGGTGGGCGCGCGGAAACGGGCTGAAGGAGCCATCCTCAATGGAATTTCAGGACAAGGTGCTGAAGTGTATGGACTGTGGGGGTGATTTCATATTCACCGCCGGGGAACAGTTGTTTTTCCACGACAAGCAGTTCAAGAACGAACCCAAACGTTGCAAGGCTTGTAAGTCAAAACGGGTGGCCGTACTCGGGGCGCCTCCCGTACCGGGGCAAACCTACCGCTATACCAAAGTCGAGACCCAGGCCACGTGTTCGGGATGCGGAAAGCAGACAACCGTCCCATTCCGCCCGACACAGGGCCGTCCCGTCTTCTGTCGCGAATGCTTCCAGTCACGGAGAACTCAGGCATCGGCCTGATTTTGCACGACCACGCTCCTCTCGCCAAGGAATAGGCCGGAGTGTGCGTTACCATAGAGTGTGCCTGGATTCTTTGTAGAAAACTTCGGCTGCCGCGCCACTCAAGCGGATGGCGCCGCCCTCGAACGCCAGTTCGAAGAGCGCGGTCTTGCGCGCGCCTCAGCTCCCGCGCAGGCTTCCATCGTAGTGATGAATACCTGCACCGTTACAGCGGGAGCGGATCAGGATGCGCGCGCGGCGATCCGGCGCGTTCGCCGGCAAAATCCAGACGCGCGGATCATTGTCACCGGTTGCTATGCGCAGCGCGCGCCGGAAGAGATCGCGGCATTGCCGGGCGTGAGCCTGGTAGTCGGCAATTCGCACAAGCATCAACTGGCGGAAATTGTTCAGGCCTCAGACTTCGGACCTCAGACTTCGGACCTTGGACCTTGGACTTCGGACTTCCGACCTCTGTTCCTCTGACACCATGTTCAGTGGGACTTCCGACCACCTCGGTGGTGCAAGCGCGGCGATTTCAGGCGGGACCTCCGCCCTTGAGGTCCGAAGTCCGAGGTCCGACGTCCGCTCTTACGTTTCCGATATTTTCGCGCACACCGAACTTCTGGCCGCGCCCGTGTTCGATGCTGCCAATGAACGGACGCGGCCCAATCTCAAAATTCAGGACGGCTGCGACAATCGCTGCTCGTTCTGCGTCATTCCCTTCGTGCGCGGGCAGAGCCGTTCGCTGGGAACGGAGCGCATCGTCGGCGAAGTTCGCGCGCTGGTCGACTCCGGCTATCGAGAAGTCGTCATCAGCGGAATCAATCTGGGAAGATGGGGACGGGATCTGGAATTCGGGCGTCAGACCTCGGACCTCAGCTTTGGGACGGCACGCCTCGGGCCGCCATCGATTCATGTGGAGGCAGCCGCCCTCGGCTGTCCGGGCGAGCCAAGCTCGCCAGCGCTCGTCGGCCGCGAATCCGGCACCGAAAACCGGACGCCGTCGCTGGAAGCACTCATTCGCATCATCCTTACCGAGACGAGCCTCGAGAAGCTGCGCATCTCGTCCGTCGAGCCGATGGATTGGTCCGACGATTTGATTGCGCTGGTGGCCTGTTCGCCACGAATTGCCAAGCATGCGCACGTGCCGATGCAATCCGGAAGTGACGCGGTGTTGCGAAGAATGCATCGCAAGTACCGTCCGTGGCATTACCGCGAGAAGATCGAGAAGATTCGCGCGGCCATGCCCGACGCCGCCATCGGAGCCGACGTGATGGTCGGATTCCCCGGCGAAACCGATTCAGAATTTGAAGCCACGCGGCAGATGATCGAAGCGTTGCCGTTCACCTACCTGCACGTTTTCACGTATTCGGCGCGTCCCGGAACTCCCGCGGCCAGCATGGCGAAGCAAGTCCCGGTGCAGGTGGCGCGGGAGAGAAACCGCATCCTGCGCGAACTGGCGGCGGAGAAAAAGCTGGCCTTCATGCGCAGCTTTGTGGGCAGGAATGTAGAAGCAATTACGCTGAACGTCGGCGGCAGCGACGCGGATGGGGAGTTTACCGAAGCTCTCACTGATAATTACTTGAAACTGCGTCTTCGCGGGAGGCATGATGCGAATCGCTGGCAAACCACGTTTGTGGATAACGTGGTGAACGGATCACTAGGAGCAACGCCGTCGGACGTCAATAACCTTGGCAGCGATTTGTCCTACTGATGGTAGGCCAACTGGCGGGTACGCACGAGCGTTGATGTTTTTCCATCAGATTCTGAAGTCTCGACCTGGCTGGTCCAGTTGCCAAAACTGTCGTATTCGTAGGCCCTGCGATATTTCATAGTGGAATTCACTTGCGCGCTTCCGTCCGGCAGACCTCCAGTCATCTCTCTTGTGAACTCAGCGATATCACCGCGCTGGTTGTAAGTAAACGTCAAGATTTCATGATTCAACTCCGTGCTCATTCGTCTTTCAGAAATTTGCCCCAACTCGTTGTACAAGCACGTCCTCTTGACGCTGCCGAAAAACCCGGCGCTCTGCGCCATTTCCCGGAATTGCGCTGCCATCTGAGCCAGCACATCGGCGCGCTGCTCAATAGGGACTTGGGCGGTGATTTGGTCGCGGAATACTTTCGGAAAATGGGGGCTTTCTCCAACTAACTTCTCTTCGCTGAGCCGACCGGTGCCGTCATATACGTATTCGACGCGGAAGAGTAGCCTCCCCTCTTCATCGAGAACTCGTTTTTTGACCGGCTGATCCTGTTCGTTATAAATCGTCTCGACCGTTCCGCCGTCACCTAACACCTCGCCCTCGCAAACGGCATCAAGCCAGACAGAAAAACCGTACGCACCGTGATTTTGCTCAGGTCGCGCCGGAATACGGCGGATTTGCGTTTTTCCCGGTCCGTCGTAACGAAATTCATCCTCATGGTCATCAGCGCCGCCAAAAACGCGAACTAGCCGTTTATTTTCCTCGTAAACGTAGGTTCGCACGACGTGCCCGCGGAAACTGTTCCCGCTCCATTCGAGAGTCCTTCCGTCTTCATCGAAAACCACTGTGCTGTACTGGTCCGCGACTGTTTTGACTCGCCCACGGAGCCCAGACTTTTCACGGTCAGAGACTGGAGATGAACTCATGGCTAGGTAGGTTATAACACCGCAAATTGAGCATGGCGAATCAAGTTATCGGTGCGTGTGGCGCAGGAGAGAAATCGCATCCTGCCGAACTGGGGGCGGAGGGCGGGTGACCCGGCCTTTACGATCTTTGCGCGCGCCATTCCCACGGAGGGTGCCCCATCCTTGCGTTTTTTGCAAGGGTGGGTGGCGATGCTGTGTGTGCTATCTAATTTTGCTTGGACGTCGATTAAAACCCACTTGGCGGACGGACTTCTTGCCGAGTGACCAAGACTTTGAATTGCCGAAGCTACCGCAATGATGGGTGCCCCCGTCCTTCGCGTACGTCGCTAAGGGCCGATGCCGGGCTGCCATCAGTGAATCGTTTTGGCTCGATGAACTCAAAGGCGCCGTTACACCCTATCCTATCGTCAGCATCGTACCCGCCCTTGCTCAAAACGCAAGGACGGGGCACCCGCGCGCCAAGGGAATGTCAGTGGCTCTCGGTTTTTCACTTTCTACAATAGGCCGAAGTCGCCGCAGGCCCGTTTGCGAATCTGAATTGAGGCGAGTCCCAGACGTACGCTGTGCAGTGGGAAACCGAGAGTCCCTGCCACCAGCCTTGGTGCGACACGTCGGGCTCCTCCGCGCCCAAGGTTTTCCGGAACTCTCGGGTCACGAGGGCCGTTTTTCCGTTGTCATCCTCTACGGTAGTGGTGACATGCTGAAACTCGCATCTGCCTTCCGGCCACGAACATTCGCGGCGCTCCTCACTTGCACCAAATACTCTTCGAAGCTCGAAGCCGTGCAACGCGAATCCATTTAGGCTACGTTCGTACAGACCCGTGCCGCCAGAGCTTCCGCGGACGAAGATCAAACGCATTGGCTGACGCGGTTTTTCGAAGTCGTAGCCCCAGCGTTGAATCTCGACGAAGGTATCCAGCGGTGCACTCTCATATTTGCACCAGCAGGAGAATTCTGGCGGCGAGGGCAAGCGATACCACTGGTTGGCCTTTCGCTTCAGGACTACCAACGAAACATCGGCGAGGTCGATATCAACCGTGAACAGAGCCTCGGCAACACCGTCACCGTCGAGGTCTTCAAACACCAACCGCACCTCTTCCGCAGATCTGGCTTGGATCCCAAGGGCCTTAAGGGCGGCAGCTTGCCGGTCTGCCTTAGACTCACAGCATTTGCCAATCGCCTTACTCGGCATAAGCTGTTCAAGCAGCTGTGTTGGTTCTGGCACGGCGGCAGGAGCAGTTGCGCGCTCTGGCGTCTTCTGCGCGATCCCTGGTGTCAACAAACTGGCAAGAAACACGATAGCGATCGAAAAAGAACGCATACCCTATTGGACACCGAGATGTTTCGCCCAAGCACGATTACGCGGGTAACTGTCGTAACCAAGGCCATTTTTCACTGAAAGGCCTGGCGGGGATTTCCTACTTCTTCACCGCAATCCCCAACTCTTTCAACTGCCGGTCGCTGACCGGGGTGGGTGCGTCGCACATCAGATCGACCGCACGGGCGGTCTTGGGAAATGGAATCACCTCGCGGAGGCTTTCCGCTCCCGCGAGGATCATGACGATGCGGTCGAGACCGAGCGCGATGCCTCCGTGCGGAGGCGTGCCGTACTCCAGCGCTTCCAGGAAAAATCCGAAGCGCGACTTGGCTTCTTCTTCCGTCATGCCGAGCGCGCGGAAGATTTTGCTCTGAATATCCTGGCGGTGAATACGAATCGAGCCCGAGCCCAGCTCGGTGCCGTTGAGCACGACGTCGTAGGCCAAGGCCCGCACCGCGCTCAGCGGCGACTGCGGATCGTTGACCGACTCGACTCCCTCTTCGAGCAGGCTCATGTCCTGTTCGTGCGGCGAGGTGAAGGGATGATGCGCCGCCATCCACTGCTTCTCGCCTTCGTCCCACTCAAACATGGGGAAGTTGGTCACCCACAGGAAGCGGTAATCCTGCGCCGGGTCGCCGGTCCTCTTGAAGATGCCGTGACGGTCCGCATATTTGGCGGCCAACGCCAGGCGCAGCAGGCCTGCCGAGGCGTAGATCGCCGCCTCCGCCGGAGTGACTTTACGGTGTGACGGCATGGCGGTCTGCGGCCCGGCCTGCGCCGATCCCGCGACCAGCACGATTAAATCTCCCTCTTCCATCGCCGTCTTTTTGGCGATGGCCGCCGCGGCCTCGGGATACTTGTTGCCGATGCGCTTGAAATCTTCGTAGACGCGCGCGCCGCCCTTGGCGTGGAACATGGGCTTGATGTCGTCGCGCTCCTTGCGCGAAAGCTCGCCGACTTTGGGAGTACGAATCGCAATGACCGGCAGATTCGCGTTGATGGCAAGTTCCTGCAGATTCTCCGCGGTGAAACAATCGCGCACATCGGTAAACGCCGGCAGCCGCAGATCGGGCTTGTCGATGCCATAGAGACGGATGGCCTCGTCATAATCCATGCGCGGAAACGGCGTCTTGATCGCGTTGCCCGCAGCGGCAAAGGCCGCGGTCAGAAATCCCTCGACCACTTCCCACACGCGCTCGGCCTGGGGATACGACATTTCCAGATCGATCTGGGTAAACTCCGGCTGGCGGTCGGCGCGCAAGTCTTCGTCGCGGAAGCAGCGCACAATCTGAAAATACTTATCGAAGCCCGAGATCATCAGGATCTGCTTGAAGAGCTGCGGCGACTGCGGCAGGGCGTAGAACGTCCCAGGCTGCACGCGGCTGGGCACCAGGTAATCGCGGGCGCCTTCCGGCGTCGAGCGCGTCATGAAAGGGGTTTCGATCTCGAAAAATCCCTGCGCGGAAAGATAGTCGCGGATGGCTTTCGCCACCTTGTGCCGCGTTTCGATATTGAACTGCATCACGTCGCGCCGCAGATCGATGTAGCGATATTTCAGGCGAGTCTCTTCGTTGGTGAGCGCGGTGTCCGACGGCAGAAATGGAGGCAGCTTCGATTCGTTCAGAATGCGCAGCTCATCGGCCATCAGCTCGACTTCGCCGGTCGGCATATTTGGATTGATGGTGGCAGCGTCGCGCAGCTTCACCGTGCCGATCACGGCGATGACGTATTCGTTGCGCAGCTCTCCGGCCTTTTCGTGAATCGCGGCGCTGCGCTCGACGTTGATGACAATTTGGGTCACGCCGGTGCGGTCGCGCAAATCGATGAAGAGCAGGTTGCCATGGTCGCGGCGCTTGTTCACCCATCCCATGAGCACAGCTTTTTTACCAGCGTCGGAGGCGCGCAGCGCTCCGCACATATGAGTGCGTCGTAAATCGCCTAAGAAATCGAGCAAGGTATGTCCTTACGGTGAGAATGAATGTAGGTTGCTGAACAATGTTTCTGAACCAATGATTATAAACGCTTTCCTGCGACAAACTTGGCAGGTTGCGAAGCGCGATCGGACCTTGGTTCCAAATGGGATGACAATTTCTCATGCCCTCCCGGCTATCCCAATCAGCCCATTCGCATCTAGTATGGAAAGATGTCTGCGGCCCTGCCTGCTATTGAGAATCCGCCTTCCGCGCCTGTTCCACGCCTTCTCGTGGAGTTGCCGGCGCGGCATCGCGTGTTCTTGGGGAACCTGCAGGACCTGGCTTTTCCGCGCCGTCATGCGCCGCTCGAATTGCGCTCGGCACCAGCTACCTTCTGGCCCGATGTATTCGTACAGAGCCCGCTGCCTTGGAGCGGCTTCGTCAAGTCTGTCGTCTATCACGTGGTGGCCTGTGTTTTGTTGATTGGCGTGACCCGCTTTTTCGCGATGCAACCTAGGGCGGTGGCCATGCCGCGGTTCGAACGCTCGCAGGTGATCTACTACCAGCCGTCGGAATATCTGCCAGCGCTCGACACGCGGAGCGCGGCGGCTGAGCGTCCCAGGAAAGCCGACCCCGAGTTCGCGCGGCAGCCCATCATTTCCGTTCCGGCCGAGGCCGACAATCGTTCGCAGACCATTGTGACTCCGCCCCATGTCCGATTGAAGAGAGATATTGCGCTGCCGAACATTGTGGCCTGGAATGATCGGATGTCGGATGAAAAGCGGCCTCAGCTCGCGATTCCTCCCGCTCCTTTGACTCCTGCGGCGGACATCAGCCGCATCGCATCGCGGCTCGCGCCGTCGGTGGTGACACCTCCGCCAGATGCCGCGCAGTTGAACCAGCGCCGGGCTTCGCCCACATTGCAAAGTTCAGTGGTAGCTCCGCCGCCGGATGTGCGGACTCCGAATCGGCAGGCCGCGGTGCCAGGGCTGCAGCCGGAGCTGATTGCGCCACCGCCCAGCGTCGACGTTGCATCCACACGAGCGCTGGGTGACCTGAATATGGGCCGCGCGGCGGTGATTGCACCGGCTCCGCAGCTTCCGGTCGCGGAACAGCGCTCGGCACCGGGAGGCAGACTATCAGCCGGCGTTGGCGGCGCGCAGGTCGTGCCGCCGCCTCCCTCGGTTTCTTCCGGAGCTTCTGCGGGAAGTTCGGGATCATCGTCATCTTTCGGAGCGCGGGGCCACGTCATCGCGTTGAGTTTGAATCCTGCCGTGGATGCTCCGGCCGATCCTCCCGCTGGCAATCGACGCGGAACGTTTGCGGCCACGTCGGAGGGACATGCGGGGGCGTCGGGAGATCCCGGGGCGACTTCGGCGGGCAAAGGCAATGGAAACGGCTCCGGTGCAAAAGCATCTGGAGATTTGCCCGCAGGTTTGTATGTGGGAAGCACCGCTGGGAAAACTTCAACGGTGGCGGGCAATGGCTTGAACAAGACCGCTAATTCGGTAAATCCCAATCTCAAGGCCAGCGTCCGCGCTCCCCGCGTAACCACGGCGCCCCAGCCGATGCAGCCCGCGAGTACGGCCAAGTTGTCGGAACCTGAGCGCGCCGTGTTCGGGGATCGCAGATTTTATTCCGTCACGCTGAATATGCCGAATCTGAATTCTGGTGGAGGGAGCTGGGTCATTCGCTTTGCCGAACTTAATCACGCGCCCAGCGAATCTGGCAGCCGCGACGCGAACGCCACGCCCTTCGACCTGAGCCAACCGATGGCCACGCGCAAGGTCGATCCGTCCTACCCGCAGCAACTGATGCGGGAGAATGTTCACGGTACGGTGATTCTGTATGCGGTGATTCATGCGGACGGAAGCGTGGGCAGCGTGCGAGTGTTGCGCGGAATCGATGAGCGCCTCGACCGCTTTGCCAGCGAAGCGGTGGCGCAATGGCAATTTCAGCCAGCCACAAAAAACGGCTCGCCGGTCGACGTGGAAGCCACATTCCAGATTCCCTTCCGGCCCAGCCGCATCAGTGGCTTCTGACCGCACGAATCCAGGGTGCTCGGGCGATTACGGAGTTGTGTCTCTACGCCAAAACATTCGTTGCCAGAAATTTCTTCCGAGGCGGGTGCGGGCCAATCCGTGGTTCAGTGCGCGGCGCCTTTGCGCTTTTCGAGGGCCGAGTAAATCGCGGGATCGGTGCAAACTTCGTAATAGGAACGCTCGGTCCATCCCTTCACCGCGAAATCCGAGGGATCGATGCGGGGAATGCGGCTCTCGCGTACGACGATCTTCCGGAAGATGTCGCGGTCGATCGGCACCGTAGCGGTAAAGAGGCGGTATTCGCCTTTGTCCGAGGAAGCGAAGGAAGCGGGAAGCCTGACCTTGAGCGGCTCCAGCGTAATCTCCGTCTGCATCCTGCGGAAGGCGGCTTCGTTCATACGGATGCCACCGAGGTTGAAGCTGAGAATCACGTCTTCCGGATTGCCGTCGTCATCCAGTTCCGCGGCCTGAAAAGCATAGACATGAAACGGGCCCGCCTGCGGCTCCATCACCTTACGCGCACGCTTGTTGCAGGACGACAAGCGGTCGCTCTCGTTGAGCGCCTCGGAGATCATGATCTGGTGTTCGCCATCCATCAGGTAAAGCGGCGCTGAGTCCTGCAGCGTGATGCCCAGCCCCAACTCCAGCGGAGGCATAGCCGAGCGCTGCATCAGTTCGTTATACCCGCGGACGATCTCAATGATTTCGCGCGCCAGCACGCACATGCGGCTGACGGCCAGTCCGGGCTCACCTTCGCGCTCGAGGATCGCCAGAATGATGGCATCGCCCTCGAGGAAAACTTTTTGTGCTCCGTACTTCTGTAGCAGTTTGTTGACTGGCTCATAGAAATTCAGGCTGAAATAGGACGCGGGATTGAGCCCTTTCTCCATCATCATGCGCGTCAGCCGCGTGGAGTCGCGCACGTCGGCCTTGAGCACGACGTGGCGCAGCACGCGCTCGGAGTCGGACTGCCCCTGCTCCTCGGGAAGCAGGAACTCGTAGAGCGTGCCGTTGACGCGCGACAACTCGCGCAGCCGCTCGTTGCCCGCGAGATTCACGGAGTCCAAAGCGACATTCAGGGTATCCAGCCGGCGCAAGTCGCGATGATAGTGGAAAAAATCTCCCAGAAAGCGCGCCGCAACCTTGGCGCGTTCGGCCCCGCGGCAACTCGCTACTTTCGCCACGGCCGCGTACAGGCTATTCGGCGATAACTTGCCGTGCTCCTGAATCATGCGTTCGACTCGATCGCACTCGGTGCGATCGATCAGGGCATTTTTCAGCTGCTGAGGATTGATGCGGGGCGCATATTCATTGAGCAAAGGCACGACGTGATAGGAGGCGATCACATTTTCCATCACGCGCTCGTCCTCCAGCAGGCGCACCCACAATGCCAGGCGATCCTGCTGGGCGAGTCCTTCGCTGGACCCTTCGGGCGTTCCCGATCCCACCAATTCCCGCGCATTCTCGGGGACATTCATCCACGAGTCCAGGGTTTCGGCGCTGACGTCTTCGCCATAGAGCGAGCGCAGAAATCCGGAAGCAATTTCACGCATGCGGCCATAGCGATCCGGATCGCGATCCCAGTTGCCCAGCATCACATAGTGTTCGGCACAGAGGTAGTCATCACGACCATCCTCGGAAAACAACAACCGGTTCAGAAACAGCGGATACGTGAAGTAGGATCCGCCGCTGGTCTCTTCGCCGAATAGTGATCGCCGGGTGCGCGCCAGGGTGCTTTTCTCGACCTCGCGGAGCGTCTCGAAAATTTCCTGTCCAGTTTTGCGCAGGATGATTTTCTTGCGGACCTGAAACGCCGCCAATTTTTCGCGGTATTCGTGCGCCCGCTGCTGCCGCGTGGTGTCGTAACCTTTCAGCAAGACCCGGCAACGCTCGACCACCTGCGCAAACTGCAGGTTCATCTCAGAACGCAGAAATTTTGTCACCGCCAATCGCGCCAGCAAATCGATGGAGAGCTTGAATTCCTTTTTGGCCCGGTTCAGGGATCCAACTTGCAACCCGGTCAAGCTCGACTTCCAGTCGGCGGGATCAAATTTCGGGCGCGTCGCCTTGCCGGCCTGATTCCTCATCCAGGAAGGACCTTGCGTCGACTGCGGAGCCTCGGCTCCGAGCAGGCCTTCGAGTTCGCCGTGGCGCGCGATCAAGCGCGCAATCTGCGCTCGCGCCTGCTCCACAAATTTCACGCTCAGCACGACGTCGTGGCGCACGTTATCCACGCCGACCGAGAGTCCCTCGAGCGCGACAAACGGGGTGGACGCAGCCAGATTCGGCAGCGCCGGTTTCTCTGGCGCTCCACCTAATCGAAAGATAGGAATCCGCGGCATGCTGAACAGGGTTCTCTTCGGAAGTTACTGATTCCAAACGTACATTGAGGCTAGCATTTGTCGGCTAGCGGCTAAAGTTACCTAGGTTACAAGGGCCTTTAAGTGCTTTGGAATCAGGGGGCAGGATGGACGTTCAGCCCGGGACTGAGGTAGGGATCGGAAATAATGCGGCGACACGAAGACGTTATTGCTGACTCTTCACTCGTGCCGGCTCAAACTCATCGCCCTTTTGCCATACGATCAGCTTGGGCAAACTCGCGGCCTCCCAGCCCAGAGCAAAACCAAAACGAGCCATGGCCGAATCGCCGACGAAATCCATTTCGGGATGGTACTCATCGCTGGGCTGGTGATAATGCTTTTCCACGTACTCGTGTTCCTGATCGAGGCCCCAAGCTTCGTTGTGACCTTTGAACTTCATGCCTTCATTGATGGAGAACGACGGGATGCCGACTCGCGCCAGGCTGAAGTGATCGGAGCGATAGAAGTGTCCTGCCTCGGGCCGCGCATCGGGACGGATGGCGAGGCGAAATTCCTTCGCCGTGGCTTCGACCATGGGATAGAAACTGGTTCGCTCGGCACCGGCGACTTCCACCTCCTCCGGCGCGCCGAGGGGCTTCACATCGTCATAGTTCAGATCGAGAGTGATCTTGCCCGCAGGAACCGGCGGATGCAGGCCCAGATACTCTGAGCCCAGCAACCCCTGCTCCTCGGCTGTCACGGCGGCGAAGAGAATCGACCGGCGCGGACGCGCAGATGCTGTGCCGAAAGCGCGCGCCAACTCCAGCAGAATGCCGCATCCGGTCGCGTTGTCGTCGGCGCCATTGAAAATGTTGTCTCCCGGCATCTCCGGACGGATCCCGAAATGATCGTAGTGGGCCGTGTACATCACAGCTTCGTTAGCCGCATTGCGGTCCGAGCCCGGCAGCATGGCCAGCACGTTATTCGACTCGAAGTTGCGTACCTTGCTCACCATGTGCGCCTTGAGCCGCGCTCCGAGACTCACGGGATGAAAATCCTTCGATTGCGCGGCGGTCATCATCTTGTCGAGATTCATGCCGGACGCCGAGGCTAGCCGGGTCGCCACATCGACGTGAATCCACGAGGCCACCTTGAGGGCCGGCCCATGCAACTGCAGGTAGGATTTCTCTCCAGAATTGGAGTTCCGCACCACTTCCCACGGATAACTTGCCATCTGCGTCTGATGGACCAGAATGACACCAATGGCGCCCTTACGGACGGCCTGTTCATACTTGTAGGTCCAGCGGCCGTAGTAGGTGAGAGCCTTGCCTTTGAAAAATTTTGGGTCGTCCGACGGAGGCTCGTTGACCAGCATCAGCAGAACTTTTCCGCGCACGTCGACGCCCTTGTAGTCGTCCCAGTTGTACTCGGGCGCTTCAATGCCATAGCCCACAAATACGATTTCGGCGTCCACATCCGATTGGGGCTGCTGGGTCGCATCGTAGGCGACGTATTCATCCAGCGGCTTCAGATTCATGGTCTCGCCCAGCTTCGGAATCAGGGAAAACTGAGTTTCGGGGAGGGTGGTGATGCCGACCAGAGGAACCTTCTGCATGTACGTGCCATGATCGCCGGCCGGCTTCAATCCATATTCGGCAAATTGCGTTGCGATGTATTCGGCAGCCAGATCGCCGCCACGCTGGCCAGTCCCGCGGCCCTCCAGCAAATCGTGCGACAAGTAGCGCACGTGCCAGCGTATATGCTCAGGATTGATGGTCTCAAGGGCTACGAAAGCCGCCCCCGGCAGCTTGACTGAAGGAGCCTTGGACCCGCCTGCCCCAGCGCCGTCGGCCCACACCGGCAGGCTGAGGCACACGATCAGACATGCCGGCACGAGCTTCACCATTACCTTCCCCATGGACTGCGCCATTAACTGCATAGATCGAAAACTCCCCCAACGAAGCGGCGCTTGCTGACAGGCTTTTCTTTTGAAGTCTTTCGAGAATTGTAACGGAGGTTCTGCGCCCGGTTGTATGAGAAGTAAGGCGCTTCGCAGCACGAGAGTGCAACCACTGGCGGAACATGCACCCAGCGGGCTTGTCCGGACGCACGGGTAACCCGTGCTCCTTCGTTACTTCCTTAGTTCCGATTTTCGTTAGCCCGCCGACCGGCGAGCTAGTTCTTGGATCCTCAACCGGCGCGGAAGTCGCGCACATCTTCCCCGGGCTTGAACACGGCCATCGGCGCAAGCTTGCCTATCTCGGCCATCTTGCGGTTGATCTCTTCGAAATCGGCCTTCAGCCAGCCTACGCTGGACACTTCAATCTCCCCATCCTGCGCGACATAAAAGACGCTGGGGACATTGGTCAATCCATAGGCATTCGAAGCTCCATAGGTGCGCGGGTCGTCGAGCAGCACCGGGAAGGTGACACCGAATTCCTTGTTGAAGGCAGCAGTCTCCCTGGCATCGTTCTGGGAAATGCCGACGAGCGTAACGCCCTTGCGCCCGTAGGCCTTGTAAAGTCGCTCCAGGAAGGGCAAGGCATACTGGCATGTGGGACAGGAAACCTTGAAGAACGCCAGAACGACCGGTCCGCGAGCGAGGGCTTCGCTCAAGGAAAACTCTTTTCCATCTAACGTTTTCAATTCGAACTGGGGCGCTTTGGTCCCCTTCGCCAATGCAGCCATTCGTGCATGTCCTCCAAACTTCTGGTCTTCTTAGTTTAGATGACTCTGGTTGTGAGTCGGATGGAAAGCTTTGCGCAGGATCTTCCGGGCCAGCCCTGTCAGGGCGATTTTTCTTAGCCGCTCCACGGCAACCCACTTTCCTTTGCTCTGCTTCGGCGCTTTGATCTGCCAAACGTTAACCGTGTAATCCGTAACCGTGATCGAGTGCCGTAAGGTAAACGATAAGGGCGGATGAGTTGCACCATTGCGACTTCGGCTCACGGCAGATGCTTCCAGCTCGGGCAGTTCCCACATCGCGGCCATCAGGCGGGCATCGCGCGCACGCTGCACCAGAAATACTTTTCCGTCGCAGGAATCGAGCGCGTAGTGAATCTCCCGCTTTTTCTGCCGGGTCTTCGGCGACGCGTTGTCCATCTCGCCGCGAGTCGCGCATAAGGCAACGACCGGACAAGTCAGGCAGGCCGGGGCTCGCGGCGTGCACACGGTCGCGCCCAGTTCCATCATCGCCTGATTGAAATCTCCCGGGCGCTCGCGATCCAGCAGACTCTCGGCAGCCTCCCATAAGCCTTCTCCAGCCAGCCGCTTCCCAGAAAAGCGCTGCACCACCCGCTCGACGTTGCCGTCGACCACAGCGACCGGCGCTCCGAAGGCGATGCTGGCAATGGCGGCCGCGGTATAGCGCCCGATTCCCGGAAGCGCCCGGATTTCCTCCACGGTCGCAGGAAATTTGCCGCCGCGTTCGCGCGCGACAATCTTCGCCGCGGCGTGCAGCATGCGCGCCCGCCGGTAGTATCCCAAGCCGCTCCAGGCCGCCAGCACCGAGGCTTCGCGCGCCGCGGCCAGCTTTTCGATGACCGGAAAACGCCGGAGAAACTCGTGATAATGCTCGATCACCGCCGCTACCCGGGTCTGTTGCAACATGATCTCCGACAGCCACACGCGATAGGGATCGTGAGTCTCCCGCCAGGGCAGAGCACGCGCGTGCGCGTCATACCAGGCCAGCAGCGCTGCGCGAAATGTGTGATGGCGCGCTCCGGCGGACGATTTGGCGGTGGAGGATTTCATTGGCTGAGAGCCCGCATTCTATAACAGCGCGCCGCGAACGGGTGACCGGGAACGTCGATCCGTTTCCAACCTTGACCTGTTTCCGCCATTGACCCCACCATCCGGGCACGAAATAATAGCGGAGCCTGGTATCCGCAATTACGCGTGAGCTTATTCACGCCCTACTATCGCGAGGAGTGCTATGAACGACTTCAACCGCAAGGTGGAAGACGCGTCGGCGCGTGTCAGTCAGACGATCAACGACGCGGCCGAACGCCTGGAAAAAGAGATTCCCGAATTCATCAAATATCTCAACGACGAAGTGGTTCCCGCGGTGCGAACGCACTCCACCAAAGCGCTGCGCACGGCCTCGCAGAAACTCACGGAATTCGCCGACTACATGGAGACGCACAACCATCCGCCCAAATAGGACGGACGGTCGCTCGATTCTCCGGAGCCAGGTTCCGTAGCGGCCCGTTCGTCCAAGTTGCTATGCTCCTACTCGTTCTCATCGCGCTTCTTCTGCTCAGCGCGTGCGGCCATCCCAAGCAGGCGCATGTGGATGTTCCTCCGCCGCCGGCAGCCGCCTCGCCAACCGAGCCGGGTTCGTCTCAGCCAGCCGAGCATCTCCCTGCTTCCAATCTTCCTTCGTCCAAAGAGAGTAAAGCCGCTGAAGCAGAAGAATCAGATCTCGCCGAACCCACCATCCCCGCCGACGCCAAACCTCTCGAGACCGAGACGGGACGCGCGAGCTGGTATGGGCCTCCGTATCACAATCGCCGAGGATCGAATGGCGAGGTCTACAACATGCACGCCATGACGGCCGCGCACCGGACTTACCCCCTCGGCTCGATCGTGCGCGTCACCAACCTCAAGACCGGGCATTCGGCACTGGTCCGGATTACCGACCGCGGCCCATTCATTCCGGGCCGCGTGCTCGATCTGTCGCTGGCTGCGGCTCGCAAGCTCGATGTGTGGCAGCCAGGCGTTGCCGAAGTCAAAGTCGAGCTCATGCTGTCGGGTACCTCTTTGGATTCGCCGGGAAAATGGGCCGTGCAAATAGGCGGATTCCCCCACGAACCGGAGGCCAATAAGGTCGCTGACCATCTGACGCGGCGCTATCGCACGGCGAATGTGTTGCGTTTCAAAAGTCCTGCCGGGGACTGGTGGATCCGGGTCCGCGTGCTCGATGATGATCATGATCGCGCGCAGAAGCTGGCGGCGGAAACGACGACGTCGGAAGGCGCGGTGTTCCTTGTGCGGTTAGACTGATCGAGCTCCGAGTATTCGACTTTAGACTGAGCCATCGTACGGTTGAACCATCGTTAGACTGATCCATCCATGAGCGCTATCGAGGTCGTCCCAGCAAGCATCCGTTTTCGCGGCTTCGGTTTGATGGCGGCGGCGGCGGCGATCTATCTGGCGCTGCGCCTGGCAGGATTTCACAAGTTATTCGACCTCGACACGGAAGGAATCGGCGCGCTGCTTCAGATCATCGGCACACTCTATAGCGTCGAGTATGCCTTTGCCACCTACGTGATCTGGGGGCAATTCGCCGCCGTGGAAAACGAAATCATTAAAGAATCCGGCGCGCTAAAAGACCTGATCCTATTCAGCCGCGGGCTCAAAGAAGCCACTCGCGACCCCATGGTGCGCGCTGTACGCGCCTATGGACGCGCGGTGGCGGAATCGGAATGGGCGGCGCTTTCCGGCGGAAAAGATACGGACCAGACCGACAAGTTGTTCGTCTCCATCATTTCCAGCGTGACCGAGGCGAAACCCGAAGACGAATCCGAACGGCGCACCCACGAGCGTCTACTCGAGATTGTCAACCTGGCCAGCATCCATCGCGATGAAAGACTCGCCATCAGCGTGAAGCGGATTCCGCGGACCCTGCTTCTCTTTGTGACGCTGACGGCGTTCGCGATTCTTTTCCTGCTGTTCTTTTTTCCCTTTCACAACCTGGCGCTCGGCCTGGTTGCCATTGCGCTGACCACCATGCTGCTGTTCTTCGCTCACTTCGTGCTCCAAGATCTGGACAATCCCTTCGAAGGCACATGGAACGTGGATGCTCAGCCGTTCGCGGATCTCGCGACGAAATACCGTTAAGAGGGAACCGGAGATACCTTCTGGCGTGCCGTCCCTACGGGACTTGGTCCTTTCTTTCGCGAATTCCCAGGACTTACGTCCTGGGCTAATGAATTGCTCCCCTTCGGGGCTTCCTTCTTTCCCGGAGCTTGGGCCTTGCTGCGTGGCTCGGGGCCGCCAACTTCTAAATTTCGGTCGCGATGCCGTCAGCCAAGTTCGTCGAGCGTTGCTCGACCCGACAGCCGAGAGCGGCAGTCGCCACATGGGCGTCGACGCCTCACACTGGTTTGGGGATTGCCCACTGTAGATTCGGCCCAGAGCGGTTCCGTTACTTCCTATAAGGCCCGGCTGACAAGGAGCGCCGGGGAATGGTATGGTTTGCGCCAGGAGAGAGCGATGAGTGATTCGAATTGCCTGTTCTGCCGCATTGTTGGCGGGGAGATTCCTGCAAAGAAGATCTACGAAGACGACTACGTGTTTGCCTTTGAAGACATCAATCCGCAGGCTCCTACACACGTTCTTATCATTCCGAAAAAGCATTTTGCCGGATTGAAAGAAGCGGAAAGCGCTGACGCCGAAATTATCGGGCGCTGCCACCTGGCGGCTGCCGCGATCGCCCGCCAGCGAAAGATCGAACAGGGATACCGTACCGTCCTGAACGTTGGCCCCGGCGCCGGACAGTCCGTTTTTCACCTCCACGTCCACTTGCTTGGCGGACGGCCGCTCACATGGCCACCGGGCTAAAGCGAAAGAAGGAAATCTGTGACCACCTCATTTCGGAAACTCGCGCGATTCTTCTTGGCGAGCGTCATGTGCGCAGGGGCAACAGGATGTCTGGCGCAGTCTATGCCCGATGCCAGCCGAACCGTCGATGACTGGCCCTATTACGGTCACGACGCGGGCGGTATGCGGTATTCGCCACTGGCGCAGATCAATCGGACGAACGTGTCCTCACTGAAAGTCGCATGGACGTTTCACGTCGGGGATATTTCCGATGGCAGCGGCCATCAGAAACGCAGCGGTCTGGAAACCACACCCATCCTGGTGGATGGCACCTTGTACCTGACCACGGCGTTCAACCGCGTGTTCGCGCTCGATCCGGAAACGGGGAAACAGCGCTGGGTCTACGATCCGATGACTGAAATCGGCGGAGACTACGGCGACGGCCTGATCAATCGTGGGGTTACGACCTGGCTCGATCCGGCGCGAGCGAAAGGAAAACCGTGCCGCCGGCGAATTTTCGAGGCCACACTCGATGCGCGACTGATCGCGCTCGATAGTGCCACAGGCGAGCCGTGTCGCGACTTCGGCAATCACGGACAGGTCAGCCTCCGCGACGTCGCCCGTTATGTTCCCGGGCAATATCACATGACGTCTCCGCCGGCGGTGATCGACGACGTCATCGTCGTCGGCTCGGCGATTGACGACAATTCGCGGGTCGACATGCCGAGCGGCGTCGTACGCGGATTCGATGCGCGCACTGGCGTGCTGCGCTGGAAGTGGGAGCCGCTTCCACCGAACGAGCCCGCATCAACTCCGCAAGCTGGCGGAAAGACGTGGCGCACCGGCGCGGGGAATGCGTGGTCGGTGATGGCGGTGGATCAGGAGCGCGATCTGGTTCTTGTGCCCACCGGCAGCGCAAGTCCTGACTACTACGGCGGACTCCGCCCCGGCGATGACAAGTGGTCCGATTCGATCGTGGCGCTGCGGGGAAAAACGGGCGAATTCGTATGGGGATTCCAGTTGGTACATCACGATCTGTGGGATTACGACTCGGCCTCGCCGCCATTGCTGACGAGTCTGCAGCACGATGGAAAAACCGTACCCGTGGTGATTCAGGGCAACAAAACGGGCTTCTTTTTTGTATTGAATCGTGACACGGGCGCGCCAGTGTTTCCGGTGCAAGAGCGGCCGGTACCGCAGAGCGATGTCCCCGGCGAGGTCACGTCGCCAACGCAGCCGTTTCCCATCGCGCCGCCGGCGATTGTTCCACAAAAGCTTTCTGCTGAGGACGCCTGGGGCATCACGCCGGAGGATCGTGACTTCTGCCGCGACCTGATCAAGAGTCTGCGGAACGAAGGCCTGTTCACGCCGCCGAGCCTGCAAGGCACACTGTCAGTGCCGGGAAATGTTGGCGGGATGAACTGGAGTGGCTATGCCTATGACGCGCAACGCGGCTTGCTCGTCGTCAACACAAATAATTTGCCCGCAAAGATGGGGTTGATTCCCGCGGACAAATACTGGGACGCGGCGGATAACAATACGAAGGACGCAGAGTATACGCAGCAGGCTGGTGGACCTTACGGCTTGTTTCGAACATTGATTTTCGCCAAAGGGCATCATCTGCCGTGCGCGCCGCCGCCTTGGGGAACATTGACAGCCGTGGACATGACGGCCGGAACGATTCGCTGGCAGGTTCCGCTCGGCTCGCTCGCACCAGGCAAGCCCGTGGTCCCGGTGGGCGCACCGAGTTTGGGTGGTCCGATCGTCACGGCCGGGGGGTTGGTATTTATCGCGGGAACGATGATTGATCGTTCGCTGCGCGCCTTCGACGTGGAAACCGGCAAGGAAATCTGGAGCGCGCAACTCCCGAGCAGCGGCGGAGCTACGCCAATGACCTATCAGGTAAAGAAAGACGGCAAACAATTTGTGGTGATCGCAGCCGGTGGGCACCGCGGCGTAACCGAAGAACCGCAGGACGATTCCATTGTGGCGTTCACCCTACCGTAGGCACGGCTTCCGCAATCGTTGTACCCGGGAACCTACTGCACTGTGGGTTCCGCATCCTCTGGCGCGCCGTGCCTGCGCAACAACTGCGGCAGATTCTGCGAGAAAGCCGAACGGGGAAGAACCATGTCACAGCCCACTTCATGCGCCTTCTGCTTCAGGTCTCCCTGCACGTGAGACAGGAATCCGATGATCGACGTGCCCTTCTTAAGCTTGCTCTTCAGCTTGGGAATCAGCGTCAGAGGCTTCACGCCGGCGTTGTTCAGATCGAAAATGATCAGCGACGGCTTTTCTTCGCCGTTCTGATGCATCTTTTCGACGAGGTCTTTGTCGGATTTCACGAACTCGACCTTCACATTGAGCTTGCGAGCCGTTTCCTGGATCTTCGCCATGAAGAACAGGTCTTCGATAAAGGCAAAGATGCGCGAATTGGACTCTTCGGTGGTCGCCGGCAGGGGTTCCGGATCGGGTTGGGCATATTGCGTCGGGAATCCCGGACGCGGCCGGCCGCCCTTGTGACCGTTGTTGTTGTTACCCCCGGCTAAGGCCGCCCGATAACTGTGGTCCATCGGGGCAGTGTAGATGCCGTCTTTGTTCTCACGGCTCAAACCTTGTCCCGGCCGCTGACCGCGCTGATTGTGTGGACGGCGCCCGCGCCGCCTTCGTCTTCCTCCCCCACCGGAGGGCTTTCCTGGTCCTGCGTTCATAGTCCTCTCAAGTTCACGTCAATTTGCAAAGTTTTACCGAATTTCAGAGGCCCGCCAGCAGCGGCGCTTCCCCATACAAACAAAGCTTCGCCTGGCATACTTCGTTGCCTCTGCGCAGTTGCGGGTTGCGACTGGACACACTGTGGAACGAAACTCCAACTCTGATGAACTACCCTTTACGAATGAAAACTTACTCTTTAACGTAGATCGATTTTTTCGTTTATCGGATCCGTAAGGCGCCGCCTCGGAACGGCTGGCGCGGAAGGCCTGCGCGGGAACGAGGCCTAAATGAGAACAACCTCATGGTACTCGTCCTTGCCTTGCCGCGCAAGGCCCCTGCCTACCCAGGTTTTGCACAGGAGGACAGTGGCTGAACGTTTCGCACCTGTTGCCCACGGCACTGTATGCACCGCGTCCCGTAGACCTGCGCACCGGTTGCGCAACTGAACGTCTACACGGAAGCCGGTTCTGGCAGCAGTTTCGCCGAGACCCTTACGGCTTGAAGCCCACGCTCTGCCAGAGTTCGGCGCTGTGGTACATGGTGCCGTTGGTGATCACGTAATCGACGTTTCTGGTGTTATGAATGTCTTCGAGCGGGTTACCGGTGATCAGAATCAGATCGCCGCGCTTGCCTTTCTCGACGGTCCCTAACTCTTTCTCGAGTCCCATCACCCGAGCGGGCACGATCGTGGCCGCCTCGATGGCCTCCATCGGGGTGAAACCGGCTTGCACGTAGAGTTCGATTTCACGATGCAGGCTGTATCCGGGGACGGTCTGGTCCGTGCCGGCTACGACCGGAATCCCTGCGCGATGCAACGCTCCCACAAGGGCCACTTGTTTCTCGAATACTTGTTCGGCGATCGCGGCATGCGCCGTCGGCGGTTCCACGTCGGTGAGTTGTTCGGCGAGTTCGGGAGCCACCTTATTCACGCCGGGCTCAAAGCTGGCGGGCGGCTTGGCAGTTGATATGGTGAAAAATTCAAAAATGGCCAGGGTTGGATCGACCACAGTGTGGTGGTCCTTGAGGAAGGTCAGAGCTTTCTCTGCCTCCGGGGATTCGAGGTCAAGGTTAGCCTCCGCTTTCGCGCGGTCCAGACGGTTCATGTCGGCCGGGAACGGCGCATGCATGGTATCAACGATGTACTGGATGTGGTTGATCTGGTCCTGCCCGGCAGCGATTGTCTGATAGGCGTTCAGGCCCTCGGGAACGTGCCCAGTGACCGTCATACCAAGACGGTGCGCCTCGTCAGCGACGAGTTTCAGTTCCTGGAGTTTGACCGAGCTGTAAATCTTCATCTGCTGGAAGCCGGCCGCGTGATATTTGTCGACCCAGGATTTCGCCTGCTCGGGCGTATCGACGCGCTCCACGCCGAGAGCCAGCGGGCCGGTGCCATCGACAATGCCGGCGAGCAGAAGACGAGGTCCGAGGCCGCGGCCCTGTGCGATGGCGTCGCGTACGGCAGTGATGAATTCAAACTCGTTACCGCAATCGCGAACCGTCGTAACCCCGGCCGCGAGATAAATTGGTCCCCACTCAACCTGCTCGAAATGTGCATGCATGTCCCAGAGGCCGGGGAGAATGGTTTTGCCGTGGGCATCGATCACTTTGGCGTGACGCGGAATCTTGACCTTCGCGCGAGGTCCCGCGGCCGAGATGCGTCCGTTGCGGATCACGACGGCTGCATCCGGAACGGGAGCGGAGCCGGTCCCGTCGATCAGAGTGCCGCCCACGATGGCGAGCGTCGAATCATGGCTGCCGGGAATACCCTTGGAAATTTCGGCAAGCGCGCTCATGCCATCGGTGCCGGCACGTCCGACAAAATCTCCGAGAGCACTCTCGTAGCCGTCGCGGATCGCTTCGAAGTGATCGAATTCGGCGTCGGTCGTGATGGCGGCGACCAGGTTGCGATTGGCGTCGAACCACAGCGTCTCGCGGCCCCAGATGAGGCCCTCGATGGTGTAGCGATCGAGTTTTTCGTCCTTAGCGCCGACGCGAATGGCGTCTTGCCCGCGCGCCTCGATCCTGACTGAACCGCTGGGCAGCGTAGCCAGTTGCGCGGGCGAGCCATGCGTCGCCCAATAACGCACCATCAGCATCTGCATGGCCGTCGGCGCGTAGCCGGCGATGGTAAAAAACGGGCCGTTGGGCACATCCAGATCACTTTTTTTGTCGCGGGTGCGGAAGTGTGCCTTGCCGCCCTGGATCGTCAATCCCTCATCAATCGTCACCGGACGCGCCGTACGTCCTTTGATTTCGAAGGCCTGCGGCGTCAGGTCCGCCGCCGCACGAAACGTGGTGGTCAGCGGAACCGGCTGACCCCGGTCGGTGAACTTGAAATCCACTTTCACGTCGACCGCATCACCCTCGCGGCGAATTTCGTAAGTCTCTTCGCCGATCGCCTGCTCGAACTTGTGCAACGTAAACTTGCCCTGCTCGACGATCGGGCTTCCTCTGTCGGAGGACTGTTCCGCCGCAATTGGGTGGGAGGCTGCCGGTAAAAGTATGGTGGCAAGAATGCTGAAGAAAAAAACGCGCGTCTTAGATCGCATAGTGGGAGATGGAGCCATTGGTGGAGTACCGTTGCCCGAGGATTGTAACGGAAGGCCGCGAACGACGTCTTGAGACTAGTTTGGTGAAGCTGGGTTCAGCGAAGCCGCAATCTTTTTGAGCAGAGCAGCGGTCGCCTCGCCGGCCTCAAGCGTCGAGAAGTCGCTTCCCAATTCCACCGTGGGCAGCTTGGCGCAGGTGTCGCGGAAAGTTTTTTCGGTTGCGGGAGAGCCGGCCACTCCCGCACCCAGCAGCACGAGATCAAATCGCGAGACCCGCATCAGAATCAAAGCATCGCGCAGATTATTACTGGTGTGAACATCGTACCCGGCACGGTGCAGCAGTTCGCGGATGTAGCTGATCACATCGGTGCTTGAGTCGACGCACAGCACGCTCTTGCCCGCGGCGACCGGCTGTTCGACCTGGACAGGACGCCGATAGAACGCAGCCACGGCATTGTCTTCTGAGTCGTGCGAATCGAATAATTTGGTCAGATGAGAGAGCTGTAGAACCTTGCGGACGTGTTCCGGGACGTCGCACAATTTGAGGTCGCCGCGCACCTGGCGCGTGCTGGTTAAAGTGCGCACCATGGTTCCAAGCCCGCTGCTGTCGAGAAAGACCACTTCGCCGAGGTGGAGTACGATGGCGCGCCGGTCGCACAGCAGATGCGCGATGTGACTACGGAGAGCTTCGACCTCGCCGCCGGCAACGAGCCTGCCTTTGCAGCGGACAATCGTGACCCGGCCCACGTCGCGTGTCTCCAGGGATAGCTTCATTCCGCCTCCGGCCATCAAGCGCATCGCGTTGTCCACCAAAAAAACGTTGGGGCGTAAGCCACGAATTTCCCGCAGCGGCCGCCGTGGGCTTCAGCAAAATCTGCTGATCGTCATGGGTTATTGGTTCGGACGATCTCGAAAAAATTAGCGCAAGGCAGTGTAATACTTCTGCTCCAAAAGTAGAAAGTCCATGTTAAGTTTTCGCGTGGAGCCACTTGGGTCCGCGCCTAGCTTCCAAACCGTTCCACGGCCCGGGCTTTCGCTTTGGCGGCCTCTTCGTCGCGATTCTTCGGCGGGGCGGTGGTCTCGAGGGAACGGAGTAGGCGCATCGAGATTCCGGCTACGTCATCGATTGCGGCGAGAAAGAACGCCTCGTTGGCTTTCGACGGCTTGTTGAAGCCACTGATCTTCCGGATAAATTGGAGCGACGCGGCGCGGACTTCCTCGTCCGTCACCGGAGGATCGAAATTGAAGAGAGTCTTGATGTTTCTGCACATAGGCGGTTTCCCCTGGCCAATCGAGCCCCAGCGATTCGGGGACTCCTCGTCCGTATTCTGCCTCAAATGAGGGCAACGGCGAAATCGGCTTACGACGCAGAAATGGCCCGGCTGGCCCGAACCCGCCTTAGCTTGCATGCGCCGGAAGGCGGCGGTATGATTCGCCTCTATCGCGCGCCGGTGACTTCGTGGGGACCTGTTTCTGAGTAATGAATAGGCAGATCGGCGCGGAACCGTCAGTGGGGAGCGCGAAGTGACATCTTCGGTGCGGCCTCTGGCCGTCGACGAGCAGGTCGGTGCCTACAAGATTCTGGGAACCGCCGGGATCGGCGGCATGGGGATTGTCTATAAGGCGCTCGATCTCAAGCTGAACCGCACCGTCGCTCTCAAATTCCTGCCCAACGATCTCAACGTAGCCTCGAAAGATAAAGATCGTTTTCTGCAGGAAGCCCGCACCGCCTCGGCTCTTGATCATACAAATATTGGCGTGATCCACGGCCTGGAAGAAACGGCCGACGGCCACTCGTTCATCGTGATGGCGTATTACGAAGGCCTCACGCTGGCGGAACGGATCCGGCGCGGGCCCATGCCTCCGAAGGACGCGCTCGAAATTATGATTCAACTGGCGCGCGGGCTGGCGGAGGCGCACGAGCACAGCATCGTTCATCGGGATATCAAGCCGTCGAATGTGATCATCACGCGGCAGAACGTCGCGAAGATTGTCGACTTCGGGCTGGCGCGCGTGGCGAGCAACGTGGCCACCACGCTTACGGCGGGGCCGGTCGGAACTCTGGCCTACATGTCGCCGGAGCAGGTGCGCAACGAGCCGCTCGACCGGCGTACCGACATCTGGTCGCTCGGCGTGGTGTTCGAGGAGATGCTGACGGGGAAGCATCCGTTTGAGCGCGACAACGTTTCGGCCGTGCTGCTGGCGATACTTGAGCAGCCGCCGCCGGTGGACGCGCTCGATCCCGCATTGGGAGCAATTGTCTGCCGGGCATTGGCGAAAGACCGTACGCATCGTTACGCCGATTGCCGCGAGTTATTGGCGGAACTGGAAGCGACCAAACCTGCCTTTGATACTGCGCCCACCGCGGGTTCGGCGCGCAACCTGCGAGCTTCGTCGCGGGACCTGAAGCGCGCGCTCGAACATGCATCATCGAGCCGTGTACTGGTCACGCCCGTCGATCGTGCCCGGCGCTGGGCCGTCGAAGTGATTGCGGCGATCGTGCTGCTCATGGCCGCTTCCCTGCTGATCCCCACGGTTCGACAGCGGGCCGGAGAACTTCTCTCGCGCGGTGGCAGCACCGGCGGAGAAAAGCACATCGCCGTGCTTCCGTTCGACAACATCGGCAACGATGCGTCGAACGAAGAGATCTCCGAAGGTTTGATGGACAGCTTGAGCAGCAAACTCTCGAATCTTGAAGAAGGACAGCAGTCGCTCTGGGTGGTGCCCGCCAGCGAGGTGAGGCGGCGAAAGGTGAACGATCCGGAAGCGGCTTTGCGGGAGTTCGGTGCGACGCTGGTCGTCAAAGGCAGCGTCATGCGCGACAACTCGGGGATCCATCTCACGGTCAACCTGATTCGAACCAAGGATGTGCGGCAGGAAGGCTCCCTCTCGCTGCAGAATCCCTCGGGAGACTTTGCGGCGCTGCAAGACGAGGCTGTGTCGGGGCTGGCGCGCCTGATGCACGTGGAAGTTCCGGCCACGGCGTTGCACGCGGCGGACGGAGCGGCCGCCCCGGCGGCGTACGAGTCTTATTTGAAGGCGCTCGGCTATATGCAGCGCTATGACAAGCCGGGGAACCTAGACCAGGCCATTGGAGCCCTGTCGAGCGCGGTCGCGACTGATCCGCAGTTTGCCCTGGGATACGCCGGACTCGGCGAAGCTTACTTCTTGAAGTATCAGTTGGATAAGAATCCCGAAATGGACGGAACTGGCGCTGGCCAATGGTTCCAAGGCGACCACGTTGAACGGTAATCTGCCTACGCCTTATGTGACGCTGGGCGAGATCCACAATGCCACGGGAAAGAACGATCTTGCGATGGAAGAATTCCAGCGCGCGCTGCAACTCGACTCGCGCAATTCGGACGCGATCAAGGGGCTCGCGCATTCCTATGAGAGCGCGGGAAGGATTCCTGACGCCGAGGCTGCGTACAAGAAGGCGATCGCATTGAGGTCCGACTACTGGGACGGCTACAACAGCCTGGGGCTGTTCTACCGTCGTCAGGCACGATACGAGGAAGCGGCTACACAGTACATCCATGCTGCCGAGCTAACGCCGGACAATGCACAGGTCTACTCCAACCTGGCCTCCGCTTACATTGACGAGGGGGACCAGAAGAAATTTCCCCAAGCCGAGAAGGCGCTGAGAAAATCCATCGAACTCAGTCCGAGCTACGGCGCCTATGCGAATCTGGGATACTTGTACGCCCTCGAGCAACGCTTCGCTGAGTCGGCTGCAGCGACCGAAAAGGCATTGCAATTCAACGATCACGACTACATCGTGTGGGCAAATCTGGCCATGGCCTACGACGGATTGCACGACGAGCCCAGGTTTCAAGCGGCGATGAACCGGGAGCTTCCCTTGCTGGAAGCGGCCGCCGGAGCCAACCCTCGCGATGCCGGCGTGCAGGGTCGGCTGGCCCTGATCTATGCCAAGAGAGGGATGCGGGACAAGGCCTTGGCTCACGTTCAAACGGCGCTGGCGCTGGCCCCAGATGACCCCGATGTTCTGGAAAACCTGGGCGAAACCTACGAGGCCATGGGTGGCCGCAAACGTGCTATCGAGTATGTCGAGAAGAGCTTACAAAAAGGATACGCGCTGGAATCTCTGAAGAACGAACCCGCGCTAAAGAATTTGTTGTCCGATCCGAATTTCCGGCCAAACATCAAGTAAATCGAATTCACCAGGAGAGAGAATATGGCAGCCAGACCGTTACCAGATAACGCCCTGTGGACAATCCAGATCCAGTCGGGGGGAACTGTCCCACCGGCCAACCAGAACATGAAAGTCGGTTCGCTCGACAGTCTTTCGTTTCACAACGGAGCCACCTTTCCTGTCGACATCACCTTCACCAACGAGTTCTCGTCAATCGACAACTTGGGAATGGGCGCAAACAGCGGCGTCCAAGGCGGTTCGACGTCGCTCAATCTCACGTTGAATTACAGGATTTGGAATCACAATACCGGCAAGCAGGTGGCTGGACCGTATTCGGTTCAATTCGGAATCGGCCCCTTGCCCATCTCCATTACAGGTCTCAATACTTCGCCCGACCCGATTGCGATTCCCGCGGGCGGACAAATTGCCTTCGATTCCGACACTACTTACAACATCGTCTGGAAACTAAACAACGTAGTGACTCCCGGCCTGTGGTCGCCGCAACCCTCATCGGTTTCGGCCGGACAGAACAACGCGCAAACTGCGTTGACCGGCGCCACCGGCAACACGGTGACCTACACCATTTCGTCCTCGCCCGAAACCCACGGGGGCGGAACAGTCAACATCGGCACCTAACGCAAGCCCTTGTCTTGAGGGCCCATCCCTTCAGGTTTCGAAGGGATGGGGGCTTTAAAATCGGCCGCTGGGTTGTCCTTCCGGCAGTGAGAAACTGGCGGGAGGTCCGTGCGCGGATCTCCCGCAAAAGTTCGTGCATCTCAAGTCTCTAATTTTGCCTGGGCGAAGCTCTCATCTCACTGGGCGGCGACGGCCGGGCTCTGCAGCACGATCTGCTGTTCATCCTCGCCCCTGAGTTTCTGGAAAAAGTCGCGAAGCTGGCCGACATAGGTATCCTCAACATGGTCTTAGGCTGTTAACATAATCGCAGGCGGCGTTCTGCGTTGTGATTAATATCACCAGCAAGCCGCCCAGGAGCTGCGGAAATCGACCGCCCGGATTTGCGTCGTCGTCATGCTATAATTCTTTATTCTCAGTCGCTTAGAGCGCGGAGGACTGTATCGATAAGCGTTTTATCCGCATCAATGACCGTATCCGGGCGCGCGAAATTCGCGTGATTGACGATTCGGGGCAGCAGCTTGGCATCATGCCGCCTTACGAAGCGATCAAGAAAGCCCGGGAACAGAATCTGGACCTGGTAGAGATTTCGCCCACTGCGCAGCCTCCCGTGTGCCGCATCATGGACTACGGGAAGTATCTGTACCAGCAGGAAAAGAAAGAGCGCGAAGCCAAGAAGCACCAGAAGACGATCACCGTAAAAGAGGTCAAGTTCCGCATTAATGTGGATGACCACGATTACGAGACGAAAAAGAATCATGTTCTTCGTTTTCTGGATGAGGGCGACAAGGTCAAGGCGACCATCTTCTTCCGCGGGCGCGAGATGACGCGGACCGGGCTCGGACGCCAGATCCTGGAACGTCTGATCAAGGACGTGGAAGCGCACAGCATCGTGGAGTTTCGTCCACGGCAGGAAGGTAACACCCTGCACGCGATTTTGGCGCCGAAGAAGACCGAGAAAGAACGCGAGAAAGAGAAACAAAAAGCCGATAAGGCCGAAAAAGCCGAAAAAGTTGAAAAGGCTGCGGCACAGAGCGCCTCCAGCCCGAGCGCGGCTCCGGAGCAGGTCGCCAAGCCCGCGTCATAGGCCGAACGAAGCAGGACGAACGAAATTTAAGCTGCACCAAACAAGTCTCGCCTGAGCGGTCATCTGACATCCTGCGAGAAAGAATTAAAAACTGGCAGCGGAAGGCTGAAGAGCCGACGGCTGTTTTTCTGAGGACTTTATGCCGAAACTGAAAACCCACAAGGGCGCTGCCAAGCGCTTCAAGAAAACCGGGACGGGGAAGGTGAAACGCGGGCATGCAAGACTGCGCCACATTCTGACGTCTAAAGACACGAAACAGAAACGGAAGCTGCGCCATGGCGGCCTCGTCAGCGACGGGGATCTGGCCAAGGTGTTGCGAATGATCCCGTACCAGTGAGGAAGAATTAAGCGATTTCGTGATGGAGTCATTGGGCGATTGAGACCGGATACTCGGGTTTCAATCACGCGATGACTCAATCACCCAATCGTCGATTTTTCCCAGGCGCGTGAAGAGGCCAGATCCCTTACCTCCAGCCGCCATTCAACAGAAAGCAAAAAGGAGAACACCATGCCTCGTGTAAAACGCGGTACCAAGCGCCGCGCCAAGCGCAAGAAAATATTAGACCGCGCCAGCGGCTATTTCCTCACTAAGTCAAAACTGTACCGTTCCGCCAAAGAAGCGGTGGAGCGCGGCCTGAAGTTTGCCTACTCCGGCCGCAAGCAGCGCAAGCGGCAGTATCGCTCTCTGTGGATCGTGCGTATCGGCGCCGCCGCCAAGCTGAACGGGATGAGCTATAACCAGTTCATTCACGGCTTGAAACTGGCCGGCATCGAGCTGGATCGCAAGATTCTCTCGGACCTGGCGGTGAAAGATCCGGCAGGTTTTGCCAATCTGGCGTCGCAGGCCAAGACGGCGCTGGCGTAATTCGTTTGTTTCAGCGTTCAGTCGTCAGCTAACGGTTGCAGAGCCCATGTGGGGACAGCCGCCCTCGGCTGTCCTGCCGGGCATGGCCCGGCCTCTCGGCTGAGTATCTGTACGATTGTCCCTTGGTACACTGGCGCTGCAAACAGAACCCGTCGGCTCTTCGAGCCGACGGACAGCCGGGGGCGGCTGTCCTCACATAAGCATTCTTAGGTGCAAGAGCTACTCGTGCTATACACCGTTCCCAAACTAACCGACTACTCAGCGGCGGCGCTGGAGAAGGCTGCCGGCGAGTGCATTGCTGCGTGCACGGCCGAGTCGGCCGAGGTTCGCAATGATGCGGAGCTCAAAGCGTTCCGAGACCGCTGGATGGCGCGCAAGAACGGCCTCCTCACCCAGATCAATGATCTGTGGCTGAAGGGCGCTCCCAAAGATGCGAAGCGGGAAGCTGGCATTCGCGTCAACGAGCTGAAGGCGCGGATCGCGGAACTGGTGGAGAGTGCGCACGTCGGAGGCGGGGATTCGCTGGCCGCGGAGCGCGTCGACATCTCACTTCCCGGCGTGCGCCGCCCGATTGGCGCCGAGCATCCCGTGATGAAGACCTGGCGAGAAATCGTCGCAGTCTTCCAGAAGCTGGGGTACTCCGTTGCCGAAGGGCCCGTGGTCGAAACGGATTACTACAATTTCGAGGCGCTGAATTTTCCGCCCAACCATCCGGCGCGGGATACGCAAGACACGCTGTTCATCGCCGGGCAGCAGGCGAAGCCGCAGCGCGAGCGCTTGTTGCTACGCACGCATACCTCTCCGGTGCAGATCCGTACGATGGAGAAGATGCGGCCGCCGATTCGCATCGTGATTCCCGGAACCGTGCACCGTAACGATCCGCCTGACGCGAGCCATTCGCCGATGTTTCACCAGATCGAGGGCCTCGCCGTCGATACCAACATTACCTTCGGAGATCTGAAGGGCACGCTCGATCACGCCATGAAGGCGCTGTTCGGGTCGTCGGTGAAAACGCATTTCCGGCCATCATTCTTTCCGTTCACCGAGCCCAGCGCGGAGTTGTACGTCACCTGCTTCATCTGCGGAGGAAGCGGGAAGCGCGGTAGTGATCACGCGCCGTGTCGTCCCTGCAAGCAGACGGGATGGATTGAAGTGCTGGGCTGCGGCATGGTCGATCCGAACGTGTTTGAGTTTGTGAAAGACAATGGTTACGACCCGAAAAAAGTTTCGGGATTTGCCTTCGGCATGGGCGTGGATCGCCTCGCGCTTCTGAAATATGGCGTCGATGACATTCAGTTGTTCTTTCAGGGGGATGTAAGGTTCTTGCAGCAGTTTGGATAGAAGATAGGAATTGTCATCCTGAGCGGAGCAAGAGGTTCACGAGATGAAGCTCTTGCGTAGTCGAAGGATCCCTTTGAGCGGCACTACATACGGGTAAGGCAAGTACTCGAAGGATGACAGAGCTTGAGAAATGAAACTTTCTTCCAATTGGATTCGCGACTTCGTTGACCTCGCGGTCGACGACCGCCAGCTTGCTGAGGACTTAACCAACGTTGGCATTGGAGTCGAGGGCATCAGCGGCGAGGGCGCGGACACGATCTTCGAGATGGAGATCGGGACGAACCGGCCCGACGCGATGAATCATTATGGCGTGGCGCGCGAGGCGGCGGCGATTTACGACCTGCCGCTCAAACCGGTTGCGCTCAAGTTGCCCCAATCTCCACAGGGCCTCGGTTTCCACATTGAGGTTCACGAGACGGCCTTATGCCCTCGCTTCTCGGCGCGCGTGATTCGCGGGACCGAGATCAAGTCTTCGCCTGAGAAGATCGCGCACCGGCTGCAACTGCTCGATCAGCGGCCGATTTCGAATGCCGTCGATGCGACGAATTACGTTCTCTGGGAAATCGGGAAACCGACGCACGTGTTCGATATGGATCTGCTCGAAGGCGGCAAGATCATTGTGCGGAAAGCGCGGGACGGCGAAACGCTCAAAACACTTGATGGCGTCGAGCGCAAGCTGACGACCGACGACCTTGTGGTGTGCGATGCGAAAAAGCCCGTTGGCCTGGCCGGTGTCATGGGCGGCTACGACACGATGATTACCGAGAAGACGCGGAACATTGTGATCGAGTCGGCCTGGTGGGATCCAGGCATCGTGCGCAAAATGTCGCGGCGCCACGGGCTGCACACCGACGCGTCGCACCGCTTCGAGCGCGGCGCGGATTTCGAATCAACCGTCTTGTCGTGCGATCGCGTGGCGCAGATGATTCTGGAATCGGGCGGGGGGCAACTGCAAGGCGATGTGATCGACGTCGTGTCGAAGAAGATCGATCAGGCCCCGGTGGTGCTGCGCGTGTCGGAGGTGCAGCGCATCCTGGGCGGCCAGCTTGATGCCGGGCAGATTTTCCAGCTGCTGAAGCGTTTGGGATTTTCGCTGGTTCCGGAAGGCCAGCGCGAAGCGCACTTCCGCGTGCACATCCCCAGCTGGCGGCTGGATGTGGAGCGCGAGATCGACGTAATCGAAGAGATCGCGCGCCTACACGGCTACGACAAATTCGCGAACACGCTTCCCGCCTTCGCGTGGCGCAGATGATTCTGGAATCGGGCGGGGAAACTGCAAGGCGATGTGATCGACGTCGTGTCGAAGAAGATCGATCAGGCCCCGGTGGTGCTGCGCGTGTCGGAGGTGCAGCGCATCCTGGGCGGCCAGCTTGATGCCGGGCAGATTTTCCAGCTGCTGAAGCGTTTGGGATTTTCGCTGGTTCCGGAAGGCCAGCGCGAAGCGCACTTCCGCGTGCACATCCCCAGCTGGCGGCTGGATGTGGAGCGCGAGATCGACGTAATCGAAGAGATCGCGCGCCTACACGGCTACGACAAATTCGCGAACACGCTTCCCGCCTACAGCGGCGCGGTGGTCGAACTACCGCACACGGCCATCGATGCCATGCTGCGGAAGCGGGCTCTCTCACTGGGATACAACGAAGCGCTGTCATTGACTTTTATCTCCCACGCGGACGCAGAAAAGTTTTCCTCCGGCGGCGCTGGCTTCGGAGCAGCTGCCCAAGTTCTTGAACTCGAGAATCCATTGAGCGAAGAAGCTTCCGTGATGCGTACGTCCCTAGCTCCGGGAATGCTCGGCATGCTGGCGTGGAATCTGAATCGCGATGTAGCGGAAGCACGGTTGTTTGAAGTCGGCAGCGTGTACGAAATTTCAGGCGAGGAGCGCTCCGAGCCCAGGCGGGCTTGTCTGGGTGCGACCGCTGCGGCTGTGCGCGGAGTCCTTCCGGTGGGTGGTACGCTCGATGTGAGCAGGGGAGAGCATGCCGCTGCCGCCGAGGCATTCCGCGGCTTCAAGGGCGACGTCGAAAATCTATTGGCGGCTTTTGCGGAAGAGGTCCACTACGATCGCACTACCGCCGAGTACTTCCATCCCGGCAGGTCGGCGCGAGCGCGCGTGAACGGCGCCGTCGTCGCTCAGTTTGGCCAGCTCCATCCGGAAGTGGCAGCGGCCCGCAAACTTCGCCAGGAAGTGTTCCTGGCGGAGTTCGATCTAGAGCAACTGTATCGCATCGGGCTGCGCACGGTGCGTTTTACCGCGATCGGCAAATACCCCGCGGTCGAGCGCGATTTCTCGTTTGTGTTCGCCGACGAATTGTCTTTCGAGGAAATGCGGAAGGCGGTTGAAGCGGCCGGATTGCCCGAGCTGTCCGAGTTCCGCCCGATCGAGATTTTTCGCGGCGGATCTATTCCTGCGGGGAAATATTCCATCCTGCTGCGATCCCGATTCCAGTCGTCGGAAAGAACGCTGCGCGAGGACGAGGTGGCGCAGTGGTCTGCAAGCATCGTCTCCCAACTGACCGGGCTCGGTGGCGCGCAACGAGTTTAGGCAAATTTCGCCATCTGCCAAGAGATGGCTTCGGAAACTCTGAGATTCCTCTCATCTCCTTTGGTTTACTGCCTCGACTTCACGCTTCTCGGATCTCCTGCCGATAGTAGAGAACGTGGGAAACATTTCTGCAGGCGTCGGGCCAGCGCGGGAGGTCAGCCCGTTGCGCTACGTCGCGCGCCAGCCGATCTTCGACCGGGAAGAAAAAGTCTTTGGCTACGAATTGCTCTTCCGGGACGGTCTGGAGAACGCCTTCCACGGGGATGCGAACGAGGCTTCGCGAGCGACGCTCGACAGTTCGCTGCTAATGGGACTCGACGTGTTGTGCGACGGCCGGCGTGCGTTTGTGAACTGCACGCGCGATACGCTGATCAAGGGACTGGTCACGCTGCTGCCATCGACATCCACCGTGGTCGAGATCCTGGAAACCGTTCCGGCGGATCCTGACGTCATGGCAGCGTGCCAGAGCCTGAAAGAAGCGGGATACATGATCGCCCTGGATGACTACGTTTCGGGCGATCCGCGCGAGCCCCTGGCAGAGATCGCGGACATCATCAAAGTTGAGATGCTGCTCACCACCGAGGGAGAGCGGGCCGAGTTAATCAAGAAGTTCGGCCCGTGGCGCTGCCGCATGCTGGCGGAGAAGATCGAAACGCACCAGGACTTCGTGCGCGCGCGGGATCAGGGCTTCGTCTATTTCCAGGGATATTTTTTCCGCCGGCCTGAAATGTTGAGCACCCGCGATATGCCGGCCAGCCGCCTCAACTACCTGCGAATGTTGCAGGAAGTTTCGCGCCCTGACGTGGACGTGCCCAGCCTGGAGAAGCTGATCAAGTCCGAAGCCTCGGTGTGCTACCGACTGCTGCGCTATTTGAATTCGGCGGTGTTCGGGTTCAAGAGCGAGATTCATTCGGTGCGGCACGCCCTGTCGATTCTCGGAGAGCGCGAGCTTCGCCGGTGGGTCCGGCTGGTGGCGGCGGTGGGAGCGGGTCAGGAGAGAACCAGCGACCTAGTTCTGTCGTCGCTGGTACGCGGACGTTTCGGAGAATTGCTCGCACCCCGCGTGCGCCATGGGGAATCCGACTTGTTCCTGATGGGACTGTTATCGCTGATCGATGCCATGCTCGAAATGCCCATGGCCGACGTGCTCGAAAAAATCCCCCTGGATCACGCCACCAAAGCGGTGCTGCTGGGTCAGGCCAGCCCGCTGCGTCCGGTATTCCAGCTGATGCTGGCGCATGAGAGCGGAGAGTGGGAAGCGGCCGCCACCTTGAGCCACGGCCTGAATCTTGATCCCGAGGATGTGGCCGGATATTTTTGGCAGGCACAGCGGTGGGCGCGCGAACTTTCGGGATAATGGCCGCCCGCTTGAAGTATCGCCGAAAATCACTGGCTTTGATTTCGGTCTCACGCTCGCTCCCAGGCGCTATTCGTTGCGATTCGTTAGGGCGCCGGGGATCACTCGAATGGCTTGAAGTCGGAACCGACCTCGCCCACATCGCGTTGCTTTGATTTTCTCCGATCTCGATCTAGAAGGTCGCACCCACTCGATACAAAAGTGGCGCGAATATCGGCACGCCTATGCTAGTCTGCGAGTTATGCCCGACAGCGCCACCACACGACGAAATGGCCCTCGCGCCGCTCACGGAAAGCATTTCCTTAGTGACAAGGTCACGCACTTCACCGAATCCGTGATTCGCGAAATGACGCGCCAGGCGATGCTTCATGGCGCGGTCAATCTGGCTCAGGGGTTTCCCGACTTCTCCGCTCCCGCCGAGATCAAACAAGCCGCCCAGCAGGCGGTTGCGGCGGACGTGAATCAATACGCGATCACCTGGGGCGCTAAGAACCTGCGCAACGCCATTGCCCGGCAAATGGGCGTGTGGCAACACGTCACGGTCGATCCCGAAAAAGAAATCACGGTCTGCTGCGGATCGACCGAAGCGATGATTTCCACCTTGCTCGCCGTCTGCAACACGGACGATGAAGTCGTGATCTTCGAGCCCTTCTACGAAAACTACGGGCCGGATTCCGTCTTGAGCGGAGCGAAACCAAAATTCGTCAAGCTTCGCCCACCAAAGGACGACCGCGGCGAATGGACCTTCGACGAAAAAGAATTGCGGCGCGCCTTTCACAAGCACACCAAAGCGATCATCCTCAACACTCCAAACAACCCCACGGGCAAGGTGTTCACGCGCGCGGAACTGGAATTGATTCGCGATCTGTGCGTCGAGTTCGACGTGCTCGCCATTACCGACGAAATCTATGAGCACATTCTCTACGAGGGAACCGAACATATATCGATGGTCTCGCTCGACGGCATGCGCGAGCGCACGGTCACCATCAACGGCATGTCGAAGACCTACAGCGTTACGGGATGGCGCGTGGGATGGGCGGTGGCACCGGAAAAGATCACGAACGCGATCCGGAAGGTGCACGATTTCCTGACGGTCGGCGCTCCGGCGCCTCTGCAGGAAGCCGGCGCGACCGCATTGAGCTTGCCTGCCGAATATTACGCCAAACTGGCTGAGGGATACCGCGTCCGCCGCGATCACCTGATGCCTGCGCTGACCAAAGCCGGGTTCCGGTGCTTCCGCCCGCGCGGAGCGTATTACGTCATGACCGACATCTCAGCATTCGGATCCAAAGACGACGTGACATTCGCGAAGTACCTGGTGCAGGAAATTGGGGTGGCCTGCGTGCCGGGGTCGAGTTTCTACCGCGATCCCCGGGACGGTGCACGCCAGGTGCGCTTCGCGTTCTGCAAGAAGCCGGAAACACTCGATGAGGCCGCGCGAAGACTGGCGAAGCTGGCGAGATGACCTCGGGGGCCGAAGCTCCCGAGTTTTTGTTGTCCGGACGCGACCCTGAAGGGCTGCTCTTCCACTTTTTTCCCCGTTACTCGTCGGCTTCAAGAATCGGGCGGCCTAAGATCCAGCAGGCCAGACAGCAACCTAGAATCCGGTCACCAAAATGCCGGCAGTCATGCTTCATCATCCATGGTCACTTCGTAATCACGCCGCAGGCGATGCGGTCTCCGGAGTTGCCGGATGGGTCCGTCTTGTAGTCATCCGCTTTGGCGTGGACCACAACCGCCGCGCCGTTGCTCAGCAGCGAGTGAGGGCCGTCTTTGAGCGTGACGTCGCCGTCCGCCAGGTGCACGTTGTGGGCCTTGCCATCGGAACCGACTGTGAAGTTCTTCATATCACCGGCATGGTGTCCGTCGGGACTATCAAATCCGTGCTTCTTCCCTTCTGGGTTGAAATGTCCGCCAGCCGATTTAAAGTCAGGGCCTTCGCACTTGGGAACCTGGTGGAAGTGGATGGCATGCTCGCCGGGCGTCAGGTCATGAAGATCGAGGGTAAGGGCGACACCCGAGCCTTCGTCCCAGATGAGCACGCTCCCCACAGACTTGCCTTGCGCGTCCTTGAGTTTGACCTTCGTCTTGGCGGCGCTCTGGCTTGGAAATGCCAGCAGCGTGAGCAACAATCCGAGGGCAATACCGGCAAAGAATTTCATCGTTTCGAGCCTCCTGGCAGGGGGCATTATAACCAAACTGCCATCCGGATTGTCTCGCCCGGCGCCTGGCCAAGCGGGCGATCGGTCCACAAAAACTTGGAGTATACTGCGGAGAAGTTCGAAATTCTTTCGGGGAAATCTACTTATGGCATTAAATGCGGTCGAACAGTTGGCAGAACAGGTTCCGGCAGACGATTTTCAGGCGCTGGAAGAGAAGGTTTATCGCACCATAGAGATGTACAAGGCGGCGAGGCAGGCGCAGGCGACGGCCGAGCGCGACGTGCAGCGGTTGCGGCAACAGGCGGAAGACCGTGAAGAAGAATTAGTACGGCTCCGGCGCGAAAGTGTGCAACTAAAGAAGGAGCGGGAAGACATCCGCGGCCGCGTCGAGAAGATGCTGTCGCAGATCGAATCGTTGGCCGAAGCAAGCTAACAGTCCTACTGGGACGTGACACGCACGCGGCAGAGACGGAGAATATCCAGATGGCGACGGCGACCAAAGATCAGATGGTGAAAGACGCGCAGAACGCCAGCGTGCGGGTGGAGATTTTCGACCAGGCATACAACCTCCGCGGCTCCGATCCCGAGTACATTCTGAAGCTGGCGGAGTACGTCGACGCCAAAATGCGTGCCGTGGCCGAGGCCACCAACACGATCGACACCGTGCGACTGGCCGTGTTGGCGGCGCTGAACGTCGCTGACGAATACCATCTCCTTAAGAAAAAGCAGGACATTGGGGCAACCGACTATCAGAAGCGAGCGCATCTATTAGCAGATGCGCTGGATGAAGTGCTCGAAGAACATCGCAAGGCGGGATAGTCTGCGGCTCGCTGCAGCATCTCTCCTGGTGCTGGCGTTCTGTAGCAACAGCTTTTCTCAGGAAACCACCCTCCGCTCCCAATCTGACCTCGTTCTCATTCCAGCTCTGGTGAAAGATTCGCAGGGCGGAATCCTCTATGGACTCGAGGCCAACGACTTTATCGTCGAAGACGATGGAGTCGAGCAACCTGCCCGGCTCGACGAAGCTCCAGAGGGCCAGCCGGTCTCGCTGGTCGTCGTGATTCAACGCGGCCGCCGCGCGGCTTACGAATTCCCGCGCATGCAGGGGCTGAAGTCCATGCTGAGCCCATTGTTCGCCTTGGGCACGGCCAGAGTCGCGGTCGTCGAATTCGACAGCCAGGTGGTTCTGACCCGAAATTTCACCAGGGATGAGAGCCTGGTCGATGACGATCTAACCGGATCTTCAGCCCGGAGACGGCGGAGCAACCATCCTCGATGCCGTGAATTATTCGGTGGGATTGCTCAAGCAAGGAGCCGGAAGATCGCCAGCGAGTGCTACTGCTGATCAGCGAGACGCGCGACCACGGCAGCCACGTGAAACTCGAGAATGCGGTCTCGGCCTTCGGACAAAGCAACACGACGATGTTCTCCCTGTCTTTCTCACCCGCCCTTTCCAACATTCTCGACACCGGGCGGGGCAACAACCTGCCGGGCAGCAGCATGAACGAGATGCATCCGACCTTCGATTTCATGGACCTCGCCTATCGAACAGTGCAGGCGATGCGGAAGAACGTGCCCAGCACCATCGCGTCGATGACGGGTGGCGAATACGAACTGTTCGCGACGCGCAAGAAATTCGAAGTTTGGATGAACGACTTCACTAATCATCTCCATAGCCGGTATCTTTTGAGTTTCGCGCCCAAGAGTCCGCATCCCGGCCTTCATCGAATTCAAGTGCGCTTGAGAAGCGCCAAGGATTCGAAGGACTCCACAGTTCTGGCAAGAAGCAGTTACTGGGCGGAAGGGACGAAATGAGAGCGCCGTCCGACGAGGAAATCAATGGCTTTCACTCAAGAAACGCCAAGGAGTGCCGGGGGACCGACGAGAAATGGCGATCGATTTGACACACTACATTAGTGAGCTTTTTCAGGCGCCGTGCTCTCAGCTGCATCCAGAACTTCGCGGACCTTGGCGACCAGCGATGACAGGGTAAAGGGCTTGGGCAGGAACCAGAGCCCGGGATCGAGCACACCATAGTGAACGATGGCGTTATTCGTGTAGCCGGAGATATACAGCACTCGGACCTTCGGAGAAACCTGCAGGATCTGTTCAGCCAACTGGCGGCCATTCATGCGCGGCATCACAACGTCAGTGACCAGCAACCGGATATCTCGATGGTTTGCCTTGCAGATAGCGAGTCCCTCTTCCGGGCTCGCCGCAACCAGCACGTTGTAGCCGCAGTGAGTCAGCACTGAGGAACTCAGCTGGCGTAGCTGCGAGTCGTCTTCCACCAGCAGGATCGTCTCGGTGCCGCGCTGCACGCCGACGGGACGTTTTTCGGAGCCCGCCAGTTCCGCGGGCTGATCGACGCGGGGAAGATAGATTTTGAAAGACGTCCCGCGATCGGGTTCGCTGTAAACCCAGATGTAGCCTCCGCTCTGTTTGACAATGCCATACACCATCGAAAGACCAAGTCCAGTGCCTTTGCCGACTTCTTTCGTCGTATAAAAAGGCTCGAAGATTCGAGCCTGGGTCTCTTCGCTCATGCCCAGTCCGGTATCGCTGACGGCCAGCATGACATAACGCCCGCTCTCGACCGGCTGATGATCGCGCGCATAATTCTGATCGAGGTTGGCATTCGAGGTTTCCAACGTCAGCTTGCCGCCGTGCGGCATGGCGTCGCGGGCATTCAGCGCCAGGTTCATGATCACCTGTTCAATCTGTCCCGGATCCGCCTTTACTGAGCCGAGGTCGCCGGCGGGCACGGTGAGGACTTCGATGTCTTCTCCGATCAGCCTGCGCAGTAACGAATCAAGATTCAGCATGATGTCGTTGAGGTTGATGATCCGCGGCGAGAGCACTTGCTTGCGGCTGAAAGCGAGCAACTGGCGGGTGATGCCGGCGGCGCGATCGGCAGCCGACTTGATCTGGGCGGTGCTTTCCGCCAAACGGCTGCCCGAAGGGACGCCATCGGCGAGAATTTGCGAATATCCCAGAATCACCGTGAGCAGATTGTTGAAGTCATGCGCGACGCCGCCGGCAAGCCGCCCGACTGCTTCCATTTTCTGCGACTGCCGCAGTCTTTCTTCGAGGGCCACCCGTTCCGTGACATCCTGCACCAGCGACGCAACGCCCAGCACGCGGCCGGAGTCGTCGACCAGCGGAGTGTTGTACCACTCGCAGGAGATGATACGGCGATCCTTGGTGACGTTGTCGTTGGTGCTGCGGGTTCCGCCGTGCTGCTGGACCAAACTTTGCCAAACCTCTTCTACGTGCTGGCGATACTCTGCCGGGACAATAAAGCTGGCGTGTTGTCCGATTGCCTCCTGCCGCGAATATCCAAAGATGCGCTCCGCCGAGGAGTTCCAGGCGGCCACGCGGAAATCCATATCCCACTCGACCACAGCCAGGGGCGTGTGCTCCAGGTGGATACGAAGTTTCTGCTGCGACTGGCGAATCTCTTCTTCAGCGCGTTTCCGGTCAGTAATGTCACGGCAAATGCCCAGTAGACCGATGACGTGCCCGCCAGGATCGCGAAAGGGGCCTTTCGTCGCTGAGTAGAGCCTGGTCAATCCCGCAGCGGTTCCAAACTCTTCGTAGGTTTGGGTGTTGCCCGATTTCACGACTTCACGGTCGCGTTGCATGATGGTAGCGCCGACCTGGGGATCGAAAACCTGCGAGTCGTCTTTTCCCAAAACGTCCTGGACCGCGCGGCCCAAAATTCGGGCTCCGGCGCTGTTAATCATCAGATAACGACCGTTCAAATCTTTCACGAAGATCGCGTCGGTCGTGCCTTCCGTAATGCCACGCAGCAACGCGAGATTCTTCTCCACTTCGCGGGAGCTGATCAGTAATTGCTTCTGCACGACAAACAGCCGTCCACTCGCGGCAGCAAAGGAAACCAGAACCAGCGCGATCGACCAGTAGAACTGTTCCTGCGCGATGCTGAGGACAAGGGGAAATACGATCGTCGGGATCAGCAGAGGAGAAAACAAGGCCAGCAGTTGGAGACGGTTGGAGCGAGGCTCAACGTCCGGGAGATCCTCGTGTTCCTTCCAGAACCCGGGGAGAAGAATCAAGATGCAATAGCTGGCCGTCCAAAGGAAATCGATCCATGTGCCTTGCTGGTAGTGCCCCGATGCCTGGGCTTTGAGGGTAACGTTCAGAACCGTCCCATGGGCCACCAGGAAGCCGCCCATGCGCAGGAAGAATGCTTTTTCAATTCGGTTATCGCTAAGCAGGCCGCGCACCAGAAAGCTCAGGGCCAGCAAACCATAGAAAAGGACCCCAGCATAAAAGGCCCGCAACTGCATGGATTGTCCCGACGCCTGCCAGCGGGAAGGAACATAAATCTGGGAAAGTTCAACCGCCAGGACCAGCGTACAAACCTGCACGAAGTCGCAGACGCGCAACCATCGCAGACCGCTGTTCGAGTCCCGGACGCTCAAAAACAGCGTCATCATCGTGGGAACGATCCAGAAGAAGACGAGAAAATCGCTGGGCCACAGCGTCCCCAGTGGGGCGTGCTGGTAGTCGTAGTTATAGGTGTAGAGGGACTGACCGATAACGGACAAAAGCGCGGAGAGGGAAACCAGTCTCCATACTCGCCGGCCGAACGGACCTGCTTGACGGGAGGCGAGCCAGCACATCACAGCAGCAATCAGCGGTGTGATCGCATCGATGTAGTCGCCCCATAGCGATGCGGTCGCGGTGCCATACCACAGCGCCAAAACTCCTACTTGCACTACGATCACGACAGCCGCGGCCGCAATTGCGGACGTGCGAAGCTTCGACATCGCTGAGACTTCTCCAGCGTACTTGCCGATCCGCTGGCAAGTCGGCTTGGGCCAGATTTAATTTGCGTCCTGAGTATAAACGCATAATGCACCCATGTAATCAGGTACTTCCGTGGTCCGGCTTCATCCTGTTTGTGACTCGACGGGCTTTGTGTTGGCAAGTATTCTGTTCGCGTCCGGGTTACTTCGGTTGCAAGCCGCCTGCCAACTATTTACCGACTTCCACTTGCCAAGTCGCCATCTTTTCCCTAGCATCCACATTGAAAGCCGACCTGCCGGGTTGGTGATGGCGGGTAACCGATTTTTGAACCAATGCTGAATGAACGGGGACTCGACTCGAACTAGGATCCGGTGAGCGACGCTGCGCCATGCGCAGATGCCTAAAGGGTCTCGGCGGGTTCCCAACGTCTACCGACGGGTTCATTCTCGGCCCCGTCACACGGCTTAGTGGGTCGGCTTCGCTTTTGTCTTTCTTGATTGTTGGTTGGATTTTGATTGTGGAAGAGCGGCCCTTGAGGGCCGCGTTAGATCCACAAAGTCATGGGCTTCAGCCCCCGGCGCTTGCCTTCCTGCTAGACTGGTCCTTGTAGCGAATCCAGCTTTGCTGCATCTAAACAAACAGTGTTTCCCCAACTCTTTCATATCGGGAAGTTCTTTCTGCCGACGTATGGATTCCTGGTTTCCCTGGGAGTCCTGATCGGTCTGTGGATCAGCGTACGCAACTCCGAGCGCCTGGGAATTGACGGGGATAAGGCTTGGAATCTCGGCATTCTCGTGGTGCTTTGCGGGATCGTCGGGGCGAAGGTGCTTTACGTCGTTAACGAGTGGAGCTACTACTCGGCCCACCCCTCTGAGATTTTCAGCATCAACACCTTGCAAGCCGGCGGAGTCTTTTCTGGAGGCCTGCTGGCGGCGTTCGTAGCCGCAGCCTGGTATGTCTGGAAGTATCATATGCCGGCTCTCGGAACCTGCGACGCGTTCGCACCGGGGCTGGCCCTGGGCCACTCCATCGGCCGCATTGGCTGCTTCGCCGCCGGATGCTGCTATGGGAAAGAAACCCATCACTGGTGGGGCGTGGTCTTTCATAACCCGCTGGCGAATTCGATTACCGGAACTCCTCTCGGCGTTCCCCTCGAACCTACCCAGTTGTTCGAGTCCGCAGTGGAGTTGGCCAACTTCTTCGTCTTGATGTGGATGCTGAAGCACAGAAAGTTCGACGGCCAGGTTATCGGCGCCTTCATGTTCATCTACGGGATCGCGCGATTCTTTCTGGAATATTTGCGCGACGATCCGGGCCGCGGCTCCGTCTTCGGCGGCGCCTTGACCGGCACACAGCTGATCGCAGTAGGGCTCGTCCTCGCCGGCGGCCTGATCTGGTGGCTGAGGCCGGGCTCGAAGTCGGTGCCATCGCAGACGGTAAACGCCACGCGGTAAAGACACTCGTTCGGTAAAAAAGTAAAAGTGAGATGAGTGTTCCGACAGAAAACGATTGGGGAGACTACCGCTCCGACCCAGACCAGGAGTATGCCCACCGTGTTTTCGCCGGGCGCACCAACGAGGAGATGCAACCTCATTTTCGCGCAAACGTAATTGAAAGGGCAGGCGAACTCCGCTTCATGCCAGAAATACCGTTCCGTTATTACATGATCGGGTTTCGGGACTTTGTGATGGCCGGCGATTTTGAGTATGAGGGTGCCGACGCGGCCAGTTGTTTCCTCGGGCTGGTCCTGAAAAAGCTTGAACAGGAACCGGGGTGCATTGCGCCCATCATGCCTGAACTGCTTGAAACCGTAGAACACGTCGCACGGAATCAGTCCGCGTTCGACGCCGACATCGATATCTACGGAGATTTCCTGGATCTGGCGGCTCAGATTTGCGCATTGAACGCGGCTCGGCTTGGTTCATAGGCGACCGCCTGTCTCAAGGTTAAGAATGCGGCGTAGTATCCTCCCAACGAGTGGCCGAAGAATTCCCGATAACGATTTCTGTGTCGCCTGATGACGCCGGCCAGCGCCTCGACCAGCTTCTCGCCGCCCGCATCGACATAAGCCGCGCTCGCGTACAGCAACTCATAGCTGCAAAAAAAATTCTGCTCAACGACTCCCCCGCCAAGGCTTCGTTCAAGCTCCGCGGCGGAGAACGGATCGCGATCCTCGGCCCCGCCGAGCGGCCGCCGCTGCGCGCCATCGCCGAAGAAATTCCACTCGATATCGTCTACGAAGACGACGATCTCGCAATCATCAACAAGCCCGCCGGGATGATGGTCCACGCCGGCGCTGGTGCGATCGATCCGAACGGAGAAGACCAGCGCAACCGCGGAACCCTGGTGAATGCGCTGCTGCATCATTTTGGCAGCTTGTCGGCGGTCGGCGGCGAACTGCGTCCCGGCATTGTGCACCGTCTCGACAAAGAGACCAGCGGGCTCATCGTCGTCGCGAAGAACGACGAAGCCCATCGCAAGCTGGCCGAGCAGTTCGCCCGTCGCGAGGTCAAGAAAAAATACATCGCTCTCGTCCATGGATCGGTGAAGAAAGATTCGGGAACGATTTCTGCCAGCATCAGCCGCGACCGCGTGCGCCGCATCCGCATGACCACCCGGCAGTCGGGCGGCCGCGAGGCCGTCTCGCACTACACCGTGCTGCGGCGCCTCGACACGCCCTACGGCAAGTTCACCCTGGTCGAGGTGAAGATCGACACTGGCAGGACTCACCAGATTCGCGTCCACATGTCGTCGCTCGGGCATCCGGTGGTGGGAGACCGGCTCTATGGTGCGCCGGCCGAGATGCGCCCGGGACGCGGGAAGTTCACAAGTCCCGATGCAATTTCATTGCAGCGCAACTTCCTGCACTCGGCCGAACTGGCGCTGACTCATCCTCGCAGCGGAAAGAAGATCGCCTTGACCAGCCCGCTGCCGCCCGAGCTCCAAAAGTTCCTGGCAACGGTCGAGAAAGACGCGGGCGCCAGCCTGCCGATCAAGGGTGCCTGAGTAGGCTCCACTGACGGAGCCGCTGACGATATAATGTGAGCATCGATGGACACCTTGGGGATGAAGCTAACTCGGATCGCGGCACTCCTCTTCGTCGCGCAGTTTGGACTGAGCGCCGCGGCACAATCGTCAGGCGCTGCCCCGACGGCTCCAGCTACCAGAACGCAGCCGCAACAATCGTCTGCGGCTCCGTCTGCCGGCAGTGCTCCAACTGCACAAGATCAGAAGCCAGCTGATGCACCGGCCCAGGCCGACGACGCCCTCACCACCATCGTTACTCACACGAACGAAGTCAATGTCGTGTTCACGGTCACCGACAAGCATGGTCGCCGCATCACCGATTTGAAGCAAGCCGACTTCAAAATCGTCGACGACAACAAGCCGCCACAGGAAGTCCGCAGCTTCCACGCCGAAACCAATCTGCCGCTGCAAGTCGGACTTCTCATCGACGCCAGCAACTCGGTGCGCGACCGGTTCAAGTTCGAACAGGAATCGGCCATCGAATTCCTGAACCAGACGATTCACCCGCAGAAGGATCACGCCTTCGTCGTGGGCTTCGATGTAACTCCGGAAATCACTCAGGATTTCACCGATAACACGGAATTGCTGGCCCATGGCGTGCACGAGTTGCGTCCCGGCGGCGGCACGGCTCTGTACGATGCTCTGTACTACGCCTGCCGCGAACGGTTGCTTAAAGCTCCGGCGGGTGTGACGGTGCGCCGCGCCATCATTCTGCTGAGCGACGGCGAAGACAACCAGAGCCACGTGACGCGCGAAGAGGCGATCGAAATGGCGCAACGTGCCGAGGCGATTGTCTACACGATCAGCACGAACGTGAGCGGCACCAAGGGCAAAGGCGACCAGGTACTGGAACGCATCGCCGATGCGACCGGCGGACGCGCCTTCTTTCCCTTCCAGATTCGCGATGTGGCCAACGCTTTCGCCGAAATCCAGGAGGAACTGCGCAGCCAGTACGCCGTCTCTTACAAGCCTGCCGATCTCCGGGCGGACGGCCACTACCGAACGATTGAAATCGTTCCCAACGACCGTAAGAATTACCACGTCCGCGCCCGTCGCGGATGGTACTCGCCCACACAATAGAGCGCAATTCCCGATCAACTGCTCCCGAGGAACGACCAACCGCATGCCGGGATATTCAGGAACGCCACTTCCGAAGAAGCTGGGGATCAAGCCCGGTTTTCGTGTGTGGTTCGTGGATCTCCCTTCCGAGGTGTGCGCCGAATTGAAAAACGAATTGGCTGCGTGCGAAATCGTAGGTGACAGAAAAACTCCTCTTGATTTCGCCATGGTGTTCACGAAATCCGAAGCAGTGTTGATCAAAGAATTCGAGCGGATCGGAAAGCGGCTGGCGCCCGCCGGAATGTTGTGGGCAAGCTGGCCCAAGAGAAGCTCCGGCGTGCCTACCGATTTGGATGACAACGTGGTGCGCGAGATTGGTCTAGCCGTGGGCCTGGTGGACGTAAAGGTGTGCGCGGTTACCGAGGTGTGGTCGGGATTGAAATTTGTGCGGCGCGTGAAAGATCGTTAAAGAAAAGATTGCTGAAGAAGATCGCTGAAAAAAGGCTTGGCAATCGCGGAGGCAGCAAATGGTACGAGTGGGCCTAATCGGATTCGGTCTGGCAGGACAAGCCTTTCATGCGCCCGTCATTCGCGGCGTTCCGGGGATGGAGTTGGCCTGCATCCTTGAGCGCCACGGCTCGCACGCCAAGCAACGCTATCCCGAGGTGCGGGTGGCGCGGACCTTGGACGAGATACTTTCCGATGAATCCATTGGCCTGTGCGTGGTAGCCACGCCCAACGATTCGCACTTCTCTTACGCGAAGGCTTGCCTTGAAGCCGGACGCGATGTCGTGGTCGACAAGCCGCTCACGCCGACCCTCGCCGAGGCCAAACAACTCTTCGACCTCGCCGCCAGAGCGCGGCCGGATTATTACCGTCTATCAAGACCGCCGCTGGGACGGCGCTTTCCTCACCGTCAAGAAGCTGGTGCAATCCGGCGCCTTAGGCGCCGTCGCCGAGTACGAAGCGCGCTTCGACCGCTTCCGGCTCGAGGCCAAGCCCGGCGCCTGGCGCGAGCAGGCGGACTTTCCTGCGGCCGGCGTTCTATGGGATCTGGGCCCTCACGTCATCGATGGAGCGCTCGTCCTGTTCGGCGAGCCGGAAACTCTTTATGCTTCAGCCCTCCGTCAGCGCGAAACCTCGCTCGTAGACGATGCCTTCGATGTGATCATGCGTTATCCCCATACGATTGCGACGCTCCGTGCCCGCATCATTGCCTACGCTCCCAGCCATCACCTGTTGCTGCATGGAACTGCGGGATCGTTCGTAAAGTACGGCATGGATCCGCAAGAAGAAATCTTGCGCAGCGATAAATATCCTGACGGCACAGACTGGGGCGCGGACTGGGGACTTGAACCGGAGCAATGCTGGGGCACTCTCAGCCGGGTCGGCGAAACACCGCGCAAAGTCCCGACCGAACGCGGCGACTACCGCGGGTTCTATGCCAATGTACGCGACGCCATCGAGAAGAAAGCTCCGCTCGACGTTACGCCCGAACAGGCGCTCCGCACCATGCGCGCTCTCGTACTGGCGCACAAGAGCAGCCGCGAGCGACGTGCGGTGCGGTGGGATGAGAACGCAGAGTAGTCTTGCCAACCGCAATCAAGAAAACACATCGCCCGCATCCAAACTCTCGATGGATTCTTTACGGCTTTCTTATGTGCTGATCAATACACTCCTTGAATGTCGGAGCGTATTCCGTTTAAGTCCATTTCATGCCGGCTAGTGCTCGGTTGGAGCCTGTTTTGGTCAAGCAGTGCCGCGAGCGCACAAACCGTGCCTGCGAATGAGTTGGCCGTGCCGCCCTCTACTGGACCAAGCATCACTTCGGCGGACAACAACCCAGCCGGCGTGACCGCTCCCGCCAAGGCGCCAACACCAAATTTCTTCCGGAGATTCATGCAAGCCTACGCGGACGACTGGAAGGCCGCGCCGTCGGGTGAAGCGAGCTCTGCCAGTCCTGCCTTTCGTGGCACGCCATCGCCGGTTGACGGGCCGCCATTTCCATTCTCGGATTGGCCCTACGGAGGGTCGGTGGTGATCTCGAAGCCGTGGACGCAATCGGCTCCGCTGATGCAGGCCCTTTGGGGCGGTTCCCACGGAGAAGGCTGGAAGAAAAGCGGCGTACAGATTTACGGCTGGGCCAACGTGGGATTCAATATCAGCACATCGGACAAACCCGGTTACGCCAATCTGCCGGCCGCTTATGCCGAGAAGCCGAACACGATCCAGCCCGATCAGGAAGTGCTTTACATCGAGCGCCAGCCCGACACGGTGCAGACCGATCACTTTGACTGGGGATTCCGCGTTGCCTCGCTCTATGGCCTCGACTATCGCTTCACCACGGCCAAGGGCGTTTTCAGCGAGCAACTGCTCAAGCACAATCGCGAATACGGATTCGACCCGGTCATGGTCTATGCCGACCTGTATTTTCCGCACGTGGCTCAGGGCATGGACGTTCGCATCGGCCGCTACATTTCCCTGCCGGACATTGAGGCCCAGCTCGCGCCCAACAATTACACCTACAGCCACTCGCTGACCTACACCTACGACTGCTACACGCAGAGCGGGATCAACACGACCACAAAGATCTCCGATCACTGGATGTTTCAGGCGGGATTGTCTGCAGGATGCGAGGCAGTTCCCTGGACCCGGCCCGATTCGAAGCCTACGTTCAACACCTGTCTGGGATACACGTGGAAAACAGGCGGCGACAATCTTTACCTCTGCGCGAACTCCATCAACGACGGCAAGTACGCTTACAACAATCTCTCCGCGTACTATCTGACCTGGTATCACAAGATCAACAGCTCCTGGCACACCGCGACGGAGAGCTGGTATCAGTACGAGAGCCAGACCCCGAACGTTCTGAACCCGGTGTCGGCACCATTGCTGGAAACCAACGCCAACGGGGCCTACTGCGCGACCGCCGCGCAGCTGACCTGCTACGCGCCGGAGTGGGCAGTGGTGAATTACTTGGAAAAGCAGTTCTCCAAGCGGGACTACATCACCATTCGCAATGAGTACATGGATGACATGCGCGGGCAGCGCACCGGATTCAAGACGAAATATACCGAGCACTTGATCGGCTGGGGACACTGGATCGGGACGACCGTGCTATTCCGTCCAGAGCTGCGCTTCGAGCGATCTTATGATGTGCCGGCCTATGACAATGGCACGAAGCGGAACCAGTTGATGCTGGCGGGGGATGTCATTTATTTCTTCTAGAAGACGATGAGCGTCATGAGGGTCTATCACCGGTTGAGACGATCGTTGGCGGCTTAGATGACTGCTTGGTTGCCCATCACACGATCATTGCGCCTCGACCGCCTCAGGGCGCTGCGACACTTGGCTGCCGGACGAGTTTACCACCGGGCTCAGATCTGCATATGCGTTTGGTATTCTGCAAAAGGCCACACGCATGACGGAATGCCAGCAATTTGCTAACGATCTGTGGGTCGTAGAAGGGCCGAACGTCCGCGACATGGGGTTCATGTTTACGACTCGCATGACCGTCGCGAAGCTCTCAGACGGTTCAGTCTGGATAAATTCTCCCGTTTCGGTGTCGTTCGACCTGCTCAAACGGATTACGGAACTTGGGCCTGTCAGGTACCTTCTCGCGGCGACGCCAAGGCATGTCTGGAGGCTGACGGCTTGGCACGCGCTGTTTCCCGATGCACAGCTATGGGCATCACGCGCCACTCCGTTTACGCTGAAGAAAGGAACATTGCTCTTCGCCGGCATTTTGGGAGATGAACCACCTCAGGTCTGGAAGAACGACTTCGACCAGCTCGCCTTCAAAGGCAATCCCCTCATCGAAGAAGTGCTCTTTTTTCACAGACGGTCGGGCACGGTCATTCTCGATGATCTGATCCAGATCCATCCAATGGTCAAAGGCAAGCCCCTTCGCAATGCTTTGCTCAAGCTGGAGGGTGTGATATCTCCGCATGGGGGCGTAGGGCTCGATATCAGGCTGTCCTTCATTCATCGAGACCTCGCACGGCAATCACTCGAAAAGCTGCTTTCCTGGGATTTCGACAAGCTGATCATCGCTCATGGCGTGTGTATTGAGACAAACGCAAAGGCTTTCGTGGAGCGAGCGTTTCAATGGCTGATTTGAGCAACGAAACAAAGAAGTCGCGGACGACCTGGAGGAACCAGTTGATGCTGGCGGGGGACGGTTTTCCGATGTCTTTAAGAATTTATATATTGATTGCCACCATGCTGAAAGCGGGGGCTCTGCAGTGAGAACACTCATGTTGGTTGCGCTGTTGGCTTGCGCAGGAACAGCCGCAGGTCGCGCTCCCGGGAATGCCGACTCCGACGCGGAAGCAAAGATTCTTGCGACCGAGCATATGTGGGGTCAAGCCTACGTGAGCAAGGACCCAAAGGCGCTCGAGAGAATTCTTGACGATGCGTTCGTCAACGTCGACTCCGACGGAATATTGCAGACCAAGGCGGAAGTGTTGGCGGAGGTAAGGGCATCCACCGTCGTACAGTTCTTGACGCAATCAATGGTGGTGCATCTGCACGGCAACACGGCGATCGTTACCGGCGTTTTTGAGATCAAGGGAGTGGATCGCGGGAAGCCTTTTGCACAACGAGAACGGTTCGTAGACACATGGCTTTACAAGAATGGGCAGTGGGTCTCGATTGCGGGCCTGGTAACGAGGATCGGGCAGTGAGGCCGGACGAGTCTGTCTCCGGCTTGCGGTTCAGGCCGGAGACAGTTGGGCAAACCTTATGAGAACGATAGGACTGTTGTTGGCTCTGGCCTGCGCGACGTCACTGTGGGGTTCCGGCCAGGAGGCCGGCGACAGCGACGCAGCCAAGGCCGTTCGCGCTCTGGAGGGCGAGCGGGTTCAAGCGCAATCGCGCAATAACAACCAGGCGCTCGACCTGATTTTCGATAACGCTCTGGTATATATCGAATCCGGCGAAGTGATGACGAAAGGCGATTACCTGTCGCAGGTAAAATCCGCCAAGCCGAACCTGCAGCAAATCGTACTGGAAGCGATGACAGTGCGCTTGGTAGAAAACACGGCCATCGTGGTTGGAACCTACCGCAAAAGCGGTGTGAAGGACGGAAAGTCCTCCTGGAAGCGCTGGCGCTTTGTCGATACCTGGGTGAACAGCGACGGAAACTGGAGGTTGGTCGCGGCCGGGGCTGTACCCTTATCGAAGTGAGCGCAGGGAACGACAACTGACGGGAACAGGTCCTGGCAGCCAGAACCATCCGGAGGCCCATGAAGTGATCCTATGGGCTTGCTCAAAGGCAGCCCTTCGGATTCTGCGAAAGCTAGCCGCCGGCTTTCAGTTCGGTCAGGACCTGCTTGGCGATTTCTTTCAGTGTTTCGAAGACGCCGACGCCCTGGAATGCCACGGCTTCGACGATGGGTTCGTTCTTCTTGCGCAGTTCGGTGGAGAGCAGATCGATGGGCAGAATATTCGGCAGGTCGCGCTTGTTGAGTTGCAGCACGTACGGAATCTTGTTGAAGTCGTAGCCGTGCTCTTTCAGATTCGACATCAGGTTGTCGAGGGCTTCGACGTTGGCGTCCATGCGCTGCTCCTGCGAATCGGCGACGAACACGATGCCATCCACGCCGCGCAGAATCAGCTTGCGGCTCGCGTCATAGAAGACCTGTCCGGGAACGGTGTAGAGGTGAATGCGCGTCTTGAAGCCGCGAACTGAGCCGAGGTCGAGCGGCAGGAAATCGAAGAACAGCGTACGTTCGGTCTCGGTGGCCAGCGAGATCATCTTGCCCTTCTGCTGGTCCGCAGTCTTCTGATAAATCACCTGCAGGTTCGTCGTCTTCCCGCCCAAGCCGGCGCCGTAGTACACGATTTTGCAGTTGATCTCTCGCGCTGCGAAGTTGATGAAACTCAAGGCTTTCCTCAAATACGGGCATACCCTCAGGGGGTGGCCGCGCACACTACGTCCTTTTTGGAGGCTCGCGGTCTTTATATCACATGGGGGGTACCCGCCGCAGGTTACTCAGGTGACCCCCGGGGCTGACGGAACAGGACGGACTGGAGCAAAACGCCACATGACCGCTTTTCAGCTAACGTGCCGTCGGAACTGGATAGTACCCGCGCTTAGTAAATATATTCAGTCCCTTCTTATCTACTTGAACTTCAATCGCGCGATACGCCGAACTGCCCTTAATGGCCTGCGGATTATAACCAAGCGTGTACTGATTGCGCGCTTCGGAGGTGATGTCGGCGTAGGCGTCTTCAATGGCGTTCCGCGAGAGCTCTGAGAACACCTCTCCCCCGCCGGTCGCATTGGTATATTTCGGCAAGATATCGCTGTAGCCCTGCCGGAACAGGTGATGGAGTTTTTCGACCTGCTTGTAACCGGGCAGCGCCCCCGCATCGGTAACGACCGCTTTCACCTGTATGCCATGGGTTTCGAGCACGCGGAGCACGTCTCGATAGCTGGCCTGGCTGCCTTGTTCGCGCCCATCGCTGATTACGAGAATCACCTTGCGCCGGGAGCGGTCGCGCCGGCTCAGGTCAAGCGCTGCCCGCAGAATCGCGTCGTTCAGTACATGCGCCTCTTTAGCCGGGGTGTAGACCGGCGGTGGACCCGAACTGCCCACGGGAATCCCGTTGATCATTGGAGGATCGGGCCCGAGGGGCCCTCCCAGGACTGGCGCCCCATTGGCGCTTCCACGCACCAGCTTCATCTGATCGAGCGACGCCGTCAGCTTCTGCGCGCGGCCGGTAAAGTCCGTCACCTGGGTCACGGTGCTGCTGTACGTGTACAGCGCGAACTCGTCGTAGGGGCTGAAAGCGCTGACCAGCGCCCCAAAGGTCTGATTCACCTTTTGCAGAGCGACGTCCGCCATCCCCGTGTCGAGCACGATCGCCACCGAGAGCTGGTACGGATCGCTGGTGAAAAATGTCAGCTTTTGCGGCTTCCCGTTCTCCAGCACTACGAAGTCTTTAGGAAGCAGGCCATCCACCCGCCGGCCACCGCTGTCCTTCACCATGACCGGGATTTGAACGAAGTTCGTCTGGATAATAATCTTGTAAAGATCTTCCTTGGGACTGATTTCGTTTCGCGGCGCGGTTCCCGGCGCGATCGTTTGCACGGGTGGCATCGGAGGAGGGGCCGGATTTTCCTCGTTCGCTGGCGATTGGGCTGGCTCACTCCCGGCCGACGGATTCGGCTGCGACTTTCTCTGCTCCCCCGGGGGTAAGGCTGCCGGAAGCTTAGGCGGGGGTGGCTGCACGGTCGAGGGAGCGTCTGGAATTTCCTGCGCGGGCTGGGAGCTAGAAGGCGGCTGGGTGGGGCTTTGGTTCCCGCTGGATTGCGCCAATGCCGGAACTACCAGGGCCAGGGCCATCGCCAGAAGGAGCCCGGTTCCTTGAAAACTTCGATGTCTTCCGCGTCCAATCACCGCCGTCATCCGGGTTTCCCTTCGTCCCACGAAAAAAACACTGCCGCTAACCAGTGGGATGCCAATCCAAAGCAGTTTGGTGCATCTAAAGGTACAGGATTAGACTAGCAAAGAATCGTCCGGGAATCCCGAATGCCAAAATTTCTCTCTCTGAAGCGCGGAATCTTGTCCGTACTGTCTCTCGTCGTTTTGACCCTGGTGATACCTGCCACGGCCCAGCAATCGCCCGCCGCGCAGCAACCGGCCTCCCAGCCTGCTCCGGCCCAAGCGCCAGCGACGGCACAACAACCGGCCGGGCAAGGCCAGCAATCCGGCGATTCGCAGCAGCCGACCGAGACCCTCAAAGTCAATGTCAATGTGGTCCAGCTTTTCTTCAACGTGAAAGATAAGCATGGCGCCCTGATCCCCAACCTCACCAAAGACGATTTCGAGGTTTACGAAGACGGCAAACAGCAGACCATGAAGTACTTCACGGCAGAGACGAATCTGCCTCTCACCCTGGGTATCATGATCGACGCCAGCGGAAGCCAGAAAAACGTGCTGGACATGGAAAAAGAGGTCGGCGGAGCCTTCCTGAAGCAGGTTCTTACCGATAAAGACGAGGCTTACGTCATCAGCTTCGATATCTCGGTCGACTTGCTGCAAGACTACACCCGCGACGTCCACCGTCTTCAGGCCGCGCTGAACAAGGTCAAGATCAGTTCGGATTTCACGAGCGGCATCCCCGGCATGGGAGGCGGCCCCGTTCCGCAGCAGAATTCCCCGGGCACGCTGCTCTACGACGCCGTGTACCTGTCGGCGCACGACATGCTGGCCAAGGAAGTCGGACGCAAGGCCATGGTTCTGCTCACCGATGGGCAGGATGAAGGCAGTCGCCTCAAGATCAAGGACGCGATCGAGGCCGCCCAAAAAGCCGACGCCATCATCTACGTTCTTCTCTGCGCTGACCGTGGCGGCTATTTCAGTGCCGGCATGGCTTATTCCGGCGAGGGCGAAATGAGAAAACTCACCGAAGCAACCGGCGGCCGCGTCATCAATGTCGGCAACAAGTTCGACAAGCTGCGGGACGCCTTCGACCAGATCGCCGCCGAACTCCGCAGCCAGTACAACATCGGCTACACCCCCACCAACACCAAGCAGGACGGCACCTATCGGAAGCTCGAGATCAAGAACAAACAGAACTACAAGATTCAGTCCCGCGCCGGCTACTACGCCGGCAAGTCTTCGGATTGATCACGCATCGCTGAAACGGCGGATGCCGGGGACGCTTTCCTTCCGTCGCACTGAGCAATCTCTTGCATCTTGACAGCGTCCGCGAACCCGGGGAAACTTCCAAGATCGATTGGGTACTCCCCTACCCTTAAGCTCTGCCCTTTCGTCGGCCCCCAACAAGCACGCCCAGTGATCACTCCGGAGGTTCTGTCAGATGGCGAACGTTCTGCGCCGATGTTTCCTCGCGCTTGTCTCCGTACTTCTCCCTGTTCTCGTCCCAGCCCTTGTGTTCTCTAGCCTGGTAGTGGTGGCCAGCGCCGCGGTCCCGAAAAACACCATTGGCAAGACCGGAAGCGGCATCTTCCGCGGCCAGCGCGTGAACTACATCCTGGTCAACGGCAGAATGATGTTCGACGGCGACATCGTGTTGGATCACGTCGACCAGATCCTGAAGAACTACAATCCCGGCGGCACAATCGACTACCTTCAATACCGCTGGCCGCCGGTTGGCGGTGTTTTCCAGATCCCTTACATGATCGATCCCGCGTCGGGCGATGCGGCCAACATCAACACCGCCATCAGCGCCTATAACGCGGCCCTCTCCGGCGTCATCCAGTGGGTTCCCTATACGAATCAGACGGACTACATCGATTTCGATCTCACCGACGCCAGCGGCAGTGGAGAAGGTTTTTCTTACATCGGGCGTGTCGGCGGAAAACAGATCATTGGCGGAGCCATCAACTGCACCGTCGCGACGATTCTTCATGAGATGGGCCACGCCACGGGATTCTGGCATGAACAGATGCGCCCCGACCGCGATAACTACGTGACCGTGAACTTCAACAACATGATCACCACGGTCTATTCCGACTCCACGATTCAACTCGACGATATGCAAGCACTCACGCTCTATGACTGGAGTTCGATCATGGAGTACTCAGCCGAGGACTTCAGCAAGAACGGCAATCCGGTCATCGAAACGATCCCGGCGGGCATGCCTCTGTCCAACGCGGTCGGCTACTCCGCGGGCGACATTGACGCGATCAAGCGGTTGTATAGCGCCGCTCCGACCGAAGTCACCATTGCCACCAATCCCGCAGGCCTGCAGGTTACCGTAGACGGCAATCTCGTTACGACGCCCCAGACTTACAACTGGCCGCTTTATTCCACCCACACACTTGCCGTTCCTAACACGGTTCAAACCCAGACTGGTGACATCCAGGGCAGCACGACCTCAACCACTTTTTATTACACGTACGGTCGCTGGAACGACAGTGGCGCTCAGAGCCACACCATCACCGTCCTGCCCGGGAACAACGAAGTAGCATTTCCGGCCACGAGCCCTGCAGTCACGGTATACATGGCCAGCTTCATCCAGTTAGTCCCCTACACGAATGTGGCGTATCCGGTCGGCGCAGGAACCATCACCCCGACTCCGGCGCCGCAGAGTTATCCGGGCTCGAGCGAAGTTTTTTACGTTGCCCGGCAGCCGGTGACGCTGACGGCAGCCCCGAGTCCGGGACAGAATTTTTATCAGTACATCGACTCGCCCTTCTGGGTGGAGGGCGGGTTGAGCGTGAATCCCAAAACCTTCCTTGCCCCGGACACCGGCAACCCCATCAACATGACGACGTATTTCACGCCGGCCTCATCGCCGATTTACACCGTCGACAGCAACCCTGACGGCTCGCAGTTCTATGTCGTCGTCGATGGCGGCTACTGGCCCGCTCCCACCAGCTTCAGTCCTTATTACAATTCCGCGTGGAGCGCAGGCAGCAACCACACCATCGCCGTCTCGAACCCGGAGTACCCGTGGGCGTTCAACACGCGCTACGCGTTCACCAGTTGGAGCGACTCGGGCGCGTTGAGCCACAGCGTTACTCTGCCCTCGGGCAGCACCAACTACACGGCCACGCTGCAGCCGCAGTACTATCTCAGCGATTACGCGAATGAACCGTGCGCAGGCACAATCGGCGTGACTCCACCCTCGCCGACGGGCGACAGCTTTTACCCCGGAGGCACCGGCCTTACTTTCACCGCAACGGCGAACCCCGGCTGGACGTTTACCGAATGGCAGCAGAATCTAAGTAGCACGTCGAATCCGCTGACGGTCACGATGAATGACGAACTCACCGGCATCGCCGATTTCAATACCATCGCCACGCCACTGACCATGACCAGCATCAGCCCCGCCGCCGCAGTTGCCGGCAGCAGTCCCATCACCATGACGATCAACGGCACTGGGTTCACCGGACCATCCGGGTCTGGAACCGTTGTTTTTGTCGACAACAACTTTGTAGCTAACACCTTCGTCAATGCCAGTCAGCTGAAGGTCACGGTGAGTTCGACCGACTTGGCGACGCCCGGAGGTATCCAGGTCTTTGCGGAGAACTATCCGAGCGGTGCATCCTGCGCGGCCTATCAGGCTCTGCCTTTCAACGTAGCCAGCAGCCCGATCGTGACGCCCACCCCGCTTAGCGAGACATTCGCTCCGCAACTGGTTGGCACCACGAGCGCAACGAAGGCCATCACGCTGAAGAACACCAGTTCCTCATCCGTCAGCATTAACTCGATTGCCGCCACGGGTAATTTCGCGATCACGTCGAACACATGCGGCTCGAGCCTGGCGTCAGGCGCGAGTTGCAAGCTTGCCGTCGACTTCACACCTACGGTTGGCGGCACCATCACCGGATCGCTCGCCGTCAGCGACAGCGCGCCCGATTCTCCACAGACCGTTGCCCTCAGCGGTACCGGCAACCTGCCTCTGAGCATCGCTCCAGCCTCGCTCGCATTCGGCGCCGAATCTGTCGGCAGTACGTCAGCCGCAAAAACCGTTTCGCTCACCAACAACGAGTCCTCGACCTTGAGCTTGTCGTTTGGAGTGAGCGGGAACTATGCCATCAATGCGGCCGGAACGACCTGTGGAGCTTCGCTCGCTTCAAAGGCCAAGTGCAATATCGCGGTGACTTTTTCGCCATCTACAGCCGGCGCCATTAACGGAGCGGTGAGCATTTCCGATGGCACATTGTTCACTCCACAACTCGTGCCGCTCTCCGGGACCGGCTCAGGAGGCAGTACCGCGCCCCTCACCTTCTCGCCAGCCACTCTGAGCTTCAACCCCGAGGCAGTTGGCACGACCAGCGCCGGCAAGCCGGTGACGGTGAAAAACACCAGCGCCACCGCCCTTACCCTCAATTCGATTGCCACAAGTGGCGATTTCTCCGCAAACGCCGGGGCCACGACTCCATGCACAACTGGACTCAGCCTCGGCACCGGCAAGACCTGCACCCTGAGCATCACCTTCTCTCCGGCGATCGGAGCCAGCGGCGCGATTAACGGAGCAGTGGTCATCAGCGATAATGCGTCGGTGGGACAGCAGACTCTCGACGTGAAGGGCACGGCGGCTCTGCCTCTGACCTTCGCGCCAACATCGCTCACCTTCGCCGCGCAAACGGTGGCGACCACCAGCGCGGCGCAAACCGTTACCGTCGCCAACAACCTCGCCGCATCGGTAAGCCCGGTCATCACGGGCAGCGGCGATTTTACCGTTGTTCCCGGCGGCGCGACTCCGTGTTCTTCAACGCTGGCGGCGCACAGCAAGTGCACTTTCACTGTGACCTTCACGCCGAGTGCCGTCGGAAGCCGCACCAGCGCAATCACCGTGACCGACGCGTCGAATCCAGGCGTCCAAACGATGAACGTGAGCGGAACCGGCCAATAGGCCAAACCGTGTTGGGTGGGTGTAGCATCGGCACCCCCAACCGCAAGTCTCGCGTTGTTCTGTGCTCCGAATTGCCGATTCAGCCTGCTCCATGCGGCCTGATACACTCTTGTAACTCGATCCATGGAGGGTGACCCATGCCCAGCTTCTCTCGGCGCTCTTTTGTACATCTCTCGACTGCGGCCTCGGCCATGGCTGCCTTCCGAATCTCGAACGAACCGATGCTGGCCGCCGCAGCCCGCCGGCGCCCGCACTCGGCCGACGCCGTTGTAATCGACTCCAATGAAAACCCCCTCGGGCCATGCCAGGCTGCGCGCGATGCGATGGCAGCCATCCTTCCCCTGGGAGGGCGCTACTCCGACAATCTCACCGACGATCTGGTCCACTCCTTCGCCGCGATCGAAGGTCTCAACCCTGATTACGCGAACGCCACGGTCGGATCGACACCACCGCTGGGTCTGGCAGTCATGGCATTCTCCTCGCCGCAGCGCAGTTACGTCACCGCCGATCCGGGGTACGAAGCCGGCATGATGGCAGCGTCGAAGGTGGGCGCGCGCGTGGTCAAGGTTCCACTCACCAAAACCTACGCACACGACGTTAAGGCCATGATCGCCGCCGCGCCCGATGCCGGCGTCTTCTACATTTGCAATCCCAACAATCCGACGGGCACTCTGACGCCGCACTCCGACATTGAATATCTCGTCGCCAACAAACCAAAAGATTCGATTGTCCTGATCGATGAGGCCTACATTCACTTCACCAGCGCCCCGAGCTCGCTCGACCTGGTAAAGGCCGGAAAAGACGTAGTGGTGTTGCGGACATTTTCCAAAGTCTTCGGAATGGCGGGAATCCGCTGCGGATTCGTCGTCGCGCGGCCCGACTTGATGGACAAAGTGATGGACCGCGGCGGATGGAATTTCATGCCGATCACGGCCGTCGTCGCGGCCAGCGCCAGCCTGAAAGATCCAGCTCTCATCGCCGAGCGGAGGCGCATCAACACTGGCGTGCGCCAGCAGACGTTCGAGTGGCTCGAGCGCAACGGGTATTCCTACATCCCTTCCGAATCCAACTGCTTTCTGCTTGATACTAAGCGGCCCGGAAAGGATGTTCGCGACGCCATGGCGAAAGAGAACGTCCTGATCGGTCGCACCTGGCCCATCAATCCCACCTGGGTGCGCATTACTGTCGGCACGCAAGAAGAGATGGAGCGCTTCCAATCCGCCTTCCAAAAGGTAATGAAGGGCTAAGTGCGGCCAGTCTAACCCGGGCTGTTCAGCGAAGTTTTCTTCGTGCCCTTCCCCGCCCTTATTACCAACGTAAGCCTGCCTGTCCGTTTTTAACTGCGGGATCTCCTCGCCGTTCGCTAGCCTGACCCCAGGACGAAGTGCGTCAACCGTCCCATTTGACCTCTACTCGTGACCGCGTCTGCCTTCATTCTTAGCTTTTCAGTCCCCACCGCTCTTCTGGTCTGCTGCGCGATCGGCTTTTGCGCCGGCGTCGCCATTTTTTTATACGGATTCCGCCTGCTGCAGCGCGGGCGCCTCGTCCTCGCTACGACGTTATCTGAGATTCGCAACGCCTCGATTGGCATGGTGGAGGTAAGCGGACGCGCGATCGGTCCCTATACCATGATCGCTCCTATCACCGGGAACCCCTGCCACTACTGTCGCACCATCGTATGGGAATGGAAGCAGCCAGGAACCGATAAGCAGTGGGTAAAGGTCGCAGGTGAAAGCATGCATGTGCCTTTTTTCGTCGACGACGACACTGGCCGCTTGCTCGTCGACCCGCACGGCGCCGAGGTCGATCTGCCCCCCGATTTCCGGCAGGAATTCAGCAACTCTCTCTTCCCCATCAACGATACCTCGGCCCTCAATGTTCGCAATTTTCTGGCTCGCCACCGCGTGGTCACCGGCAATCCGATTAGAATCGAAGAGATTTGCATCAAGCCCGGGAACTCCTTGTTCATCGCTGGCACGCTGGCGGAGAATCCCGGCGTTAGAGTCGGCCCGCAGCCCGCCGGGGAAGATACCGGCACAACTCTCTCCGCTCACAAATTCTCGCTCCCATTGAATTCGATTTCTCCTTCCGCGACTAACGGGAGCGAAGGATTGCATATCGACCCTCTCTCTCAAGAGACAGCCATATCGACCGCATCGACTCAAACCCAGATCATCCGCCTCTCGCCCGAGGCCGGGCCGAAGAACACCGCTGAGATGACTCAGCAGCAAAAGGTCGCGGCCGCCTTGGTGAGAGCGGGAATCTCGAACCTCGACGCCTGGTCGGATGAAGTGGGTACAGAAGGCAAGATCTTACCCAGAGTTCAGATCATGGCCGATCGGGAAGAAAGAGCAACTGCCGAAGACAGCCAGAGCTTCAACGACCAATCCGATTCGGAGCCTGGAGATAGCGGCTTCGATTGCAAACCTCCTGTGATCCTAATGAAAGGCGAGATCAATCGAACTTTCCTGATCTCATGGCGCGGCCGTCACCAAGTCGCCCGCCGCCTCGCTTGGAAAGGTGTCCTTATGATCTGGGGAGGCACATTGCTGGCGCTGATCAGCCTGTATTTTCTTCTGGGAATCAAGAACCTTCTCCAGGCTTTGTAAATGTGGAGCGTGGCCACCCAGAGGGACCGGAAACGGTCTCGGCTGCAATACTTCCGCGACGAATGCACCACGCTTCTAACCCTGCCCTCGTCCACTGGTGCGCGGCCCGCACCATTCCCTCTAGTACAATCAAGCCGTGAGCGACGCCGTCCGCATCGGAATTCTGGGCGACTTTAATGCCGATTTCCGCTCGCATCACGCCACCAACGACGCGCTGCAGCACGCAGCCCGCAAGCTCGATCTCAAAGTGGAGTCCCAGTGGATACCGACTCCGGCGCTGGCCGCCGCCGGAGCCGAAAAACTCCTCGAGAGTTTCGACGGGCTATGGGGCTCGCCTGGCAGTCCTTACAAGAGCTTCGATGGCATGCTGAAAGGCATTGAGTTTGCTCGCCGCCGCGACTGGCCATACCTCGGCACCTGCGGGGGATTCCAATACGCGTTCATCGAGTTCGCCCGCAATGTCCTCGGCATTCAGGACGCCGACAGCGCCGAAAATAATTCCGGATCGAAGAACATCATCATCTACCCGGTCGCTTGCGCGGTGCCCGACCGCAAAGGCAACGCTCCCAAGCTGTCCGGTGTCGTCCCCGAAATTCGCCTGCGCCCCGGTTCCTATCTCCAGACGTTCTACGGAAAAGACAAGGAGACCGTGACGGAAGAATTCTTCTGTAATTTTGAAATTAATCCAGAGTTCGAATGGGCCGCCATGGAGGCCGGATTCCCTGTCGTCGCACGCGGTCCCGCAGGCGAAATCCGAGGCATTGAGTCTCCGACCCACCGCTTCTTCGTAGCCACGCTATTCCAACCCCAGCTATCTTCCACAGAAAAGACCCCACACCCCATCGTTCTGGCCTTCGTCCAAGCCGCCAATGACTGGGGTCGGAAAAAACTCGACGACAGCGTCCTCGAATAGATCAACTCTAATTGTGGTGGGTGATGTGTTCTTCGATCGCCGAGACGAACTTCGGCTCGTGGCTCTTCATCAGCTGACGGATGCCGGGCCCAAACTCGTGAAGGATGTTCATTCCGGCATCGTTGCCGATACTGGCGCCAAAATCGCTGAATGGCTGCGAGATAGAACGCCGCCAGTAGGGGCGGTAAGCACTGTGCATGGCCGCCGAGGCCAGCGTCCCGAGTAAGTACGATGTGTTGAGGCGTTTCTTTCCGGAATCTTCGGGCTCGAAAAACAAGCGCGAGGTCGCGTACGTCGCCCGGCTCAAGAAGCCGCTGCTGCTCGAAGGACGATACTCAAGCCCCCGCTTCAACAACGTCGGATAGAGGTGTTTTTGAAAGAAATCTCCCGACTCCCTTTCTGGGAGGGGCTCGAGGCGGTAAGAGTCGCCAAACAAAACTTGTGCATCCCGGTAACTAATGACCGGACCCGGCGCACTAGCTTGCCATCGAGAAGAGCCGAATTGTGAAGCCGTCACGGAAGGTGCATCGGGCAGAGACTTTGCCGCACTCGATCGGTCGCGCTGCTGGCACACTGCCCCACTCGCCGTCAGCAAAAGAAACATAACGATCCGGACTGGACGACTCACCCGCATGATCAAACTCCAACAAGAGCCTCTTACCACACCCTCTTACCCCCAATAGCCAGTGCACTCTACGTGCCAATCTCATGGGTTCGGCGGCTATCCCAAACTACTGAATTTGTTGATGAAAAGCAGCCGCTGGTTGTGACTTACAGCAAATTCCCTACGGAGCCTTGGGATGGATTTCGGCAAAAGTTCCACCTCAAGTGCGCAAACTCTTTCATAAAACCCAATCTACGATCTTCGAATCCGCTACTTTGCGTGTACCTGCCGGACACCTTCGTGGGTAGAATTCCACACCCTCCTTCCTGCGGAGACTGGCTCCAAAGCCTTCCTTTTGCTCGCCAAGAGCCAAGATTGGGCCACGGATCGTTACTAAAGTCGGTGCCCGGGGCCAGTTACCTGCCCTTCACCAACCGCATCTACAGCCCGGACCCTACCCTCGCTACACTCACCTTCGTCGTCGCCAACGAGTCCGCAGGAGTCATGCGCACCCATGCACATGCAGCTGATCGATTCCTTCCGCATCCCGTTCTCGACACTGATCAGCTACATTCCGATCATTGCCACCATCGTGACCACGCTGTTCAGCGTAATCCTCGCCCGCGCGACCCTGCGCTATGTAGAAGCCACTGACAAGGGGCTAGCCCTTGCCCGCGAAGAGTTCGAGCGCGAGTGGTCGCCCGACCTGCACATCAAACTGGAGCGCGTCTCCCCAACCGATGCCCGCATTATCGTGACAAACCTGGCTAAGACGTCAGTCCTGTTGCAGCTTCTGCAGTTGCGCAAGCTTTCGCACGCCACTCCGTTCGAGCGTTGCCGTCTGAACGACCCCCTGGTCGGCGGCCTGACCTGGACGCAGGAGATGGGCAAACGCATTCTTGCCTGCACGGGATCCGAATTCGAAGGCCCGATCGCCGCCGCCATGACCTTTTACGCGGCCGGGCGCATGTACCGCACCGACTGGTTCCGCTCGCGAGTCGTGATTCGCGAGGGGCGCATCGTCAGCCTCGAACCCAGCACCATGCCCACGCGTCGCGTTCGTCAGGTGGAACGCGAGGGACAGCCCGATCGCCGCCGTGAATTCGTCCACGACGTCACCGCCGCCGTCGCTCCGGAAAGCGGAAGCGGCAAGCCCGACGAGAAATTTTTCGTAACTGGCGCCTGAGCTGAGAAAAATAGGTGCACTGCTTTGTCGCGCCTTGCGACAGGGTAGGAAGCGTTGACTTCTTGAATGGGCTGGAGGGGCCTACAGTCTCGTTCGAACAGCCTTGTCTACCTCTGCGCCAGACGTCCCGAACTGGAATTCTTGCCCTAATTATTGGCGGTTGCTGATCTCGCGCGTCCGGTCCGCTGGTATTCTGGCTGCGTATCTTGAGATCACAATTTGTGATCTCAACTTTTCCCCATGACGAAAACTGCAATCGTTATTTCCAGAAAAGTAGACTCACGCATCCTTGTTCTCCGAGGCCAAAAAGTTATCCTCGACCGTGACCTTGCTGAACTTTACGGAGTCGAAGTCCGCCAATTGAATCAGCAGGTCAAGCGCAACGCGAGACGCTTCCCTCCCGCTTTCCGCTTTCAACTCTCGATGCAGGAGCTGAAAATCTTGAGATCACAGAATGTGATCTCAAGTGAAAGCCATGGCGGTTCGCGTTACCGCCCCTATGCTTTTACCGAGCACGGCGCGATTATGGCCGCAACAGTGTTGAACTCCGACCGCGCGGTAGACATGAGCGTTTTCGTGATCCAAGCTTTCGTGCGCATGCGCCGAGCCCTCGCCACAAATCGCCAGGTTCTGTCCAAGCTCGCGGAAGTCGAGCGTCGTCTCGAAACGCATGACGCCGATATCCAGGGCTTGATGGAAGCGATCCGCGAACTGATTACCCCGCCCGACCCGCCACGTCGCCAGATCGGCTTTGAAGCCCCGGCGGATCGCCGGAAGTAGGACATGAGAATCGATGGAGAGGCAGCTCGCACCTAGCTGTAGGCTGATCAAGGCGATTTCACCGAGCGCCGGGAGGGTTCGTAACTCTTACGAAAGTTCGCCTTAATCCCCTAAAGTTCCAGCATCCGTCGGCCGATCCTATCTTGCAGGAGACCATCAAAATGATTCCTCCAATCAGCAGCCCTCAATTAGCCGACGTCCGCCAATTCGCACAGCCGCCTTCGGAACCAAGGCCCGATCCGCAGGCCCAGACTCCGCCGGTACCAAAAAGCGGAGAAGTATCCCAGGATCAGGTCACCCTCAAGAGCGCTGGGCAGCCCGACCGCGGCTGACAGGAGCACCGCAAGTCCCTCCCCCGGACCGATCCAAATCTGCGCGCGCCCTGACCATCCGCAAAGTTCCGGACAGCATTTCCTGCGCTTCCCCGCATCTCACGACACGACTTCAGGACCTGATCTCTCCATCGCAATCCGAATAGTCAGGGGGACGAATGTCGAAGACAACCCTAAGTCTTGCACGGAACCAAACGGAGGCTTCGGCCGGATACGGCCCCGCCAGGGTCCTGACAACGAGGTTAGCATCTGTCTTGGCGGCCTTCGTTGTAGCGATCATGTCCGTGAGTTGCGGTTCCGGCCACGCCATTCTGGTGATAACCGCTCCCTCCACCGTGGTCGCAGGGGTTCCCTTCAGCGCTACCGTGACCGCGATGTACCAAGGCAAGATCGACACGATCATCGACGGCCCCATTCACTTCACCACGACCGATCAAGCCTCGCATCTTCCGACGCTGTACGTCTTCACCGCAACCGACTCCGGCTCCCACACCTTCACCGGTCTCACCCTGGTGACGCCCGGTCCCCAAACCATCACGGTATCCGACTACGACGCAACCCCGATCGCAGGGAGCGCGAACATCCTGGTCTCTGCCGCAACCGGCGAATGAATACCTCTGACAACCAGTACCGGGCGTTTCCGCATCGCACATTTTCTGTGCGGATCGTGATCGGTAACCAGTACGACCTATGAAAAAATCCCGAAAGATCACTATCTTTTCAGTCCTGCTTCTCGCCGGACTTCCGCCCCTCGCGATTCCCGTGAACGCCCAGCAGGATCGCGCCGAGCTCGCCGCCATTGCCACACGGGAGACCGGCAACCCGGAGCAGAGCTCACCGCCGATCACCAACGACCAACAGGACTCGTACCCGAAAACCGCCTCAGCCGACAAGAAGCTGCGCCGCTCCCCGTTGCCTGACTTCAATCGAGACATCTACTACGGGCACAAGCTGGAGTTCGCTTTTGACGTTGGATGGCTCCCGATCAATATCCCTTTTCCCTTCGACGTTTTCGAAGGAGACCCGTACGAGCTTTATCCTCTCCGCTACACGCTGGTCCCGGTCATCGGATCTGTGCGCTGGCATCTCGACGATGTCGGCAGTCGATGGATCTTTCGTGGCAATTGGGACGCTACCGCCAGCCTCTCCGCTACCGCGATTCCACGAGGCGCGGAGACTCATTATTTTTCCTACGACATGGGGATCCGGCGAAATTTCGTTCCGCGGAACTCGCGGGTCGCGCCTTTCGTGGACATACGCTGCGGGGTCGGTCTCATCGACGCCAAGGGACCACTCGGCGTCTATTACGCCCAGGGACAGAACCTGACGTTCACCCTCAACATGGGGAGCGGTGTCCGCTACAACTTCAATCCGCGCTATGCATTTTCCGCCGGCCTGAATTGGATGCACATCTCCAACAACAACTTGTCGGCTCCGGCCTATTCAAACTATGGGATCAACACCTACGGACCAATGTTCGGCGTCGACATCTACCTGCGCGGCCATCCCCGCAACTCGACCCAGTGAGTACGAATGCAATCTGAGGAGTCTCGCGGAGGCTTGCGCCCCCGCGATTCCCGGTTTACTCCGTCGACTCCAGCGTGCGGATGTACTCGACCACCGACTCGCTCCAGCCGTCGATGTGCGTCCACTTGCCGTAGCCGACGCCATTCTTGTAGCTGGCCACGTTGATCACGTATCCCTTGCCGCGAGGCGCAGGCACCGTATCGTGCGCCTGCTCGTCGGTGATGACGATCAGGCGATCGTAGCCGTGCTTCTGATTCAGCTCAGTGACTGCCTTACCGAGCTGAGTGCTGTTGTGACGCTGCGACTTATCGATCGCATCGCGCAAAGCGAAGCCGCGACGCGCCGGCACTTCGACCAGCGAGTCGGAAAAGCTGAACACGCTTACCTTCTCGCCAATCTCGCGCAGCAATACCGCGAGGCCATAAGCCGCGTCCGTGCGCTGCATCTCGGACCGCTGCGAGAGCGGAGCCGTCATCGAGCCAGAGACGTCGACGAGGACAATCGTTTTCCCCGTCAACTTCTCCTGTCCCGCAATGCACTTCAGCATCGCCTGCTCCAGCGCCTCTTCCCACTGCGGAGCGTAACGCGCCGCAGCCAGAAAGCGAAACGGAAGCACCCGCGCCGTGCTCATTGTGCCTAGCGCGGCGAGGACGAGGTCCTCGTCCACTCCGACCTCCCGCATGTTACGCAGGTTGCGGAGCAGAGCGAGAGCCCCGAGCCTCTGCTCCCGGAGCAGTCGCTCCCAGGCCTCACGCTTGTCCGCGCCAGACGAGAGTGCGACCTCCCACGTATCCGGAGCAGTGAGTTCGCCCGCGATCAGACGCTTCCACACTTCGGCCTGCGCTTCGTCACGAGGCTTGGCGTGAGCGAGAAACAATACGTCACGCAGCTTGATGTGTCCGCCGCGATCGTACTTCGCCAGGGCGTACTCATCGAACTTGGGAAACGCCGCAGCCAGTCCCTTCTTCACCTGGGCGGACAGCGGCACGCGCCCGTCCTTCCAGTAGATGGCAACGAACTCCGCGAGTTCGTCGGCACGCTGGATGACCTGCGCGAGCGTCTCGGCCACAAGCTTGCGGTGCGTGGCGTGACGCGCCATCTCACGCACGAGCAAGAGCGGAGCGTGACGCAGCTTCATTCGTACGCGAGCCTCGACGGCAAGCGCGGCCACCGTGTCGGCCGCAACCTTGGGAACGAGTTCGGCAATGCGGCCTGCGATCTCGACTCCGTCCTCATAGAACTGGCTCTCCCAGAGCAGGCAAGCCAGCACCGAGCGCCGCAACTGCAGCTCCATCGAGATGCTGCGGGCGGGCGCGCCTTCGTGGGTGAGCGGGCCGAAGTTGAGGTTGAGTGTGTTGAGTTTGGCCATGGTTCTTCCTTTCTAGCTATGAGCTATCAGCTGCTAGCTAAACAAAAATGTCATTCCGAATCGACGCAAGGCGCCGGTGAGGAACCTGCTTTTCACTTACTCGCCGGGGAATTGGGCGACGACGGTGTTTTTTCCGATGCTCTGTCCAGCTTTGAGCTGCAGGACTCACGTCATGGCGGGATTCGAACCCGCAACCCTCGAATTAAGAAGTAACCCTCGTCTTCACCACCGGCGAAACTGTCGGTGCCTCGCCTCTACCCCAGCGCCGGAACCGATTCTTCTTCCTGCTGCGGGCTTGGGTCGGCCAGCATTTTGACCAGGCGCAAGCCCGCAGGCCTCTCCGCATGTTCGAGCAGCAGTCCCTGGAAGTCCGCCATGGTCTCGGCCCACGGATGAGCTTGGACGAAGGCACGGGCTTCGAACTCTTCCCGCTGCGGAAAGAAGCGGCAGTAGAGTTCGAGCTTCTGCTCATCCGACGCGACGCCCAGGTACAAGCGGTAATCGATGCGTCCGGGTCGCAGTAAAGCTGGATCGAGGGCTTCGATCTTGTTCGTCGTCATCATGTACAGCACATCGTCCGGCGCATGAAATCCGTCGAGAACGTTCAACAGTCCCGACAGCGTCACGCCGAACTTTTGGGCGGCTGCCTTGTCGTCCGGCTTCTCCCGCGGGTCGCCGGGCGAAGGCTTCTCTGCATGGCTACGAGGAGTACTTGCAATCATGCAATCAACGTCTTCGAACAACACGACCGAGCCGGGAGGAACATCATTCATCGCCTTCGTCAACGAGCGATCGGTGAAGTCGGTGAGATTGATCGCATAGATCGACATCGCAAACTTTCCCGCAATCGCCGACACCAGCGACGTCTTCCCCGTTCCCGGTGGACCGTACAGCAGGTATCCCCTGTGGTACGGCACGCCAAGATGGCGGTAGCGCGCCTTCGAACTTTTGAACTTCTCGATGTCCGAGACCAGGCGCTCGCGCTCTCCCGTTTGCAGAATCACCGAGTCGAGCGAGCGCGCGTTGTACCCTTCCACGCTGCCCCAATACTCCGAGTACAGGTAGAGAGACGAGCGCACCCGTTCATGCTTCTTGTGACAGGAAGCAATCTCGCTGACGAACTGCTTCAGCAGACTCTGGTCGCGCCCAATCGTCTGGAATACGAGCAACTCGCTGCGCTTCGGCGTCCATCCACGAGTGTCTTCGCTGCGGTAGAAGTCGACGCGAAACGGGCGCCCGCGATACCAGAACCAGTGGCGACCGGGAGCTGGAATGAGCGCAAGGTTCTGGTTGCGCACCGTGGTATCCAGATCGACACGGCGAATGCGCTTGAGAAACTTCTGCTCCGCGAACCACTGCTTCACCCACGCAAACGCTGCATCCTCGTCCTTCACGGTGATCGACAACGTGGTCTGGCCGACGATCCAGTACCAGAGCCGACTGGGAATCGCGCGCAAGTATGCGCCGACGGCGCCTACGATCATGAGCAGCAATCCGCCAGAGGCAAACTGGTTCTGGCCACCCAGCACGTGTTTTAGAAATTCGAACATATGCATTTACGAACTATTCAGAAACGACGATTTCCGGTTCGTCCTCCTTCTCCGTCTCCTCTTCCTCTTCTACTTTTGTGAATCCGACCTGGCGATTCACGTCTTTGGTGCGAATGATCCACGCGATCTGTTCCATGTCTGACCTGCTGGGCACTCGCTTGTCGTTGTAGTCGGTGCACGTGCTGACTTTGAACGGCACCAGCCGCGCCGGGCGCAGGAAGGCGCAGAGGATAACCTCTTCGCTTTCCGCGAATCCGCGCTGAATGTGCGCCCAGTAGCACGAGTTGCACAGCGACTCGGTGACCTGCGACCTTCCATTTCGAATGACGACGCTCATACATGCTTTCTAACCGGCGCTCACGCCGGAGTAACAAGGTTGAAACAAATCAGCCGGGGAATTAGCGACAAAGGTAAAGGTGCTCTACCACTGAGCTACACGGGCACAATTCCCGTGGCAGGATTCGAACCTGCGACCACCCGCTTAAGAGGCGAAGTACCCATTGTCTTCACCACCGGCCGAACTTAACGATGTCTCGTCCTCATCGATTCGAGACGGCTTTACGCGGTCCTTAGAGGGCCGCTCTTCCACGTCCGCGCAATGCGCGAAGAAAACTCGCCGGGGAACCGGCAAGAAGAGAATCGACTCGAGGCCGGTTTCTGCGGCAACCCTGAGCTTCGGGACGACGCCCCCAGATCCTTGCGGATCCCGGTGTTGCCGCAAAGCAGCGCCTCGGCGGGGTTCGCTTCCCCGCTCCTGTCGCAGGTCGTGCCCTGGCGCGAAGTAACTCTTCTCTTTCACCACCGGCGAAACTTGTGCTGCTAATTTCGGTTGGGGCGCAGGCACGATTGCCTGCGCCGGTTGACGGACAACAGCCAGGGAACTGCGATCACGGTTGGGGGCTCGAACCCCGGCCTTGGTAACAGGCACGCCGCGAAGTTGCCGTGAACTTCACCACTGACTGAAATTTTTTTGCAACGCTATCTTTCTTGAGCGCTTTGCAGTAAACGTTAGAGGTCAGGGAACGCTCGGCGACGGAGAGGGCTTGCGCCCATTGAGGAGTCGAACCTCACAGCCTGGAAATCCAGGACTGTTCTACCAGGAGAAGTATCCGTAACCTTTCACCACTGACCGACTTGCACATCACCGTCGAGCTGTTGCTCGACCGGACGGACGAATGCGTCCGTCCCCACACGAGGGGATACGCTGCTGGGGGAATGAACGACCGCGGACGTAACCGTGTCGAGGCGAAGGAACCGCGGCCTGCGCCACCCAGCACTATCTTTATTTTGTTAGCTTTGCGTTAAGCGCGCCGAGGATTAATTAGCGCAATCGGACGACGCCCTAAAACTGACGAGGCCTACAATTGGCCGAATCAGCCCGCATAGCGATTTGTGCGTATGTTCTGACAAATTTGGGCGTCCTTTCCTTTGAGGATGTCTGAAGATGCCATAACTTTTAGTTTTTGGCAAGAGAAAAAATCAATTCCTAAACTTCCGCTACGCAAATAATTGATTCAACTCGGAAGAAGTTCAAAAGCAGGATAGCTCGGCTCGACTTCTTGGAATGCCTGGGGCGGCGAACCGGCGGGAATAGGAAAGTATCGCTGTACTTCGCGCTTGAAATTGTCGAGATAGGCTTTCAGGATTTTCAGCTTCTCCGCTTCCACAATCGGGCGCAGGCGAAATTTCTGGCGCGTTCTTCCCTTCTTGAGCGTGATCTCTCCAGCGGCTTCGGCATTGCGTACCCACTGGGTTCGACCGCGCGGGGCAACCAGGTAACGCCTTGCCCTCCAGTTCCAGCAGATCCACCGGAGTCGAGTAAAGCTTGCCGGATTTGCGTCCACGTACTTCGAGAACATAGATATGCGACGGTCCCAGGCCGAGGCCGACGATGAATCCGAAAGTGCGGTTGAAGAGTTTCTCGACGGCAGTTGGTTCGCGGAAGATGGGAAGAGACGAATTCATCGCTCGATTATAGCGGCGAATTTGCGGCTGCTTCGTGAAGCAACACCGTGCGTTGCGCCGCCAGCAGAGTGCATAGGTCCTTCGCTTTGCTCAGGATGAGGATTTTGCGAACCATGACGCCCACTACTTCCCGTTGAACTTGGCAATCAACACGGATAGAGAGGGATCATGCGCAGATCATGATGCGCTTCACGAAGCGCAGCGAGGCTGAGTTCATGCAGTAGCGGAGATGCGTCGGTTCGGGACCGTCGTCGAAGACATGGCCCAGATGACCATCACATTCGGTACAGGCAACTGCAATACGCTCCATGCCGAAGCTGGTGTCGTGAATTTCAGTGACGTTCTCGGGTGCGATGGGCTGCCAGAAACTCGGCCAGCCCGTACCGGAGTCGAACTTCGTGGCGGAATCGAAGAGCGCGTTATCGCAGCAGATGCAGCGGTAGAGTCCCGTTTCGTGCAGGTTCCAGTATTGACCGGAGAAGGCGAGTTCGGTATCGGCGTTGCGCGTGATGTCGTAGGCGTTCGGAGAAAGTTGCTTGCGCCACTGGTCAGGAGTTTTCATGACCTTTGCGATTTGGACTTTTTTCAGGCGCTGACCGGAATCGGAGAAGAGCACGACTGTGACTTCTTTCGGTTCTGTCACGACAGCTGAGGAGGCTTCCGACACCACGGGTTTTCGCCATTGCCAGAAGGCGAGGCCGGCAATGGTTGCAACTGAGGTTGCGAGAAACACACGTCGCTGAAGATTCGCTGGCGGTGCTGCCGAGCTTTGCTCGGCTGGACAGGCGGGGGCGGCTGTCCCCACACGAGTCGTCTTACTGTCGAGATCGGAATCGAACATTGGATTCTCCTCTCTCACTTCCCTGTATACAGGTCGGGGAATTCCTGGCGCAGGTGCTCCACTTTGGGCGCATCGTTGAACATGATGTAGGGCTGGTTCGGATGCAGGGCGGCATAGTTCTGATGGTAGGCCTCGGCTGGATAAAAGCCCTGCAGCGCGACGACTTTGGTGACGATCGGGCTCGAGAAAACTTTCGCCTGATCGAGCTGCGCAATATATGCCTCCGCAATGCGCTTCTGCTCGTCGTTGCCATAGAAAATCGAGGAGCGGTATTGCGTTCCCTCGTCGGGCCCTTGACGATTCAATTGCGTGGGATCGTGCGCCACCGAGAAGAACACCCGCAACAACTCTCCGATAAGTAATTTGCGACGGATCGTAAACAATCTGCACCGACTCCGCGTGTCCTGTGTCGCCATTGCTGACGGTTTCGTATTCGGCGGTTTTGGCGGAGCCGCCGGAATAGCCGGAGGTCGCGCTGATCACTCCCTTCACATGCTGGAATACTGCCTGGATGCCCCAGAAGCATCCGCCGGAGATGACGGCGGTTTGCTGGCCTGGAGACGATGCGCGGGCCGCATCGACAGCCGGCATGGGAACGGGTCCGGCCGCAGGATTAGCCTTGGCGTTGCAGGCAGTGGTGGTGATGAGCGCGGCCGCGAAAGCGAGAGCTAGGACGATTGATGATCGCATTTTCGTTTCCCCCTCTTCAGTACGAAACATCTGGGCTAACAGATTGGAGTCCGAACTGGGGGGAAAGTTTCAGGACCGCTGGACTCTTGACGACGGAAACCGGGATTCCTGGTCAGAGCACCGCACCTGCGGCCCGATATACCCGGGCCGCCTGGACGGACGAATGCGTCCGTCCTCGCACGAGTAACATAAGCCATCCCCGCAGGTTCACTTCCTGCTTGCTTTTCGCCTTATGTTCGCCAATAATGGCTGGCATGGCCATCACACGCAGGCAGCGCGAAGTGTATGACTTCATCTCGCGGTTCGTCACTGAGCACGGCTACTCGCCGTCGTTCGAGGAAATTGGGCAAGGGCTAGAGTTGACGTCGCTGGCAACCGTCCACAAGCACATCTCGAATCTGGAAAAGAAGGGCCTGCTGACGCGCGACTACAATCGCAGCCGCTCGATTGACCTGTTGCCTCCGAAAGGGAAACTGAAGCAGTCGATGAGCGTGAACACAGGAGTTGTGCTTCCGCTGCTGGGACGCATCGCCGCCGGCCAGCCGATCGAAGCCGTGCAGACGAATGAGACGATCTCGTTGGCGGATTTCGTGCGCTCGAAAGAAGTATTCGTGCTGGAAGTGCGTGGCGATTCGATGCAGGACGAGGCCATCCTCAATGGCGACTACGTTCTGGTAGAGAAAGCCCGGACCGCGCACAACGGAGACATCGTGGTCGCGCTGGTGGATTCGACCGATGCGACACTCAAGCGCTTTTACCGGGAAGGCGACAGCATCCGGCTGCAACCATCGAATGCGACGATGAAACCGATCATCGTGCCAGCCGCTTCGGTGGATGTGCAGGGACGCGTTATCGGAGTACTGAGGAAGTACTAGCGCGACTAGGTTTTCGCGCTTTGTGATCTGCCTCACATCAGCGGACGTCCGCTTCCTTCCTCCTGTGGACTCCTCACTTGACATCTGACTACGCCAGTAGCAGGATGCCAGCGATGAAACGTTCAACCAGATCCGTATCACGACGCAAATTCATGGCAGAAACTGCGGCTGCCGCGGTTGGCTTCTCCATCGTTCCCCGCCGGGTATTGGGAGGCGTGGGATACGTTCCGCCCAGCGACAAAGTGAACCTCGCGTTTATTGGCGTGGGGGCACAAGGGCTGCGGGTCATGCTCCATTTCTTGAAAGAGCCTGACGTGCAGGGTGTCGCTGTATGCGATGTGAACAAGAGCGGGAACAACTATCCGCAATGGGAGACACACGAGTTCTGCAATGCTGTTCAAGAATTGCTGGGCGTGAGCAGCGGATGGAACTGGCTCAGCCCCGACCAGCCAATACAGCTGACGCATTCACTGGGCGTTACTGGCGGAATGGCGGGCCGCGAACCTTGCCAGAAAATTGTGGACGGCTACTACGGAACGCAGACAACGATCGGGCCAGTATCACGGCTGCGCGGCCTACAGCGACTTTCGAGAGCTTCTCGAAAAACAGCATGATGTCGATGCCGTGGTCGTGTGCGCAACGGACAATCTGCATGCGGCCATCTCGGCGGCCGCAATGCAGAAGCGCAAACACGTTTTCTGCCAGAAACCTTTGACTCACACGATCTATGAGGCGCGGCGCATTGCGGAGATTGCGCGCGAAACCAAGGTCGCGACGCAGATTGCGGTGGGCAACCAGGCGTCGGAGGCAACACGTTTGTTGTGCGAGTGGATCTGGTCAGGAGCGATCGGCCCGGTACGCGAGGTCAAGAATTGGTCCAGCCGTCCGTACTGGCCGCAGGGACTGGAGCGTCCGAAAGAAGCGGAGGCTGTGCCGGAAGGGCTGGACTGGGATCTGTGGCTTGGGCCGGCGCCGGCGCGTCCGTTTCATCACGCGTATACGCCGTTTGTGTGGCGAGGATGGACGGATTTCGGGTGCGGAGCTCTGGGCGACATGGGCTCGTACAGTTTCGATACGATCTTCCGCGTGTTGAAGCTGGATGCGCCCGTCACTGTCGAGGCGAGTTCTACCGATCGCTACGAGGAGACGTATCCGGCTGCGTCTATCATCCGGTATGACTTTGCCGCACGAGGAGACATGCCTCCGGTAAAGTTCACATGGTACGACGGTGGACTCAAGCCGGCGCGTCCGGAAGAATTGGAACCGGATCATCCGTTTCAGGGGGGATGGCGAAGATGAGGATGAAGGGCTTCTCTTTATCGGCGATCGTGGGAAGATTTTGTGCGGCTTCAACGGCGGGCACCCCAAGCTGATTCCGCAGTCGCGCATGGACAGCTTCCAGCAGCCTGCGAAAACACTTCCGCGCTCGCCGGGAAACGAACGCGAGTGGCTCGATGCCTGCAAGGGAGGCAGCGGGAAGCCGGGAGGGAATTTCGAGTTCGAGGGCATGGTGACGGAAACGCTGCTGCTAGGATATGTTGCGGCCCGGCTCGGACAGAAATTCAGTTGGGATCGAGCGACGCTGAAGATAGACAATTCCGATAAGCTGCAGAATTACGTGCGTCCGGAACGACGAAAAGGGTGGGAACTCTAAGCGGAATGTTGCAGGGCGGAAGGTTTGTCCGCTCGATTTGATCTTGTCGATGTGAACCTCTATCAAGGAGACGGAATGGCCACGATTTCGAGACGGGAATTCTGCAAGATTGCTGCGGCGCAGGCAGCGGCTGCCGGCGTGCTTTCTACGGGAGTGTTGAACCTGCACGCCAGTCCGCTGGGGATGCCCATTGGATGCCAGACCTGGCCTGTCCGGAAAATGATTGCCACGGACTTTCCGGGGACCGTGAAGCAACTGGCAGCGGCAGGATTTCAGAGCATCGAACTCTGCTCGCCCGTCGGTTATGCCGATGAGGGGTTTGGAAGCCTGGCAAAGTACAAGGCGGCGGAACTCAAGAGAATTCTGAGCGATGCGGGAGTCACGTGCGTGAGTTCGCACTTCGGCATCGAGGAGCTGCGCAAGAACCAGCAGGACCGAATCGGATGGGCGAATGATATCGGGCTGATCCAGATGATCGTGCCCAGCCTTGACGGACCCGAGAAGCCGACCATGGACGACGTGAAGCGAGCCGCGGACGAATACAACAAGATGGGAGAAGCAGCGTCACAGGCCGGCATCCAGCAGGGACTGCACAATGAGGGATTCGAATTATCGATGGTGGACGGCAAACGCACCTATGATGTGCTGTTCGGCCTGCTGGATCCGAAGCTGGTGAAGTTTCAGTTCCAGGTTTCGACGATCAGCAAGGGGTACGATGCGGCGGAATATTTCACGAAGTATCCGTACCGCTTCCTCTCGATGCACGTGCAGGGCTGGTCGACCGCAACGCAGAAGATCATGCCGGTGGGGCAGGACAGCCTGGACTGGAAGAAGATCTTTACCGCGGCCAAGATTGGCGGCATCAAGAACTACTACGTGGAAATGAACCTGGACATGATGAAGGCCAGCGTTCCTTACCTGCGCGATCTGCAGGTGTGAGGGAGTGGTTTCGTCCGCAATCGAAAATTCACTCCAAATAAAAAAGAGACGGCGACGAATCGCCGTCTCTTTTTCAAGTTGCCCGAGTGTTAGAAGCTCACCTTCAATGTGAGTTGCAGGTTGCGACCGTTCACCGTTACGGAATTGAGGGGAGTTGTTCCCGTATAAGGTTGCCCGACGCCAGACGCACCGCTAAGGTTGAGGCCCGACGGTGTGCCGAAGCTGGGATGGTTGAACACGTTCTGTGCATCGGCCCGGAAATCAACCTTGATTCCCTCCCTCCACGGAATCGAGAACCCCTTGCCCAGAGAGAGTGCGAAATTGTTAATTCCCGGCCCGTAGAGGCTGTTTCTCCTCACATCGCCGAACGTCCCGTTAGCCGGCTCAGAGAATGCCGCTACGTTGATCCAGTTGTTCCGACTGCGGCCCGCGGTGGGGCTGACGCCCGGAACCCAATTGGGGAACTGCGTGCCGGCTAGAGCGTAGGTGTTCTGGTTTCCGATCACGTCGAAGGGCTGTCCGGTTTGGAGAACAACGGTCCCGGCAAGTTGCCAGCCACCGACTGCCTCATCCAGCAACTGGTTGCCATTCAAGAATGGTTTGCCCTTGCCGAACGGCAGTTCGTAGACCGCATAGCCCTTGAAGGCGTGGCGGACATCGAAGTTTGAGCTCGCATAGTTGGCCGCCGGATTGTTGGCAATCTGAAAATCCTGCGGACCCGCGCGGCTGCCCCATCCGGAGGAATCCATATCGTCCAGCATGTGCGCCCAGACATAACTGAACTGCATGCTCAAACCTTGCCGCATACGCTTGGTGACGGACAGTTGTAGCGAGTTGTAATTTGAGATGCCGTTATTGGTGCTGCCGGAGATGCCCTGGAAGATTGGATACGGGCGACTTCCCGAATCGTTCGAGGAAAGGTCCGCCAGCGGAACCTGGTTGAGATCGGTTTGGAAGTTTAGGTTCGATGCATGGCTGCCCACGTACGCAATTTCGGTCACGAAATCCGTGGTGAGCGCACGTTGCACTGAGAGATTCCATTGCATGATCCGGGGAACCGGAGTGTGGTATTGGACGTAGCCGACTCCCTGACCGTTGTAGGCAGTGGGAGCCGTCGACGCCTGCGTGTAAGGCAGGGGTGTGGCGCTTGGCACACAGCCACCGTTCACTAGCGGGGTACAGACGTTGCCGTTTCCATCGAGCTTTGTGACTGGTGTGATGCCGTTCGTCTGGTCGGAGTCGCTGCCGGAAGAACTGATGGCTGCGCCCATACCATAGCTGGTGTTGTTTCCACCGTAGGTGTCCAGACTCCACATGTAGGAGTACAGCCCAAAGCCGCCACGGAGAACGGTCTTCGGGTCATACGCCCACGAGAAGCCGATACGAGGTTGCCAGGTGTTGAAACTATTCGCCTGAAGGGAAGTGCGTCCATTGGCGTGAGTGGGCCCGAACCAATAGGCGCCCAATGGACCGTTACACGGCGTCGGAGAACAGTTTTGCACGGTCGGATCGAAGCTGGACATATTTTCGTGGATTTCGTTCCAGCCATGGTTGATCTGGTAGCGGAGGCCGAGGTTCAGAGTGAGATTCGGGCGCAGCTTCCAATCGTCCTGAAAGAACATCTGCGGGGTCTTCAGCCGAGCGCCAAATTCGGGCGAGTAACTCGCAGTCCACTGCTGTGCATAGCCCAGCAGGAAATCAGCGTACTCCATTCCAGTACCGGCAACTGGAGCAGCGACTCCGTTCGAGCCGACGGCCCATTGCTGGGTGTACTGGCCGGAGAACTGGAAAGTGCCAGCGTTGGTGTTGCCCCAGGCGGTGGAATTGTTCTGGTAAGCCAGAAGTTCTCCGCCGAAGTGCAGGATGTGCCTGCCGCGAATCATGGTCACGACATCGGAAGGATTCCAGGTGAACTCTTTGTAGACGGAATTGGAACTGGGATCGAGCCAGGCATAGGGATACGTGCCGGTGAAGTTAATCGCCGGGAAATCATCTGCCTTGGCGAACTGCCAGCCCAGCTTGCTGGCATATCCTTTGTTAAGGGCAAGGTCGCCAAAGAAATTCAACTGATCGGTGAACCCGATTCTGACTTCGTTGATGGTGGTGGGGCTGATGTTCCATACATCAGTAATCTGGGCATTATTGTTGTCCACATCGCCGCTCTGGCAGCCGATGGGGCACACACTCACCTGATTCGGGTAGATGACCGGCGTGTCGCTCTGGGTGTCTGACATCGTCAGCCGGTTCTTGGAAGTGATGTCGTAATCCAACCGGCCGAAGAATTTTCGATAGGGCGTGGACTGCTGCTGGCTGGAATAGAAGTTGTTTTGGACTTCTCCCTCGGAACCGATGTTTCCAGGAAGAAATGCGCCTCCAGGAAGGTGGTTCGTCGGCGTCGGATAGAAGTTCTGCATGCCTGTCGAGACCGAATCGAAGAGCGCGGAAGGAATCACATTTCCGTTCCCATATTCACTGGCAAAGCTCTGCCGGACCGGATAAGGGTTGTGATTGACGTCGTACGCGATGGTCTGCGTAGTCGGGTCGTAGATGTTCTGCATGCCGGTGAAGTCCCCGCCCAAGACGGCGGTAGTGGGAACGCTGTTCAAACCGGAATTGTTGCCGTGGTCGACGATTTGGTCGTAGTCGAAGAAGAAAAACATCTTATTCTTGAGGACGGGACCGCCGATAGCGAAGCCGAAGTTGTTGAAGCGGAGGAAGGGAATCGGTCCAGTCTGGAAGTCCGAGTGGGCGGTCAGAGCATCGTTTTGGAAGTAATCGTAGACCGATCCGTGAAACTGGTTGGTGCCCCCTTTGGTGATCTGGTTGAAGATGACCCCGCCGACACCATATTGCGCGGAAAATGTCGAACTATTGACCTGGAGTTCGGATACGGTCTCAAAGACTGCGGGATTCGCATTCTGACTATGGGAGAGCGTGGTGGAGGCCCCGTCCGCAAGGATGTTGCTGTAAGGCAGGTTGCCGTTAATGGCAACTTCCTGGCCCGGATTAGACGAGCCTTGCGAACCACCGGGCGCGCCAGTGGCGCCGGGCAGCAGGATCATGAAGTTTTCCCAGCTTACCCCCGCCGCCCCCGCAATCTGCGGCAGTTGTTCCATGGACTTGGCTTCCAGGGTCGTGCTCTGTTCGCTAGTCTCCGTCTTGAGCAGGGTAACGTCGGCCGTGACGGTAACCTCTTGAGCGGCCGAACCGACTTGCAACTGGGCATTGACCGTGGTGGTGCCGACTTGCAGACTGACGGGGCCGCGCACCAGTTTCTCAAAGCCATCCTTGCTGAAGGTGAGCTTGTAGCTTCCGTTCACAATCGAGGACGTATCGTAAAGGCCGTCCTGATTGGTGGTGAAGTCCTTCGCCACGCCCGTGTCAACGTTGACCACCGTGACGGTCACTCCGGGGATCAGCGCCCCCGATGGGTCGGTAACGCTGCCGCGGATGTCACCTGAGCCGGTGGCTTGTCCGAAACACGCCATGCTAATGAGAACAACAAGGAAAGGGGACAGCCATAGAATCGCCTTCTTCATTGTGAGACCTCCAAAACTGCTTTAAGCCCGCGAGACCCGCCAGAAAACCGATTTATTACTAATGGAAACACATTACTGCACCATGCAAGTACAAACGTTGTCAAGAAGTTAAAGCGGGAATGAAGGACCGTAAACGTTCTCGGAACCGAGTTGAATAAAATATTTTTGTGAAACCAGTTTCGGCGCTCCCACAATGGGAACCAATTCCCCTCGCAGTCGCTGTTGCTGACTCTTTCGCGTAACCTGGGGCGGCTTCGGAAAGAAGGTATCCTACCTGGCAGAGATGCGAACCAAGTCCGCCAAAACCAGGTCGCCGGTTGGTCTGATCAGACTGGCGGCACTATGTCTGCTCTGGAGCACTTCGACGCTGGCTGTCCAGGCTTCCGCGCAAAGGGCAGCCCGACATTCCACTGTCCATGCGTCGACACCTTCGAAACCGGCAGGGACGGCTGGATCGGGGGCCATCCAGTTCGAGAACGTCGTTGAAAAATCCAAGATCAAGTTCACGCTGAAGAACAGCATCAGCCCGAAGCGGTACACGTTCGAGACGATGGTGGGCGGAGTGGCGCTGTTTGACTACAACAATGATGGCTTGCTCGACATCTTCTTCACGAATGGAGCGGCGATTCCTTCGCTCGAGAAAAGGGATCCCAGTTATTGGAACCGACTGTACCGGAATAACGGCGATGGAACTTTTACGGACGTAACGGAGAAGGCCGGTCTGCAGGGGATCGGGTACTCGATGGGAGTGGCCGCCGGGGATTATGACAATGACGGGTTTGTCGATCTCTACGTGACCGGGGTCAACCGAAACCAGCTGTTTCATAACAACGGCGATGGCACGTTTACGGACGTCACAGAGAAGGCGGGAGTCGGCGGGATGATCCCCAAGCTGGGCAAGGCGTGGTCGGTCGCCGCGGGATGGATTGACTACAACAATGACGGGCTGCTCGATCTGTTCGTCGTCAATTATTTGAATTACAGCATTAAGACCGCGACGCTTTGCGTGCAGCAGGGACATCCGGCCTACTGTTCGCCGGTGGACTTTTTGGGGACACCCGACATTTTGTATCGCAACAATGGAGATGGGACTTTTACCGACGTCTCGGAGCAGTCGCACATTTCTCAATACGTCGGCAAAGGCATGGGGCTGGCGTTTGCCGATTACGACGGTGATGGATTCACGGACATTTTTGTATCGAATGATACCTTCGAGAATTACTTGCTCCACAACAAAGGGGACGGAACATTTTCGAACGTCGCGCTCGGGGCCGGGGTCGCCTACAATGCATTCGGCAACGCGATCGCGGGGATGGGAGCGGACTTCCGCGACATTGACAATGACGGAAGGCCAGACATCTTTGAAACGGCGATGTTCGGAGAGGGATTCCCGCTCTATAAGAATCTTGGAGATGGACAATTTCAGGATGTCACTGCCGCAGCCGGGCTGGCCGCGTTGACCAGTCGCTCGACGGCGTGGGGAGTCGGCGTTTTCGATTTCGACAACGACGGGAGCAAGGATTTGTTCACGGCCAATGCCGACATTCTGGACAACTCCATGGAACTGGCGCACCGACCTTTTCCGCTTCCGAATCGAGTGTTCCGCAATAAAGGCAACCTCTCGTTTGACGATGTCAGCGCGAGGGCTGGAGCGACGTTCCAGGTTCCGGCTCCGCATCGCGGTGCGGCATTCGGCGATCTCAACAACGATGGAAGAATTGATGCCGTGGTGACGGTGCTCAACGGTCCGCCGGAGATCTGGATGAATCGATCGAACAGCCAGAATCACTGGATCATTCTGAAGCTGGTCGGGGTGAAATCGAACCGTGATGGGCTGGGCACGAAGGTGAAGCTCACCACCGCTTTAGGGACGCAGTACAATCGAGGCGACAACAACGGGGAGCTACAACTCATCGAGTGACAAGCGGGTTCACTTTGGATTGGGATCGGCTGCAGTCGTAGACACGATTGAGCTAACCTGGCCGAGCGGGACTAAGCAGGTATTGAAAGGCGTCAAAGTAGATCAAGTTCTGACGGTGACGGAGAGCGCGCCGTGAATGGCGGCTTCACAATTTCTCATAATTTTTCATACAGCCGTCCGTGACGGAGTTCCTCGGAGATCTCGACTGACTTAATTTTGCTCGTCAGCTGCTGGTGCCAAGCTTTATCGCGCCACATGCCAACGAACTGCGGACCACAGAAGTTGCTGGTGGCGACTGCGAGCCACTGGCCGGAAGATGCCGCCCGCTCGGCACCGAGCGCACAGAGGTCCTTCACCCAATCCCATTTCAGCAGCGGCCAATCCTTGTAGTCGACGATGCCCCAGCATTCGGTAGTAATGAGCGGCATCTTCATTTTGCGCGAAACCACGACGTGCCGGTCGATCGCCTGCACAAGTTTTTGCTGCCAGTAGTCGGGGCGCGCGCGATAGACGTCTTCGGCTTTGAGGCTCAGGTTGGTATATCCCTTTGCGTCAAATCGTTCGTAAGCGTATCCGGCGAGCTTGTAGAACTCCCCGCCATCCTGCTGGACCATCCAGATATGGGGATCGAGCAAGTCGAAGTCACTCATATTTTGCTCTGAGATAGCCTTCGGGTTCGTCGGTGGCGCAGGAGAACAGCAGCGGCATCTGGGGATAATGCGAGCGGACCAGCGCAATCGCTTTGTGCATGTAGTCGAGCGAAGCGGGCTGATCCCAGTCCCCGTAGCTCATGTGCGGTTTGACGAACGGAGCCCAGTCGTCGCCGGGCCACTCGTTGCAGAGGTCGGTATAGAGGATGGAATCGAGGAGGCCGGCCTGGGAGATGAGGTCGAGCGTCTTGATCCAGTTGGCCGCCATCACGTCGGGCCCGTTGATGGTCATGCGCGTGTCGGCGTCGTCTTTCCTGTACCAGGAAGAGAGTCCAGCCATGATGCCGCGGTCACGACACTTGCCGAGAAAATCAAAGAGGGCCGGAAGGAGAACGATGCGATTGACGTCGGGCGATCCCCACAGCTGCGTGTTCCACTCGGGCCAGAGCGTCCATGTTTTATGGGGATCGGCGGCCAGCAGATGCGGGAAATGGATCGATGCGCACCGCATTGTATCCGCGTTCGGCGAGTTCATCGAGAGCGCGATCCCAATCCTCGTAACCGGCGCCGGGCCAACGGCGCTCAATCCATGAGAACTCCCACATGGTGATCGCGCGGGGATGCCTGCCGGCTGGTTCCGAATTCGCGGGAGACTGATGCACCTGCGATTGGGTCGTCGCAGCGAGTGGCTTCGCTGTTACACCAGAGACGACGGCTGCTGAGGCCACGCCGGTTAGAAACTTTCTACGATTCATCGTGGGACTCCAAGCTGGCTACCGATCCGATGTTGGACAGTTCGGTATGAAGACAACTATTTCTCTTCAGTGGTGTAGAGATCGTCATCCTGATCCCACTTCCAAACGATGGTTCCATCCCGATTGAGAAGAGCCCATCGAGCTCCGATACGTACTTCCGCAATCCCATCTTCGAAGAACCACGCGTCATCAAACCGGGGCACCAGGGCGAAGGTCCCGTCATGTCGCACGAACCCCCACTTCGCACCCACACGGACGGATGCGAGTTCCTCCTCAAAGGCATTCACTTCATCAAACTGCGGAAGTATGGCCCATTCACCTGTCTTGGTAATAAATCCCCACTTCGAATTCAGGCGCGTCTGAGCGAGGCCCTCTGAAAAGCTCCACGCCAAATCAAACTTCGGCGGGATTACAAATGTCCCGGAGTGGTCGATGAATCCCCATTTGTCGTTGAGTTCAGCGGGAGCAAGCCCCTCTGAGAAATCGAAAGCCTGCTGAAGCTGGAAAGGAATCGCAACCTTGCCAGAGGCGTCTATGAAGCCGTATTTCCCGTCCTTCTTGACGCAAGCCACGCCTTCATGAAAATCGCATCCGTAATTTTCATAAATAGCGGGAATGAGCAGTTTGCCGGTCATGTCGATGTAGCCGAATGTGTAAGGTGCGGTCCAGACTTTTGCCAACCCTTCTGAGAACTGCCCGGTCATAAAGTACGTTGCCGGAATCACCGTCTTCCCGCTTCTGTCGATAAACCCATTCTGGCGACTGGAGGGTCCTGCCTGAGCCAATCCCTCCGAGAAATCGCCCGCCTGAAGAGGCCCGTACTGTGGAGGAACGACGAAGTCTCCTGTGGGGTTAATGTAGCCGCTTAGGTCACCTATTTCGACCCTCGCCAGTCCATCGTGGAAATCCCAGGCATAATCAAACTTGAAGGAAATCAGGATGACTCCATTAGAGTCAATGTAGCCGTACTTGCCGCCATGCTCTACGGGAAATAGTCGAACGACATCTTGTTGTGCAGCCACAGGAATGACCGCCATTAGCAAAAGGGCCGCGGCGACAAGAATGTTTTTCATATTCCAAAGTTTACGTCGGCAAAACGGTGTTTCCGAACAGTACCGCGAAGTAAAACGCGGTGGTATGGTCATGATCCCAGGCGGCGCGCGAGATCGGACTGGCCATTTCGGTTGAGAAGGTCGATCAGTCCCTTCATCACATCCGGCTTGTTTCTCGCAAAGGCTGCCATGGCTTCCGCATTCAGATTCGCCTCTGTAGTTTTTCCCAGATGGAAGTAGGAATCACAGAGCATGTAGAGCAATTCGGGTGTCATGGTTTTGGACTTCGCCAATAGTTCTGCGGCGTCGGACCAGCGTTCCTGGCGGTAGCGGACCTCTCCCAGTTCGGCGATTGCCTGCTGATAATTGGGGTCGTTGGCGAGTTCGGCCTGGAATTCATTTTCGGCGCGGGCGAGGTCGCCCAATTTCAGCGCCAGAATGCCTTCATACGTGTGCGCCCCGCGAACCGTGGGCTGAATTTTCAGCGCGTGGTGAAGAGCGCGGAGACCATCGTCCGTCTGTCCCATGAAAAGTTCCAGCTTCCCGATAAACACATAGGCGTCCGCGGCAGTCGCAGGCGTCCCCTTGAAGTGTTGCCGATACAACGCGAGGGCTTCTTCTTCGCGATGGGCTCTCAGCAATTGCTGAGTCTGATCCTTGATGGGGCTCTCGCGCTGATCGCTTTCGGTGGAGCGAACGAAGGTCGCCTGTTCCATCATCAACTGATGCAGCGCCGCTTCGTGTTCGGCGTCCGCCGTCTTGCCCATGCCCGCATATGCTCGCGAAAGGTAGAAATGCGCGAGCAGCCGAGTCGGATCGAGCCGCAACACAGATTGCAAAGTCTCAACGGCGGCCTGATAGTCCTTCAGTTCCAGTTCACATTGCCCACGCCCCAACAATGCCTCTACATCGTCGGGCTTCAGCGCGAGGGCGCTCTCGAAGGCAGACTTGGCTTCGGACCAATGAGCCAGCTTCAGATCGGCAGTCGCCAGCAGTTGCACGGCGCCGAGATCGTTGGGGTGGGCTGCAACAGCACGGCTGGCGTACTGCGCAGCGCCGGCAAGATCCATCAGTTTGTAGTCAGTGGCGGCAAGGTCGAAGTCGATTCGTGGCAGGCTCGCATCCGCGTGTTGCGCCTTCAGCAGCCAGCGGAGGCCTTCTTCGCAATTGCCGGTGCCGCAGAGCAGCTCTCCATATTTTTGCCACACCGGAGGATTATCGGGGTCGGCCTTCAGGCTCTGCTTGATCGCGGCGAGAGCGAGATCGTCGTGCCCATTCAAGTGATACGCCTGAGCCAGGTAGTAATGCGCGTCGCCGTCGCCGGGAAGAAGCCTGGCGCAATGCTGCAGTAGTTTGAGCGCCTCTTCGCGGTCGCCGGCCGCGAGTTTGTAGATGCCCGTCTTCAGCAGGAGATCGGGATCGCTGGGCGCGAGTTTCAGACCTTCCTGGTACGCGGCCGCCGCCTCGGAGTTTTGCCCCGATTCCTCCAGCAGCATTCCCTTCAGCTTGAGCGCCGGTACAAACTTTGGATTCTGCTGCAGTAATTGGAGCGCGAGAGTCATGGCCTGTTGCTTGTCGCCATGGTCGGCAAGGCTTAGGGCCTGGTGCAACTGCCTCATCATTGGAGAATCGGCCGGACGACTCGCACCCTGCGCCTGGCCGGCTGATTGTGCCGCGGCGAGCAGTGGCATCAAGAACAAGCAGACGGAAAGCAAGATTCCGCGCCAGTCGCCAGCTTGTCGCATAATTCTCATCGTCTCGATTTCAACTCCGCGTACTTGAAAGCTTTTTACTTAGTCTGCTACGGAAGCTTGACCCTCTCCGGCGTTTTGGTGGAGATCACCCCGTCGCCTTCGCGCACGACGTAGAACCGATCGGCAGCCAGGTTCGTCAGCGTTTCCTTTTTCCCGTCGGGCCACAGGATCTCCGCGCGATCGACGCGCTCGTGACCGCCCAACCCGAAGTGCAGGCGCAGATCATGCTGCGACAAGTAGCTTCCGCCGCTGAGCACTTCCTCAAGCTGCACCAAGTCGCCTGCGGTGGTGCGGACCCGCGCATTCAAGGCCAGGCGATTCTTGGCGCCTTCCAGTTGAAAACTAATCCAGTGGTTTGGGGGCCCCCCCTCGGGCCGCAGAATCATCGGCTGTCCCGCGAGATTTTCGACCACGGCTTCCACCCGGCCATCGTTGAAGAGGTCGCCCACGGCGAGTCCGCGACTAACCTGCTCTTCCTCGAGCGCTGGTCCAACCTGCCGGCTGACGTTCTTGAACGTTCCATCATGCTGGTTCAAGAACAGAAGCTTCGGCTCGAGATATCTGGTCGACTTATGGGCGCTATCCACCTGCGGGTATACGTGCCCGTTCACGAGAAAGAAATCCTGCCACCCATCATTGGAAAAATCGACGAACGCGTCTCCCCATCCGACATAACCCTGCGTGCCGCGGGCAATTCCAGACGCAATCGACGCATCCGAAAAATTCATGCCGCCTTCATTGCGGTACAGCGCTGCATATTCAATGTCGAAATGCGACAGCAACAAAGACATGCGGCCGCTGTGCAGATAGTCGCCGAGGGCCACTCCCATATTGGCCTGTTCGAATCCGTCTTCATTCGCGGCCACTCCGGAAAGGAGCGCGACATCCTCGAATTTTCCGTTGCCGTCGCCCTTGTAGAGATAATTCGCCTGGCCGTCATTGGTGACGAAAAGATCGAGTTTTCCGTCGTTATCAAAATCCGTCCAGATCGCGGTCAGTCCATAGCGACGCTCGGGATCGTCGACACCGGCTTTTTTCGAAACATCGGTGAAGGTTCCGTCGCCATTGTTGTGGTAGAGATTGTCGGGAGATCCCTTGAGCCCTCGCGGACCGCATTGCACATCGAGCCCCAGGTATTTGCAGGATTTGCCCAAACCAAATACCGGCAGATCATCCAGGTGAAAATCCACGTAGTGGGATATGAAAAGGTCGGGCCAGCCGTCGCCGTCATAATCTCCGAAAGTCGCGCCGGTGGCCCAACCGGAATCGCTGGCGAGGCCTGCGGCCTTGGTCACATCGGTGAAGGTTCCGTCACCGTTGTTGCGGTAGAGCACGACGCCATTCAAACAAGTTACTAAAAGATCGGGATGGCCATCATTGTTATAGTCACCGACGGATGCGCCCATCGCCCAGCAGGGATATCCCACGCCAGCTTTGTCGGTAACATCGGTAAAGGTGCCGTCGTGATTGTTGTGGTAGAGAGCGCTACGGGCTTTGACGCCGTGGAGAGCCATGTCGACGCTCTGGGCATTTGTGAAATAAATGTCGGGCCAGCCATCGCCATCGTAATCGATCAGTGCAACTCCCCCGCTCATTGACTCGGCGATAAATTTTGCTTCGGGGCTCGAGAGGTGTTCAAAATGAATGCCGGTGGAAGCGGTGATATCGACCAACTTGGGGTAGTTGGCGAGGGTACCGCTAGCTTTCCTCTCCGCTTCGGCCTTGGCGCGCTCCTCGGGGGAAAGCGGAGTAGCTGTTCCCATTTGCGCCGTCGCCACGGTATGCAGGCATAAGAGGACGAGCAGCACCCACGAATGAAGGCGGGGTAGGCTCGTCAATTTCCGAGCGATGCTGCACGCCACGTGACTATTTCTGATCCGGCTCATCCGCACTGATTTCTTTGGGCTGTATTTGCAGTTCCTTGTAGACAGCGCTCAACTTCTCTTTCATGTCTTTATATTTCTTGTAGAGCTCGAGTTCTCGCTTCGAGTCCTCTGCACGTCCAAGCGTCCGGTACAGAGTGCCCAGGCGATAGTGTGCGGTCGCATCAGTCGGTTCCAGTCGTACCGTCTCTTCGAGCAGTTTGAGCGCCTTGTCGTTTTGCTTCATTTCAATCAGCGTCTTGGCCAGACCCAGCTTGGCACCTGCATCGGCCGGCTGGAGTTCAACCGCTTTGGTGTATTCGTCGTAGGACTCTCTGAACGTTTCCCTTCTGCGCGTCGATCTCCGCCAACCGGAAGATGGCTTTCTCGTCCTGCGGATTTTCCGCCAGGGCGGCGTGATATTCCTGTTCGGCTTCCTTCTTGACTGCTGGATCCTGCGAGGTCCGCAGCAACTCGGCCAGCTCAAAATGAATCCCGGGCAGATGAGGATCGATTGCAATTGCCTTGCGGAATTGCTCGACGGCGCCATTCGTATTGCCCTGTTTCGTCTCCTCGTGCGCCAACATCTGATGCATCTGCGCCGAATCCGGCGCGGCCAGGGACAAGGCAAGCATCGACTCCCCTGACAGGTCAGCGTACGTGCGATAGGCGGCATACAGGACTTCCGCATTGTCCGGCGCCACCTTGCGAAGTTGTGCTACCACTGTACTGGCTTCTTCCAGTTCACCATCTTGCGTGTGGATGCCCACGAGTTCGAGCCCAACCTGCACTTTGAACTTCTGATCGGTAATCAGGGGAAACGCGACTTCCAAATCCTTCTGCGCTTGCGCAACGTTTCTATTCCGCAACTCGGCCAATCCCAGCAATCCCTGAATCTTCGACATGCCAGGCTGGCGCTCGACGACCGCACGAAGATGCGGAATCGCATCGGCAGCCTTGCCTTGAAAAAACAGAAGGACACCCAGGTTGCCTTGTGTCTCGACGTTGTCGGGATCGATCGCCGCCGCCGCCTGAAGTTCTGGAATCGCCAGATCGGGGCGCTTCTGATCGAGAAATTCCTTCGCCTTCTGGATGTGCGTGGCCAAGCTGGCCTGCTGGTTGTCTGGGGCTTGAGCAAAGCACATAGCAGCGGCCAGCAGCAGCGCGAAGACTGCGGAAAGATGGCGAACGGTTGCACTCATTGGTTTCAGATTATATGACCAGGGGTGAAGTGTGGTGCTATCCTGCGCGCATGCATTACGCTTCTTTGCCTGGACGGATCGCGGCGACCTCAGTTTTTTTCGCTTGCTGGATAGGATGCTTTTCCTGCTCGGGAGGAGGCCACACTACCACGCTGACCACGATCGGACCGACGGTCCAAGTCGTTGAGACCACGGGGGACGGCACGCAACTGCTGCAATCGCAGCCCAGCGTCAATTTTGAAACTGGCGGGAGCTCTTCCGGGAGCGTCATCACGGTGAACCCGGCAACTCAGTTCCAGCAGATGGACGGCTTTGGCGCCTCGCTGACCGATTCCGCGGCATGGGTAATCTCCAATAAGCTTACGGCATCGCAACAGGCCGCGTTGTGGCAGAGTTTGTTCAGTCCGACAGCCGGAATTGGCATCAGCTTCCTGCGGCAGCCCATGGGAGCTTCGGATTTCGCGGTCAACGGAAACTACAGCTACGACGACGTTCCGGCCGGACAAACCGATGTCAATCTGACCAATTTTTCGATCGCGCACGACACCGCTTACATCACACCGCTGCTGCAGCAGGCGCTTGCGGTGAATCCGGCGATCAAGGTTGTGGCCGTGCCTTGGAGCGCTCCCGCGTGGATGAAATTATCGGGGACCATGAATGGCGGGAGCATGAACACCGCGTACTTCCCCAGCCTAGCCCAGTATTTCGTGAAATTTGTGCAGGCTTACGAGACCCAGGGAATACCGATTTATGCCGTTCTACCGCAGAACGAGCCGCTCAACTCAAATACCGGATATCCCACCGAATATTTACTGGCGACCGACGAGGCCACATTCATCGGCACCGATCTTGGTCCAGCCTTGAATACGGCCGGACTCAGTAGCCTGAAAATCCTGGGCTACGACCACAATTGGGATCAGCCTTCCTATCCGGAAACATTGCTGGCGGATCCAACCGCATCTTCTTATCTGGCAGGCAGTGCGTTTCACTGCTATGCCGGAGATGTAAGCGCTCAATCAACGGTCGAAGCTGCTTATCCGACTAAAGGGATCTGGTTCACGGAGTGTTCGGGAACTGTCGGGTCCAGCTTTGCCGGCGACTTGCAATGGAACGCTGAGAATCTGTTGATCGGCGCCACGCGAAACTGGGCGCGCAGCATCTCGCTGTGGAATCTCGCGCTCGACCAGAATTCCGGGCCAAAGAATGGCGGATGCACGAATTGCCGCGGAGTGGTCACGATCGACGACAGCACGTCCCCGGCGACGATCACGAACAACGTGGAGTACTACGTGCTCGGACACCTGGCGAAATTCGTGGTTCCGGGCGCCTATCGCATCGATTCGAACACTTTCGGTCAAGGCGGTATCGAAGACGTTGCTTTTCAAAATCCCGACGGGTCGATCGTTCTGCTGGTTTTGAATGCCGGTGGCAACACGGGGACCTTCACCGTCAGCTGGACCGGCCAGAATTTTACTTACAGCCTGGCCGCCGGAGCAGTCGCTACGTTTCAGTGGAAATAGAGATTATTGCTTCGTGGAGTGATGAAGATGCAAAGCCGTGCGCTTTTGATAATGGCTGTCCTTGCCGTTCTCTTGAACAGGGCTCTGGCGCAAACGCCTTCGAGCTGCCAGCGTGGAGAAGCGCGTCGATTTACTCCTCAGCCAGATGACAGTCGACGAGAAGATCGAGATGCTGGGCGGCATTAACGACTTTTACACCCGGCCAATTCCGCGGCTTGGAATTCCTTCTCTGAAAATGTCGGACGGACCGATCGGCGTCCATGATTATGGGCTGACGACTGCCTATCCGGCCGGCATCGCGCTTGCGGCTTCGTGGGACATGGAACTCGCCCAGCGATTCGGCACTTCGATGGGAAAGGACGCTCGCGCGCGCGGAGTGCACTTCATTCTCGGCCCCGGGATGAATATTTATCGCGCACCCATGTGCGGGCGTAACTTCGAATACTTCGGCGAGGATCCTTTTCTCGCGTCGCGAATGGCAGTAGGCGTTGTCCTGGGTATGCAAAGTCAACGGGTGATTGCGACGGTAAAACATTTCGTCGGGAACAATTCAGAATTCGCCCGCATGACTCTGAGCTCTGACATTGACGAAAGAACCTTGCGTGAAATTTACTTACCGGCATTCGAGGCCTCGGTCAAGGAAGGGAAAGCCGGCGCGGTCATGGATGCTTACAACCTAGTCAACGGCGATTACATGACGCAGAACAATCACCTGAACAACGAAATTCTCAAGAAAGAGTGGGGATTCGACGGCATTGTCATGTCGGATTGGGGAGCGACGCACGACGGAGTTGCGGCTGCCATTGGCGGCATGGATTTAGAGATGCCTTCGCCTAGTTTCATGAACAGCAATGCCCTGCTTCCGGCGCTGAAGGACGGCAGGGTTTCAGTCGCGATCCTCGACGACAAGGTTCGGAGAATTCTGCGCAAGGCCATGGAGTTTGGATTTTTCGATCAACCACAGACTGACACAGACATTCCTTCGTACAGCCAGGAGGGGCGACGGATTGCGCTTGAGATGGCGAGGGGAGGCATGGTCCTGCTGAAGAATTCCGACAACGTGCTTCCTCTGGACCCGAACAAAGTGAAGACGATCGCGGTTATTGGGCCGGATGCTTTCCCGGCGGTTCCGGGCGGAGGAGGCAGCTCTGAAACCAAGCCGTTCAACGCAGTCAGTTATCTGGAAGGCATCAGCAACCGGTTGGGAACCAAGACAAAGGTGCTGTACACGGTGGACGCACCAGTCCTCGACGACGTTTTCGAAAGCTCTGAATTTGTGACTGTGCCCGGCGGAGAAAGCGGACTGAAAGGCGAGTATTTCAGCAACGACCAACTGCAGGGCACTCCCGCACTCGTGCGGACCGACAAGCACATTCATTTCGATTGGGGCGAAGGCAGCTTTGCCGCGAACCAACCGGTGGATCATTTTTCGGTTCGCTGGACGGGCTATTTCGTGCCCAAGGAAACCGGCGACTATACATTCTTTTCATCGGCGGATGATGGAGTGCGACTCTTCCTCGCCGACGAAAACGTGATTGACGACTGGCAGCCGCACGCTCAAACGGTCGACAGCTATGCTCGGCACCTGGAAGGCGGGCAGGCGTACAAGATCCGCTTCGAATATTTCGAATCAGTGGGCAGTGCGATCGCTGGTTTCGGCGTTACTCGGGCCGAGTCGTACATCGGGCGCGCCACTAAAGCCATCGCCGCCAAGGCCGACGCAGTGATCATCTGTGTGGGGTTCGATCCCAAAACCGAGAGCGAAGGTTCGGACCGGACCTTCCAGCTTCCCGGGGGACAAGACGAACTCATCCGGCAGATCAGTTCGGTCAATAAGAACACGATCATCGTGATCACCGGAGGCGGCAACGTCGACATGACGCAGTGGGTCGACCGGGTTCCGGCAATTCTGCACGCATGGTATTCGGGACAGGAAGGCGGGAATGCTCTCGCTCAAATCGTATTTGGTGATTACAGCCCCTCCGGCAAATTGCCAGTGTCGTTTGAACGCCGGTGGGAAGACAATCCGACCTATCACAGCTATTACCCGGCGAAGGGGGAATCACGCGTGCAGTACTCGGAAGGCGTGTTCGTGGGATACCGGCAATACGATCGCTCGGAGATCAAACCGCTTTTCGCCTTCGGTCACGGGCTTTCCTACACTACCTTTGAATACGGCAAGTTATCGGTGACGCCGGCAACGGGAAGCTTGAACGTGCCGGTCACGGTTTCGTTCGATGTGAAAAATACCGGGCATCGGGAGGGTGCGGAAGTGGCGGAGCTATATGTTGGCGACTCTCACGCCAGCGTTCCCCGGCCGGTGAAAGAACTGAAGGGATTCGCCAAAGTAAACCTGAGGCCGGGCGAGAGCAAACGGGTCACGATCAAACTCGATCGCCGGGCGTTTTCCTTTTACGACGTCAGGAAAAGTGATTGGAATGCGGAAGCAGGCGAATTCAGCGTCCTGGTGGGTGCCTCATCGGACGATATTCGCCTGCGCGACAAGTTCATCCTCACGCAGTAGTGCAGAACTGCGCAGATACCAAGGTTGCGCAAGGTCAGGGAGTGTCCCAGGCTCAGTTCTTAAAACGGCGGCACTCCCCAACTTAAGTCACTTCGCTGGCGTGATCGTGATGTTCCGGAAGGAAACGTGTCCGGCCTCACTTCCCTGTAAATAAATCGGACCGGGCAGGCCTTCATGAGTGTCCAGCGCACCGCCGGTAACTCCGGGAATTTCCTGCTTATCAATGATCGTCTGCCCATTCAGGATACGGTGACAATGCGGCCGACGAGAGTGATGTCGTAAGTCTGCCACTCTCCGGGCCTGCGCGGGGGTTGCGGCGAAGCTGCCAGAAAGCCATACACGCCACCAGTGCGCATGGTCTCGCCCTCTGGCTCCGGATCATCTTCGATTTGTAATTCGTATCGACCGCGCAGGTAAACGCCGCTATTCGATCCCTTCGCGCAATTGAATTCAACGTGCAGTTTGAAATCGTTGAACTTTTCGTTGCTGATCAGTTCAGGACCGTGACCGGGGCTGATCAGCATTCCGTCTTTGACCGTCCAAGTTGGGGTCGCGTTACGATCGCTGGGCGTCCAACCAGTCAGGTCCCTGCCATTGAACAACTGCACGGGCTTTCCCCACTTCGGTTCGCCTTTCCTCTTCAGATCCGGGGCTCTCACGCCTGTCCATGTCCACGGAGTTCCATCTGGCCCGGTCGTGGTTCCGACGAGTTCATTGCCGGACAGCTTGCCCTCGAAAACCATGTCGTCCTTGCGGTCCTCTTCTTCCTTGGGAGAGACGAACAGGATGTGATCGCTGGTGATCTCGACTTTTGGCAGCGGCCGCGCGTGGCCCCACCGGCTGACCATGCGTGCATGAAATTGCCCATTCTCTTGCGTGACTTCCAGCCAGGAAGGGGCTTCTTTCACCGGTGTTTTGAGGGTTAGATCCCAGCGGCCGAGAAATGATGAGCTCGTGCTTTCCGAAGCACTCGCCGTAACGGAGAGGGAGAATAAAGGAGCAATCAGGAGAAATGTTGCCAATGCGATCATGCTGCGTCGAGTCACCATGATATTTAGGATTCCTTTCAGCGAGTATTTGGCCACAAAGCCTACCGCGACCACAATAAGAATCGGGCGAGCGCTACTTTCGTTCTTCGGTGTTTCGCTCTCCGACGTTTCGCTCTCCGATGTACCAGGGTGCGCTCACGGTAAAGATGCGCTCATTCCCACGCGCCAGAAGCGCCCACTCCAGAAGCCGGCCACGCTGATTGTGGAGGAAGTATTCGTACCACCGGTCTTCCACCAGTTCCGGTATCACTACGACGATGTTGCGCTCTGGATTCTTCTTCGACAAATCGAGCACAAATTGAACCACGGGAATGATCACGAAGCGGTAGGGAGAGCCCAGCAGATGGAGCTTGGGCGGCTGCTTGCCCGCAGCACGGAAAGGCTTCTCCACATACTGTTCCCAATCGCCCTCGAGCAATTCAGAATGCTCGCTGGGCTCGACGTGTAACGCGATGACCTCCGGGGATAGCCTGGCGGCGAACTCAATTCCCTGGCGTGTGATGTTGCTCCAACGGTCGATGGTAATCACCGCAATCGGATGCTGGTTGAGACCGTTGGCATCGACCGGAACCTTGCAACTAGTAAGTACCTTCACGGAGTGGTAGTGCCGGCGGACAGTGGCAAAGAAAACGATCGTGAGGGGGATAAAGAGGAGGGTGATCCATGCGCCCTCTGCGAATTTCGCGATCAGGACCACGCAGGTCGTAACGCCGGTGACGAGCGCCCCCACGCCGTTTACCATCGCGCTCTTCACCCAGTGAGGGCCGCGTTTCTTCCGCCAATGCATCACCATGCCCGCCTGGGAGAGAGTGAATGCCATAAAGGCGCCGACCGCGTAAAGCGGAATCAGGCGATCGGTGACGCCGCCGAAAAGAACCAGCACACCGCCGCAGAGGACTGCCAGTACGACGATGCCATAGGTGTAAACGAGGCGACGTCCGCGGTATCCAAAAACGTGGGGGAGATAGTTGTTCTGAGCGATTGCCCGGCAGAGCCGGGGAAAATCCGCGAAGGCGGTGTTCGCCGATAGAGAGAGAACAACGAGGATCGATCCAATCGTCAGATAGTAGAAGAAGCCTTTTCCAAAAACCGCGGCGCTCAGCATGGAGAGAACACTCTGATAGCCGGGCGCGCCAGGATCGGTAGCAGCGATGCCGTAGCTCTTTACCAGATACGAAATGCCGGCGAGCAGCACGGCGAGCAGAAAAATAATGACCGTCAGCGTGCGTTGGGCGTTCTTTACCGTAGGCTCGCGAAAGGCCTTGACGCCATTGCTTACAGCCTCGACCCCGGTTAAGGCGGTGCAACCACTGGCGAAGACCTTCAGCAGCAACCAGTAAGAGACCGCTTCAGTTATGTGGGGTGGAGGCGGAAGAGGAACCGCGGGCGCAGGATGTCCTCCGCTAAACAAGACGCGGGCGACGCCGGCAACGATCGTGATCAGAAGCGTTCCGACGAACAGATAAGTAGGAATAGCGAATACAGTTCCAGCCTCGCGCACGCCGCGAAGGTTGAGGATGGTGATGACAATCAGGATGCCGACGCACAGGGAAACCAGGTGCGGCAGCAATGAGGGCACAGCCGAAACCAGCGCTCCGACTCCCGCGGAAATTCCCACGGCGGCCGTGAGAATGTAGTCGGCTAGCAATGCGGCGGCGGCGAGCAGTCCCGCAGGAGCGCCAAGATTGAATCGCGCGACGGTATAGGAACCGCCGCCAGCCGGATAGGCCGCAATGGTCTGGCGATAGGAGAAATACACGATCACGAGCAACGTGATAATGGCGGCGCTGATGGGGACGATATAGCGAACGCCAAGCAGCCCCAGGGGAATCAGCAAACTCAGAGCAGCTTCTGGTCCGTAGGCGGCTGAGCTGAGTCCATCGAGACCGAAGATCGGGATGCCCTGTACCGGGCCGATCTGTTCCGCTCGTTCGTCGCTGGTTTTGATCGGTTTGCCAACAACCAGGTCAAGGATATTCATAGTAGATCGGAGTGATCGCGAGTCAGATGCAGGCCGGCCCCAGTTTGGGTTCAACGATTTTAGACTATTCGCCGCAAGGCGGACGTGGAGCTCGTACATTCGGTAAAGGGTGGTGCAAATAGCGACTCGCTAGGCCGTGTTGCCTTAATCACTGCCACGGGTTGACCCAAGGTATAAGATTTCGGTCTTAGAAACCAGGAAATGGGAAAGCCGCCCGGGCTTTTCCTCTTAAGGTTTGAGTCGGGGAGGAACGGCCAATGCTCATCCGAAGAAGTCTTTTTACCGTCGCAGTCCTTCTGGCTACCGCTTCGGGTTGGGCGCAGCAGGCGATCTCCAGCCTCGAGCGGGCCCGCGCGCTGGAGATACTGCAAGTTGTCTCGAACGATGTCAAGAAACACTATTACGACCCAAAGTTTCACGGAGTGAATTTCGACGAGAAGATCGCAGCGGCTAAGCAGCAGATCGAAAAGGTAACATCCTTCAACATGGCGATGTCACACATTGCGGCCGCGCTCGACACGCTGAACGACTCGCACACCTTTTTCTTGCCCCCGCAGCACGCCTACCGACACAGCTTTGGGATGCAGTACCAGATCGTAGGCAATCGGTGCTTCGTGACCCAGGTTCGGCCTAAGAGTGACGCGGACGTGAAAGGTGTAAAGCCCGGCGACGAGATTCTCTCCATCAATGGCTTCAGCGTGAACCGCGACGACCTTTGGAAGATGCAGTATGCCTTTGGAGTCCTACGACCGCAGCCGGGTTTGCGTCTGGGGCTGCAGGATCCGTCGGGAGCTCAGCGCCAAGTCGATGTGATGGCGAAGATTCGCGAGACCAAGCGGTTGACCGATCTGACAGGAGGAGGCGACGGAGGCGATATTTGGGACATGATCCGCCAGGAAGAAACGCAGGAACACCTGGCACGCACACGCACCGTAGAGTATGGAAACACAGTGACGGTAATCAAGGTACCGGAGTTTAATTTCACTTTGTCAGAAGCCGACAACATGCTGGACAAAGCACGCAAGCACGACAACCTAATCATCGACTTGAGGGGCAATCCTGGGGGCGCAATCGACAGCCTCAAGCACCTGATCGGCGCAATGTTCGACAAGGAAGTGAAGATCGCAGATCGTCAGGGACGAAAAGAGACGAAGCCGGAGATCGCGAAACCGTTGCACAATCCTTACACCGGCAAACTGGTGGTGTTGGTCGACGCCAGATCCGCATCGGCGGCCGAGCTTTTTGCGCGGGTCATCCAACTCGAAAAGCGCGGAACCGTGATCGGGGATCGAACCTCGGGAGCGGTGATGGAAGCGCGGCACTACGACGAGAAATCCGGCGCGGACACGGTGATCTTCTACGGAACCTCCATCACGGAGTGGGATCTGATCATGACCGACGGCAAGAGCCTGGAGCATCTCGGCGTAACTCCCGATCAGCTCGTCTTGCCCAGCGCGAATGCGCTGGCGAACAATCGCGACCCAATCCTGGCCCTGGCTGCACAATCGCTGGGGGCGAACGTCACTCCCGAAGACGCCGGGAAGGCCTTCCCATACGAATGGCCGCCGGAATAAACATCGACAAAGACCCTGAATACAAAATCGGGAAGAAATGGCGGAAGCGAATGGGGGTCGAACCCATCGGTGACAGGGTAACCTGCCACCCGCCGGTTTTGAAGACCGGGACGTTCACCGGAACGCATGCGCTTCCACTCTCTAAATTACAAGACGCTGTTACAAGACGCTCTCGCTGGTTAACGAGGTCCCGCTCAGTTGTCGTCTCTGTCGCTAGAACGCCCGCCGAAGCCCGAATCGCAAGCAGGACATACAGGATTCGATCGCCGAGCACTCGGGAGATGCTACATCAGATTCAACAAAGGCGGGAAGCAGCATACGGGGAGATGAGTTCTCTGTCATGCGATTGAACAGCCAGTGATCGACTTGGGAAGACGCGAGCAACCCCGGGCAGCCGCGTGTCACCTAAGATTGATGCAGAGAGAAACATCTCGCTCTTGGCTTGCTCTGGCCGGCTTTGGTCTGGCCACGGCGGGCGCAGCATGGTACGGTGCGCGTTACAGCCGCAATGGCAGTCGCGACAACTGGTATCGAAACCTCGACAAGCCCAGCTTCACTCCACCGGATAAGGTTTTCCCGGTGGTCTGGACATCGCTCTACGTGCTGATGGCGTGGTCCGGCTGGCGCATCTGGAATGCGGCTCCTTCTCGGGAGCGCAACCGGGCGCTGCGGCTGTGGGTTTCGCAACTTGCCGCGAATGCGCAATGGTCCAAATTGTTTTTCGGGCAGCATCGCCCAACACTGGCCCTGGCCGACGTTTTGGCGCTGGAAGGGACGATCGCTTCCTACATTGCGGCTGCAAGGAAAGTCGATCGCGCGGCCGCGAACGCCTTTATCCCTTATGGAGCGTGGGTTGCGTTTGCCACCGTGCTGAATGCCGAAATTGCGCGCCGCAATCCTGAAAAGGCGTGACGAAGGTAAAGACCGGAACGATCACCCTCGGTTGCTGCCGGAAAAAGCCACAAACGCGCTGACACTCAAAACGAATCTGACTCGGAGACTGGCATACAAGTTGATTCGTGAGCATCGGCGCGATCTGTGGCCGATCCTAATTTCATCAACGTTACTCTGGCTGTTTGGTAACGCGCAGATAGGGCTTGATGGTCTTGTAGCCGGGGAACTTCTGCGCCGCTTCGTCATTGGAAACCGCAGAGGTGATGATGACGTCCTCTCCAGGTTTCCAGTTAGCGGGCGTAGCCACTTTGTGCTTGGCGGTAAGTTGCAACGAGTCGATCACGCGGAGGATTTCGTCGAAGTTACGCCCGGTGGACATGGGATAGCTGAGTTGCAGCTTGATCTTTTTGTCCGGTCCCACCACGAAAACGGTGCGGACCGTGGCGTTGTCGGCCGGCGTGCGGCCTTCGCAGGATTCGCCAGCATCTCCGGGAAGCATGCCGTACAGCTTGGCGACCTTTAGTTGCGGATCGCCGATCATCGGATAATTCACTTTCGCGCCCTGCGTTTCTTCGATATCGGCCGCCCACTTACTGTGATTCGTGACCGGGTCGACGCTCAGGCCGATGATTTTCACATTGCGCCTGGCGAATTCCGGTTGCAATTTCGCCATATATCCGAGTTCGGTGGTGCAAACCGGCGTGAAGTCCTTGGGATGGGAAAACAGAATGGCCCAGCCATCGCCGATCCATTCGTGAAAGTGGATCGGTCCCTGGGTGGTTTCAGCGGTGAAGTCGGGCGCCGGGTCGTTGATCCGGGGAACACCGTGGGTTTCACTGATCGCGGTCGTCATAGGATTCTCCTCGCATTTTTAGTCAATTAGAATTCCGAAAGTCGCCCCTACCGGTTCCCTGCTGGCAACGGCGGGTGAAAATAAAACCCACCCGCTATGCCGGGTGGGTGGGGAAGAATTTCGTTGAGTTCTACCCACGCGCCGGCGTCAGCGGACAACAACACATCGAGCCGGCACTGATTGGGTGAAACATACTTGCTTAGGATAGGCGCGGCCGAATGCGAGTGTCAAACGCTCACGGCGCCGGTGCTAAGGTTCAGTCCCCAATTTTCTGCATCTCAAATAGCTCCGTTCTCATCGGTTCCTTGGCGTCGAAAACTCACGATCTTGCTGGAGTATCCATGGCAATACAGCGGCGAAAACTGGCGATGGCGCAATGGGATGTCTTTTCCAGAAATCCGCTGGAGGGGAATTCTCTCGCAGTATTTCTTGATGCGCGTGGACTGAGCGACGTCGAAATGCTGGCCATCGCCAAAGAGATGAACCTGTCGGAAACCACTTTCGTTTTGCCACGCGATCCGCAGGCGGAGCGAGAACGCGGCGTGCGAGTGAGAATTTTTACGGTACAGGAAGAGCTTCCGTTCGCGGGACATCCCACGCTGGGAACAGCGTTTGCGCTTCGCGGCGAAAGCAATGCGCAAGAAATTGCACTCGAACTGAATGTCGGAAAGGTACCGGTGCGATTCGAGCAGAAGCCCGATGAGCCGGCATTCGGAGAAATGACCCAGGTCGATCCCGAGTTTGGCCTGCGGCACGATCGGGAAGCTCTCGCACGCGCCACCGGATTGCACATCGAGGACTTTGATCCTCAGTTGCCAATCGAAACCGTGTCGACGGGGATGGCTTTCACCATCACGCCCCTGAAATCGCTGGCAGTCCTGCAGAAATTGCGCGTTGATTTGAACCGTGCCCAGAGTTACCTTGAGCAGACGGGCGGGAAGTTCTTGTACTTTGTGACGCGTGAAACCGTCGATCCGGCGGCCGCTTTGCACGCCCGGATGTTTTTCTACAACGGCGAAGACCCCGCGACGGGGTCCGCTGCGGGATGCACCGCGGCCTGGATGGTGTCGAACGGAGTAGCCAAACCCGACGAGCGCGTGCTAATCGAGCAAGGGGTTGAGATGCAGAGACCGAGCAGGATTTTCGTGCGGGCTTCGCGGAGCGATAACCGGATAGTTAACGTTCGCGTCGGAGGCAACGCGGTGGAAGTTATCCGCGGCGAAGTTTTTCTCTAGCTCACACGACGCAACGTGTGGCAAACACTGACGGCAATTCACTGAAGAAAAAATCAATAGCCAGAAAGTTGCATTAGCATCGGCGCCACTTTACAGCGACGTTGTTTCCCGTTAGCATCCATCTCGCTCCGACATTCTTCATATTGAGAAAAGCATCAATCGGTTCCCGTGACTTGCCGTGCCGGGCGCACCGATGGATTGCGGAAGGCTGATGAAACCCAAACGCACGATCCTGTGTGTCGATGACAACGAGCAGTCCCTCTCCCACCGCAAAATCATGCTGGAAACCCGCGGCTACCGTGTGGCAAGTTTTTCCCGAGGAGAGGAAGCACTGGCGCGCTTTCTGGTCGGTGGAATCGACCTGGTCATCGCCGACATGGTGATGCCCGGACTGGATGGGCCACAGCTGATCGCCAAAATCAAAGAGCAGTCTCCGCAAACGCCCGCCATTCTGATTTCGAGCAAGGTTCGCATCTATAATCACGACTCGCAGGCGGACGTATTTCTCACGAAAGGGATGTACGCTCCCGCTGATCTGCTCGAGCGAGTGCGGTTGCTGCTGGTGCGCAAGCGCGGTCCAAAACGAATGCAGCAGCGGCCTCCCGCGTTGGCACGCCAAATCGGCGCGGCTTAGATCTTATACTCTGCCCCCGCGTCGCTTTCGCTGATTGTCTCAGTCGACAAACTGTCACAGCTCAAGCTCGCGCAGTCGACCTTCGTGTAAGATTCTTGTCAGGCATGGGCGGAGCATTCATCGAAGCAAAAGACCTGCGGAAGACGTATCACGTGGGCAAAATTGAGGTTGAGGCGCTGCGCGGCATCTCCTTCAGCGTGCAGAAGGGCGAATTTGTCAGCGTGGTGGGGCCTTCGGGCAGCGGCAAATCCACGCTATTTTATCTGCTGGGAGGGCTGACTCGCGCCGATGGCGGCAGCGTCACGCTCGACGGCGATGATCTGGCCTCACTTTCCGACGCCGAGCGCACCCGTATGCGCAAGCGCAAGATCGGCTTCGTCTTCCAGAAGTTCAACCTGCTGCCGACACTCGACGCGCGTTCCAACATTCTGATGGCGCAGGAAATCTCAGGAAATGGCGATCGTGATCCCGCCCACTTCAATCGCATCACCGACCTGCTGGGCCTTACCAAGAGATTGGGACACCGCCCATCGGAACTTTCCGGGGGCGAGCAGCAACGCGTGGCTCTGGCGCGAGCGCTGATCAACAAGCCAACCGTTGTGCTGGCCGACGAGCCTACGGGGAACCTCGATTCCAAGAATTCTGACGTGGTGCTCAGCATGCTGCGGCTTTCTAACCAGGAACTGAGCCAAACCGTGATGATGATTACTCACAATCCCGAAGCGGCGACCTACGGAAATCGGATCATCCACATGCGCGACGGGCAGATTGTAAATCCAGAAGACGATCCGCAGTGGGCACACCACTAAGCACCGTCAACAACAGACCCCATCCGTTGTCGGCTTTGGCCGTTGCGATGTTATCCTAGTAAATCCTATCCCCCGATGAGGGCTGTAACCTTACATGGCTGATCCAGTGACTTCAAATTCAGAAACTTCTCAAACTCAACCTGCTTCCGGAACTGCGGAATCTTTCGGCGACATTCTCTCGCAATATCAGAAGAGTCACTCGCGAAAGACCGAGGGCAGCCGGCAATTGCAAGGCACAGTGATTGCCGTGAACGCGGAGGCGGTGTTCTTTGACATCGGCTACAAGTCCGAGGGAATTCTTCCGCTGACGGCCCTGCAAGGCGAGACACTTAAGCCCGGCGATAAGGCCCTGGTCACGGTAAAAGGTCGCGACCTTGATGGCTATTACGAGTTATCACGCTTCAAAGTCGAGCGGCCGATGGACTGGACGGCTCTGGAGAAAGCGTTCGCCGATAAGTCATCGGTTCTGGGTACTGTGACGGCGGTAGTAAAGGGGGGATTCAGCGTCGACGTGGGTGTGCGCGCATTTATGCCGGCATCGCGCAGCGGAGTGCGCGACGCTGCCGATATGGAGAAGCTGGTTGGGCAGGAGATTCGCTGCCGGATCATCAAGCTCGATGTCACCGATGAAGATGTCGTCGTCGATCGCCGCGCAGTCGCGGAGGAAGAAGAGCGCTCCGCCAAAGACAAGTTCTATTCGCAGATTAAGGAAGGCGACACGTTGAATGGAACGGTTCGCAGCCTGACCGAGTACGGCGCCTTCGTCGATCTCGGCGGCGTCGATGGACTGCTGCACGTAAGCGACATCGCCTGGGGGCGGGTTAACAAACCAGCCGACGTACTGTCGGTTGGGCAGTCGGTCGATGTGAAGGTGCTCAAGGTCGCGAGCGAAGGCGACAAGCGGCGCATTTCGGTGGGACTCAAGCAGCTTCAACCGCATCCCTGGGATGCCGTCCCCGGAAAATTCAAAGCCGGGGATCGCGTGCGCGGCACGGTGACCCGGCTGATGGAATTCGGAGCGTTCGTCGAACTGGAACCGGGTATTGAAGGCCTTATTCACATCTCTGAGATGTCGTGGTCGAAGGGAAAAATCCGCAAGGCCAGCGACGTGGTGAAACCGGGAGAAACCGTCGAAGTCGTGATTCTTGGGGTGAGTGTGCCCGAACGCCGCATCGCGCTAGGCCTCAAACAAGCGCTCGGAGATCCGTGGGTCGACGTGCCGCAGCGCTACCCGGTGGGCTCGGAGGTTGAAGGCCCGGTAACGAGCCTGATGAAATTCGGCGCTTTTGTCCAGCTTTCTGAAGGCGTCGAGGGCATGGTCCACGTCAGTGAGATCAGTGCGGAAAAGCGGATCAATCAGCCGGCGGATGTGCTTCGTGTCGGCCAGGTCGTCAAAGCTCTGGTGCTGGGCATCGATTCGGAAAAACGGCAGATGAAGCTGAGCATGAAACAGCTGGTCCCGACTGGAATCGACGAATACCTCGCGGAACATAACGAAGGCGACGCGGTGACTGGGCGCTTGATGGACGAAGCGGGAACGCGCGTGGAATTGGGCGAAGGCATCCATGCGACCTGCAAAGCGAGCGAAGCCGCTCCGGCTAAGATCGAGACGCCGAAGGTGGCCAAGGCTGATCTGTCTTCTCTGAGTTCCATGCTGCAGGCACGCTGGAAGAGCGGCGGCGGAGAAACTCCGAAGGCTGAACCTGCGCGGGCCGGACAGGTGCGGAGTTTCCGGATCACCAAGCTGGATCGCGCCGCCAAGAAGATTGAAGTCGAACTAGCGTAATTGCATGGCCCATGGGCGCTCGCAGAACATGGAACCGCGGGTGAACAGTGCAAAGCTGCAGGTGGTCACAATCCCTTCCGCTCTCGATCGGGCGGCCACAAAAGATCGGCGCATCGCGAGTACGGGGCACTGTGGTAACTGGCTGGTTCTGCTCGGAATCGGGCGTAAGCAAGACCAAATGCGGTATAATTTTTGGGCGAGCGGGAGTAACTCAGTGGTAGAGTGCGACCTTGCCAAGGTCGAAGTCGCGGGTTCAAATCCCGTCTCCCGCTCCAGATTTCTATTATTTCCAAGTTGCTCGTGCTCCGCAGATGGATATCCTCCGTTACGGAACGCCGACCGATTGAGCAGGGGCGCGGTACCCAAGTGGTAAGGGAGAGGTCTGCAAAACCTTTATGCGTCGGTTCGATTCCGACCCGCGCCTCCAAAATTTTCTTCCAGTCACTCGTCTGATTTGCCGTTAGCTCCGAACTTGCTCACGAGCTACGTTCTCGGCATTTTTCATAAGCGCACAATATTGTTGCAGCGCACTTCGTCCACCAGAGTGGTCGGGATCGATCGCTGCCGGTGCCGCATTGCGAAGGTGTGACTGAACTAGGGGTGGACGAGCACAAAAGCAATCCACCGCATCTTTCCTAGCCTATCCGGTTGAAAACAGTATTACTCTCGGCTCTTTCCAGATCCTGCTTGCCTACGCGGCATAACCAACCAACCCCAACCTAACCTCATCCAAGCATGCGCGCCTGGGGGGATCTTGCGATGACTCTGTCGTCTTCGATCTATTGTGTAGCTCTGTGTGCCCTTTCGTCCGTCCTGGTAGGTTGCCAGGGTTTGGTTTCACCTACTTCAACGTCGACCTTTCAACTGGCGGTGACCGCACCGGCAGCGGGCGAAGGTACAATCACCAGCATCCCGGCGGGTATTCAGTGCCCGGGCACGTGCACTGCGAGCTTTCCTGGAGGTACGCAAGTCACTCTGACCGAAACCCCAGGAGCCACCTACTATTTTGCAGGTTGGAGCGGCGCCTGTTCGGGCATGTCGACATGCAGCTTAACCATTTCCGCCGCTGAAAACGTCGCCGCCATCTTCAATCCTGGCGATGCATTGACTGTCACGATGTCGGGAAACGGCACGGGCACGGTGAGCAGCAGTCCCGCAGGAATTAATTGCACAACCGGTGCAGCGACGGATTGCACGGCAACATTTCCGCCGAATACCGCGGTGACGTTGACCGAAACTACGACCCTGCCCAACAATTTTTCGGGATGGTCCGGCGCGTGCACGGGCAACAGCACCTGCGCGGTGACACTGAGCGCGGCCTCGAATGTCACGGCAACGTTCGCGCTTGGCGGAACACTGCAAAGCCTGAATCACATCATTTTCTTTGCGCAGGAGAATCGATCGTTCGACAGCTATTTCGGATATATGCAGCAGTATTGGGCAAATAACGGAATCGCGAATCAGGCGTTCAACGGGCTCCCGCAGTTCACGCCTCCGGCGAACGCTGCTTTAATCCCAACCAACCCGGCGTGCGATCCCTCGAATCCTGGCGGCGCTGACGTTTGTGTTCCAGATCCCAGCGCAACGCCGGTTCCTTCCTTCCATGCGCAATCGGTTTGCACGGAAGAGATAAGCCCTTTTTGGAATGAAGCTCATCTAGATTGGAACGATGCATTCAGCTATCCGAACACGGTGAACTGGCTGGGCAACGGGTTCGTAGAAGCAGCTGCGAATGATGCGCGGCAATACCCGAGCAGCTATCCACCCGTGAACGATATTAACGGCTACCGGGCAATGGGGTATTTCACCGATGCCGATTTGAACTATTACTACTTCATGGCCAGCAATTTCGCCACGTCCGACAACTGGTTTTCTCCGGTGATGAGCCGCACGCAATTGAATCGAGCCTACATCCTGGCGGCTACCTCAGACGGATACGCGTACCCTCCGGGCAGCAATGGCAGCGATCAGGCTCCATTCTCAAGCCCAACTATTTTCCAGGCTCTACAAACCTCGGGCATTACCTGGAGAGTGTATGTCAACCCAGACGGCACCGCCTGTTCGGGTGACACCGGAAGCGAGCTCAATCAGTGTCTTGCGAATGTCTCATACGTGAATATGTTCAATTTCGAAACGCAAGTGCAAGCCACGCCCTCGTTGTACCAGAATTTCGTTCCAATCTCGCAATTTACATCTGATGTGCAGAGTGGAACGCTGGCTCAAGTATCGCTGATCGAGCCGGCATCCAACGCGGGGCTCGACGAACATCCCTCCGATTCCGACGATTACCCTGAAAACGTTCAAACCGGAGCGGCTTACGCCGCCGGATTGATCAACACATTTATGACCAGCCAGAGTTGGAAAGACTCGGCGATGATCTTCACCTACGACGAGGCAGGAGGGTTTTATGATCACGTCCAGCCCCAGCCTGTCCCGGTGCCAGATCCCAACACCAACCAATATCCCATCGATTTAGAACCCTTGAACGCGTGCGACGGCGCCAATCAGACGACTGGCGTGTGCAGCTTCGGCATGACCGGATATCGCATCCCCCTAATCGTGATTTCTCCGTTTGCCAAGAAGAATTTTGTCTCCCATGTCGTGAGGGACACAACCGCATGGCTTAACTTTGTCGAGGAGCGCTTCAATGTGCCCGCGCTGACGGCGCGTGACGCGTATTGGTCGACCGCTCAAGCAGGAACGAGCCCTGCCGCAACCATGGACGAGTTCTTCGACTTCGTGAATGTCCCGTGGGCTACGCCTCCAAGCCCGCCGAGCCAGAACACAAACGGCACTTGCAGCCTCGCCGCGCCGACGCCGTGAGTTAGGCGCGATGGCCGCTCGAACGGCAGGGGGCAGAGAAATTTTGGTCGGCCTTGAACGGTGCTTACCGCCCGCTGACTGCTGCTGTCGGGATGGTATTTCAAAGCCGAATGTGCGGACTGAATCGTTTCTGCGTGTGATTTCGAAACAATCTGAGTGATGGGATAATGATTCTTATGAGATCCCTGCGCGCGGTTGGGCTTTCTCTTGGTCTTGTATTCTTTTCTTTTTCTACCTGCCTGGCCGCGACCCGGCACTATTACATTGCTGCTGAAGATGTCACCTGGAACTATGCTCCCAGCGGTGTCAATCTACTGACTGCCGTGCCCATCCGACCGTGGCTCAAGCTAGAGTGGCAGAAGACTAGATTCATCGAATACACGGACAACACTTTCACCACGAAGAAGGCGCAACCGGACTGGCTAGGAATCCTTGGGCCGATGATCCGCGCGGAAGTGGGCGACGAGATTGTCGTCGAATTTCTAAATCGATCCCATCTCCCCCACGGCATGCATCCTCATGGCTTGCGCTATGACAAGGACAACGAAGGTGCGCTTTACCTTCCCTTTGGCAAAGGCGACCGCGTCGCTCCGGGACGACGCTACGTTTATCACTGGTTCGCCAACGAAGGCAGCGGTCCGGGGAAAGGCCAGCCCAGTTCGATTGTGTGGTGGTATCACTCACATGTCGATGCCGCCATGGAGATCAACGCCGGCCTGCTAGGTCCGATCATCGTTACGGCGAAGGGCAAAGCCAAGCCCGATGGATCCCCTAAAGATGTGGAGCGCGAATTTGTCGCTTCCTTCATGATCTTCGACGAAATGGGAGGCAAGCCCGCCGGGTTGCTTTATTCCATCAACGGATATGTCTTCGGCAATCTTCCCGGCCTGTATATGAAACAAGGGGAGAAAGTGCGCTGGTATCTGCTGGGGATGGGAAACGAGATCGACCTGCACACTCCGCACTGGCACGGAGAAATAGTGACCGACGAAGGCCGGCATACGGATGTGATCGAACTTCTTCCCGGAAGCATGAAAACCGTAGACATGCTCGCCGACAATCCTGGGACATGGATGTTTCACTGCCACGTGAACGATCATATGGAAGGGGGAATGATGGCGGTTTATACGATTTATCCGCCACAGACGCGAACCTGTCCACTGACCTTGGTCGAGGGGAATTTCTGGAACAATCCGGAGAAATTTTCTCTAACCGTCAGAAATACAAGCGGCAAGACGATCGACAACTTCAGTCTCACATCCGAGATGTTTCTAGCTCCGCAGGATCTCCGCCGTGTATTCAACGGTGATTGGCACTCGGCGAAGCCTCTCTCGCCGGGAGAACAGCAGGATCTGGAAAAATCCGGCGTTCCACCCGCCAGCGCACAAAAAGTTCTGGGCTGGGTATTTTTTCCCAATTCGGTGAGATACCAAGATGGCAGCACCTGGCACTCGCAAAATACTGGCGAGTGCTTCCATGTGTTCTGGAGAGATCCACAGCATCCCGATCAACCCGCGCTACCACCACTTCAGATGGAAATAAACGCTGACTAAACTCGCCTCGTACGGCGCAGGGAAAATTCAGCAAACTCCTTTAAACCTCGCTTTAATAGGACTTTACGAAGTGCTCTTTATAAGTCCTTCCTCTTATCAACTCCGTCGCAGTGCAGTATGCCGGCTACCTTTTCTCTCAGCAACTTAATCTCGTACTTTCGCATCTGAGTGTGGCTCGTCGTACTTGAATCGGGGGAACGGTACACGACATGAAATCTCTTCGTCATATCAGTTCAGGAATTGCCCTGCTCGCCACAGGCATCCTTTGCTCCTGTGGGGGCGGCTCCGCACATGTCACCACGACACCCACCGTATCACTGACGACCAGTCCATCCACGATCGCAGCAGGCCAAAGCGTCACGCTGACGTGGCAGGCATCGAACGCGACCTCAGTGACCATCACGGCCGCGGCCGGCACAACTACGCGCACAGTGACCACAAGTTCGCAGATGAGTGGCAGCATAACGGACTCGCCCACCCAGACAACAACCTACACGGCGGTGGCGACCGGTGCGGGCGGAAGCAGTTCACCGCAAACCGCGATGGTGCAGGTGGCACAGAATGCTGCTCCGCAAATCACACAGTTCACCGCCAGTCCAACAACCGTCAGCGGGGGCCAGAGCACAACCATCACATGGGCCACCGCAAACGCGACCGCAGTCACCATCACCCCGTCCGTACTGCAACCCGATGAGAGCGGCTTGCCGACCTCCGGAAACGCCGTCGCTCCGATCACAGCAACTACCACTTACTCCATTACGGCGACAGGACCGGGTGGCACAACTGCTCCGCAGACCCTGACCGTCACCGTCCCGTTCACGTTGAGCTTCACTGCATCCCCGAGCACCGTCACCTCCGGTCAGTCGTCGACCCTGTCGTGGCAGATTACGGGCGGCACGGCGACCTCATTGTCCATCGCCGACGGTTCGGGAAACTCGGTCTGCAATCCGTGCGCGCTGCCCCAAGGAACCGCAACAGTCGCGCCGTCCTCTAGCACCACCTACACGGCAACCGCAGGAGTGAACAGCACGACGACCGTCGCCAGTTCTGCGACCGTGACGCTTGGCACCGCCAGTACCGGCGTCATTAAACACATTTTCTTCATGCTCCAGGAAAATCGTTCGTTCGATATGTACCTGGGACAACTCGGGGCGTACCGGGCGACTCGGCTGGCGCAGTATGGCATCACCGATACACAGACTATCGACGCATTCAGTCCCACTGTTACCCTTACGAACTCCCACACGGGCGCACAGGTCCAGCCCTTTCACGAACCTTCGATGTGTACCGGCGGGATAAGCCCCGCTTGGGAAGAAAGTCATCACGATACGTCGCTGGTTGGGGGCGACGCCGCATGGGCCACCACTACAACATTCACCAACAGCTCCTTCGGCATGATGGGATTCCTGGACTCGAGTACGTCTGTTCCCGATAGCGACGACCCAAACGGCACGCGTGTCATGGGCTACTACAACCAGCAGGATCTGCCCTATTACTACGACCTGGCGACGTTCTTCGCCACAAGCGATAGCTGGCACTCGCCGATCCTGGCTAACACCGTGCCGAATCGCATGTACCTGATGGCGGCAACATCGTTCGGGCATGAATATCCCGACGATTCCGGGCATCCCGAATACGCGGCGCCGACCATCTTCCGCGCCATGAACACCGCCAACGTCAGCTGGTTGTATTACTACAAAGACGGAATTTTCCTGGCCAATTTCGCTGACTTTTTCGATCCGGCGATCGAACCCAAGACCTTTCCCGTCAGCGATCTGATGAACCGGCTCGCCGGAACCTGCAGCGGAGGTCCCTGCGATCCGGACAAAGCTCTCCCGCAAGTAATCTTTATCGACAGCGGCTCGGGCGAGAGCGGCCTCGACGAACATCCCCTCAACAACATTCAGAAGGGTGCATCCTACGTGCAGTCGATCATCTCAGCGCTTATGCAGAGCGATGCGTGGCAGGATTCCATCTTCATTCTCAGTTACGACGAAGGCGGCGGCTTGTACGATCACGTACCGCCTTTCATGGTCCCGTTGCCGGATCAATACGCCCCCGGGCAGTGTCCTGACCCGAATAACGGGTCTCCGAACTACTGCATCGTAGGGACCAATATCGCCGGGACGTTCAATCTCACTGGGTTCCGCGTGCCCGTCATCGTGATCTCTCCATATGCCAAGCCGAACTTCGTCTCGCACACCCCGCGCGATTACACGGCGATTCTCGCATACATCGAAGAAACTTTTGGGGTAAAGGCGCTGACAGCTCGCGACGCCTACTGGCAGGATCCTTCACGAGACATGAGCGAGTTTTTCGATTTCACAACTCCAGCGTTGTTGCAGGGTCCGAATGGAACGCCCTGGACCCAGATTCTGAATACGCAGCCCACCAACGGCCTGTGCGATCCAACCAAGGAGGCGGGGCCGACGCAATGAGGAACAACCGAAACATCCAGACCTCCCAAATACAATTCCGCCCCTCTCGTTCCATAGTGGTGCAGTTTAGTTAGAACTGCGCCACACTCCCTTCTTGTTCGAGTGAGAGTGAAATCCTGGTTTCGCCGTGCTACCCTTCGCCTTGCTATTTCTTTCAGAATCGTTCCAGCTTCCGGGCGCTGGAACCGACGGTTATAACCTTGCCTGGTGGAGGGCAAGATTCCCGATGACCAATCGAAAAGAGCCGAATTCGGCCTGTATATTTCTGGTCGCAGTCTTCTTCTGCCTGTTGTCGGCCTCCGCACAAGGACAGTGGGCACCGATGAATCCGGTTCAGAAGACTCAACAGCAAGCGGACGGCGTGCTTTTTTCCATGGGCACGGGAACTCTGAAACTGCAAGTCTGCTCGGACTCGATCATTCACGTGCTCTACTCGCCGACCGCTTCGTTCCCGAAGCGTTCGGATTTCGTCGTTCTCAAAGACAGCTGGCCCTCGGCCAAATGGACCATGCAGTCCAGCGATGACGCGGTCACGCTCAGCACCGCCTTGCTAAAGGTCACAGTCACCCGCAAGGACGGAGCTATCACGTACTCCGAAATCAGCGGCGACCGGCTCGTACAGGAAGCTACGCGCAAGATGTCGGCAGAGAAAGTAAACGGAGAGGATACGTATCGCGCTGAATCCTTCCTGAGCATCTATGGATCTCACGAAGGACTCTACGGTCTCGGCCAGCATCAAGCTGGTGTGTGGAACTACCGCGGCGAGTCGGTCGACATTTCCCAGGACAACAGCAACATATCTGTCCCGCTCATGCTTTCCAGCAAGGGCTACGGCATCTTCTGGAACAGCACCGCCCGCAGCCGTTTCAATAACCGCTTTGCCAACTCTCTGTATATCAGCTCTGAAGTGGCCGGCGTCATCGACTACTACTTTCTCTACGGACCGGACTTCGACAAGATCATCGCCAGCTATCGCGACCTCACGGGGCAGGTCCCCATGTTCGGCAAATGGGCCTACGGATTCTGGCAATGTAAGAACCGCTACAAATCGCAGGACGAAATACTGGGTGTGGCGCGCAAGTATCGCGAGTTGCACATTCCCGTCGACAACATCGTGCAGGACTGGTTCTGGTGGAATCGCAAGGGAGAATTCGTCTTCAACAAGAACTATCCTGACCCGAAGGCCATGATCGCTCAACTGCACAGCGAGAACTTCCACCTGATGATCTCGATCTGGCCATTCTTTGAGCCGGGTTCGACAAACTACGACTACATGGAAAGCCAAGGGTGGTTCGTCGACAAATTCAAATTCGCCAAGCCGCCCTACCATACCAACGCAGATGGCCGTTTATGACGCTACCAGCCCCGAGGCCCGCAAATATTACTGGGACCTGGTGAACAAGGGATTGTTCAGCATTGGCGCCGACGCCTGGTGGATGGACACGACCGAACCGGAGACCGAAGGCCAGGAAGAGAACATTTTGCTGAATCACAAGCTCGCAGCGGGCAGCGGCAATCGTTACGTCAATGCATATCCTCTGCTCGACACGGAGGCGGTCTACCAGGGGCAGCGCAGCACATCCGACGAGAAACGGGTGTACATCCTCTCGCGCTCGGCCTTTGCAGGATCGCAACGAAATAGCGTGACCGCGTGGTCGGGCGATATCAACTCCGATTGGTGGAGCTATCGCCGCCAGATTCCCGCAGGCTTGAATTTTGTAGTTTCCGGAATTCCCTATTGGACGACTGATATCGGCGGCTTTGTTTTTGGCAATCCGAGCGACCCGGCGTTCCGCGAACTATTCGTGCGCTGGTTTCAGTTTGCTACCTTCAATCCGATCCTGCGCGTTCACGGCACCCGCCATCCGGATGAAAACGAACTGTGGTCTTACGGGCCGGACGCGCAAACCATTCTGGTGAACTTCGATCGTCTGCGTTACCGCATGCTGCCCTACATCTACTCCCTCGCCTGGAAGACGACCAGCGAGGCTTACACGCCCATGCGTCCGCTGGTCATGGATTTCCGCAATGACGAGCGCGCCCAGAATATCGGCGACAGCAATACGTACGCGTCCAGGCGTCAACAGC